>OZ244786.1:3507500-4507104 GCA_965219675.1 Candidatus Multivorans sp. | reverse complement strand
CAGGGCTTCGAGCTGATGTTCGCGGTCCACTTCCTGGCCAACCGCGTCCTTGTCGACCGCTGGCTGAAGGACGGCACGGTGCGTCCGGCCGCGAGGCTCGAGGATTCGCCCCGCATCATCCTCGTCTCTTCGGACGCGCACCGCTCCGCCGAGCCGGTCGACTTCGACCGTTTCGGCGCCTTCACGGACTACGGCGTCCGGGACGGGATCAAGCACTACGGTGCGAGCAAGCTCGTCGTCTGCACTTACGCGACCGAGCTCTCGCGTCGCCTGAACCGCGAGGGCGAGAGGCACGTCGTGGTCCATTCGCTCTGCCCGGGCCCCGTCAACACGGCGATCGCACGCGACGCGCCGTGGTTCCTGAAGCCCCTGGTCGCGCCGATGATGAAGCTCTTCTTCCTGACGCCGGAGAAGGCCGCCAGGCCCGTGAGCTATCTCTGCTGCGCCGACGACGCCGGCGAGCGCAGCGGCATCTACCTGCACATGCTGCGCGAGAAGCGCCCGTCCGAGCACGCCACGGACCCGGCCAACGGGGTCAGGTTGTGGGAAGCGAGTGAAACGCTGCTCGTAACGCAGGAGCCGCCGAAACCGGGTGCGCCGGCGCCCCCGCCGGCATCCGGCGCGAAGCGCCGGCTCTGAACACTCCGCCGCGCCCGCTCCAACGAACGCCATGACGTACCGACCAGGATCCGGGCTCTCGAAGGCCTTCCATCACCTGTGGGAGCTCTGCTCGCGCAAGCCGATGGCCGAGCCCGTCGACATGTCGGGCAGAAGAGTGATCGTCACCGGCGCGACGCCCGGGTCGATCGGCTACCAGGTCGCCAGGACTCTCGCCGCGTGGGGCGCCGACGTCGCGGTCACCTGCCCGCGTAACAGCGCCGCCGCCAGGAAGGCCCTGTTGGGTGACCTGCGGGACGCCGGGCACCTTCCTGGCGGCATCGAGACCCACCGCCTCGATCTCGCCGACGCCCGAAGCGTCGCGGACTTCGCCGCCTGGTACCGGGAGACGTCCGGCGGCCGCCTGGACGTGCTGATCAACAACGCCGGCATCCTGCGCGACGTGCTCTGGCGCTGGCGCGAGCAGAGGCTCTCCGCCGACGGCTTCGAGATCCACTGGCGAACGAACTACCTCGGCACCTTCCACCTGACGCGCCTGCTGCTGCCGATGCTGCTCGAGTCCGGCCGCCGTAGCGGCGACGCGCGGGTAATCAATGTCTCCTCGCACCAGCACGACAAGGGCAGCAACGACCGTCTTTTCGAGCCCCCGGGCAGGTTGGACTCCTGGACCGCCTACGGCCAGTCCAAGCTGGGGCTGATCCACCACGCGTTCGAGCTGCAGCGCCGCTACGCCGCGGACGGCAACCTCAGAGCGGCCGCCGTGCACCCTGGTTCCGCGTACTCGAACATGACCTTCGGCTGGCAGGACGAGCCCCGGCTGCTCAGGCGGATGAAGCGCCTGGCCACGCCGCTGGCGCCGCTCATCCTCCTGACGCCGGCTCAGGCCGCCCAGACCACGATCAAGTGCGCCACGGACCCGAACCTGGAAGGCGGCCACTACCATGAACGCTGCGCCAAGGCCGAGCCCATCCCCGACGCCCGCGACGAAGCAGCGTCACGACGCCTCTGGGAAGAAACGGACCGCTGGTTCCGGTCGCTCGGCCAGCACTAGCGGCACAGGAGGCCCCGGATGTTCAAGCACTCCATCGATTCCGAACCGGTAGAGATCGACGCCCCCATCGACGTGGCCTGGGACCTCCTCGTCGATCTCGACCGCTACCACGAGTGGAATCCCTTCGCCCGGACCTACCGGAAGACCGATGTCCGCGTCGGCTCCACTATCCACTTCGACGTCAAGCTCGACCGCTACAACCGGAAGCAGACCGAGCGCATCGCGATCGTCGAACCGCCGACCCGCCTGGCCTGGACCACGAACGTCGCCCTCGGACTCGTCAAGGCGCTGCGCGTCCAGCGACTCGAGAAGCGAAGCGAGACGAGCTGCACCTACTTCAACACCGACACCCTCGAAGGGCCGCTGGCGCCGGTGGCCCGGCTCCTGTTTGGCGGCGCCATGCACCGCGGCTTCGCCGCCGTCGGTCGAGCGCTGAAGCAGACGGCGGAGGAGCGCCACGGCGGCTAACAGCCCACGCCAAGGCCGACGTCGCGGCGATTCGCCGCTCCTGCTGCTGGATCCCGAGACGCTAAGGTGTTTCCATGACCACCTCCAGGCTGATCCAGTTCGTTGTCGCCCCCGGCGTTCTGCTGGCCGTTGCCTGCACGCCGACCGAAACCGCTCCCACAGCCCGACTCCCCGCGCCCGACGGCTTCATCGGCGGTGTCGTCCAGGGCGCCCAAGGCCCTGAGGCCGGCGTCTGGGTAATCGCCGAGACGGAAGACCTGCCGACGAAGTTCGTGAAGATCGTCGTCACCGACGACGAGGGCCGGTTCATGCTGCCCGAACTGCCCGACGCGAGCTACGCGGTGTGGGTGCGAGGTTACGGCCTGGTCGACTCCGAGCCGCTCGAGATGAGGCCCACCGCCGAGCCGGTCACGCTCCAGGCAACCACGGCAGCGACTCCTGAGGAAGCCGCCAGGGTCTATCCCGGCGACTACTGGCTGTCCCTGATGGCGCCCCCGGACGCGAGCCTCTTCCCCGGCACCGGCGACGACGGCAACGGCATGGGAACCCGCATGCTGTCCCAGGCCCACTGGCTCGACTCGCTGAAGTCGGACTGCAACTTCTGCCACCAGCTCGGCAGCCGCCAGACGCGCGCCGTGGACCATGTGTTCGAGGCGAAACCGGAGCTCACCACCCACAAGGAGGCCTGGGAGTGGCGGCTGGGCACCGGAGTACGCGGCAACCAGATGTACAACGTGCTCCGGATTCAAGGCATGGACGCGTCCCTGGGCACCTACGCGGACTGGACCGAGCGGATCGCGGCGGGAGAACTTCCGCCGGCGCCGCCCCGGCCGCAGGGGATCGAACGCAATCTCGTCCTCACCATGTGGGACGTCGGCAGCGACAAGACCTTCATGCACGATCTCGTGTCGACCGACAAGAACAACCCCCAGGTCAACGCCGGAGGACCCGTCTACGCGGCGAGCTCCGGCCACGGCCAACTCGTCGTGATGGACCCCGTGCAGAACGTGAGCTACGCGCGGAACATCCCCACCAGGGAACCGCGAAGCGTGGTCCCGTCCCGCTTCCCGCCGCCGATGCGGCCCTCCTTCTTCTGGGGCGATGAGCACATCTGGGGCAATCCGCCCTACAACCCGGCCGACCCGCACAACCCGATGATCGACAGCAAGGGCCGCGTCTGGCTGACCTCGAAGATCCGCGGCGCGCGCCGGCCACCGGCATGGTGCAGCGACCCGGAGAACAGGTACGCGGCCTGGTGGACGCCGCGGTCCGGCGGCCGCCACGCTTCCTTCTTCGACCCGGTCACCCGGAAGTTCACTCTGATCGAGACCTGCTTCAGCACCCACCATCTTCAGTTCGACAACGACCCGAACGAAACCGTGTACTTCAACGGCGGCGGCGCCGGCTTCTCCTGGGTCGACACGTTGGTCTTCGACGAGACCGGCGACGAGCAGCAGGCGGTCGGCTGGTGCCCGCTGGTCGTCGACACGAACGGCGACGGCGAGATCACGAAGCCCTGGAACGTCGCGGTCGCGTCGGCGGGCGGCTACACCTACCGGGTCGATGCCGTCAGGGCGGAGGAGGAACGGGCCGCGGCGGGCGAGGTCGAGACGACGCCGGAGCCCGACCCCCGCTACGACACGCAGGTCTCCTACGGCCTCTACTCCGTCATTCCAAGCCCGGTCGACGACTCGCTGTGGGGCGCCTCCCAGACCTATCCCGGCTACATCATCCGCCTGATGCGCGGGGACGATCCGCCGACCAGTTGCCGTTCGCAGGTCTTCCGCGTCCCGGAACCCGGTTTCGACCCGCGCGGGATCGACATCGCCAGCGACGGCGTGGTGTGGACGGCCCTGGCGGGCAGCAGCCACCTGGCGAGCCTGGATGTCCGCAAGTGCGAGCCCCGGGGCGAGCCGGACAGCGCGGACGGCAGCCAGTGCCCCGAGGGCTGGACCCTGTACCGGACGGAAGGTCCCACGATGAAGGGCTCGGACGTGCCGGCCGACTTCCACTACTACAACTGGGTCGATCAGCACGACATCGGCGGCTTTGGCGAGAACATCCCGATCGCCACCGGATCGAATTCGGACAGCCTGCTGGTCCTCGATCCCGAGACCGGCGAATGGACGACCCTGCGGGTCCCGTACCCACTCGGCTTCTTCTCCCGCGGCCTCGACGGCCGCATCGACGATCCGGAAGCCGGCTGGAAGGGCCGCGCCCTCTGGGCCAACTACGGCACGAACTACATCTGGCACACCGAAGGCGGCAAGGGCACCCGCGGCAAGTTCGTCAAGTTCCAGATCCGGCCGGATCCGCTGGCGCGCTAGCGGCGGCGACTGTTCACCCGCCCGCGACGGGTCCGAGGGGGGAGGGTCCCAGCGAACGCTCACGCTTGATCGGATGGTGGGGGTTTGCGCTCGCTCCACTCCGCTCGCTCCGGTTGGTCGTTGCTTGCTGTGGTGTCAGTGAGCGTCGCTCGCTCCGAGGCCGCTGGGACCCTCCCCCCTCGGACCCTCTGCGGGCTGGACGGCGTCGCGCGGCCTCCTCACTCGGCCCGGGCTGCGGCTCGGCTTTCCTGGAAAGTGGGCCAGTGCGATACTGCGGCGGATGCGTGTCCCGGAGGGTCGGAATGAAGCGAGTTCGTCGACGAAGAACGGACTGAGCCGGCGGGGCCTCCTTGGGCTGCTGGCGGCGGTCCTATCCTTGCCGAAGCGGACCGGCCGTGCTGGGGCAGCACAGCAGGAGCAGGACGCGGCCCACGACACCAGGGTGGACCGGTGGCATCGGACGCACGACCGGGTGTGGCTCGGGGAGCGATTCTGGGCGAATCCGATGGAGGACTGGCGGGTTGTGGACGGGGCGGCCGAAGTGCAGACGTCGGGCGGCGATCGGAACGTCCACCTGATCACGCATCGATTGACGGGTGAGCGTGGACGGTTCCGGATGTCGGTCCGTTGCAGGCGGGTAGAGGCCGGAGAGAGGGACGGCGGAGCGGGGTTCCGGGTCGGTATCCGCAACGTGATCGACGACCATCGAAGCAACTGCTTCGCGCGCGGCGTTGGGGTGAATGCCGGGTTGGCCGATGGGCGGCTGGTGCTGGGCTCATCGAGTGCGGACCTTGACGGCGATGATGCAGGCGTTACGGACGGGGTTGTGCTCGTCCTCGAGGGTCACGTGGAAGGCGCGGACTGCGAACTCACGCTGGCAGCCCAAGACCTTGCCGGCGACGAACTCGGCAGTGTCCACCACACGATCCCTGCAGCCGGGATCGCCGGCAACGTAGCCATCGTCAGCAACTTCGACCGGGAGATCCCGAAGGGCGAAGGCGCCCGGTATCGGTTCAGCGAGTGGACGGCGGACGGAGACGCCTTCGAGGTCCACGAGGACCGCAAGTTCGGACCGATCCTGTGGTCCATGTACTCGATGAGCGACTCCCGCGGCGACGAGGGGTTCGTCGTGAAACTCACGGCGCTGTTGCCGCCGCTGGGCGCGGACGACGGCCGGCGGGTCGAGCTGCTGACGGAGCACGACGGGGAGTGGCGGGCCCACGGCTTCGCTGAACTCGACCCGGACGCCTGGACGGCGACGTTCCGGCTGTCCAACTGGAACGAAGGGGAGGCGGCGCCGTTCCGGCTCGTCTACCGCGAGCAACACAGGGACGGCGGCGAGACGGCCCACGAGTGGCGGGGCACGATCAGGGCCAACCCTGGTGGCGTGACCCCACGCCACCAGCGAACCGTACCGAGCGCCCGCTTGAGGGCGCGCGGTCGACACCCGGCCGGCCGGCCACTACGGCTGGCGGGCCTCACCTGCCAGAACGACTACTCGTTCCCCTATGCACCGGTCGCCGACCATGTTCTGGCGCGGGATCCTGATCTGCTCTTCTTCTCGGGCGACCAGCTCTACGAGAACCACGGCGGCTACGGCCTGATCCGGGAGCCGGCGGAGCCGGCGATCCTGAACTACCTGCGGAAGTACTACGAGTTCGGCTGGGCGTTCCGCGAGGCGATGCGCGACCGGCCGACGCTCTGCATCCCGGACGACCACGACGTGTTCCACGGCAACATCTGGGGCGAGGGCGGCAAGGCGATGGACACCGGACGGGGCACGTCGTCGCTCGGCGGCTACCGGGAGCCGGCGCGGATGGTCAACGTCGTCCACCGCACGAACGCCTCGCACCATCCCGACCCCTTCGACCCGGCGCCGGTCGATCAGGACATCAGCGTCTACTACGGCGACATGGTCTACGGCGGCGTCGGCTTCGCGATCCTGGCCGACCGGCAGTTCAAGAGCGGGCCCGAGCATGTAGACACCGGCTCAGGCCGGGCGGACCATGTCCTCGACCCGGAACTGGATACCGCAGAACTCGACGAGCCTGGTCTCGCCCTGCTCGGCGAGCGGCAGGAGGAGTTCCTGGAGCAGTGGGCCGGCGACTGGCGCGGCCACACGATGAAGGTGCTGCTCAGCCAGACCGTGTTCGCCGGCGTCGCGACGCATCACGGCGGCTACGACGACTACCTGATCGCCGATCTCGACTGCGGCGGCTGGCCGCAGACGCCGCGCAACCGGCTTGTCCGCATCCTCCGGAAGGCGAAGTGCCTGCACGTCTGCGGGGACCAGCACCTGCCTTCCCTCGTCCAGTACGGCGCAGACCGGCAACGCGACGGCTCCTGGGCCTTCTGCACTCCGGCGATCAGCGCCGGATACCCGCGCTGGTGGCGGCCCGACGAGGTGGGAACGCCGCACCGGAACCGGCCCCGGCACGGCCTGCCGCACACCGGGGAGTTCCGCGATCCGCTGGGCAACCGCGTTTACGTCTACGCGATCGGCAACCCGGAGGTCGGCAGCGCGCCCGACCCCTACGAGCGGGCGCATCAGAAGAGCAGCGGCTTCGGCCTGGTCACCGTCGACACGGAAGCGAAGACCTACCGGATCGAGGCGTTCCGCTTCCTTTCGGCGGCCGGCAGCGGCAACGACGCCCAGTTCCCCGGCTGGCCGGTGACCCTGCACCAGGACGAGAACGCGGGCCGGAACCGGATCGGCTGACTGGAGCCGGATACGCTGCCCGCGTTCCGGAGGCCGAGGCTCGCGCCGAGAACTTCGTCCCACAAGATCCGTAAGCCTCGAACAGCATGCCCCTGATCCGTCTCAAGACACTGTCCGCCAGCGGCCGCCGGTACGCGACGGCCTGCCTGCTGACCGCCTGCCTCTTGCCCGCTCAAGCCTGGGCGGAAGGCCAGGCGCCCAACTCGCCTCCGCCCGGCTCCCCCGCACCCCAGGAGGAGCCGCTGGACCTCCCCCCTTCCTTCGACGGCCCGCCTCCACCCGTGCCGCCGGCCGTGGTGACCCGGAACGAGTCGGGCCGGGCCACGGTCCGGGCAGTGCGCCTCGCCACGCCGCTTCGCATCGACGGGCGGCTGGACGAGGTCCTCTACGACACCGTGCCCCCGATCTCGGACTTCATTCAGGTCGAGCCCCGGCCGGGAGAGCCGGCCACCGACAGGTCGGAGGTCTGGATCACCTTCGACGACACCACGGTCTTCGTGTCGCTTCGCTGCTGGCAGGACCCCGACAAGATCGCCGCCAGCGACATGCGGCGCGACTCGTTCAGCCAGGACGACTACTTCGACATAGCACTCGACACGTTCTTCGACCGGCGGAACGCCTCGGTGTTCACGATCTACGCCTCGGGCGGCCGCTTCGACGCGCAGATCACCGACGAACGCCAGATGAACGTCGACTGGAATCCGGTCTGGGATCTCCGAATCGGCAGGTTCGAGGGCGGCTGGACGGCCGAGGCCGCAATCCCGTTCAGATCGCTCCGTTACCGGCCCGGCCGCGCGCAGATCTGGGGCGTCAACCTGCAGCGCTACACGCAGTGGAAGAACGAGAGTTCGACCCTGAACCGCATCCCCGTAGCGCTGGGCGAGATGGGCATCATGCAGATGTCGCTGGCGGGACCCCTGGTCGGGCTGGAAGCCCCGCCGGCCTCGAGGAACCTCGAGATCAAGCCCTACCTGGTCGCCGACATGGAGAGCGATCGCCTGGCCGACCCGGAAGTCTCGAATGAGGTGAACGCCGATCTCGGCATCGACATCAAGTACGGGCTCAGCCAGAACCTCACGGCGGACTTCACCTACAACACGGACTTCGCCCAGGTCGAAGCCGACCAGCAACAGGTCGACCTGACGCGCTTCAGCCTCTTCTTCCCCGAGAAACGCGACTTCTTCCTCGAGAACCAGGGGACGTTCGGCTTCGGCGGCGCTGCAGCCGGGTTCTTCGGGGGATCAGATGCGCCCATCCTCTTCTACAGCCGGCGCATCGGTCTGCAGAACGGGCGCGCGGTACCCATCGAAGGCGGCGCCCGGCTGACCGGCCGCGCGGGCAAGTACACGCTCGGCCTGCTCGACATCCAGTCGGACGACGAAGCGACTTCCGGCGCCCGGGCGACGAACTTCGGCGTGGTGCGACTCAAGCGGGACATCCTGCGCCGGAGCAGCGTCGGCATGATCTACACGCGCCGTTCGGTCGCGCTGGACGGCGGCGGACGCAACGACGCGTACGGCCTCGACGGAACGTTCGCCTTCTTCGACAACCTCACGTTCAACACCTACTGGGCCGAAACGCGCACCCCCGGCCTAATGGGCGACGACGCCAGCTACCGCCTGCAGATGGACTTCAACGGCGACCGCTACGGCGTCCAGTTGGAAAGCCTGCGGGTCGGCAGCCACTTCAACCCGGAAATCGGATTCGTCCGCCGCCACGACATGCGCAGTTCCTACGGCGAGTTCCGGTTCAGCCCCCGGCCGGCGAACAGCAAGCTCGTGCGCAAGTACTCGTTCACCGGGTCGATGGCCTACATCGAGAACGGCGCCGGCCTGCTCGAGACGCGGGAGGCCGAGGGCGAGTTCGAAGTCGAGTTTCACAGCGGGGATCAGATCGAACTGACGTACGTGCGGGCCTACGAGTTTCTTCCGTATCCGTTCCCGATCGCCGCGGACATCACGCTCGGCGTCGGCGCTTACGACTTCGACTACGTGCAAGCCCAGTTGCAACTGGGCCAGCACCGGCGGATCTCGGGCGGGTTCTTCTTCGAGTACGGCGACTTCTACAGCGGCCGCAAGACGACGCTCGGCTGGGGCTGGGGGCGCGTGAGTCTGACCTCGCAGTTCCTGCTCGAACCGAGCATCTCGTTCAATCGCGTGGAGCTGCCGGCGGGCGAGTTCGACGTCGAACTCGTCGACATGCGCGCCATCTACACGATGACGCCGCGCATGTTCGTGAGCGCGCTGTTTCAGTACGACTCCGAGAGCCGGGGACTGGCGGCGAATGTGCGGCTGCGCTGGGAGTACCGGCCCGGCAGCGAACTGTTCGTCGTGTACAACGAACAGCGGGACACGCTGACTGGGGGTTTCCCGGGGCTCAACAACAGCGCCCTGATCGTCAAGGTCACGCGCCTTTTTCAGTTGTAGCCACAACAAGGGTCGCCGCTACCGGGACATCAGAATCGTCACCCGATGTGGAGCCGCCGTCGAAGGGTGGTGCATCAGGACGTCGTCCTTGCCGTCCAGATTCAGGTCGGCGAGCCAGGTGTACTCCTCGTCCTCGGGCGGAGCGACTTCGATCCGCTGCGGCCGCCTGGCGAACAGGTCCGGCTCCGGTACGCCGAGATGGACGTGGAGCCTCTTCCGGTTCCGCGCCACCACCAGGTCCGAGCGGCCGTCGCCGTTCACGTCTCCGACCCGAACCGCAGGCCAGAAGGCCCTCTCCCCGCTCTTCCTGGGCGTCCTGGGCCTGATCTCGCGCACCGCGTTCGGGCGGTCGCCGTAGCGGCCGTTCTCCATGCGGAACATCTCCAGATCGAACGACCCGGCGCCGGTCAGAATCGACATGACGAGCACGCGGATGGCGGAAAAGACCGTCGGCTCGAACGATGTCAACATCACATCGACCTGTCCGTCGCCGTCGAAGTCGTGCCGGTCGACGCCGGCGATGATGCCTTGCGACGCGACGACGGCGCCGACTTTCGGCGAGAACTCCGTGCCGCCGCCGGGTGCCGGCGCGCCGAAGTGAACCTCGTAGGCGGAGTGCATCTTCCACAGGCTCGAGCCCTTGAGCGAGAACACGACGAGGTCGGTCACGCCGTCGTCGTTCATGTCGGTCAGCGAGTGCAGCACCCTGCCGGTGCTTTCTCCTTCCGGCATGTGGTCCATGCGCCGCCTCCGGATTCCCGCCGGCGCGGCCAGCGAGGCGATCTGGTCCGAGTCGAACCTGATCCCGGTCGTGAACGTCCGGGCCTCCGATGAGAAGAGTCCCTGTTCGGTCTGCAGATGGACGACGAAGTGGCCGTCGTTCCAGAACACCAGGTCGCTGCGGCCATCCAGGTCGTAGTCCATCTCGTGGATCCGGCCGCCCTCGGCCCATGGCCGGTACCGGTAGCCGTCGGCTCCGTAGACCCGGTCGAGGCCGGAGGCTGGTCCGATCGTCAACGGATCGGCGAAACGCCCGTCCTGTATCTGGACCAGCACCCGGAAACCGTGGCCCTGCACCAGCACGAGGTCATCGCGGCCATCTCCGTTCAGGTCGCGCGTCATGTCCACGTGAAGCACCTCATCCCGCTCGGACGCCCTGAAGTCGGACGCCACCGCGACCAGATCCCGTTCCGCAGCCGAATCCGGATCGAACCAGGTCAGCCGGCCGCCGCCGTAGGCGATCAACCGATCACGGCCATCGATACGAGCAACGTCGACGAAGGACACTTCCGGACGCAGCGTGGCCTCGGCCGCCGTCGACCAGTCGCCATCGACAAACGAGAGGACGCGCAGGCGGCGGTCTCCGTCACCGTCCGGGTACACGGCGGCGAGATCCGCGACCGGCCGGCCCGTGAGGAACCCCGTCAGGACGGTCAGGCGTTCCGCGACGTCCACGACCACCTCGTGACGACTGGGAGCGAAGGCCGCGGGCGCCTCGGAGCTCGCCTGGACGGCAACCGGCATGATGCATCCCGACAGACACACCCGAATCGCCAGCAGGCTGATCCGGGTCGGCCGGCATCGGCTCCCGTCGCGGACTGTCGATCGTCTCTTCATGTTGACTCTCCTTGCCTTCGGGGCATGTTGACCACGTCAACATACACACCTTTGTTGACGTTGTCAACACCTAACTTCCAACCGGGAGAGACCGAGCCCCAGCGATCACGTCCCGCTCTTGCCATAATCGCCCATGGCCGAACGGGCTCGCACCTACCACCATGGAGACCTTCGGGCGTCGCTCGTCGAGGAAGCGGCGGCCATGATCTCGGAGGGCGGCGCCGCCAGCGTCACGATGAGGGCGATCGGCAGCCGCCTTGGCGTATCGCGGGGCGCTCCCTATCGCCACTTCCCGGACAAGACAGCGCTCCTGGTCGCGGTCGCGGTCGCGGGATTCAGGCGTCTCAACCGGCGCCTCGGAGCCAGCGACACCGGGGCCTCCGCGTCCAGCGTCGAACAACTCCGGCGCATGGGCGAGCAGTACGTGCGCTTCGCCCTGGAGCATCCGGCGCACTATCGCCTGATGTACGGCAAGGAGGCCCTTGAGCGTCAGGATCAACCGGAACTGCGAAAGGCCGCCGGCGCTCTGCTCGAGAATCTGGTCGACGTGATCCGGATCCACCAGCAGCGCGGCGAGATCGAGGCAGGAGATCCACGGGCACAGGCCTACGTTGCTTGGAGCACGGTCCACGGCCTGGCGTCGCTCCTGATCGAGAGGCAGATCGATCCGAACGTCGACGTGGACGACCTGATCCGGCAAACGACCCGGACGATCCTGGACGGCATGCGAGATCGCAGTCCGGACTAGAACCCTCGCGCCGCACGAACTGGGTGCGCCGGCGTACCATCCTGCGGCGCTAGCGGGATCAGCGGGCGACCAGCAACGTCACCCGCTGGGGCTCCGTCGTCGACGCGTGATGCATCAGGACATCCTGCTTGCCGTCCCTGTTGAGGTCCACCAGCCAGGTGTACTCCTCGTCGTTGGGAATGGCGACCGCCACTCTTTGAGGCTGCCGGGCGAACAGGTCCGGTCCCGCCGCGCCAACGAAGACGAGCAGTTGCCTATGGGTCTCCTCGATCAGCAGGTCCGAGCGACCGTCGCCCGTCACGTCCCCGATCAGCAAGGTCGTATTGAACGCGCGCAGGTGACGCTTCTGCGTCTTCCGTTCCTCGTGCGTGGCGCCTCGAAGCACGACGTCCAGCGGCACCCACCCGAACTCCCTGACACTGGGGTGGCCATCCAGTTGCCTTCTGCGGATGGCGTTCGGTCTGTCGGCACCCAGGCCTTCCGTCATGGAGTAGAACTCGAGATCCAACCAGATGTCATCGCCCATGAACCCCTTGATGCTCTTCCAGAGACTGCTCTTAAGGTACGCGACCTCGATCGTCGTGAACATCAGGTCGAGGTCGCCGTCGCTATCGAAGTCGTGCCGATTCAGCCCGAGCTGAATCCTGCCGTCCGACCGAAAGGCGAAGTCGACATCCAGCGCGAACCGGGTTCCGCCATCGGCTGTCGGTGCACCAAGATGCACTTCGTAGCTTGAACGCTTGCGCGAGATGCGCGCACCTTCCAGCGAGAAAACCACGAGATCACCAACACCGTCGCCGTCCAGATCGGCCAGAGAGTGAAGCACCCTCCCCGTCATGTCTCCCGCGGCGAGCGAGGAGAGCTCGTCAGAGTCGAAAGGGACCTCGGTCGTGAACGTCCCGGCCACCGGAGCAAACAGCCCATCTTCGTCCTGGTGATGGACCGCGAAGTGGTCCCCGTTCCAGAAGACCAGATCAACAAGACCATCCTGGTCGTAGTCCATCTCGTGGACACGGCTTTCATCCCAGGGGCCGTACCGGTAGCCGTCGGCTCCGTAGATCCTGCCCAGGTCCGTCGACCGGCCGATCTTCACCGGATCAGCGAACTCGCCGGCGCTTGTCTGGATGAACACCCGGAAGCCATCGACGCCGGGTACGACCAGGTCGTCGCGGCCGTCGCCGTTCACGTCCCGACTCACGTCGACATGGGGGATCTCACCGCCGCGAGGCGGGTTGAAGCTGGCAGTGACCGCGACCAGCGGGCGTTCCGTCGCCGACTCGGGATCGAACCAGTTCAGGCGGCCGGGATCGTAGGTGACCAGCCGGTCGCGCCCGCCGATGCTGGCCACGTCAACGAACTGCACGTCGGGACCGAGAGTCACGGCGGCTCCCGGCGCCCAATTGCCGTCTCCGAACTCGTAGATTCGCAGGCGGCGTTCGTCGCCGTCGTCGATGTCCACGACCGCAAGCTCCGCGCTCGCGCCCCCGAGAAGGAACCCCGTCAGGACGGTCTGACGTTTCAAGGAACCGGTGACGACTTCGTACTCCGTGAAAGCGAACTCCGTGGCCTGCCCGGAAACGGGCTGCGCGACGGCAGACTCGATGCCCCCCGACACGAGCACTCCAAGAAGCAGGATGAAGGCCAGGCCTCGTCGAGGCTCCATCGCGCGGCCGGTGGCCGAAGTGCCGACTTCGTTCATCGGGCAACCAGCACCGTGACCCGATGCGGCTCGTCAGTGAACGCGTGATGCATCAGAACATCCTCCTTGCCGTCCCTGTTGAGGTCCACTAGCCAGGTGTACTCCTCGTCGGGCATGGCGACCGTGATCTCCTCAGGCTTCCTGGCGAACAGCTCCCTTCCCGGCACGCCACGAAAGACGTGCAGTCCCTTCCGGTCCCTCTGCACGAGCAGGTCCAGGCGGTTGTCGCCGTTCACGTCCCCGATCAGAACCGATGGATGGAAGATCCCTCTTTCCCCTGAAACGCCGGGAGCGCGGCCTCTGATCCTGCGGACGACACTCGGTTTGCCGGAGTAGATGCCACCTTCCATGCGGTAGAAGTCGAGACGCATCGGCACGGAACGAGTCAGGATCCCGCTGCCGATCATGCGGACCGTCCTGAAGACGCCGAACCGCATCGTTCTGTACATCACGTCGACCTGACCGTCGTTGTCGAAGTCGTACCGGCCGATCTCGTACGGAAGGCCGTCCGAGCGAATCGCGGCACCGGCAGCGGGCGCGAACGTGGTGCCGCCCTCGGGTGTGGGCGCGCCCGGGTGGACCTCGTACATGAAGCGCACGCTCCACATGCTCCTGATGTCCAGCGAGAAGATCACGAGGTCGCCGACGCCGTCGCCGTTCATGTCGGTCAGTGAATGCAGCACCCTCCCGGCCGGGGCTCCGGTCGAGGTGTCGTCAATACGCCGGTGGCGAACCTCCTGCGGAGCGGCAAGCGACGCGGGATCGTCCGAGTCGAATGCAACCTCGGTCGTGAAGGTCGTGCTGGCCTCGGCGGCGAACAACCCCCGCTGGTCCTGCAGATGCACCTCGAAGTGGTCCTGGTTCCAGAACACCAGGTCGCCGCGTCCGTCCAGGTCGTAGTCCATCTCGTGGACGCGGCCTCCCTCGTCCCAGGGCTGGTACCTGTAGCCGTCGCCGCGATAGACCCGGTCCGGCCCGGTCGCGGGGCCGATGGTCACCGGATCGGTAAACGTCCCGTCGATCCTCTGGACGAGCACATGGAAGCGGTGGTTCAGCGGCACGACCAGTTCGTCGCGGCCGTCGCCGTTCAGATCACGCGTGATGTCCACATGGACAACCTCACCCCTTCGCGGCGGTTTGAAGTCGGACTCCACCGCCGCGAGCGCCCGCTCTGTCTCCAACTCGGGATCGAACCAGGTCAGCCGGCCGCCGCCGTAGATCACGAGCCGGTCCCTGCCGTCGATGTTGGCCACATCGACGAAGGAGGTCTCGGGACGCAGCGTCGTCTCGACTTCCGGCACCCAATCACCGCCAGTGAAGGTGAGGATCCGCAAGCGCCAGCCATCGTGCCCGTCGTTATCCACGATTGCGAGGTCCGCCACCGAACCTCCCGCCAGAAGCCCCGTCAGGAGGGTCTGGCGCTCGCTGGCGCCGATGACCACGTCGTACCGCTCGAAGGTGGACGATTCCGCCGGCTCAGCGCCGGGAAGCGCCGCGGCAGGCCCGACGCAGCCATACAGGCACACCCTGAGCGTGAGCATGGCGAATCGGCCTCGCCGATAGTGCCTCGCTCCACAGGTTGCCGATCGCGTTCTCATCGTTCTGTTTCTCCCTTCCAACCCAAGTTGACTGCGTCAACATACACAGCCTTGTTGACATTGTCAACACCCTGGCGTCCAACCCGCGGCCCAGGTGCGAGTCATGGTCGGCACTACGCTGCTACAGTCTCAACCGCCACCTTCCAATCAAGGAGACTTCACGATGAAGCGCTGGATGACGATCGCTGCTTGCGGCCTTGTCGCCGCCGGCGTACTCGGATGGGGCGGTTTCAAGGGCTACCGCTTCCTGGCGGAACGCGGCTACATCAAGATCAACGAGTACGACATCCGGACGGAGGGCATCCTCCAGGTCGGCGACTACGCCCCCGACCTCTCCCTGGCCGTCGTCGACGGCGAAGAGACACGCCTGTCGGACCTCTGGGCCGAGAAGCCCCTGGTCCTCGTCTTCGGCAGCTACACGTGACCGCCCTTCCGGTCCCGTGTGGACCGGCTCGAGAGGATGCGCGAGGAGTGGAGTCCGGCCGTCGAGTTCACGTACGTCTACATCAAGGAAGCCCACCCCGACGACGAGTGGCAGGTACGCCGTAACGAGGCCACGGATCTGATCTTCGACCAGCCCAGAACGATGGTCGAGCGGATGGACCTGGCCACGAAGTTCGTCGACGAGATGGACGTCCGGACGCGGACGCTGGTGGACGACATCTCGAACATCGCGAACGCCTGCTACGCCGGCTGGCCCGAGCGCATCTACGTGATCGACCAGGGCGGAACGATCGCCTACAAGGGCGGCATGGGGCCCTTCAACTTCGATACGGACGAACTCGCGGAGTTCCTCGAGGACAACTACGGTGGGCTACGCGGCGCGAGCGAAGCGACCGCGGGATAGCGCCTACTCCGTTGTTCCCGAGCCTGACCGGTCCGCCGGCTTGTTGACCCGGTAGGTCAACCGCGCCGCCGCGCGCCGGGTCAGGATGCGCATCAGGAAGATGACGACCCGGTTGCGCCAGCCCGGCACGAACATCAGGTTGAACGCCTTCGACGCGCCGTAGACAGCCTCGAAGGCCACCGGCTGGTAAGCGGCCGTGCTCGACAGGAAGATCATCGCACCGCGCCCTCGCTCGACGAGGCGCGCCGCGAGCCGGCGTGCAAAAGCCTCGCCAATGCCGCTCGACGCGCCAGTAATCAAGGCCGCGCCGCCGTAGGTGTTGATCTCGCCGACTCCTAGCTAGGCGACCGCTTGAGGTGTCGCGACCCGGGGATCGTTGACGCCCATGCCATCCACCAACTCCTGGAAGCGCGGTTCATCGTGCAGACAGTCGAAGGCCGGATGCACCTTAGTCCAGAGCACGGCTCCGAACTTCTTCTCGAGCGCACTCTCCAGGCAACTCAGTGCCGTTTCCCTATCGTCCAGCCAGGCGTAGAGCACCGCCAGGGCGGCGGACCGGTCCTCCCCGTTACTCGACCGCTTCAATTGCCAGTCCACCATCCAGCGAAGCACACCGGGCTCCCCGTTCTTCGCGTAGGCCCTTCCAATCGCGTCAGCTTCCGCCGCGCGGCCGGTGTTGCGCAGGTGCACCTGACGCTCAAGGACTGCCTCTTCCGTTCGACCCAGCGCGCTGTAGCAGGCAGCCAGCAGCGAGCGCACGATGGGATAGTCCCCTTCCAGGGCGAGTGTGTGACGAGCCTGCTCGACCGCCTCTTCATAGCGGCGCGTGTAGTAGAGAATCTGGCACAGACCCTGGCTGAAGACCGGAGCCAGAGGATCCAGTTCCACCGCCGCCCGGATCTCGCGTTCCGCCTCCTCGACTCGGCCGACCGGCGCAAGGAGGTGGTTCCCGTACGAGTAGCGGACCGTCGAGTTCCCGGGGTCGAGATCCAGAGCCCGAAGGAACGCCCGCTGCGATGCCGCCCAGTCCCACCTGAACGCCGCGCTCAAAAGACCCTGGGCCCGATACGCGAGGACGCTCGAGTCGTTGAGTTCCAGGGCCCGGTTGACCGCGGCCCCCGCCTTGTTCACCGTGTCTGCTACCGGCAGGTAGCCGTAGAGCGCCAGGTTGACGTAGCACACCGCGAGCTGGGCATGACCGCGCGCGAAACCCGGCTCCAGCTCGATTGCCCGCTCCAGGAAGCCGATCGCCTTCTGGAGACGGCGACTGGTCTGCTGATTGTGGCAGTAGCGGGCCTCCAGGTAGAGCCGGTAGACCTCCTGGTTGCCCGTATAGCGCGGTACGAAGGGACCGGGATGCGGATCCAGGAGCTTCGTGCGCACCCGCGCGACGATCGCTTCAGCGATGTCCTCCTGGATATCGAAGACGTCGCCAAGCTCCCGGTCATAGTGCTCGGACCAGAGCTGCGTGCCGTCCGAGGTCCGGATCAGTTGCGCGGAGATTCGGAGGCGCTCTCCAGCCTGGCGCACGCTACCTTCGAGAATCGACGAGACGCCCAGACTCTCACCGACCCCGGAGGCGCCGAGATCGCGCAGGCGACGGTCGAACGACGACGTTCGGCCGACAACCCGCAGACCCTCGACGGCCGCAAGGGCGTCGATGATCTCCCCCGCCACGCCGTCGCAGAAGAAGTCCTGCTCCGGATCGGGCGTCATGTTGGTGAAGGGCCGGACGGCGATGGACCCCTCGAGAGTGGCTTCGACGGGAGCAGTGAAGCGGTAGCCGCGGCCGGGAACCGTGACGACGTACTGGGTCTCCTTGTTCTGGCCCAGAACCTTCCGCAGTACGGAGAGGTGGTGCATCAGATTGCTCTCGTCGACCGCGGTATCGGGCCAGACGATCGCCATTAACTCCTCCTTGTGCAGGAGCCGGTCACTGTTCTCGACGAGTGCCCGTAGCGTGTCGAAGATCTTCGGGCGAATGGCCACCTTCTGCCCGTCTTTGAGCAACTGCCGCTGATCGACATCGAGCAGATAGGGCCCGAAAGTGTAGGAGCGGCGGTCCGGCAGCGAAGTCATCGTCGGTCGAGAGCTTGCGGGTCGAGACGCCGCCAATCCTAACTTCCCTTTGAGAACCCTAGCTTCAGCGCCGTTCGGGCAAAGCGAAGACGTACAGATTGCCGCCGCGAGCGCGCGCGGCGCCCTCGGGCGTGCTGCGGAGACTTCCCGGCCCGGTGGATATCGCCACGTACTGGCGACCGCTGACGGCGTAGGAGATCGGATAACCCATGGCCGGGGCGCCGAGGTTGACCTCCCACAACACTTCGCCTGTTTCGTGATCGAAGGCCCGGAAGCTCCCGCTCGCGTCGCCACCGAAGACCAGTCCGCCGCCCGTGGCCACGACCGAGTAGGTCCACGCCTCGGTCTCGAACAGCCATTCGGTTTCGCCCGTCACCGCCGATATCGCGTAGACCGTGCCCAGGTACTCCTCGCCCGGCGCCTTGATGTGGTCCACCGCCAGGTTGTAAATCGCGACCTGCTGTTGGAACGCCAGGGCCCGCGGACTGTTCACGTCGCCGGTCACGAGCATCCGCCCGCACATGTTGCGCAGCGGGTAGTACATCGTTTGGGTCAGCGGGCTGTAGGAGCCGGCCTCCCAGTCCTTGCCGCCTGTCCAACTCGGACACACGAGCATCTCCTGTTCCAGCTCCGTGAAGATGATCTCCGTGTTCTCGACCGCGCGGCCCGTGGTCTCGTCGATGTCGACGACCACGTTCTGCGGCACGGTCGGCCGTGCCCAGAGGAACTCGCCGGTTTCCCGGTCCAGGGTATAGACGAAGCCGGTCTTGCCCGGGATGCCCGTCATCACCTTGCGCGTTTCGCCCGGCTCCAGGCCCTCCCGGATCCAGCGCACGGCCTCCGGATCGGGCGACACGGGGAGGTCGACCAGGATGCGCTCGAACGGATGGTCCAGATCCCAGTGGTCGTTCAGGTGCTGGAAGTACCAGCGGATCTCGCCGGTGTCGGGTTCGAGAGCCAGCGTCGAGTTGTGGTACAGGTGCGTCAGGTCGGTCCCGCCGAGCATGAACTTCGGCGCCGGCGACGTGACGGCGGTGCCGAAGTAGATCAGTTCGAGCTCCGGGTCGTAGCTGGGCACCATCCAGGTGCCGACGTGGTGGCGCTTCTCGAACGGCACGTCGCCCCAGGTTTCGTCCCCGGGCTCACCCGGCGCCGGCATCGTCCGTGTCCGCCAGAGTTCCTCGCCGGTCAGCGCGTCCAGCGCGATCATGACGCAGGACTCTGGACCGCCCCACGGCCGGCAGCTTCTGCCCGAGACCACTCGGCCACCCACGACGATCGGACCCGAGCTGTGCGTGGCCGGATTGACCTTCCAGTCCAGAATCTGCGTCTCCCAGACCATTTCCCCCGTCTCCGCGTCCAGCGCGAAGGCGTGGTTGTCGTCGCTGTTGTTCAGGATCAGCCGGTCGTAGATCGCGATGTTCCGGTTGTTCTTCGCGTTGAAGCCGACCTGCGCGTAGAGGCCCTCCGGCTGTTCCCGCGTGTAGCGCCAGATGAAGTCCCCGGTTGTCGAGTCCACCGCCTCGATCGTGTCCTCGAACGACGGGATGTAGAGCACGCCGTCGTAGGCGAGGGGGGTGATCTCCGACGTTCCCACCTCCACCTCTCGAGCCCAGACAAGACTCAGGCTGCCCACGTTCTCCCGGTCAATCTGGTCGAGCGGGCTGTAGCCCCAACTGTCGTGCGTGCGGCGGAACATGAGCCACTCCGAGTCGGGCGGGTTCTCCAGCATCTCGTTGGTGACCGGCACGAAGGTCGATGCCGCGTCCTGCGCTGGGAGTGCGCCGCCGAACGCGAAGCCAAGGGCAACCGTCACCACCACCAGCCCGCACTCCAGCGGGCGCGCGCTCTTCACTGCGACGCCTCCGTTCCTAGCTGTTCTGCACGACAAGACGCGGACTCTAGCCCACGAGGACGACCAGCAAGTGACATGATCGACCGATCCAATGCAGGTCCGAGTCGACGGCGCGATCCTGAATGTCGAGGTCGAGGGCGACAGCGAGGCGCCCGCCGTCCTGTTCTGGAACGGCGGCGGCTGCACTCTTCGCATGTGGGACTTCATCGTCGAGCGGCTGGGAACCGCCTACCGCACCGTGCGCTTCGACATCCGCGGCACCGGCCAGAGCACGCCGGCGGCGGATCCCTCCCAGTACACGCTGGAGCAGTACGCGGCGGACGCCGTCACGATCCTCGACGCGCTCGGAATCGAGCGCTCCCATGTCTGGGCCATGGCCTGGGGGTCGCGGGCGGCTCTGGCCTATGCCGCGCTTCGGCCCGAACGGGTCGACCTGCTGGCTCTCTACGATGCCGCGATCGACCCTCCGGACGTTCCCGCACAACGGGAAGGCAGCCGCGAAGCAGTCCGCAAGCAGGAGGCGGCGGGCATCAAGCGCTTCGAGCGGCCCACCGGCTGGCGCGAACACGCCCACCCGGATTCGGTCCGCCCCGCCATGCAGGCGATCTCCAGGGGCTTCGACCTCGCGGCCGCGGCGCGGGGGCTGACGATGAAGACCCTGGTCGCCACCGGCGACCATGACCCGAACCTGCCATCCAGCCGCAGACTGGCGGCCATGGCGGCCGACGCGGAACTCGTCGTGATGGAACACGTCGGCCACGGCTCGGTCCTCCAGCGCCCCGACCTCGCCACCGCGATCTTCCTGGACTTCGTCGCAGCGAACACATCGGAGCTACCCCTATGAGACAGCACGACCTCGCGGCGCCCGAACGATCGAGCCGCCGCGACTTCCTGAGCCGGAGCGCCAGTCTGGCCGCGGTCGCGGCATCCGCGGGAATCGCCGGCACCGCAACCGGCGCCTGCTCCGGGCCTCAGCCCAAAGACGGCGATTCGGACCGACTCACGATCCGCTCGGTGGACGCCTACCCCGTCTACATCAACCAGCGCTCCGAGGGCCTGCTCGATCCGCCGGTGTTCTCCAGCGACGACGATCCGCGCCGCTGGCGCTACGGCGGTCCCTTCGAGCAGCTGCCGTCCGCGATCATCGCGATCATCAAGACGGACGCCGGGATCACCGGTTTCGGCATGGGCGCCGGCGGCAGCGCCGCGGTCGAGATCATCGACGGCCATCTCAAGCACCTCCTGGTCGGCACGAACCCGCTCAACGTCGACCAGCTCTGGGACCAGATGTACAGCTCGGCAGTGCTCTACGGCCGGCGCGGCATCTTCGCGATGGCGCTCTCCGCCGTCGACACCGCGCTCTGGGACATCAAGGGCAAGCACGCCGGCGAGTCGGTTCATGCTCTGCTGGGCGGACAGCCCGGCGATCGCGTCGCCGTCTACCAGACCGGCGGCGACATCGCGGCCGGCAAGGCCCTCGGCATTCGCCACTTCAAGCGCATCCTGCCCATCGGCCCGCACAGTTCCGAGGACGAAACCGATCAGTGGATCGATGACGTGCTCTCCGCCCGCGAGACGATGGACCCGGAAGGCAACCTGATGACGGACTGCGTCTCGCGCAACGGCACCGTCGACTGGGCGGTCGGCGTTGCCGAGCGCCTGCGTCCGGCGAACCTCTACTTCATGGAGGAGCTGCTGTCGCCCGACAACGTCTTCGGCTATGCCGAACTGGTCGAGAAGATCGGCGGCGGCGGACCCGGCTGGACGAAGGTGGCCTGCGGCGAGCACGAGTACACGGAGCACGGCTTCGAGGTGCTCGTGCGGCTCGGATCAGCCGAGGTGCTCCAGCTAGACATCACCTGGTGCGGCGGCCTCACGGCCGCCAAGCGCATCGCCGACCTGGTCGAAGCGGCCGGCCTCGAACTGATCCCCCACCGCGGCGGGAGTCTCTGGGGACTGCCGATCTCGCTGACCGCTCCAAGCTGCACGATGGCGGAGAGCTTCGCCACCGGTTCTGCGATCCTCGACGCGATGCAGGCGCCGTTCGAGAACGGCGACTTCCTGGCGCCCACGGAACCCGGTTTCGGCACCGGGCTCACCGAGGAGATGGTTCTCGACCACCGTCTCACGCGGTGAAGTAGCATCGCGCGTTCCGCATGAAGTCGTTGACGCGCCTCGCCTGCTCGCTGGCCGCTGTTTCGTTCCTGGGCACCGGCCTCTCCGCCCAGGAGACCGAGTTCGTGCCGGTCACACAGGAGATGCTGAACGACCCGGAACCGGGCCAGTGGCTGCACTGGCGCGGAACGCAGAACGCCTGGGGCTACAGCCCGCTCGACCAGATCACGCCCGAGAACGTAGGCCAGCTCCAACTGGTCTGGGCGTGGGCGATGGACGACACCGGCCCGCAGGAAGCCGCGCCTCTGATCCACAACGGGGTCATGTACGTGCCGAATCCGGGCAACGTCGTCCAGGCGCTCGACGCCGCCAACGGCGACCTGCTCTGGGAGTACCGGCCGGAGCCCGTGGGTGACGGAACGGGCGCCTTCGGCCGCGGAGTCCAGAAGAACATCGCGATCTTCGGCGACCGGATCTTCGGGGCCAGTTCGCGGGCGACGATCTTCGCGCTCGACGCACGCAACGGGAAGCTGATCTGGGAGACGCAGACCGCGGACACGAGCCTCGGCTACCGCTACACCGCCGGCCCGATCGTCGCCAACGGCAAGCTGGTCACCGGCATCACCGGCTGCGGCCGCTACAAGGACGACGTCTGCTTCATCACCGGCCACGATCCGGACACCGGCGAAGAGATCTGGCGCACATCGACGATCGCGCGGCCCGGCGAGCCCGGCGGCGACACCTGGGGCGACCTGCCGCTCCGCTTCCGTGCCGGCAGCGACGCCTGGATCGCCGGCAGCTACGACCCGGAGCTGAAGATCGTCTACTGGGCCACGTCCCAGGCCAAGCCCTGGGCCCGGTCCGTCCGCGGCACGGACGGCGACGCGCTGTACACGAACTCCAGCCTGGCGCTCGATCCCGACACCGGCGAGTTGCTCTGGTACTACCAGTACCTGCCCGGCGAGACCCACGACATGGACGAGGTCTTCGAGACGCTCCTCATCGATGTCGACGGCCGCAAGAAGCTCTACAAGATGGGCAAGCTCGGCATCCTCTGGGAGCTCGATCGGGAGACGGGCGAGTTCCTGGACGCGATCGACGTCGGCTACCAGAACCTGGTCGACGTGGACCGGGAGACGGGCGAGGTGACCTACCGGCCCGAACTGATCCCGGAAATCGGGGTCGAGATCAACATGTGCCCGAGCACGTCCGGCTTCAAGGGCTGGCGCGCCATGTCGTACGACCCAAACACCGGCGCCCTCTACATCCCGATGACGATGAACTGCGAGCTGGCGACCTTCGGCCCCGTCGAGCGCGTCCTCGGCGGCGGCGGGGCGGGTCCAGTCAAGCGGATCAACACACTCCACCCCTACTCGGACGGCAACCTCGGCGAGTTGCTGGTCATCGACGTCCGGGAGGGCGACATCATGTGGCGGCACCGGACGCTGTCGCCGATCAACACCGCCGCGCTCTCGACCGGAGGCGGAGTCGTCTTCGCGGGCGACTACGACCGCTACGTCTACGCCTATGACGCCCGCACCGGCGCGATTCTGTGGCAGACGAGGCTGCCCACGTCGGCCCAGGGCTTCCCGGTGACCTACCTCGCCGGCGGCCGGCAGTACGTCGCGATCCCGGTAGGGACCGGCGGCGCCAGTTGGGCCGGGATGGTGCCACGCGACCTGATCCCTCACATCCGGCGCCCGAGCAACGGCAACTCGATCCACGTCTTCGCGCTGCCGGCGGACCTGCCGGCGGCAGCGGGGAGCGCCGCGCGGATCGCCGCGGCCGACCGCGAGGCATCAGCAGTCGCGGCGACTTCGACGGTCTGGGACGGCGTCTACACCGCCGAGCAGGCAGAGCGCGGCGCCGTCGCATACCGGGAGACCTGCGCCACCTGCCACGGCGACGATCTCGGCGGCGGCAGCAACTCGCCGGGCCTGGTCGGCGTCAGCTTCCAGTTCCTGTGGGGCGACAAGACCCTGCACGAACTGTACGAGGCGATGCGGACGACCATGCCGACCGACAACCCGGCCAGCCTGCCGCGTGAGACGTATCTCGACATCCTGACCTTCATGCTGAGGACGAACGAGTTCCCGGCGGGTGAGACGGAACTCGATAGCGATCCCGCCGCGCTCGGCGGCATCCTGATCACCGAGGAACCCGGCCCGTAGGAGCCCACTGGGTGCGCCGGCCAAAGCCCGCCTCCGTCTCACACTGGGTGCGCCGGCGTCCCCGCCGGCTGCCGCCGCAGGCGGCCTAAAGAACGCGCCGGCCGAAGGCCGGCTCCGCTTCGTCACTCCTCCGGAATCGCCTCCGCCAGCAGCGCCAGCGCCTTCTGCAACGCCGCGCCGGCATGCCCTCCAAACGAGCCCTCGTACAGCCCGAGCCGCACGACCACCATCTCGTGCGACGGCACGATGATCGTGCTCTGGCCGCCGGCGCCCTGCATGCTGAAGGCGCTCTCGGGTAGTGACGGATAGCGCCGCTGGCCGCCGCGTGGCGGCTGGTTGATCCAGAAGAAACCGCCGTAGATCGGCCGGCCGTCGGCCACCCAGGCCGGCGCCGGTTTGCTGACGAATTCGACGAAGCCCTCGGGTAGCACGCGCTCGCCGGTCGGGGCGACGCCGTCGTCCAGGTAGAGCTGACCGAGACGCGCCCAGGTGCGGCCGGAGCCGAAGCCGTAGCCGTTCAGCAGGAAGTTGCCGTCGGGGTCCGCCTCTGCCACGAAGCGCCGGACGCCGATCCGGTCGAAGAGGTGCTTCTGCGGGAACTGGTGGTAGTTCTCGCCGCGGCCCTCAACCGCGAGCCGCACCAGGTGGTTGGTCAGGATCGGGTCGCAGTTCCGGTAGCGGCCGATCGTGTTCGGCGGCCATTGCGGCGGCCGTTCGGTGGCCCAGTGGTGGGAGTTCACCGTGCCGGTGTAGAGGTAGAGGTGGTCCGGATAGCCCATCGCCGCCTCGTCGTACTCCGGATCACCGGCGTTCACGCAGCGCAGGCCGCTCGACATACGGAGGATGTCCTGGATGCGGATCGTGCCGCGGACGTCGTCCGGGTCCTCCTGCCAGGAATCGACCGGCGCCAACTGGTCCAGGGTGTAGGCGCCCTGGTCGATCAGCACACCCATCAGGGTCGCCGACAGGCTCTTGTTCATCGACCAGCTCTCGAGCGGCGTGTCCTTGTCGATTCCCTCGCGGTAGCGCTCGGCGATGAGCCGGCCGCGATGGAGCACGACGAAGGCGAGCGTCATCGCGTCCGGATCGAACGCCGCCTCGACTGCCGCCGCGAGCTTCTCCGCGTCGATGCCGTCCGGGAGCGGCTCGTCGGGCAACCGGTCGCCCATCGGCCAGGGAGCGTTCTCGTCCAGCGTGCTCGTGACCGGAACCGTCTCGTAGAACGGAGCATCCTCTCCCTTCGGCAGGGCGACGCAGCCCTGGTCGCCGTGGAGCACGGCGGTCCGCGTCACGCCGGTGTCCGTCGTGATGTGGACTTGCCCGTTCTCTCGGTCGAGGACGCGTCCCGGCAGCCGGTCGCGGTAGTGGTGGCGCGAAGTGAACCCGCCGATCTGCGTCCAGGCGTCCTCGAAGTCGAGCCCGGTCAGGAAGACGGCCGAGCACAAGACCTTGGCGAATCCGGCAGCCTCGTGTTCGATGAAGTCGCCCGGCGGCGGCACGCGGACGGTGTCGAGCTCGTGTTCCTGACCTCGCGCCACCAGGCTCTCGCCCAGCGTCAGTTCCTGGCCACGGACGGGCTGGTTGCTGTCGGCGTCGGCCCAGCCGGTGAGCAGAACGGCGGCGAGAAGAACCCGGGGCGCGGCGGGCCACGCAGCCAGGGACAGAGGTCTCGCTGCGTTGACGCGCAGGGAACTGGCCGCACACTGGGTGCGCCGGCGTCCCCGCCGGCTGCCGCCGAAGGCGGCCAGGGACACGCGCCGGCCGCCAGGCCGGCTCCGCTTGGGCGGCCAATTCCAGGCAAGGTGGTCGCCGCTTCGCGGCGCGTTCTCCTCACAAGCCGGCGGGGACGCCGGCGCACCCAGTTCCGGAGTTTCCGCCACGCCGTCTCCTACTCCGGCCGGTACCAGATCGGCGATGTCCAGGCCATCTCCTGGATCGTCTCGGGGTAGGAGCCGTCCGAGCAGACGGCGGGACGATCTTCCGGGGCGAGGCGCTGGCAGTCGTGCCAGCTCCAGCGCAGGCTGGGGTTCTCGACCACCCGCAGATAGTAGTAGGCGTGCAGGCCGGCATCGAACGACTCGTCGCGGTAGACCGTGCAGAGGCTGTCGTGGCCGTCGCCGCTTCGCTCGCCGGTCGCGGGATCGACGCTCGCTCCGTTGTCCGGCGATCCGGCGATCGGGATGACCTGGGTGCGGCCCGTCCCGTCGGCGTCGATCCAGCCCTTGACGAGCTGGAGCTGCTGAAGGAGCCCGGCGTCGTCCGCCGGATCCCGGGCGGCGAAAGCGAGGAAGGTCGGCGCCGCGCCGGCCGTCTCCGTCAGGTCGCCTCCCATCGGCACGCCGCCGGCATAGGCCTGTTCGACCAGATCCGTCTGGTCGCAGAGGCTCGCGTCGTAGTCCCAGCCGCCGAAGAACCGGGGCCGGATCCGCGGACCCGAGGTGCCGAACACCTCGCGGCGCTCCATCGCCTCGAAGATCGCGTCGCGTGAGTTCTCGACCGCCCAGACGCCGGCGAGGCCACCTGGGTTGCCGTCGATGCCGCTGGTCAGGAGACCCGGCTGAAGGCGCTCCTCGGGCGTCTGCTCCACGGACACCGCGCCGCCCCAATTCCCTTCAGCCACCGCCCCCGGCGTCGCCGTGTGCGTGTCGGTCGAGGCGATGATGCCGAGCTTGACCGGATTGAGCCCGGTCTCCATCTCCTCCTCCAGGCCGACGACGAGCGCCGAGCGAACGAAGTCCGTCCGGTCGACGCAGCCGGCGCCGAGCATGCCCTGGTTGCCGTTCTCACCCTCCGGGCATTCCTCGGTCCGCAACGTGGTCTCGCTCGAGAGCAGGGACTGGACCGTCTCCTCGCGGCCCATCACCCGCACCGCCTCCACGTCGCAGAGCTCGTCCGGCTCCGCGAAGACGGTCGACAGTCCGTTGATGCACTCGGAGCCGCCCTTGTGCTGGAAGATCTCGATGATCGGTTCCCGCTCCAGCCTCTTCTGCGCGTAGGCGCGGCGGGCCTCGAGGGTTCCCTCCAGGCCCCGGTACGGCGCCATCCGGCCGTTCGCGAGATTGCTGTTGTGCGGGATGGTCAGGTAGTCGCAACCCGGCCGCGCCGACCCGTCGCCGCAGACCGCGTCGAGCCCCTGCCAGAGCAGGCTGTCGGTGGGCGCGTCGACGTAGGAAACCGGCAGCTCCGGCACCTCCGAGCCCCGGAAGACGACGTTCCGGTGGTAGTTCGAGATCCCCGGCGTGCCGGTGTACTCGTAGCCCACGAAGCTGGTGAAACGGCATGCCTCCGTCCGGTCGTAGGCGTCCTCCGCCGCTTCGATGATCTCCTGCCAGGGGCTCATCGCCCACTCGAGGCACAGCGACCCGTCCGCGCCGCAGACTTCCTCGACCCGGCTCGGCGTCTCCGTGGTGATCACGGCGCCGAGCATCTGCATCCCCAACCGCTGGTTCGAGCGGAACGTGGTGCAGAACTCCGAGCCGTACCGCGGCGATTCGGGATCCCGGCACAGGCGGCGCTCGCCCAGAAACTCGCCGTGGTCGGTGACCGCGACGAAGTCGAGCGGCCGGTCGATCGTGATGCTGCCCGCCGGCGCGCCGTCCTCTCCGATGGGCCAGAACGGGATCGCTTCGCCCTTCGCGAAGCGGTAGGCGTCCGCCGGCGTCGCGCCGGTGCTGTTAGCCGCCGCGTCGAAGGAGAAGCTGGTGTGCACGTGCAGGTCGCCGAAGAGCGCCTGACGGAGCGGCGTGGCGTCGAGGCAGGCGGGCCGGTCTTCGGTGCGGGTGACGACGGCGCCAGAGACACTCCCGTCCGCGGCTCCCTCTTCGCCCGGCGCCGCGCAGGCGGGAACGGCGAACACAAGAAGCAGTAGCAGGAGGCGGCGCGGCTCGGATCTCATTCAGTTCTCCAAGGCTGGGGATGTGGAAACCGACCGTCCGGGGCCGGCGCCCGACGCTATCGCCCTCTATAGTGGTTTCCACTCACTTCCAAGAGGAGAACGAAGATGAAGCCTTCGCTGCCGACCGTTCTCGCCGCGGCTCTGGCCTCCACCGCTATCGCCGCGCCTGCTTCGAGCGCCGAACCCGACGACGTCCGCTCGAGGTGGGAAACCTCCTGCATGATCCGGCACGACAAGTTCGACTACGTCCTGCCGGGCGCCATGCGCCGCAACGGGATCGACATGTGGATCGTGATCGACCGGGGCCGCGGCACCCAGCCGATGACGCTCGACTTCGCGATCTCCACGGTGAACGGCCAGGGGTTCTTCATCTTCACCGACCGCGGCGGCGACCGCATCGAACGGATCCAGCTCGGTCCCGAGACCGACCTGGCCACAGAGTGCGGCGCCTACGACCGGTTCGGCGACTTCGACGAACTGCAGTCGATCGTCGAGGAGCGCGATCCCGAGACCATCGGGCTGAACTACCTCGACGTGCCCTACGAGTCCGAGGGACTCCACGTCGCGGACGGGCTGACGCACACCGACTTCAAGGGTCTCGCGAGCGAGCTGGGCGAGAAGTACGCGGCGCGGTTCACCTCGGCCCAGCACCTGATCGCCGACTTCCACGGCGAGCGGGTTGCCGGCGAGATCGTCGAGTTCTCGAAGGTCGCCGACCTCACCCGCCGGCTCCTGGAGCGGGCGCTGTCCAACGAGGTCATCACCCCTGGCAAGACGACCCACAACGACGTCGCCCGCTGGCTGGAACAGAAGCTCCACGACTACGATCTGCTGCGCGCCTGGTACCCGACGGTCTACAGCCACCGTCCGGACGGCAGCGAGATCGGCGGCACCGAGCGGGTCATCCAGCGCGGCGACGTGCTCCAGATCGACTGGGGCGCCGGCCGGAACAACTTCTCGACCGACATCAAGCGCTTCGCCTACGTCCTCCGCGAGGGAGAGACCGAGCCGCCGCCGGACGTGCTGAACACCTTCGCCGAATCGAAGAAGGTGCAGGAGATCATCCGCAAGCACGTCCGCTCCGGCCGCACCGGCCGCGAACAGTTCGACGAACTGAAGCAGATCATCCGCGACGCCGGCTACGTGTACACCGAGCTCGAGGAGGCGGGCCCCGACGCGCCCGGCATCGAGGTCAACGTCGGCATGCACGCGGCCGGCAACATCGGCCACGACATGGCCGCCAGCCTCTTCGAGATCTTCCCGGAGCGCACGAAGTACATGGTCCGCCCCAACTCGATCATCTCGCTCGAGTACATCGTCTTCTATCCGGCCGAGGAATGGGACGGCAACAAGATCCCGATCAACGTCGAGGAGAACGCGTTGATCACCGAACGCGGGATCGAGTGGCTCCATCCTCCGCAGGCACGGGTGCTGGTGATTCGGTGACGCGGATCAGCGCGTCTCGGTCTGCGATCCCGGTCCTGGTCCTGTGCCTCTGCTCACCGGTGGTTGGGGCGCAGACGATTCAGGAGGAAACGCTTCAGCGGATGCAGAAGCAGATCCGCAACGACAAGTTCGACCATGTGCTGCCGAAGGCGATGCGGGACAACGGGGTCGACATGTGGATCCACGTGATCCGGGATCGGAATCCCGATCCGATCGCCCGGAACCTGGGCGGCGAGTCCGGCGTCTTCGTATTCACCGACCGAGGCGGCGACCGGATCGAACGGGCGATCCTCGGCGGGACCGACGAGGCGCTGTGGGGAGACGAGGCCTACGATCTGTTCGTGGGCGAGGAGGGGATCGAGGGTGATCCCGGCTGGCAGAACGTCGTCGGCGACTTCGTGGCGGAGCGCGATCCCGAGCGCATCGCGGTCAACTTCGCGAAGCAGAACCCTCTGGCTGACGGCATTTCGCACACGGACTACGAGACCCTGGCGGCGGCCCTGGGCAAGACGTATGCGTCGAGGATCGTCTCGGCGGAGGGCGTGATCGGAGACTTCCTGGCCGGCATCGTCGTCGGTGAGATCGCGCTCGCCGGCTACTTCGGCATGCTCACGATGCAGACCCTGGACGAGGAGTTCGCGAAGATCGAGCCCGGCGTCACCCGGCTCGAGGAGCTGGACGGCAACGTCTTCGTCCGGGATCCGGACGGCAACGAGGACAACAACAACGAGTACGTCCTCCAGCGTGGCGACCTGATCACCATCCTGAACGGCGCCGGGGAGGGCTACTTCGTCGCCGACCTGGGCGGCAATGGCTACGTTCTCCGCGAGGGCGAAACGGAGGCCCCGGCGCGCGTCCAGCGGATCTGGGATCACGCGATCCAGGTCCGCAAGATCCTGCGCGCCCACATCCGGATCGGCCCCACCGCCGGCGAGACCCTGGCGCTGCTCGCCGGGAAGATCGAAGAAGCAGGCTTCCTCTACATCGACCGGGACCAGTACGACCCGAGCCTCGATCCCACGAAGACCCAGGTCCACCTCGATCTCCACGCCCAGGGACGCCGCGACATGGACGCGCCCCGCATCTCACCCCTCGGCGGCGACTGGCAGCGCGACATGAAGCTGCCGCTGTTCCACAGCTTCACGCTTGAGTACATGGTCCACATGCCGGTCCCGGAATGGGGTCCCGGCAAGCACCTGTACATCGCGTTTCACGACGGAGCGATCGTCACGCCGCGCGGGATCGAGTTCCCCTATCCCCCGGACCCGGGGATCCGGATCATCCGCTAGCTACGGCTACTCGTCGTCGCCCCACCAGCGGCGGAGACGTTCCGCGATCGCGGCTTCGGACCCCTGGTCGGAGGGCTCGTAGTAGCGCCGGCCGGAAAGGCCGGGCGGCAGGTACTCCTGCTGCTCGAAGTTGCCTTCGAAATCGTGGCTGTACTTGTAGTCCTTGCCGTAGCCCATGCCGCGCATGAGGCCCGTGACCGCGTTGCGTAGGTGCAGCGGCACGGGTTCGTGCGGCGCATCGCGCACGTCCGCCATGGCGCGGCCGAGGGCCACGTAGGCGGCGTTGCTCTTGGGCGAGGTTGCGAGGTAGACCGTCGCCTCGGCCAAGGGGATGCGGCCCTCGGGCAGGCCGATGAAGTGGACGGCCTGCTGGGCGGCCACGGCGACGGGCAACGCGCCAGGGTTCGCCAGCCCGATGTCCTCGGCGGCCAGGATGACGAGTCGGCGGGCGATGAACAGCGGATCCTCGCCGGCTTCCAGCATCCGGGCCAGCCAGTACAGGGCGCCATCGGGCGAAGAGCCGCGCACGGACTTGATGAAGGCCGAGATCGTGTCGTAGTGGCTGTCGCCGGCCTTGTCGTACTGCGGTGTTCGCCGCTGCAGGGCGTCCGAGATGGCCTCCATGTCGATGCACCGCACGCCGCCCTCTCCCGGCTCGGCGGCGACGACCGCCATTTCCAGGGCGTTCAGCGCCACCCGGGCGTCGCCGTTCGCGATGTTGACGAGATGCGCCACCGCGTCCGGTTCCAGTTCCGGGGCCAGCAGGCCCAGGCCGCGGTCCTCGTCCGACAGGGCGCGCTCGACGATCCCGGTCATCGCCTGTTCGTCCAAAGCGTGCAGCGTGAACACCCGGCACCGCGACAGCAGCGGCGCGTTGACCTCGAAGGACGGGTTCTCCGTCGTCGCGCCGATGAAGGTAATCGTGCCGTCCTCGACGTGGGGCAGGATCACGTCCTGCTGAGCTTTGTTGAAGCGGTGGATCTCGTCGACGAAGAGGATCGTCGGCCGGCCGTAGAGGGATCGGAGGTCCTGCGCTCCCTTGACCGCCCGGCGCAGGTCGGCGACCCCGGCCGAGACGGCGCTCACCGGCTCGAAGTGCGCCTGGGTCGTCGTCGCGATCAGCCGCGCCAGGGTCGTCTTGCCGGAGCCGGGCGGACCCCAGAACAGGAGCGACGGCACCCGGTCCGCCTCGATCGACCGCCGCAGCACCTTGTCCTCACCGAGGATGTGCTGCTGGCCGACGAACTCGTCGAACGTGGCCGGCCGCATCCGTTCGGCGAGCGGTGCGTTGGCGCCGGAGCCCGGTTCCGCGGCATCTTCGAACAGGCCGCCGGTCGTCGGTTCGCGGGTCACACTCCTAGGCTACTGTCGCTCCGCTCCAGCGCCGCCACCGCGTCGGCGTACTGCTTGAGCGCCGCATGGCCATTCGGCGTCAACCCGTAGACCCCGGGAGGTGTATCGGCGGCGCGTTCGAACCAGCCGTAGTGGTCCGCGTACATGATCGCCCTGGCCCGGGCGACTCCCGTTCCCCTGGCGGCGACGGCAGCCTTCGTCGGACCGTGCAGACGGAGATGGACGGCGCAGCGCAGGGCGTCCTGCCGGTAGGCGGTCATGATCGGGCGGCCGGTCGAGCCACCCTGGTTCGGATCGCCCACCCGCCGCTGAAACTCCCGCAGCAACCGTCCGATCGCGTGCTTCCGCCGGCGCGGCCGGTACGGCGCCGGGTCGGCCAGCGCCTCCACGAAGGACGTCGGCTCGAGCCTCACCGTCAGCAGACCGAGCCCGAGGCGGCGGCACAGCCCAAGGGCATTCTTCTTGCGGGTCGTTCGGCCCGAGAACGGCGGAACGGCGAGGTAGACGTGGTCGGAGAGAGCCTGCCGCGCGATTCCCTGGAACACCAGGGGCAGGGAGAAACTCGTCTTCAGCTCGACGATCAGGGTCGGCTCCTCGCCCCGGACCGCGACGAGGTCGCAACCGTTGACCTCTCCCTTGACGGTGTAGCCCTGTCCCTCGAGGAACGCCTTGACCGGCGGGTAGAGCGTCTGTTCGCGCACGCTGGTTAGCCCTGTGCCATGAGCGTCTTGCGCATGAGAGCCGGACGCCAAGTATACGATCCGGGATGCGGAGACGGCGACGAGGACTACCGGCGATGAAGGCGAACCACGGCACCCGAGCCGCCGCACTGGCCTGCGCCGTGGCCGCCGCCGCGGTCGGCTGCTCCGCGCCGCCAGGCGAAGTCGACTCGGCCGCGCGCAGCGAGGACGGTCGACCGCCGAACATCGTCCTCATCATGGCGGACGACCTCGGCTACGGCGACATCAGCCCGTACGACGGCTGGATCGAGACGCCGAACCTGGATCGCCTGGCCGCCGCTGGCATGCTGCTGACCGACTTCCACACCAGCGGCGCGGTGTGCTCGCCGACCCGCGCTGGCCTGGTCACGGGCCGGTACCAGCACCGGGCGGGCGTTCCCGCCGTCCTGCTCGCCAACTCGGACAGTCCGCTCTACCACCAGGGCATCGACAGCGAGGCGCACACGATCGCCGAGGCCTTTCAACAGCTCGGCTACACAAGCGCCGTGTTCGGCAAGTGGCACCTCGGCTACCTCCCGCAGTTCAAGCCGCCTCTGCACGGCTTCGACGAGTTCCGCGGCTTCGTCAGCGGCAACATCGACTACCAGTCCCACGTCGACCGCATGGGTCGCCCCGACTGGTGGAACGGCGAGACACTCGAGGCCGAGGACGGCTACCTCACCGACCTGATCGGCGACCACGCCGAGCGGTTCATCGCGGACCACCAGGACGAGCCGTTCTTCCTCTATCTCGCGCACCACGCCCCGCACTACCCGTACCAGGGTCCGGGCGACCCGGCTGAGCGTTACGCCGGCGACGACACGTTTCCGGGTGTAGGCGCGGTGACCGACCGCAGGCGCGCCTACCGCGAAATGGTCGAGTCGATGGACGCAAGTATCGGCCGCGTCCTCGATGCCCTGGAGGAACAGGGCCTGTCCGAGAACACGCTGGTCTGGTTCTTCTCCGACAACGGCGCCACCCGGTTGGGTTCCAACGGACCGCTGCGCGGCCACAAGGCCAGCTACTGGGAGGGCGGCCACCGCGTGCCCTCGATCGCGTCGATGCCGGGTCGGATCGCCGCCCGGTCGACGTCCGCCGCGATCACCTCCACGCTTGACGTGATGCCGACGGTCCTCGCCATGGCCGGCGGCGCCGCGCATCCCGACCTGCCGTTCGACGGCGTGGATATCGGCCCGGTTCTCTTCCACGGCCAGAACGCGCCGCCCCGCCAATTGTTCTGGAGCAGCGCCGGCCAGTTCTGGCGCGGCGCCGCCGTGCGGGACGGCCGCTACAAGCTCGTCATCGACCGCAGGACACAGCAAGCTGCCGCGGCGGAAGGCGAGGAAGTCACCGATCCGGTGCCCATGCTCTTCGACCTGGAGGCTGATCTCGGTGAGACGAAGGACCTCGCGGCCGACGAGCCACAGCGGGTCGAGGAGATGATGGCGGCACTCGAACGCTGGCGGGAGGATGTCGGCGCGTCGGCTCCGCAGCCGTAGGGCATCCTCGTGAGCGACATTCCGACTTCACCGCTTCTGGAAGAAGCGAGGGCGTACTACAGGGCACTGCTGCGGCCGGTCTTCGAGGGCCGCAGGTTCGTGCTGCCCGGCAACATCGCGGTCGGGCTCGGCAACGTGGCCCTCGAACTCCGTGGACTCGGCGCGGCGCGGCCCTTCGTGGTCGCCGGTAGCCGGGGGACCGGACCGCTGGCGCCGCGGGACGATGCGGAGCTACGCGTGCTCGACGTTCGCGGCACGGATCCGCTGGAGCACAACCGCAATGTCCAGCGCGCCCTGGCCGACCTTCCTTCAGCGGTGCGGGACGCCGTCGACGCCTGGGATACCGAAGGGACGGCGCGGACCCTGCACACGGACCCGCTCGCCGAACCCCGGCCGGTCGCCGGCCGAGCGGCCTACGCCGCACGACCCTCGGCGTGGACCGCGATCGAAGACAAGGTCGTCATCGACGCCTTCTGGGACGCGGTCGGCGTGCCGCGCGCGCCGTCTCAGGTCGTTCCCGCCGAGTACGGGGCGCTCCGGACCGCCGCGACGGCGCTGGATCGCGGCGCCGGCACCGTCTGGGCGCCGGACGCCCGCGAAGGTGCCAATGCCGGCGCCGTCGCCTTGCGTTGGGTCCGACCCGACGCCGACGGACGGCAGGCCGCGACGGACCTGGCCAGAATCGCGGACCGCGTTCGCGTCATGCCCTTCCTGGAGGGAATTCCCGCGAGCATCCACGGTGTCGTGTTTCCGGACGCCGTCGTCGCCTTCCGACCCGTCGAGATGCTGGTCCTCCGCCCGGCGACGGGCGACCGCATCTTCTACGCCGGATGCTCCACCTGGTTCGATCCGAAGCCGGACGATCGCGAGACGATGCGCGAACTCGCCCGCCGCGTCGGCGCCGCGCTGCGCGAACAGGTCGGTTTCCGCGGGTCGTTCAGCATCGACGGCATCCTGGCCGAGGAGGGCTTCCTGCCCACGGAACTCAACCCGCGACTCGGCGCTGGAGTGAGCACTCTCGCCGGAGCGCTCGGCGACTTCCCGCTCATCCTCCTCTGCCTGGCCATCGCGGAAGGCGAGCGGCTCGACTACCGGCCGGAACTCCTCGAACGCGCCGTCGTCGAGGCCACCGACGCCAACCGCGTCTGCGGCGGTGGCAGGACGACGGAACGGACGCTCACCGACACCGGCACGTTCGATCTGGTCCGCGACGGCGATGACTACCGCGAAGCGGCCGGCGGCGAAGAGCCCGAAGCCACTCTCCTGTTCGGGCCCGGGCCGATTGGTGGGTTCCTCCGCTTCACGCTCAATGCTGAGCGCAACGAGCCCGGCCCACCCTCGGCTCCCCAGGCCGCGCGGGCCTTCCGCCTGGCGGACCGTCTGCTCGGTACGGACTTCGGTGATCTGGAGGCAGCGCGGAATGTGAGGCCCTAAGACCTACTCCTCCGCCTCCGAACCCCCGCGGCGACTTCGCTGGTACAGGAACGACACCGCCACCAGCAGCGCCCCGACGATCAGGAAGGCCAGGATCCGGTAGCCCTGCTCCAGGAACGAGAGGTCGATTAGGAAGGTCTTGCCGACGACGACGAGCAGCAGCGCCAGACCCTGCCAGCGCAGGCCGGCGGCGTTGCGGCGGATGCCGGCGGCGATCAGGGCGGCTGCCCACAGGAGCCACACGGCCGACAGGACGACCTGGGCCGCCAGATCGAGGTCGAGGTCGACGTCCAACGCCTGGACGAGATCCCACGACTCGGTCGACACGGCGACGAGCGCGACGACGTTGGCGACGACGAGCGCCACGGCCCAGACGGGGGCCTCGATCCGCACCTTCGTCTTCAGCCGGCCGCGCACGTAGACGGCGGCGACGGCGAGACCGGCCGCGACCCCGGTGAGCGTCAGGAAGCGCAGGTTGACGAACAGGAGGTCGCGCTCTCCACCGAAGGCGGCCGGCGCCATCAGCAGGACGACACCGAAGAGTGCGACGGAGAAGACACGCATCCAGATCGACGGCAGACGCGTTCCGGCAATCGCCAGTGCGACAGCCTCCCCGGTCCACGCCAGGGTGATCCAGTCGCCCTCGAGCCGGATCGGGAAGGCGATCGTGGCCAGCAGCGCGGCGAGGACGGCGAAGAGGTCCTGGAGTTGCCGGCTCCGCCGCTCTTCCCCGGCACTCCAGCTCCCGAGCGCGCGGGACACGGCCAGGTGAACCGCGGCCAGGGCCAGGACGGCGCCGGTCAGCCACCACCGGTGTTCCTCGTAGAGGAGCTGTTGCAGCAGCAGAACGAAGAAACCGAGCGCCAGAACCAGCACGCCAAGCTCGGTCGGGCGCAGCCGCCGGGCCTGACGCACCCGGGCCAGAGGCAGGGCAAAGTAGATGGCGTGGAAGAGCGTGCCGAAGAGAGCGGTCGAGAGGAGCCGCTCGCCCTCGTAGAACTGGACGTACCAGGCGATGAAGTAGACAGCCGTCGCGACCAGGGCGGCCGGCGCCAGGACGCGGAAACCGCGCAACAGGGCCAGCGCGAGCAGGCTGGCGCTGAGCAGGGCGAGGTAGCTGAAGAGGACGACCTGGGCGTCCGTGCCGGTGCTGAGCAGCGCCGGCGTCAAGAAGCCGCCGACGAGGGCCAGGGCCGCCAGCCGCTGCGAGTCGCGCCGTACCGACAGGCCGATGACCGCCGCGGTGACGAGGGCGAGGAAGGCGAACGCCGCCGGCTGCGGCACGAGGGCGTAGAGGTCCCACGCCGCGTAGCCCGAGAGATAGACGATGCCGGCGCCGAGCGCCGACATCCCCTCGGCGAAGTAGCGCATCTTCCGTGCGGCGAGCCACTCGCCGTAGCCGGCGACTGCCAGGCCGCCGACGAGCCCGATCAGGACGCGCCCCGTCGGCCCGATCCACTCGTTCTCGAACGCGTAGCGCAGGAAGAAGGCGGCTGCGATCAGCAGCGTGAGGATGCCGATCCGGTTCAGCCAGCGGCCGCCGATCAGCGACTCGAAGTCGACGTCGCGCCAGGCGGCGCGCCTGGGTTTGCGGCCCGCCGTGGCGGTCGCGACGGGCTGAGGGCGCGGCTCGACCGAAGCCGGCGGGGACTCGGGCGCGTCCGGGCTGGACGGCGCCGCAGCTTGCGCGCCTTCCCCCTTGCCTCGGAGTGCGGCGACCTCCTCCCGCAGCTCGCGGACTTGCGCCTCGAGCGCCTGCACCCGCCGATCGAGGGCCTCCGGCACGCGCTACTTACTCCCCGTCAGCGACCGGGGGTTGTCGCAGCGGCGCACGCCTCCGCCGCAATTCGGTCGGTTTGACCTGCACACCGTAGTGGGCGGCCAGGTAGTCGAGGATCGGCTCCTCCAGGTCGCCCAGCGGCTCGAGTCCTTCGTCCTTCTCCATACGGCGAATCGTGCGGACCCAGCCGGCGCGGCTGGTGCGGTTCTGCTGCAGGAGCGTCGCCGAGTGGCATTCGGTGCAGTGGTCGCGGGTTGTTTGCCAGACGCCGGAGGCGTCCTTGATCAGGCCGCTTTCCGGATCGGTCGGCGGCTCCTGCGCCGCCGCTGCCGCAGCACGCAGCGCAGTGATGCCGAACCAACCCCTAAGCCACATAGACCGCGATCCGGTGGCAGGCGTTGTTCAGGTAGCCGCGGGGATTCCAGCCGGGCAGGACCACCGGCTGCACGTCGCCGTTCGCGTCGGCGGCCCGCGCCCAGACCTCGTAGTAGCCGGCCTCCGGGAAGTCCAGGTCGAGGTCCCAGTTCTGCCAGGCGAGGCGGTTCGCCGGCGGCTGCAGGCCGGCCCGCGTCCAGGTGCGGCCGAAGTCGATCGAGACGTCCAGTCTCTCGACCTGGTTGTCGCCCGTCCAGGCGTGGCCGTGGAGCGGCAGCGCCTCACCCACCGGGTGCTGGAACCCGCTCTGCGGGTAGGTGATCAGCGACTTGACCGGCATCGCCTCGATGATGCGCATGTCCTCGGGATCGACTTCGGTACCCGGCGCGACCGGTTCACGCGGCACCTTGTAGGACATGCCGGTCATCTTCGGTCCGTCGTGGACGACGTTGCGAACCATGATCCGCCGCAGCCATTTGCCCGAAGTGGAGCCCGGCCAGCCGCCGAACACGAGGCGCAGCGGATGGCCGTTCATCGGGTGGAGCGGCTCACCGTTCATGCCCCAGGCGATCATCGACTCGGCTTCGAGAGCCTTGGCGATCGGCACGCCCCGCGAGATCGGGACGCCCTCGCCGCCTGCCGTCGTGTCGGCGCCGTAGTAGGCCACGTACACCGCGTCGTCGCGGTAACCGCAATCCTTCAGGACGTCCCGTAAACGGATGCCGTCCCAGCGTGGACACCCCACGGCGCCCACCGTCCACTGGTTGCCGGACGCCGGCGGGTCGTACTCCGAGCGACCGTTGCCGCCGCACTCCATGACGAGTTGGCGGCTCGTGTTCTCGAAGCGCTGCTTCAGATCGGCGAGCGTGTACGTCTTCGCGCCGGCCGCGGACTCGCCGTCGACCGTCAAGGCCCAGTTCCGCGCGTCCACGTCCTCCGGCGGAAGGCTGTTGTTGCGGACGAACAGCCGGCTCGCGGGCGTAATGTCGTCGTTCAGCAGATGCGCCGGCGTTTCGGCGCAGAGCGGCCGGTCGTTCAGCACGGTCAGGCCTTCCTTGCCTTCGATGGTGAACGGCTCGGCCTGATTCGCGTACGCCGCCGGAATCAGGCCGGCCGGCATGACGTCGGAGAAGACGATCTTCGCGCCGACCAGGGCAGTCATCGCGCCGAGGCCCTGGAGGAATCCCCGCCGCGTGCGGGGATCGGGCTGTCGGCCCCAGACCTTCCAGTCCGCCTGCTCCGGGTCGGCGGCGAAGAACTCGTGAATGCCCCGCACCCCTCTGCTCATCCTGGCCTTCCCCTTGGCTGCAACGCCCCTGAACGCTACCAGCCCGCCGGCTGGGGAGTTCTCGACTTCGCTACTCTCCAGACAGTGACCGGAAAGCGACGCCGAACCGCTGCCGCCGCAACCCTGTTGCTCCTCATGTGCGGCGCGTGCGGGCCGGACGCGGAGTCAGGTGGACCCGCTTCGCCCGCGCCCCCCAACGTCGTCCTCATCCTCACCGACGACATGGGCTACGGCGACCTGTCCTCCCACGGCCACCCGCTCATTCGCACACCCCACATCGACCTGCTGGCAGTAGAAGGCCAGCGCTGGACCTCGTTCTACGCCTCGAGCCCGCTGTGCAACCCGAGCCGCATCGCGCTCGCCACCGGCCGTATGCCGATCCGCATCCAGGGAGGCGAGTTGAATCGCTGGTCCAACCTGCCGGCCGACGAGACGACGCTGGGCGACATGTTCCAGGCCGCGGGCTACGCGACCGCCTACATCGGCAAGTGGGGCATGTCGGGCCGTTTCGAGGCCGGAGGCGTCCACCCCAACGACGCGGGCTTCGACTACTTCTACGGCGTGGAGGAGTTCAACGACGGCGGGCGGAGGCCGGAGGTTCCTCACACCTACGAAGGGATCAAGAACGCGAGCAGCGAGGACTTCGTCTTCTCGCTGTTCCGGCAGAAGGAAGCCATCGAAACGCCGACCCACCAGCCGACCCTGACCCGGCGCTACACGGAGGAGTCCGTGGCCTGGCTGAGGGGGCAGATCGAGGCCGGTTCGCCGTTCTTTCTCTACCTCAGCCACACGATGCCGCATGTGCCGATCTTCCGTTCGCCCGAGTTCGAGGGCCACAGCAAGGCGGGGCTCTACGGCGACGTGATCGAGGAACTCGACTGGTCCGTCGGTGAAGTCGTCGCCGCAGTGGAGGAAGGCGGAGTCGCCGAGGACACCCTGGTCGTGTTCTCGAGCGACAACGGGCCCTGGCTCACCTACTACGACCTGGGCGGTTCGCCGGGCCCGTTCCGGGACGGCAAGCACACCGCCTGGGAAGGCGGCTTCCGGGTCCCCGGCGTCTTCTGGTGGCCGGGCACGGTCCAGCCCGCGACCATCGACGGCATCGGCGTCCAGGTCGACCTGATGGCGACCCTCGCCGCCATCACCGGCGCCGAACCGCCGGACCGCGACCTCGACTCGATCGACCTCTCCGGCACCCTGCTTCGCGGCGAGCCCAGCCCGCGGAACGAGTGGTCCTACTACGGCACCCGCGGCCGGCTGTGGGCCTACAGGGTCGGCGACCACAAGCTCGTGCTCGAGTCCTGGGAGTCCATGGGCGGGGAAGGGGAACTCGCCTGGCGCGGCTTCGACAACGAGCAGGTCCACGATCCCCCGCTGCTGTTCGACCTCAGCACCGACCTGGGAGAACGGTTCGACATCGCCGGCGAACACCCGGAGATCGTCGAACGGATCGAGAGTGCGATCGAGCGCCACCGCCAGGCGGTCAGCGGACCGGCGTTACAATCCGTTCCATGAGCTGGTTCTTCAACAAGGCCCGCATGCCGGAGCCCGGCGAGGCGCTTCCCGGCCGCGCCGAGACAATGCCGGTCGCTCCGCGCCACTACGTCCTCGACGCACCGATCGCGCCGCCCTACCCGGAAGGGAGCGAGCTGGCGATGTTCGGCCTCGGCTGCTTCTGGGGCGCCGAGCGGAAGTTCTGGGAGGCCCCCGGGGTCATCACGACCGCGGTCGGCTACGCCGCGGGCGCCACTCCGAACCCGACCTACCAGGAGGTCTGCAGCGGGCTGACCGGACACAACGAGGTGGTCCAGGTCGTCTTCGACCCCGAACGCATCTCCTACGACGACCTGCTCCGCATCTTCTGGGAAAGCCACGACCCCACCCAGGGCATGCGCCTGGGGAACGACGTCGGCACCCAGTACCGCTCCGGCATCTACGCCTGTTCGAAGGCCCAGCGCCGCGCCGCCAGAGAGTCTCTCGCGGCCTACCAGCAGCGGTTGGTCGCCGCCGGCTACGGCCCGATCACGACCGAGATCCTCGACGCTCCGGAGTTCTACTTCGCCGAGGACTACCACCAGCAGTACCTGGCAAAGAACCCCGGCGGCTACTGCGGCCTGGGCGGCACCGGGGTGGCCTGCCAGACCGGACTCGAGGTGCCGGCGCAGCAGCCGGTCTGAAAGCAACACACAGGAGGCAGACGTGGCGGACACCACGGTTGGAATCACCCGCGGCCTCGGCTGGCTGCTCTTCGTCGGCGGTGTGCTCGCTCTGGGCGGCGTCGCGATCTACGCCCTCGCCGTCGACGACGGAGCGCCCCTCTACATCAAGCTGGGCGTCGGCGCGCTCTACGGCGGCCTGGCGCTGCTGCTGCTGTCGGTGCTCCGGCAGCAGCTGATCGCCCGGAAGACGGACAAGTACAAGGACGTACAGCGATGAGGGCCCCTGAATGCTGATTGCAACCACCGAGACGATCGCCGGACACGACATCACGCAGACGCTGGGGCTGGTTCGCGGCAACACGATTCGCGCCCGTCACGTCGGCAGGGACATCACGGCCGCGCTCCGCAACCTGGTCGGCGGCGAGGTCACCGAGTACACGAAGATGGTCGCCGAGAGCCGCGAGCAGGCGCTCGACCGCATGGTCGCGGAGGCGGAGAGCCTGGGCGCCGACGCCGTCGTCGCCGTGCGCTTCACGACATCGGTGATCACCAGCGGCGCCGCGGAGTTACTAGCCGTGGGGACCGCCGTCAAGCTCCAGCGGCGCTAGCGCAAGCCCATCCGCTCCAGCACGCCGGCGACGAGCAGCGGCCACACCAAGGTGGCATCGGCGGGAACTTCCGCGAACCGGCCGCCTTCGGAGGCGGGCACGAACTTGCCCCAGGACACGCCCTCGCTATAGCCGCAGCCCGACAGGCCGCCCCAGTGCTCCGGTTCCGGGCAGATGCGTACGCCGTAGCGGAACCGCTGGGGATCGGCTTCTTCGCCATCCCGGCGCGCCGCCGCTTCGAGATACGGAGCCACCTGCTGCGCCCAGTTCCGCGGCACGCCGCCGCCGATCGTGAAGATCCCGAGCCGTTTCGCACCGGCGACGAGGTCCGTGTAGTGCTCCAGGTCGAGGAAGGGATCGAAGCGAACCGGTGCCAGCCCCCGCCGGCGGCGCCCCCGGTTGAAGAGCGCGAAGTCGAGACCGATCTCCGAGTCCGTGAACGCCGGCACGTAGACCGGGACGCCACCGCGCCAGGCGGAGGAGAGCACCCCACGCACCGGCTGGTTCCGGTCCGGCTCCGCCCCAGCGTCCGAACCCGCGCCTTCGCTCAGCCACTCTCCGAACGCTTCGTTCAGGGTGCGCGAGCATGCGACCTCGCCCTCCGGCCACCGCTCCAGGATGGAGTGGACGATGAGCTCCACCCGGTCCAGGTTGCTCTCCAGTTCCAGCGTGTCGTAGATGCGGTCGAAACCGGCGTAGTACGCGGAGCGGTCGTCCAGCCCGACGTCGCCCGCCGGAACCTTGAAGTGGACCATCCCGGCGGACTCGACGAAGCCGTGGACCATGAGGGCTCCGGTGCAGACGATCGCGTCGAGCAATCCGTGGTCGATCATGTCGCAGAGGACGAGGCCCTGCTTGGCAGCGGTTAACGCGCCGGTGAACGTGCCGACCACCAGGCAGTCCGGATCCACAGCCATGTCATGGAGCACGTCCGCCGCCTCGCCAAGCTGACGGCCCCCGAACGAGGTCGACTTCATCGCCGCGAGCAGATCGGAGAAGGATCCGACGGTGCCCAGATCGAGCGCCTCAAGCGGTTCCAGCCCCTGGCCGTCGGCGAACTCGGCCGGTCGCCGTGCGCCGCCCGAGGACTTGGAGGGTCGATCGCTCATGACACCGTACGCGAAGCTATCGCGGCAGGGAGCGGTGCACCGCGCCGGTCTCGGCCCGTTTCTTGCTCTATGGCAGTTCCATGGGCGACCCAACCCAGGCTGTGACAGGATCCGCGGAGAAGGCAACGAACGTTTCGCCGCCAAAGGAGGGAGAGGTCGGCCGCGATTCCGAGGTTGGCACCGTACCCCCTCGGATCCGGGTTCCGGCACGGGCGAGCCGCGTCCCGACTGCAGCAGCGATTGGCTGGAGTGCTGTGAACTCGCGCGAACCCAGGGAACTGGAGCTCCTCTACCGCCTGAGCCAGACGCTCGGTGAGAGCCTTGAACTACGCGACGTGACCCAGCCCGCGCTCTCCACGCTGGCGGAGCACCTGAACCTGAAGCACGGCACGATCACGCTGCTCAACCGGAAGACCGGCGACATCCACATCGAGGTCGCGCACGGCTTGACCGGCCAGCAGACCTCCCAGGTCCGCTATCGCCTGGGCGAGGGCGTCACCGGCAAGGTGATCGAGACCGGCGAGCCGGAAGTCATCCCGAAGACGATCGAGTCCGAGACGTTCCTCGACCGCACCCAGCGTGGCAAGAGCGCTGAGGTCTCCTTCCTCTGCGTACCGATTCGCACGGGCAACGAGACCTACGGCGCCCTCAGCGTCGACCGGGCCTACGACCCGGACCACGATCTGAACGGAGACGTCCGCGTGCTCCTGATCGCCGGCTCCCTGATCGCCCAGGCGGTCAAGCTGCGCCGCACCGCCGAGGAGGAGAAGGAGCAGCTCGAAGAGGAGAACGAACGCCTGCGCGCCCAACTCCGCGACCGTTTCCGTCCCAACAACATCGTCGGCAACTCGCACGAGATGCAGGAGGTGTACGACCAGATCGCCACCGTCTCCGGCAGCAACACGAGCGTCCTGATCACCGGGGAAACAGGCACCGGCAAGGAGCTCGTGGCGCAGGCGATCCACTACAACAGCGCTCGCGCCACGAAGCCGTTCGTCAAAGTCCACTGCGCCGCGTTGCCCGAGAGCGTGATCGAAAGCGAGCTGTTCGGCCACGAGCGCGGCGCCTTCACCGGCGCGATCCACCAACGCAAGGGCCGCTTCGAACTCGCCCACACGGGCACTATCTTCCTGGACGAAGTCGGCGACGTGCCCCTGCTGATCCAGATCAAGATGCTGCGGGTGCTCCAGGAGCGGGAGTTCGAACGAGTCGGCGGCAGCCGCACCCTGAAGGCGGACGTGAGGATCATCGCCGCCACGAACAAGGACCTGTCCGACATGACCGCTTTGGGCGAGTTCCGGGAGGATCTGTTCTACCGCCTGAACGTGTTCCCCATCCACGTCCCACCGCTGCGCAAGCGCAAGTCGGACATCGTCCAGTTGGCCGACTTCTTCCTGGAGCGCTACGCGCGCGCCAATGGCGCCAACGTCCGCCGTCTCTCGAGCGCCGTGATCGACATGCTGATGAGCTACCACTGGCCCGGCAACGTCCGGGAGCTCGAGAGCTGCATCGAACGCGCCGTCCTGGTGGCGAGAAACGACGTGATCCATCCCCACCACCTGCCGCCGACCCTTCAGACCGCGGAGAGTTCCGGCACCGAGCCGCCGGGGAGCTTCCGCTATCTGGTCGAGAACTACGAGCGCGACCTGTTGCGCGACGCCCTGAAGAGCGCCCGCGGAAACATCGCCGAGGCGTCACGCAAGCTGCGCACCACGCCGCGGATCACCGGCTACAAGATCAAGAAGTACGGCATCGACCCGAACCGCTACGCCGGCTAGAGCCGCCGACCACCTTTGTCTGTCCCACCCCTAGGTTACGACAAAATTGTATGGCGTCGGCACGATTCCCGATCGGAAGCGACCGCGGCGCGACGGAGCCGAAGGCCTTGCCTCGCAAGGGTTTGATGGCCGACCTGTCGGTGCCGGCTGCCGTTGGCACCCGTGTTGCTATCTCCACGCGCTACCGGCAACCATGCCCTAAAGGAGGTCTTTCATGATCCGGAAATCCGCAGTCTTCGTTCTACTCGCTCTTCCCGGCCTGGCCGCCGCCCCGGCCTCGGCCGATGCTGAATACGCCCTCGACTTCGCGTCGGCCTACGTCTGGCGCGGAATCGCCTTCACCGACGGCGCCGTGTGGCAGCCTTCCGTTACCGCCTCGAACGACAGCGGCTTCGCGATCAACGTCTGGGGCAACCTCGACATCGACGACGCGAACGACATGAGCGGCGAGTTCAACGAGATCGATCTCACGGCCTCCTACGGGTTCGGCTCGGACGCCGTCTCGGCGGAGGTCGGCTTCATCGAGTACCTCTTTCCGAACACGCCCTTCGACGGCACCCGTGAGGTCTACCTGACCGTCGGCTGGGACATCACCGCGTCGCCCAGCGTTTCGCTCTACTACGACATCGACGAGGTCAAGGACTTCTACGCGAACGTCGGCGTTTCGTTCGGCGGCGATGTGAGCGACGCCCTGGCCTGGAGCATTGACGTTTCGGCCGGCTACGCCGGCGACGACTTCGCCGCCGCATACGACGGCCTTTCCGGCGGCATGTACGACGGCAACGTCACCTTCGGCCTCTCGGGCGGCGCGTGGTCCGCGTTCGTCAGCTACATCGACGCTCTCGACAGCGACGCCCTGCCGGAACAGCCCGTCGACTTCGTGGCCGGGATCGGCTTCTCGTTCTAAGAGACTGGGTGCGCCGGCCTTCCGGCCGGCATCCAGGCGACGCCGCGAAGCGGCGAGCCCGAGTCGTTGACCGACGGCCTTCGACTTCCTGGACCAAGCCGACTCAAGCGCCCGAAGCTCGACGAGCTTCGGGCGCTTTCGCGTCATCGCCCCGCGAACTGCGGCGCCCGTTTCTCCATGAAGGCCGCAACACCTTCGCGGTGATCGTCCGTCTCGCCGCAACGGATGTGCGAGATCGCCTCCCGATCGAGGATGGACCGGAAGTCCTGCGTCACCGCCAGGTTCACGTTCTCCTTCATCCAGCGATAGCTCACCAGCGGTCCGTGGGCGAGGCGCGACGCGAACTCCATCCCTTCGGCATGGAAGCTCTCCGCGTCGTAGACGCGGTTGACCAGACCGATTCGCCGTGCCTCTTCGGCATCGATGATGTCGGCCGTGAAGAACAGCTCCTTGGCGATCGCAGGGCCGACCAGACGGGTCAACTGCCAGGTCGTCCCCCAGTCGCCGCCGAAGCCGACCTTCGAGTACGCGGTGCCGAACTTGGCCATGCTCGAGGCCAGCCGCAGATCGCAGCTCGCCGCCAGACCGAGACCGGCGCCCATGGCGAAGCCGTTGACCAGCGCGATCGTGACCTTGGGAACGGAATGAACGAGCCAGGCCGCCTCCTGGCCTCGCCGCAGACTGTCGATCCGCTCCTCGAGCGTCGCCGGCGCGCCGCCGCGGCCCGACTTCCCCATGCCGGACACATCGCCCCCGGCGCAGAAGGCCCGGCCCTCGCCCGTGAGGACGATCACGCCGACGTCGGGGTCGGCCGCGAGCCGCGGCACTTCTTCCTGGAGGCCGGCGGTGATCTCGCTGGAAAGGGCGTTCAGCTTCTTGGGACGGTTGAACGTCAGCAGGGCGACGCGATCCTGAACGTCGACCTTGAACTCCGGCTCAGGCGTGGTCTTCATCTCGGCTACGGTCATTCGGGCTCCTCCGTTCTCCTGATCTTCAAGGGAAGGCTCGGAGTCTAGCTGGAACCCGGGCGACCCGTTTCGGGCCGCACGTGAACCCAAGGAGGGCCCGTCACCGGGCGCTCCTTGGGAACACTTCTGGCGTTCGCGCGTTGTAACAGTGAAATGCCGGTGGCCGTGCTCAGGCTCGATCCGCTGGCGGTGCCGACGAAACCCCGAAGCACCGCGGCGCAGATGACCGCCACGGCGGGCGCGGTCCCGGCGGACCGCGCCTTGGACGACGGAGCCCTGATGGCCCGCGTGAAGCAGGGCGACGAGCAGGCCTTCGCCGACCTGGTCGACCGCTACAAAAACCCCCTCGTGAACTACCTGACCCGGATGACCCGCAGCCGAGAGCGCGCCGAGGACCTGGCGCAGGACGCCTTCGTGCGCGTCTACCGTTCGGCGGGGCGCTACCGGGAGCGGGGCCAGTTCCAGGCCTTCCTGTACCGGATCGCCACGAACCAACTGCGCAGCGAAGAGCGCCGCGCCGCCCGCTGGCGCGGCCTGTTGCCGTCTCTCGCCGCCGAGCACCGCCTGCGGGCGACCACGTCCTCGCCGCAGAGCGCGGCCCTGGGCGCCGAGGCGGTCATCGCCGTGACACGGGCCCTGAGTCGCCTGCCCATTCACTACCGCGCGCCCCTGGTGCTGCGGGAGATCGAAGGCTGGCCCTACGCACGGATCGCCGGAACACTGGGTTGCCGGGAGGGCACGGTCAAGTCGAGAGTTCACCGCGGCAAGAAGCTGCTCCGCGACGACCTGAGCGAGTACTGGAACGGAGAAGAGAGATGAGCGATCGACTCGATCTCAAACGTCTGCCCCGCGTCGATGCCTCGGCTGGCTTCACCGCCGAGGTTCTGCGGCGCGTGCGAACGGGCGGGACGCGTCAGCCGGCGCCACGTCTGAGGTTGGCGGTGGCCGCCGTCGCGGTCGTCGTCCTCTCGGCGGCCGCCGGCACCTGGTGGGCACGGCAGTCCGCGCCGGAATCAGCGCCGATCACCGCGGAGAGCCTTGAGCAGATGAAACTGGAACACCAGCAACTGATTCGTGAACTCGAATCCCTGCGCCGCCTTGCCAACGACACTCAGCCCTTCGTCCCCGTATCGATCGATCCTCGGACCGAGGTCCTCTTCGACCTTCGCGACGTCGAACCGCTTCCCCTTCGCTACGCGGCTGCGGGAAGCCGGACAGTTCAATAGGAGCACCCCCGTGATGACCACTACAAGTTCGTTCGTTCCCCATCTCTCACCGGGCATCGGCTGCCGACGAACCCTCACGACGGTCCTGGCAGGGATGCTTGCCTTGGGCCTCGCCCCCTCAGCCTTCGCGCAGGAAGCCGAAGAGGAGAGGCGATCCGTCCGCGTCATGGTGCTCGGAGACGGTCAGGTCGAGGTCTTGGAGGATGCGGAGGAGGCCCGCGTTCTGGCGGTCAAGCTCGCCGCCTCGGCACAGGACGCACAGGACAAGGCCCGGGTGCTCGCGGCGCATCGCCTCGGCGACTTCGCGGCTGGCCGAGTCCGGCCGACACTCGCCCTTCACTGGAGCGGCGCCTACCTCGGCGTCGAACTCGTCACTCTGAACGAGCCGCTGCGGGCCCACTTCGGTGTGCCCGAGGGCAGCGGAGTCCTGGTCTCGAACGTCGTCGACGACAGCCCGGCGGCCCGTGGCGGCGTCCAGGTCGGCGACATCATCACCCGCTTCGACGGTGAAGACGTAGCAAGTTCCCGGAAGCTGACGACCATGGTTCGGAAGGCCGAAGCCGGCGATTCGGCCGATCTCGAGATCTGGCGCGACGGCAAGGTCGAGACGGTCAGCACGACCCTCGACGAACGGCCGCGACCCGACCTCCAGGCGAACTACTTCTCCTTCCTGCGCGGTAGCGAAGATCTGGACGGCGACGGGGAGATCGACGTGTTCGTGAGCCCGGAGAACATGCACGAGAAGATCCAGGAGTACTTCGACGGCGACGAGTGGAAGGAACGCCACGAACACCTGCAGCGCTTCCTCCACGAGCGCCGCCCCGACATGAAGGCGCTGGAAGACCGTCTCGAAAGCCTGAAGGAGCGGCTCGCGGAACTGGAGAGCCGCCTGGAAGAGAGAGCCGAAGAGAACTGATCGCGGCGACGGTCACCCGGGCCGCCGGCGTCGCTTCTGCTCGTAGAGGCCGAGCGCGTGCAAGGGGAAGTACTGTCGATACAGGACGTAGTCCAACAGCGCCGTGCGGAAGAAGACCCCAACCATGTCCTGCTTGGGCCATGCTCCGCTCGCCTCCTGGGACTCGACCAGGAACCGGACGCCCCGCGAGATCGCAACCCAGTCCGAATCCGCGGCCTCCAGGAGCGCGATCAACGCCCACGCCGTCTGGATCACCTGGCTCTCCTCGTGCGCCACGTAGCGACCGGTCAGGCAACCGCTGTGGTGCTCACCCCACCCCCCGTCGTCCCGCTGGCGATCCAGCAGCCACCGGCAGGCTGAACGAAGCGCCGGATCGTCGGGGCTGGCGCCGGCGGCGACCAGACCCCGGATCCCGAACAGCGTGCCGTAGATGAACTGGACTCCCCAGACCCCCCGCCAGGAACCATCCCGCTGCTGCTCCCGGCGCAGCCAGACGTCAGCCCGCGAGATGGCCCGCGCCACTTCCCGATCCGTGATCTGCGGGACGTGCTGCCGGCAAGCGGCAAGCGCCGCGAGGCAGGATCCCGTGCACTCGACGTACGATTGCTCGGTCATCGAGTCGCCGAACATCTCGGCCGGGTTCAGCCATTCGAGACCAATCACCGAGCGCCTCGTCTCATAGCTGCCGAAACCGCCGTCCCGGTTCTGGCCGCGCAGCATGAACTGGACCGCGTCGCCGACCTCCGCCGCGCTCGCCTCCTCCCTGTGCGCGGCGATGACGCCGAGCGCCGCCTCCGCTGTGCAGTCCGATACCGGCCAGCCATGCCATCCCCCGGCGAAACACCAGCCTCCCTTCGGGTCGACCCGGAACGCCTCGCGAAACCCCCGGAAACTGCTTCTGATCTGCTGCCCGCGCAGGTAGTCGGCGCCCCGAAGAAGCGCGTCCCGAGAACCGTCGGACTCGGGCGCCGTCGCCAGCGCCTGCAAAGCGAATCCGGTATCCCACGAAGCGCTTCTCGCCCCGGTGACCCGGGTTCCATGCTCCTCGTCTTCCCAGATCCAGCCGTCCAGCCTGGCCAGCGCCTCGCGGCAGTCGGGGTCGTCCGGATCCCGCAGCCACAAGGCAAGGATGTTGAGGAGTCCGCTCACGGGCGAAATGCTCGTATGGCTCGAGCTCCGAAGTTCCCATCTGATGCGCTCGACGATCGCTTCGGCGCAGCGGCTGCGCAGGCGCCGGCCATGAAACCGCTCGACCAACCGCGCAACGCCGTACGCGGCACGGAGCCACACCGTGGGCCTCGCGTAGAGGTCGGCATCCCGCAGACACTTGCGACCCGCCGAGAAGTCGACGTTGTCGTAGCCCTGAGGGAACAGCTCCTGCCGCACCGCCAGGGTCAGCGGCGTAAGGCGGGCCTGGAACCGCTGTGCGTAGACCACCGCCATCGCCATGTAGATGAGACGGGTGTGGCAGTACCACTTCGAGGGATGGACCGCCATCCACCGCGGCAGGCTCCAGAGCTCCGGAAGAACCGGATTCAGGCCCCGCCACTCATAGAGATTGAGGAGAGCGAGCCAGAACTTCCCCCAACTCGGGATGCCGAGAACTCCCTCCTCCTGCAGGAACCGCCGGGCGGGCGCGACAAGCGGATCCTCCGGCTCGACGCCAACCAGTCTCGCGGCCACGTAGACCAGGGCGGTGACGAACAGGTGGGGCTCCGAGTGTTCATGCAAGCCCCAGCACCCACCCTCGAGCCGGGTGTGTTCGAAGGAACGCAGCACGCGTCGGCGCCGGGCCGGCTCGAGCGGTCGTTCCAGGATGTGGTGCAGCAGGACGTACTGGGCGGTCAGCATGGGACACCAGACCATCTCTCCTTCCCATGAGCCATCCCCGTTCTGCAGCTCCACCAGGCGCGCAACCGCGCTCTTCAACGCCGGGCCGGCGTCGACTTCCGGAGCCCTGGCGGCGCTACAAGCTGGTTTCATCCGTTCGCGATCGCATGGAGACCAGAAGGGCGCGCGCCAGAACACGCCGAGCCCGCTCGTCTCCTCTGCCGCCCGCGCTTCTCGCCTTGTACGCGAGCCGAAAGCCGCGCCACAACCACCAGAGACGAACGACGAGCGAACGCAGCGTCTCGCGCGCCCAGGGCCAGGCTCGTTCATCACGCGAGCGCCGGACCACCGCGAGGATCGCCCGGGCGACCATCAAGCCGAATTCAAACCCCAGACGGACCGTGGACGTGTCCTCACAGGCAAGCAGACGCGTCGTCCGATCGCGGACCGCCGGCGCGTCCCTCCAACTCCGATAGACCGCCCGCCTGAGAACCACGGCCTCGTCCCGGCGGTCGGCAAAGGCCTCGTAGACGCCGATCGCGAGCAACTCCGGAGCACGCGTCGCCTGCACGCGCCCCCTTGCGAACTCGTTGAAGTCATCGCTCTCGGCCAGCGCCAGCGCGTCGCCGAAACCCAGGGTCATCCCCACTCCGGTCAACGGGTGGTAGTGCCCGGCCGCATCGCCGACAAGCACTCGTCCCGGGTGTCCGTACGAGATGCGCGGCTTGACTCCGTTGGCCGCAACGGAGTACTCCCCGCTTCTCAGGGCCTGGACGAAGCTGGGCCTGAGTGCCTCCGGCAACAGCGCGCCACAGGAACTCGCCATGACCTCTACGCGGTCGGGGCGGGCCCACCGTTCCTGGGGAACGTCGAGAAGCACCCTGACGCGGTTTCCACCCAGTGGGTACATCAGTATCGGGCCCGGACCGCCGCACAGCATGTGCCCGTAGCCCTCCACCGGAAGCTGTACGTCCTCCAACAGGATCCCAACCATCAGTGAACAGGTCTTCGGGCTTGTCGACAGACCCAGGGACCGGCGCACGACCGAGGACCGACCGTCGGCGCCGACAGTCCGACCCGCCGTCACCGACAGCACGGCGCCGTTACGAGTGAATGTGAGCCGTTCGCGTTCGACCTCTCGCACCCGAGCGCCAGGCATGAAGTCGATACCCGGCTCGTTCGCGACGGCCTCGTGCAGGGACGACACGATGACCGCGTGCTCGCACGACAAACCGAGTGAGCTTCCCGGGTAAGGAAGCATGATGGGCTCCCCGCCGTCCTCCGGGAACACGACGAACCCCTTGCCCGCCGAGCTGTGGGGCGCCGATTCCAGTTCCAGGCCGAAATCGCGCAGCGTCCTCACGGCCGGCGGATGCAACCACTCCCCCGCCAGACGTCTTGGGGCTCCATTGTTCGCCTCAAGCAGGGCGACTCGGGCGCCTCCGCGCGCGTGCGCCAGCGCGCACACACTCCCCACCGGCCCCGCTCCGACGATCGCCACGTCGTACCGCGGGGGCCGGTGGCCGGTCATCCAAGAGCACTTGCTGGCGCGCGGCGGCGGTAGCGGACACGGCACGGTTCCTCGGGACCCGTCACCCAGCTACCGTAGTTCGGCGGCGGCACCGTGGTGTCCAGAGACCAATCGAAGCGATCCAGCAGGACGGTCCAGATCGCCTTCAACTGTGCGTAGGCAAAGTGCTTTCCCATGCACAGGTGCTTCCCGCCGCCGAACCCGATCAATGCGTAGCGGTGGGTCTTGTCCTCCCGAGCGGGGGCGGCGAAGCGGTCCGGACGAAACCGCTCCGGATCCTCGAACACATGGGACAGCCGGTGGGAAACCGCCGGCGACACCATGGCCAGCGCGCCGGCCGGCACGCTGTAGTCCCCGAAACGAAGAGGTTTGAGCACCTTTCGAACGAGCAGGATCAACGGCGGGTGCAGCCGTTCGCACTCGCGTACGGCGTTCTCCAGCGCCGTCTGTCGTCGCAGGCTCTCGAGGCTCATCTCCTCCGCCTGACCGTAAACCTCCTGTATCTCGTCCCGCAGCCGCGCCACATACGAGGGCGCCGCCATGAGTTCCAGACCGGTCCAGGTTGCGAGCACCGCGCTCGTGTGCTGGCCCGCGAACAGCACCGTCAGCAGGATTCCGGTGATCTCGTCGTCACTCAGCGCTCGGCCGTCCTTGTAGCGGGCATGCATCAACGTCTGCATGAAGTCCTCGGTCGCCGATGCGGACCGCCGGCGCTCCGCCATGATCTCACCGAAGAGCGCGGCCACGCGCCGGCGGGCGCGGTCCCGACTTCGGTGCCCCGGCGTAGGCAACCTGGGGAGGAAGAACCCCAGCGTGTTGATCCCCTTCTGCAGATCGTGGTACGCCTCGGCGAAGCCCTCGTCGACCTGCTCCCGCACTTCTCTTCCAAGAAGGCAGTGACTCGCGATGTTGACCGTCAACTGGTTCATCGCCGAAGGCAGGTCGATCTCCCCTTCCTCACCGAGCCTGTCGGCGAACTCGCTCGTCTCCCTGAGCATGAGCCGAACGAACCGGCGCATCGAGGGCGCCCCCAGGGCCGGAAACAGAAACCCGAGCTGCTCGCTCATGATCTCCGGAGCGACGTCGTACGCAACACCGCGTCCGAAGATCGGTACCGTGAACTGATAGACCGCCTTCGCATCCAGCTCGTCCTCCGACGCCCCGAAGTAGAAGTCGTGGGCCTCGGGTCCGACGAAGAGGACCAGGTCTCGCGGACCGAGCCGCAGGCGGAAGATCTCGCCATGGTCGCGCCAGCCCCGCTCCAGCGTCGAGACCGGGTCCCTCTGAAACTCCGCCAGATGGCCGAGCAACGGCCACCCGCCGCCAAGCTCCGGGACTGCTAGCGCGTCACCGCGAATCATCAGGCCGGGGCATCGCCGTTCTCGGAAGGCGTCAAGTGCTGCTGCCACTTGCGCACGACCACCTTCTGGAACTCCCGCACCACCGGGTTCAGCTCGATGGGAGGGGCGTTCCAGTTGCCTTCGTAGCCCACCTGCTCCGCTTCAACGGCAACGCGGTCCTGGCCAAGCAACGGACCGATGAGCGTTCGGTTCGCGATCTTCAGGACCATCTTCATGGCAAGTCGCGGTATGCGGATCGGAAGCAACGGGATCTTCAGCGACTTGAAGTAGAACAGGAAGAACGCCTGCGTCGTGCGCTCGTCGATCGGGAGCACGAAGAGCCAGTGCTTGATCTCGTCGTCGGTGTTGGACCACTGATACGGGTATTCGAAGCAAAGCTCCATCTGATTCGTGTCGACCCGGTCGTGATCAACGAACAGTCTGGATATGCGCCCACGGCCGACCTTCGTCTCGTACGCGAGATGCACGTTGTCGCCGACGGTCTCGCAACGGGTGAGGGTTGCGCCCGTGAAGGGGCGGTACTTGCGGTGCAGATAGGCGTGGGAGAAGTCGCTCACGTTGTCGATCACCATCGAATGGTGAGCCGAGCAGGTGAAGCTCAGCGGCACACAGGCCCACCGGCCCGCGCCCTCGAGTTCTGGAATGTCCGGGATCCGGCGAGCCTCCGCCAACTCCGGGTTGCCGGGGAACAACCAGACCAGGCCGTAGCGGACCTTGACCGGGAAGCTCCTGATCGCGAACTTCGGGAGACCCTTGCGCCCGAAGAGGTCGGGGATCGCGACGACCTTCCCGTCCTCGTCGTACTCCCAGCCATGGTAGGCGCACACCAGGTTGCAGCCTTCCACTTCACCCAGCGAGAGCTTGATCTGCCGATGGAGACATCGGTTCTCGACCGCCCGAAAGACGCCGTCCTCGCCGCGAAACAGCGCAATCGATCGCTTCCAGAAAACGACTTCGACGACCGTTCCCGGCTTGACCTGGTTCGCTTCCGCCACCGCGTACCAGTAGTCCGGGTTCAATCCCGCGGCGCGCGCCTGCTGGCGCAGACTGCCGGCCTCCTCGAAGCCGGGCGGTGGACTCGGCGAAGCAATCCTGGCGACGTCAACTGGGGAGTCGTTGGCGTGGATCGGGGCGACAGTCATGTTCTCCGTTCCGGCGGCTTCGCCTGTGGGTTCGTGATCGCGTTCCGGTCGTAATGGAACGCGTAGGCATCGTGTACGGCTGCGCGGATGCTGCTGGGCTGGTAACCCAGTTCCCGTCTCGCCTTGCGGGTGTCGGCGTGGAGGTGTTTCCGCAGGAGACGGATCGCGCCGGGAGTGAAGCGCTGCGGGAAGCCCGGGTGAAACCGGCTCAGATAGAAGCTGGCCATCTCAGCAAAGACAAGCATCAGGCGGGCCGGGATCCGCCGGCGCGGTCGCGGAACGCCCGACACCTCTTCGAACAGACCCACCATCTCCGAGATCGTCTTGTACTCGGTGCTGAAGATGTACTTCTCCCCAGCGCGTCCCCGCTCCATGCACAACAGGTGTCCTTGCACTATGTCCTCCGCCGCGACGAACTCGAAGCCGCCGTCGACGTAAGCATGGAGCTTGCGGCTCGTGTAGTCGCACAAGGTCCTTCCCAATCGCGAGGGAAGGAAGTCTGCGCCCCCAACTATTGCACAACAGGTCGCGACGACAACGTCCTGCCCCGCCGCCGCGGCGCGCCAGCACTCGTGCTCGGCAAGTACCTTGCTGCGTTCGTAGGGCATGGTCCGTTCCATCGGATAAAACTGCATCGTTTCGTTGCTTGGAGCGGACGGATCGTCCAGGTCGTAGCCGACGGCGCTGAAGGAGCCCGTCACCACGACCCGCCCGGCGTCCGTTTCGCGCGCCGCCCGCAGCACGTTGCGGGTACCGAGAACGTTGCATTCGTACACTTCGCGGCGATGGGCGCGGTTACCTTCGATGGTCGAGACCTTGGCCGCGCAGTGGTAGACGCCCTGACAGCCCTCGAGCGCCCGTCTGGTCGCCCTCAGGTCTCGAATGTCGCCGGAGACGCGCTCGACTTCGAGGCCTTCGACCGCTTCGTTGTTGTCCCCGTCCCTGAGCAGGACGCGGACACTCACGCCGTCCCGGAGCAATCGCCGCACGAGATTGGCGCCCAGGTGCCCGGTCCCGCCCGTGACAAGAACGGGGGTCGTCGGCAAGCCGCCGGGCGCGGGAGTTCCGGGCACTCGCGTCACAGGACGGCGCTCTCCCACTCGGAGAGCATCCGGAGCAGCCTGCCCATCATCTCGTCCACCTGGCCGGAGTCGATGGAGAGGGGCGGCGCGACCCAGATCGGAAGGCCGCGAGCCATCGCGGGATGGCGGGCGGCGCCGTAGAGCGAGCTGTACATCGCCAGGCCGTTCTTGAGCGCCAGGGACTGGAAGAGTGTCTGCGCATCGACGCTCTTGTCGAAGAACGCCATCGTCTCCTTGTCCGCGACGAGTTCGATCGCCATCATCAGGCCCCAACCACGGACGTCGGCGACCGTCGGATGGGAAAGCAGCTCGTCGCGGTAGGAGAAGAGCCGCGGGCTCTGCTCGTTGCAGTTTTCGATCAGCTTCTCGTCCCGGATGATGTGGATCGCCTCGCAAGCCGCCGCGCAGCCCAGGGGGTGACCGCCGAAGGTGAAGCCATGCACGAAGGAGTAGCCCTTCTCGAAGGGCTCGTTGAGCCTGTTGGACACCGACACCGCGCCGAACGGCACGTAGCAGCTCGAGATGCCCTTGGCCATCGTGATGATGTCGGGATCGACGCTGAAGTGATCCATCGCGAACCACTTCCCGGTGCGGCCGAATCCGGTGACGACCTCGTCGGCGATGATCAGCACCTCGTGGCGGTCGCAGATCTCCCGGATCGTCCGCCAGTAGCTGTCCGGCGGGACGCAGGCGTAGTCCGCGCCGCAGCCGTGCGGCGTCGCCAGGAACGCCGCGACCGTCTTCGGACCCGCGTAGTGGATCGCGGTCTCGAGCGCCTGGGCGCACTCGACTCCCCACTCTTCGCGGCTCATCCCCTCCGGCCGGTCGAAGTCCGAGTACTGCCGGATGCCCGGCCACTTCGGCAACATCGGCTCGAACCGCGACTGGCTGGCGGGGTTGTGCGAGACGCCGAGGGTGGCGAGGGTCATGCCGTGGTACGAGTCGCGGTGGCTGACGATCTTGTACTTCGTCGGGTTGCCCAGCGCGATCTGCGCCTGGCGGGCCAGCTTGATCGCGGTCTCCACCGCTTCGGACCCACCCGAGACCAGGTAGGTGTGATCGAGGTCGGCCGGCGTGATCTCCGCGAGCAGCCGGCAGAACTCGGCCCGCTTCGGGCTGGCGAAAGAGGGATGGGTGTAGGCGTAGTCCTCGAGCTGCGCCGCGATCGCCCGCTTCATCCTCGGATGGTTGTGCGGCAGGTTGACGGCCATCGGCCCGCCCGAGACGTCGAAGTAACGGTTGCCTTCCCGGTCGTAGATGTACACGCCTTCGGCGCGCTCGATCTCGACATCCATCGGGTGATACGAGAAGACATGCCGCCAGTCGCCTTCGGGGCGAAGAGGGCGGGACAACGGATGCGTTTCCGGCACGGTTGCGGGCGCTGTAGCCATCGTTTCTGCTCCAGATTGGGGAGAGGGAAGGAGGCATCGTAGCAAGCTGGTACGGTTCCGCGCGGTGCGCCTCGGAAGGCGCACCGCGCGGTTCACAGGTGGCGCGAAACGCGCCACCTGGGTTCGCCCGACCGGCGAAAGGAGCAGCGGATGTCACAGCCCACAGGCAGCGAACGGATGGAACGGATCGTGGCGCTTGCGAAGCGCCGCGGATTCGTGTTCCCGGCCTCCGAGATCTACGGCGGCATCAACGGGTTCTGGGACTACGGGCCGCTTGGCGTCCAGCTCAAGAACAACCTCCGGGACGCCTGGTGGCGTGACATGGTCGAGTGCCCGCCGCTCGGCCCCGACGGCACACCGCTCTCGATCGTCGGCATCGACTCCTCGATCATCCAGAACCCCCGGGCCTGGGAGGCCAGCGGCCACGTCGGCGGCTTCTCCGACCCGATGATCGACTGCCGGGAGACGAAGGCGCGCTTCCGGGCGGACCATCTGCACGTGCTGCGTCCGAAGCGGGAACTGGAGGAGCCTGCCTTCTTCGCCTACCTGGAGGGCGAGCCGGACCCCGCGGTGAGAACCGCCCGCAAGGCGATGCGCGGCCGGCCGAGCCTCGACGACTTCGAGTCGATGCCGCTCCACGAACTCGACGAGTCCGAACGGGGTCACGTCTGGGCCCCGGGCGCCTCGGAGGCGGGAACCCTGACCGACGCGCGCGACTTCAACCTGATGTTCAAGACCTTCGTCGGCGCCGCCTCAGGCGAAGAGAACACGGCCTACCTGCGGCCCGAGACGGCCCAGGGCATCTTCCTCAACTACAAGGGCGTGCTGGATACCTCACGGGTGCGGCTGCCGTTCGGTATCGCGCAGATCGGCAAGGCCTTTCGCAACGAAGTCACGCCCAGGAACTACACGTTCCGCACCCGCGAGTTCGAGCAGATGGAGATGGAGTTCTTCTGCCATCCGTCCGAAGCCGGGCTCTGGTTCGAGTACTGGACGAAGCAGCGGATGGACTGGTGGAGCGATCTCGGTCTCGCCGGCGACCGCCTGCGCCTGCGCCGCCACGAGGCGTCCGAACTCGCCCACTACGCCCAGACCGGCGAAGGCACGTTCGACGTCGAGTACCAGTATCCGTTCACGGAGCCAGGCTTCGGCGAGCTCGAAGGTGTCGCCCACCGCGGCAGCTTCGACCTGGAGCAGCACCAGAAGTGGAGCGGCGCAAAGCTCGAGACCTTCGACCCGCAGACGCGGGAACGGTTCACCCCGCACGTGATCGAGCCCGCCGCCGGCCTGACCCGAGGCGTGCTGGCCCTGCTCTGCGAGGCGTACACCTTCGACGAGAGCCGGCCGTCGTCCGAACTCATGCGCTTCCCGCATCGCCTGGCGCCGATCCACGCCGGCGTTTTCCCCCTGGTGAACAAGGGCGGAATGCCCGAGATCGCCGAGTCGCTCTACCTCGAACTCCGCCGCTACTACCGGATCCAGTACGACGCGAAGCAGTCGATCGGCAAGCGGTACGCACGAATGGACGAGGCAGGCACGCCCAGTTGCTTTACCGTCGACGGCCAGACCCTCGAGGACCAGACGGTCACGGTCCGCGACCGCGACACCGGCTCCCAGGAGCGAATCGCCATCGACGCCGTGTCACGCTACCTGCACGACCGTCCCTGAACCGCGCCATCCTGGCGCAGTGGAAAGCCGCTGCCGGTCCAGGTTGTCGTGTGCCGGGCGGCGGTTCCAGGTCGGTGGAAGCAGAGCGGAGGAGGTCCGTGGGAAGGATCCTGGAAGGCTCGCGAAGTGACGCGAGTTGGAAGATCCGAGCAGGAGGCTGAACCGGCAAGATGGCTTGGCAAGCGGCTCGAACAAGCGTCGTGAGCGCGCGGCCGCGCCGCCGGTCGGCTCTCGGGTTACTAGGCGGGAAAGTTGGAGAGGGACCTCCTCCGGGTGTATTCCACATCTCTCGGGACGACGCTTGCAGTCCCGATACCCAGGGAATCAAGCAATCCCCGTGCCAGGCCGCGGGTCCACCGTGCGGATCATCCGACGTAGCGCCAGGAGATGCAGGACGGTGGACACCAGAAAGACGCTCTCGATCGGAGCCACCTGGCTGATCAACCCCGCAGTCAGGAACCCCGCCACACCCGCCGCCTCCGAGAGCGAGTGGGTGGCCGCTATCCGCATCGGACGGTCGCGCTCCCGTCCGAACTCGAGCACCAGGTTCTGCGACGCGAGCAGCACACCGCTCAGTCCGGCGCCAACGAGCAGGAAGACCGCATACGCGACAGCGAAGACCGGCGCCCAGAGGGCGATCAGGCTACCCCCAATCCACGTGCCGAGCGCCAGCACGAAGACGGCGCGAAAGCCCGACCGGTCGCCCAGGAGCCCCCACATCAAGGCGCAGACCGACTGCGCAGCGACAAAGGCGACGGTCAAACCGGCAAGGCGAGCTCCGGTGACACCGAAGCGCTCGCTGACCAGCACGATGTAGAACGGCAGCGCGCCCCGAGCGGCACTGCTCAGCAGTCGCGCCTCCAGGAAGCCCGCGAAGTGGCGGTCCGAGCGGAGAAGATCCGGCAGCCTGGCGAGCCGGGCACGCAGGCTGAGCCCCGCCGCATGCACATCGACGGCCGCGGGCTCCCGAATGAGCGCCATGAAGGAAAGCCCGACCGAAGCCAGGACGGCGGCGCCCAGGAAGGTCAGACCGTAGCCGCGGGGAAACCCGTGGCGGTCCAGGACCCATCCGGCGACAACCGACAGCAGGATCACCGAAATGCCAGCGCTCAGGTTGCGTGTCCCCTGCAAGCGTCCACGACGCCGGACGGGCACCGACTTTGCGAACAGCAGGTTGAACACGACCATCTGCATGCCGCTCGACAGGCCCCACATGACCAGCACCGGCCAGACCAGGAAGACGGCCACCTCGACCGGCGCGAGCAGTGCCAGCAAAGCCAGCACGAGGACCTGAAGCCGCATCAGGCCGCCGAACAGGACCGCGGCCCATTTGACATGGCTGCGGTGCTCCGCCAGCGCGGCGCTCAGCAACGGCGAGACGAACATCCCCAGGCTCTGGCATGCCGAAGCCGCGCCCACCGCAAGATTGGCGCCCGTCAACAGGTGGATGTAGGTCGGCAGGAAAGTCGGCGCCTGGAGGAGCCGAAACCCCGTCATGCCGAGCAGGCCGTGGGCAAGAAGCGCGGCGTAGTTACGCCGCCGGTCGAGGCGGCTGTGACCTCGATCGGCAGAGGGCATGCTGGCCCGACGAACGTAGCAGATGGTCCTTGCTAGTAAGGTCTCCGATCATGACCGCGGCCGGCCACCGGAGCACGAACGGCGTCCACGAGACGTTCCACCGCATCGTGAAGTGCATTCCCGAGGGCCGCGTCGCCACCTATGGGCAAGTCGCCGCGCTCGCCGAGCGCCCCCGCCACGCGCGCCAGGTGGGCTTTGCACTAGCCCGGCTGAGCGACGACAGCGTGCCCTGGCACCGGGTGGTCAACGCCCGCGGCGAGGTCAGCGAACGGGGTCTCGACCCCCTGGAGAGCGTGGACCAGCAGCGCTTCCTGCTCGAAGAGGAGGGCATCGTGTTCGACCGGCGAGGCCGCATCGACCTGGACCGCTTCGGGTGGGCGCCATGAGGGCGCGCCGCCGCCGTTGCCTGCCGGCGCTCCTGGCCGTCGTCGGAATGGCGACCGTCCTCGGCTGCGGCGCCGCCCCGGCCGAGCCTCCGTCCGAAGGGATGGTCCGCGTGCCCGCGGGTGCCGTGTCCCGCTCGGGCGGTGAGTTCGAGGTCGGCGCCTTCGACCTGGACATCGTCGAGGCGACGAACCGGGACTTCGCAGACTTCGTCGACGCGACCGGATTCGTGACGGAAGCCGAGCGCTGGGGCTGGTCCCTGGTCTTCCACCCTGAAGAGACCGGCAACCCCGCCGAGGAACAGCGGGTCGCGGGAACCCCCTGGTGGCTCGGCGTCGACGGTGCCTACTGGCGGCATCCCCGCGGCCCGGGCTCCGAGGCCGAGGCCGATCTTCCGGTCGTCCACGTCAGTTGGGGCGACGCCGTCGCGTTCTGCGCCTGGAAGGGGAAGCGGCTGCCAACCGAGGCCGAATGGGATCTCGCCGCGGCGACCGGCAACGACGGCGCCGGCCAGGCCAGCTACCCCTGGGGCCACGAGCCGGCCCCTGAAGGGCGTTGGGTCGCGAACGTCTGGCAGGGCAAGTTCCCCGAAACCGACGAGGCAGCCGACGGCCACACGTACCTGGCGCCGGTCGGCTCCTATCCCCCGAACGCGCTCGGCATCTTCGACCTCGGCGGCAACGTCTGGGAGTGGGTCGACGACTGGTACCGGCCCGGCGGCGCGGGTGGTGAGAGGGTCCTCAAGGGCGGATCCTGGCTCTGCGCCGCGAGCTACTGCGAGGGCTACCGGAACGCGAACCGCAACCACTCGGCTCCCGACTCCGGTCTCGACAACACGGGATTCCGCTGCGCCCAGAGCCTGCGCTGAGGGGGCCGGCAGGCGCCGATGCATGAACGTTCAGAAAGTCATGAAATTTCCAACAATTCAGTATCGGTTCGAAAAGAAAAACTGCCGACGGCACGTAAACTCGTGCTAGCTTCTCCAAGCTCATTCTTTTCGTAGCGGACGACTCGAAACCCGTTCGCCGCGATTCCAGCGACCGCGGCGCCCCATGGGGCGCCGGAGCTTCAGGAGAAAGAACCGATGACCAACGTCGAAACAGGCATTGCCTCGATCGGTCTGCACCTGCCGCCTCTCGCCATGCCCGTGGAGGAACTCGCTGCCCTGCGAGGGGTGGATCCGAATAAGTACCTCATCGGCCTGGGCGTTTCCGAGATCTCGCTCTGCCCGCCCGAGTTCGGCATCGTCGACCTCGCTTCCGAGGCGGCCCGACGCGCCCTGTCCCGCTGGGACGGCGACTTGGAGAACATCGGCATGATCGCCGTCGGCACGGAGACTGCGGTCGACATGAGCCGCCCCCTCTCCGCCTTCGTGGCGGAGGAGCTCGGTCTGGCCGGTCACATCCGGTCCTACGAGGTAAAGCACGCGTGCTACGGCGGCACCCTTGCGCTGCGCCAGGCCTGCGAGTGGCGGATGTCCGGCGCGGCCCGGGACAAGGCGGCCCTGGTCGTTGCGGCCGACATCGCTCTCTACGAACAGGGCGACCCGGGCGAACCGACCCAGGGCGCCGGGGCCGTCGCCTTCGTGGTCGACCGTCCCGAGATCGCTACCGTGGGTCTCGACTCCCACTCCTGGAGCGAGCCGGCCTTCGACTTCTACCGCCCGGTGGGCGAGTCCTACCCGCGGGTCGACGGCAAGCTGAGCCTGGAGTGCTACAAGAAGGCTGCGGTGGAGTGCTTCAACGCTCTCGCCGAGGACCGCAACCCCGCCGAGGTGATGGAGCGGTTCTCCGCGATCTGCTTCCACGTCCCGTTCCCGAAGATGGTCCGCAAGGCGTTTCACCTGGTCGGTGAGGTCGCCGGCTGGTCCGCCGAACGGATCCAGCAGCTCTACAGCGAGAAGGTCGAGCCCTCCATGCTCTGGAACAGGCTCTCCGGCAACTCGTACACCGCCTCGCTCTGGATCGCAGTGGCGAACGCACTGCAGGGCCTGAAGGCGGGCGAACAGGTGGCCGCCTTCTCCTACGGCTCCGGCTTCGGCTCGGAAATCCTCTCCCTGAAGGCCGGCCCCCGCGCCAAGGACGGCGACTGGGCCAAGGACATCGAACGCGACGTCGCGCGTCGCGGCCGGGTGGACGCCACCGGCTACAACCTCCTGCGGGCAGCAGTTCGTACGGCGGCCGCATAAAGTCGACCTGCGACCGCCGTCCGGATGGCCGGGCTACGGATCCCTGGACACCGTAGCCCGCGCCATCCGCTTCAACTGCTCGGCGTACTCGTTGAGCACTTCCGCGGCGATGTCGATCTGCGCCTGCGCTTTGACCCACTCGCCCTCCTCGATCGCCTCGCGAACTCCCGGCAGCGTCTTGACGCCGTAGCCGGTGTAGAGACCGGGCGAGTACAGGTGGTGGCGGAACCAGGGCCGGTCCGGCAGACCGTGCGCTCGCGTCAACAGCCGCTCGCTGCCCACGATGAGTTCGTCGAGCCGCACCTGGACGGCCGCGTCGCCGTCCCCGGCCGCCCCGACCAGTGACCGGTCGGCCGACCGCGCGGCGCCCACCAGCCGGTCCTGCGCGTTTCTGAGCGGCGCGAAGTTCAGATACGGCGCGGGCTCCCGCGCTTCCGGTTCCACGAACGGCCGCGTCGGATCCGCCGCCAACCGGAAGTCGCCACTTCGCACGAGTTCACTCTCCCTCTCCAGCCGGTCCCGCTCGCTCACGGCGAGCTCGACGACCTCGTCGACGTAGCGGCCGACGGTCGCGGCGGTGGCGGCGAACTCGAATGGCAGCACGTCGGCGTTGGCCAGCCGCAACGTGAGCCGGAGGCCGGTGCGGGCCAGAGCCGCGCCGTAGACCGCGCCCGGGTCGACAAAGCGGCGGTAGAAGTCGAAGGTGTCGAAGGCGGTGTGGTACTCACCGCCCGACGACTCGCCGCCGTAGCCGACGTTCAGCGACGACACGCCGAGGTGCTGGAGGAACGGCGAGTAGTCGGAGCCGGAGCCCAGGGCGGAGATCCGCAGCCGGTCCGAGGCCCGAAGCCGCTGGTACTCGGCCGAACTGCCGCGTGTACGACGCGAGGCCCGCAGCCGCTCGCCGACGCTGACCCCGGTCTGCGGGTCCTCGACGTCGTTCGCGACTTGGTTGACCAGGGTCTCCAGGGCGTGCGAGCCGCCGGCGCGCAGAAAGCCGCGGCTGTTCGAATCCGAGTTGATGTAGACCGCCGCGTGCTCGCGAAGCTCGTCCGCGTGATGCTCGGCCCACTCGGTCGAGCCCAGGAGGCCCGGCTCTTCCGCATCCCAGGCGGCGTACACGATCGTGCGGCGGGGCCGGTGCCCCTCCCTGGCCAACCGGCCGACGGCCTGCGCCTCGGCCAGCAGGCCGGCCAGGCCGCTGATCGGATCCCGGGCGCCGATGACCCAGGCGTCGTGGTGGTTGCCCCGCAGGATCCACTGGTCCGGGCGTTCGCTGCCCGGGAGCCGGGCGATCACGTTGTGCGCCGGCGCGAGGTTCCAGTCGAATTCGAGCTGTAGCCGTACCCGAGCGGGACCGGGACCGATCCGGTAGGTGATCGGAAGACCGCCCCGCCAGTCGGCCGGCGCAGTCTCGCCACCCAGCGCCTCGAGCAACGGCCGCGCGTCCCGCCAGGAGATCGGCAGCACGGGAATCTGCATCAGCGTCTCGGCGTCGCTCCGCGCGAGCCGGCTCGCGTCCTCCGTGGCGCCGCGCATCGGCGTCAGCGGATCACCGGGGCGGACCGGCAGGTCCAGGACCGAACCGCGCTGCACCGCGGTCGGGTGCTTGAACGAACCGTCCGGGTACCCGGCGCCCTGGCTGTAGCCATCGTCCCCGGGATCGTTGAAGATCAGGCAGCCGACCGCACCGCGTTCAAACGCGACCTTCGGCTTGATGCCGCGCCAGGAGCCGCCGTAGCGGGCAATCACGATCTTCCCGCGGACGTCGATCCCGAGGCGCTCGAGCACTTCGTAGTCCGCCGGAATGCCACGGTTCACGTAGACGAGTTCCCCGGTCACGTCGCCGTCAGCCGAGAAGGCGTTGAAGGGAGGCAGTCCCTCGGCGACCGCGATCTCCGCCGTACCGTCCCCCGCTGCAGGTTCCTCGATCAGGGACGCCTCGAAGCGGGTCGGCTCGAGCAGGGTCAGCGAGCGGCGACGGGGTGTCGGGAACAGGACGTGGTACGTCTCGATCCGGGCGTCGAACCCCCACTCCCTGAACCGTTCCACCATCCAGTGCGCGTTCGCTTCCGTCTGCGGCGCGCCGGCGTGATGCGGCCGCGGCGTCATCAGCCGGTTCCACTCGAGCAGTTCGTCGGCGACGATCCAGTCGTCGGCCCGCTCCTCAATTTCCCGCTGCGCCTCGACGCGGTCGGGGTGGAAGCCGACGAGGTCCTGGGCGACGGCCGGCGCGGCGAGCAGGATCAGGGCGAGCAGCAACCGTCTCATCTCAAGCCCCCCGGTCCGCGGCCGCGAGCACCGTGTTCCGCAGCAGCATGGCTACCGTCGTCGGACCGACCCCGCCGAGCCGCGGCGTGATCCAGCTCGCCACCTCGCCCACCGATTCGTCGACGTCGGGAAGCAGCTTCCGCCCCTCCCAACTGATACCGCCGCTGACGACGACGGCGCCCGGCTTGATCATCTCCGGCACAACGAAGCGCGGCACGCCGAGGGCGGCGACCACGATGTCGGCGCGGCGGGTGAACGGCTTGACGTCCTTCGCACCCGTATGGACCACCGTGACGACGGCGTTCGCCCCCGGCTGCTTCAGGGTCAGCAGCAGGGAAAGCGGACGACCGAGGGTGGGACCACGGCCCAGGACGACGACCTCGCGGCCCCCGATGTCGATGCCGTAGTGGACGAGCATCGCCTGGATTCCGGCGGGCGTGCAGGGGACCGGTCCACGCTCCTGGAGCACCAGCTTGCCCAGGTTGACGGGGTGCAGACCGTCGGCATCCTTGCTGGGGTCCATGCGCGCCAGGGCCTCGTTGAAGTCGAAACCCGCGGGCACCGGATGCTGGATGATGTACGCGTCGACTTCAGGGTCCGCGTTGAAGCGGTCGACAGCGGCCAGGAGTTCGGCCTGGCCGGCCTCCGCCGGAATCTCGGCGTTGAACGAGGCAATCCCTACCTCCTCGCACGTTTCGTGCTTCTTGCGGACGTAGCCCGCGGACGCCGCGTCGTCGCCGACGAGGATCGTGCCCAGCCCGGGCCGCACGCCCGAAGACCCGAGCTGTTCGACCCGTTCCGCGACCTCGGCCAGTACGGCCTCGGCGACCGGTTGGCCGGCAAGCAGTTGCGCCGTCATTCGTCGTTCTCTCCTGCGGCCCATGCCGCGTCCTCGTGGTGATGATCGTGTCGATGGTCTTCGTGGTGGTGATCATGACCGTGCGGCCGAGCCGCCAGCCGGCGGGCGCGGCCATCGATCTCGGATCCGCCGATGAGCCCCGCGCCATCGAGTGAATCCTCCAAGGCCTCCCGCCAACGCTGCCAGTAGTCCCAGGTCTCGTCGCGGCTTCCCGTTTCCCAGTCGGCGATGCGCGCGATCAGGCGGCCTCGGAACGCCTCCCACTCGAGCTGCCCGCCTTCCACCAGCGCCATCGTCAGGCCGAACAGGCGGCTCTCCCAGGGCGCGGCGAAGGCCAGCTCCCCGTTCTCCCGCGGAGGCGCGGCGGCGCCGTCCTCATCCAGGCGGACAGGGAGAGTCATGCCGGTTCGCCGAACCTAGAGCCGCTCGACGCCGATCATCGAGTCGCGGGTGACGCGGGCGGTCAGCTCCTCGACGTCCAGGCCGCCCGTGCCCTCTGGCCGCTGCGGCAGGACCATGTAGCGGACCTCGGCGCTCGAATCCCAGACCCGCAGTTCGACGTCCGGCGAGAGGTCGAGCCCCAGCTCCGCGAGCAGCCGTCGCGGTTCCCGCACCGCGCGCGACCGGTAGGCGGGCGACTTGTACCAGGCCGGCGGCAGTCCGAGCACCGCCCACGGATAGCACGAGCAGAGCGTGCAGACGACCAGGTTGTGGACGGACTCCGTGTTCTCCTTGACCACCAGGCGAGCGACGTGGGAGTCCGTGTTGTCGCCGAATCCCAGCTCCCGGATCGCCGGCATGCCGTCAGCGAGCAGGCGCGCCTTGAACTCCGCGTCGGTCCATGCCTCGGCCACCACCCGGCCGCCGCGCAGCGGCCCGATGTCCTGCTCGTAGCGTTCGACCAGGGTGTCGACGGCGGCGGACTGGACCAGTCCCTTCTCCACCAGCAACGCCTCGATCGCCTCGGTGCGGACTGCCGGGGACTCGCTTCCGTGCTGATGATCGGCAGTCATTCCAGCGCCTCCAGGTACGGCTCGAACAGATCGATGTAGACGGTGGCGCCGGCCTCCGCCTCCTCGCCCCAGAGCTCCCGGCTCTCGAAGGCGACTGTGTAGAGGTACTCCGGCGACTCGCCCCGGCCGTCGGCGTTCGTGTCGGGATAGACGCAGGCCGGATGGATGTCGGCGATCACGCCGCGCCGGTCGCGAGCGTAGCCGGGCAGCCGCGTATGCCCCTGCGGATGGCGGTTCCAGGTGCGCACCGGGTCGCCGACTGCGAAGCGGGGTTCGCGGTTCACCTCCCGGGTCACCGAGCCGATCTCGGGGCGCTCGGGCGTCTTGTCGCCGCCCAGACGTTCCCGGGCCAGCGTCTCCAGCGCGTAGAGCCACCGGCCGTAGTAGCCGTCGGAGAGGTAGCGGTCCGGCGGCATCCGCTCGATCGCGTGGCGGAAGGCGTCGATGTTCGCCAGTCCGGCGCCCATCGCGTAGCCGGCGAGGGCGCAGACCCGACCCTGCCAGGCCTCCGGGAAGAGCACCTCGTCCGAGCGGCGATCCACGGCCCCGAAGCCGTGCATGCCGCCCATGTCGTGGATTCCGTTCATGCTCCTGAGGCGCGCGCGAGTCTACTAGGCTCACAGCATGACCACCGCCGCTCCGCAGACCGCACCGTCCCCCACTCCGCACGCCGAGGACTATCCGTTCCTGGGCCAGGGCAGGGCGCCTCTCGAGGTGGTTGCCGCCGAGGGCTGCTACATGATCACGCCCGACGGCCGGCGGATCCTCGACGCCGCCGGCGGCGCCATCGTCTCGAACATCGGCCACGGCCGGCGCGAAGTGGCGGAGGCCTACGCACAGGCCGCGGCGCAGACGGACTACATCGTGCCTCCCTTCGCCACCCCGGCGCGAACGGAGCTCGTCCATCGCATGCGGACCCGCTGGCTGCCCGGCGACATCAACCGGGTCCTGTTCGCGAGCGGCGGTTCCGAGGCGATGGACCTGGCGATCCGCTTCGCCCGCCAGCACCACCTGTCGGCGGGCCGCCCCGAGCGCTGGCGGGTGTTCGGGCGCCAACTTTCCTACCACGGCGCGACGATGGCCACCCTCGCCGTGGGCGGACACCAGGGGCGCCGGGCCGGCTTCGAGCACTGGCTGGTCGACGAACAGACCGACCAGCCGCGCCCCCCCGCCCACTACTGCATGCGCTGCCCGATGGGCAAGACGTATCCCGGCTGCGACATCGCCTGCGCCGACGAGGTCGAGCGGGTGTTCGAGGAGATCGGCCCGGAGGAGATCGCGGCCTTCGTCGTCGAGCCGATCGTCGGCTCGAACGCCGGCGCGCTCGTACCCCCGGGCGACTACCTGGAGCGGGTCGCCCGGATCTGCCGGCGGCACGGCATCCTCCTGATCGCCGACGAGGTGATGACCGGCTACGGCCGCACCGGCCGCAAGTTCGGCGTCGACCACTGGGACGTGGTGCCCGACATCCTCGTCGGCGGCAAGGGGCTGACCGGCGGCTACGCGCCCCTGGTCGCGATCTGCGCACGCGACGAGGTCACGGCGCCCATCGCCGAGGCGGGGGACTCGGTCATGTTCTTCACCTACGGCGCCCACTCCCCCGCCTGCGCCGCGGCCACCGAGGTGCTTCGCATTCTCGAGGACGAGGAACTCGTCGAACGGGCCGCCACCGTCGGCGCGGTGCTCGGCGAGCGCCTGCGGGAGACCTTCGCCGACCACCCGAACGTCGCCGAGATACGCGGCCGCGGCCTGCTCTACGGCATCGAGATCGTCCAGGACCGCGAGACGCTGGAGCCGTTCCCCGCGGAACTCTCGCTGGTCAACGCGGTCGTGGCCGCCGGACTGTCGATGGACGTCTTCTTCTACCCCGGCGGCAACGACCCGGCCCGCGACGTCGTCTGCCTCGGCCCGCCCTTCATCCTCGGCGACGAGGAGATCGAGAAGATCGTCACCGTGCTGCCGAAGGCGATCGACAGTGCGATCGCCCGCAAGGGCCCGGCGCCGTCGCTGCTGGGGCCGCCGGTGTGCTGTGATTGAGTCTGCGGCTACTCTGGGGCGGCGGATAGCCTGGGACCCGATGGCACCTCGGCGACACGACCAATACGGCGGCCCGCACCGGCCGCGCCACCGGGAGCGGACTGAATGACGGAACACGGCTACACCGGAACGACGAAGACCGCGACCGGGAACGGCGCACACACCATCCTCGTTGCGCCGACCGAGAAGCTGATGAACGAGATCGTCGAACCCATGCTCAAGCGGCTGGCGACACAGGCCGACCCGAAAGTGGTCAGCCTGCTCAGACAACCTCTGCGCGAGATCCTGTCCGACCTCGACAACTCCGACCGGCACGTCGCCGGGCTTGCACTGGAAGCTGTGGCACTCAACCTCATGCGCCTGCTAAACATGGACTACGTCGCCACCCGCCTGCGCGCCGCACAGACTGGCGGTGCCGGAGTTGACCTCGTCTGCCAAAGCACGCGCCTCGTCTTCACTCGCTGGCAAATCCAGTGCAAGAACGCCGCGCGGATGTCGACCGACGACGTGGCCAGGGAAGTCGGCCTGACGCACTTGCTGAACAGCAGCGCGGTCATCGTCGCAACGACGGGAACAGTGGACCCTGAAGCGCGTCGCTACGCCGACCAGGTGATGGCGGACTCCAGTCTGGCCATCGTCCTGATCGACGGTGCGGACCTGAAGGCCATCGCCGCGAAACCGACACGCATCGTCGACATCTTCGAGCGCGAAGCGCGTCACGCGATGGAGCTCAAGAAGCTGGAGATCGAAGGAACGTGAGCGGACGGGACTCCCGGCGGCCGTCGCCGTCGCCGCCGGGACCGCCGGCGCCGGGTCGACCATGAGCATAGAGCGCCGCTTCGACGTACCTCTGATCGCCGAAATGGCACTGCGGGAGAAGCAGATTCAGCAGGTCTACCGGCCATTCATCGCCGTCCACAAGTGGTTCGCGCGCCGACCCGGCACACTGTTCCGGGGCCTCCTCCTATCCGAGTTCGTAGACGAACCTCTGCACGAGTCCTTCTACCGCTCTCACGACCTCGCAGACCTTCGGATCGCCGATCCCTTCATGGGGGGCGGCACCCCACTGGTCGAGGCCAACCGCATCGGCTGCGATGTCGATGGAATCGACATCAACCCCATGTCCGCCTGGATCGTGCGAGAGGAACTCACTTCCATCGACCTGGCCGCGTACGAACGGGCGGCTCAGGAGTTGCGAGATTCGCTTGAGGCCAAGGTGGGCCGCTACTACCGCACGCACTGTCCCCTCTATTCGGATGACGAGGTGCCGGTCAAGAGCTTCCTTTGGGTGAAGATCCTCCCCTGCGAGAGCTGCGGCCACTCCGTCGACCTGTTTCCCGGATACGTGCTTGCCCGGGACAGGCGTCATCCGACCAATGTGCTCGTTTGCCCCGAGTGCGGCGACCTGAACGACGCCGCAGACCTGGAGAGTCCCGGCGACTGTTCGTCCTGCTCCGCGGAACTGCGTGCCGCCGGACCGGCCCGCCGCGGCCGTTGCGATTGCCCCAAGTGCGGCCACTCCAACACCTATCCCGGCACGCCCTCCGCTCCGCTGACGCACCGGTTGTTCGCGATCGAATACCACAATCCCACGCGACGCGCCCACCATCGCGGGAGGTTCTTCAAGAAGCCCGACGCCGAAGACTTGTCCCGCGTCGAGGCTGCGTTCAGGGAGTGGAAGCGGCTCGCGCCGCGATTCGTTCCCGACAAGGAGATTCCGGCTGGAGACGAGAGCGACAGGCTGCACCGCTGGGGCTACTACCGTTACCGGGACATGTCCAGTCCGCGTCAGCTTCTTGGATTGGAGTTGAGTTGCAGGTTGGTCGCCGATACGGCCGACGGTCGGATTCGACGAGCCTTGGCGACGAATCTCTCGGATCTCCTTCGCTTCCAGAACATGCTCTGCCGCTACGACCCAAAGACGCTGAAGTCGTTGGACGTCTTCTCGGTACACGGCTTTCCGGTGGGACTGGTGCAGTGCGAGCCCAACTTGCTGGGAATCCCGCTGTCGAACGGCCGCAACGTGGGTTCGGGCGGCTGGTCGAACATCATCGGCAAGTACATCGAAGCGAAGCGATTCTGCGAAGCTCCCTTCGAGGTCCGGCAGCAAGGCTCGCGACGATGCCGCGTTCCGGTCGAGAACGAACGAATCGGCGAGAGAGCGAACGGACGCCGCAGGTCGATTCGCGTCCGCTGCGCGGACGCCACCTCCGCCGACCTCGGCTCAGGCCTCATGGACGCCGTGCTGACCGACCCGCCCTACTTCGGCAACGTTCAGTACGGCGAACTCATGGACTATTGCTACGCATGGCTGCGGGGCCTCGTGGCGGCCGACCACAAGGACTTTGCTCGCACCTCCACCCGGTCACGTGCCGAGTTGACCGGCAACGCGACCGAAGCCAGAGGCTTGACCCACTTCGCGGACGGTCTGGCCGCGGCGTGGACCCGAGCGGCCAAAGCGCTGAAGCCGCGCGCCCCTCTGGCCTTCACGTTCCACCACAACCAACTCGAAGCCTACTGCGCGGTGGGGGTCGCGATACTGGACGCGGATCTCGTTTGTACCGCGACGCCCCCTTGCCCGGCGGAGATGGCCGGTTCCATCCACATTCATGGCACGGCCTCGTCCATCGTGGATACGATCTTCGTCTGCAGAGCGGCCACTTCCGAGCGCTTGGCCACGCCAACCGACGACGCGGAAGACCTCTCGGCCGTAGTGGTCGGGAACCGCTCCCAGCTACAGGCAGCCGGCTGGACCGCCACTCTCGGGGACACTCGATGCATCCTCTTCGGGCACCTGACCCGCCTCGCTGTCCACGAACTGCACTCCGGGTGGAACAGGTCTCTGCCGACGGAACGGCGGCTCGGGCTGGTCGACGAAGCACTGACGCGGTTCGGAAATCCGGACGAACTCGCGAGACGCATTGCAGAGGCGCCACTGCCGAAGCAGTCGCCGACCGCGATTCCCGGCCAGCCCGTCGCCGAGGTGGAGCAAGTTGCCATTCCCTTTTGAGGTTCCCTTCGACGAGGTGAGGGATCACCTCGATCGCTTCGTGGACGCCGTGTTCGGCTCTCTCGAGTCCGAGTTCCTCGTCATGCCGCGAGGTGACGGCTTCGTGGACTTCCCGACGTTCGAGGCGGGCTACGAGCGGCTCAAGCGCGAAACGTCCGGCTTTCGGGAAGTGACGCCGGAGCAAGTGGCGGAAGCCGTCCTCGACCAACCGATCTCTCTGATCGTTCTCCGCTGCATGCTGGGTTTCACTCCGCCGGAATGGGCATACCTCGCTGCTCGTTACACCGGCATCGACGTACCGCAGGGTGCCGCACGGTCTCTTGACCGGAAGATCCGGACCGACCCGGAACGCCCACTTCCGCGTAACGGGAGCGTCACGGAACAGCGGGTGAGAGCCCTGGTCATGGTCGCATGCGAACACCTGGGTCGCGGAGCTCCCACCGCGGCCGCGGACCAACTCCATCGGCTCGACAAGGTCGACACGGCCGACGGGCTGCCGAGCCTTCGCACGGCTACAACGCTTGGTGTCCCTTACTCCATGCTCCTCTACGAACGGTTTTCTCGGCCGGCCTTTCGCCGGGCACCGAGACTCCGTCAGCGAGATCGTCGGGAATCTCGTCGAGAACGCCATCGAGCATGAACTGGAGCGGGCGGAGATCAGCTTCCGGAAGACGAAAAGGGCCGAGAGAATCCCCGGCTTCGACCAAGCGCCCGACTTCATCGTCCCCAGCGAGCTGAACCCCCAGGTCGTCATCGAGGCAAAACTCAGCGAAGACGATGGAACTGCGCGAGACAAGATCACCAGGGTCCAGCACCTTCGCGAATTGAGTCAGCAAGGCCGACCTCCGGACCAGCCCAGGTTTCAGGTCGTCGCCTGCATCGCGGGCCGCGGCTTCGGCATCCGCCGGGAAGACATGAAGAAGCTCATCATCGCCGCCCGGGGCAAGGTGTTCACGCTTCAGAACATGTCGGAACTGGTCAACCACACGCGACTGCGCGACTTCAGCGCTTCCGTCCGTAGCTGATCAGAAGGTCGACGCGGCACTGCTCCTGCGCTACGTTCCTACAACCGTTTCCACGATCCGTTCCCGCAGCGGGAGTGCTCCCATGAAAGCCGTAAGCGTTCGCGAGCTCAAGAACAACCCCTCGGCGGCTGCTCCGGCAACACGCCAAGCCTATGGTCCCCTGGCCGAGGCAGCTCTCAATAGCTGGAGATCCCGATCTCCTTCTCGGTGATGAACTCCAGCAACGCCGGCGTCCCCGACTCGGTCGCCGCGATGCCGCGGCGGATCGCCGGGACGATCTCGGCGGGGTCGGTGACCCGCTCGCCGTAGCCGCCGAAGGCCTTCGCCATGTCGGCGTAGTGGCCGGAGATGTCCGTGCTGCGGTACTTCTCGGTCGCCACCTGCATGATCGGCAGTTCGATCGCCATGGAGAAGTTGTTGAACAGGATCGAGAGGATCGGCAGGCGCTCGCGCACCGCGGTCTCGAAGTCCATGCCGGTGAAGCCGATCGCGGCGTCGCCCCAGACGTTGATGCAGAGCTTGTCGGGCTGGGCCAGCTTGGCGCCCATCGCGAGGCCGAGGCCGTAGCCGAGCTGGGTCGTCTTGCCCCAGCCGATGTAGGAGAGCGGCGTCGTGCTGCGCCAGAAGGGCGAGATCTGGTCGCGCGGCGAGCCGGCGTCGTGGGTGATGATCACGTTGTCGCGGTCGACGGTGTGCATCAGGTCCCAGAGCACCCGGTAGGGCGAGAGCGGCGCCGAGTCGGAAGTGAGCTTCGGCATCCACTCGTCGAGCCAGCCCGAGCGGATCCGCTCGATCTCGGCCGGCACGGACTCGGCCCTAGCCGCCGCGTGGGGCAGCGACCGTCCCTCGAGTTCCGCGATCAGGGCGGCCAGCGTCAACTTCGCGTCGCCGGCGACCGCGCAGTCGGCGGCGACGTTCTTGTTCAGGTCAACCGGATCGAGCGTCGCGTGGAGGTACTTCGCCTGGGGGTACTTGCCGAAGTAGAGGCCGAACGCGGTGGTCGTGAAACTGCAGCCGATGCCGAAGATCACGTCGGCGGCGCCCAGGAACTCGTGGACCGTCTTCGGCACGGCGCGGCCGCCCGAGCCGAGCGACAGGGGATGGTCCTCGTTGAAGGAACTCTTGCCGCCGAGGCTGGTCGTCACCGGGGCGTTCAGGAGCTCCGCCAGGCGCCGCAGCTCATCCCAGGCCTCGGCGTAGTGGACGCCCTGGCCGGCGTAGATCACCGGCCGCTCGGCCGCCGCCAGCATCTCCGCCGCCTCGCGCACCAGGTCGGGATCGGGGCCTACGCGCACTCTTCCGTTGGGCCGAGGACCCAGGTCGTCCGGCACGTCCTCGCCGAAGACGTCGGCCGGCACCTCGACCATCACCGGACCGGGACTCCCCGAACGCAACTGGCTGAAGGCGCGGCGCATCACCTCGGGCAGCGCCTTGCCCATGGAGAGCGGCTCGCACCACTTCGTCACATGCTGGAAGTTCGCCACCGCGTTGAAGTTCGGCGCCACGTGCATCGCCCGGCGGCTGTAGCCCATGGGAAGGACCAGGATCGGCGCCGATTCGCCGTAGGCCTGGGCCACGCCGCCGAAGGCGTTCTCGGTCCCTGGCCCGCTCTGCATCGTGAACACGCCGAGCTGCCGGCCTGAACTCAGCCGGCTGACGGCGTCCGCCATGTGCAGGCCGATGCGCTCCTGGCGGACGATCACGGTGCGGATGTCCGCCACCGCCGCGGCCTCGATGATCGGGTTGACCGGGTAGGCGACGATGAACTCGACGCCCTCCCGCTTGAGGTACTCGGCGACGCCCTGGGCTACCTTCACGCTGGAACTCCTGGGATTCTGGGAGGGGGAGGGAGGGCGGCTACGATACCCGGAACCGGCGCCGTACCAGAAGCCGGCCGACACTTCAGAGAGGGATCTGCCAGATGACGATTGCAACGATCTTGATGGCGCTCGGCCTCGCCTTCGCGGCCACTCCGAACCCGGCGACCCTGTCCGGGCCGATCACGGGAGGGGAACGCGGCACGCCGTTCAACGCGGTGAACGTGGCGGATCGCGGCTACCTGACCGAGGAGTACTTCCTCGAGGGCGAAGCGACCGCGTACGAGCTCGTCGACGGCACGCATTCCGGTGACGGCCAGTGGAGAACCCGGGCGTCAGCCGACAAGGCGGACTTCAAGACCCGCATGCTGGTCGTTCGGCCCGAGGACCCGTCCGCATTCAACGGCACGGTCGTCGTGTTCTGGCTGAACGTCACCGCCGGCTTCGAGCTGGGTTCCGCGGGAGGCGAATCGCTGCGCGGCTATGCCTGGGTCGGCGTGTCAGCGCAGAAGGTCGGTATCGACGGGTTCCCCCAGAATCCCGGGGGACTCAAGGCGTGGGATCCGGAACGCTACGGTTCCCTCGTCCACCCCGGGGATGCCTACTCCTACGACATCTTCACCCAGGTCGCGAGCGCCATCGGTCCGGAACGCGACCGCGAAGGCCTCGACCCCATGGGCGGTCTGGCGGTCGAGCGCCTGATCGCGGCGGGCGCTTCCCAGTCCGCCGCACGGCTGCGCACCTACATCAACGGCGTGCAGCAGCTTGAAGGGGCGTTCGACGGGTTCATCCCGTACATCGATTTCGGCAGCATCGTGCCCTTCGCCTCCGAGCGTGGCGGCGGGCGCCGGGGGCGCAGCCTCGCGTCGATCCGGGCGGACCTGGACGTCCCCGTCATCGTGGTGAACTCCGAGACCGAGCTGCCGAGCTACTACACCGTGCGCGAGCCGGACTCGGCCCGCTTCCGGCTCTGGGAAGTGGCGGGGACTGCGCACGTATCCGTGGTGAGACCGGACGAACGCACCGTCGAAGGCTCGAACTGGCTGTCCTACACGCCGGTGTACGAAGCGGCGATCAGGCATCTGCACCGCTGGATCAGGGACGGCGTCGAACCGCCGAGAATGCCGCGCGTGGAGATGAAGGCCGGAGATCCCCGTCCCGAAGTCGTACGGGACGAGCACGGCAACGCCGTCGGCGGCATTCGCCTGCCGGATCTCGAGGCGCCGACCGCCTCGCACAGCGGCTTCGGCGAGCAGAGGGAGGGGACGCGGTTCGGGTTCCTGTACGGCGCCGCGACCGACTTCGACGGGGAACAGCTCGCGGCCCTCTACCCGGACAGCGAGAGCTATCTCGATGCCTGGAACGCGGCGCTGGACCGTGCGATCGAGCAGGGCATGATCCTGGCCGAGGACGCGCCGGAGATGCGGCAGCGGAACGCTGCATGGGCGAAGCGGCTGGACTAGAGGCCGTAGTAGCGGCGGTACCAGTCGACGAAGCGCGGAATGCCAACCTCGATCGTGGTCGTCGGCTCGTAGCCCAGGGATTCCCGGGCCGTCGTCAGGTCGGCAGCGGTCCGGACGACATCTCCCGGCTGCATGGGCAGGAACTCCTTCTCGCCCTCGCGGCCGCAGCTCGACTCGATCTGCCGGATGAAGGCCATGAGTTCCTCGGTCCGCCCCGCGGCGAGGTTGCACACGAGCTGCTCGTGGTTGCGGTCGATCGCCGAGACGACGCCGGCGGCGATGTCGTCGACGTAGGTGAAGTCCCGGTGCATCCGGCCGTGGCCGAAGACCTTGATCGTCTCGCCGCGCAGCAGGGCGCCGGTGAACAGGAACAGCGCCATGTCGGGCCTGCCCCAGGGACCGTAGACGGTGAAGAAGCGCAGGCCCGTCACCCGCAGGCCGTAGAGGTGGTTGTACACCGAGGCCATCAGCTCGTTCATCTTCTTCGTCGCGCCATAGAGGGAGCATTGCGCCGAGGTGCTGTCGCTCTCGCTGAGCCGCTCCCGGCTGCTGTCGCCGTAGACCGAGCTGCTCGAGGCGTAGACCAGGCCGCCGACCTCACGGTCCCTGCACAGTTCGAGCACATGCGTGAAGGCCTGCACGTTGTCGCGGATGAAGGCGTTCGGATGCGCGATCGAGTGCCGTACTCCCGCCTGGGCGGCAAGGTGACAGACCCGGGTCTCGCCGCCGCCGGCACCCTGGACGAGTTCGTCGAAGGCGGCCTTGAGAGCCTCGCGATCCCCGATGTCGGCTCGGACCAGGCGGAAGTTGGGGCGCTCCTCGAGGATCGCGGAGCGGCTCTCCTTGAGCCTGGGGTCGTAGTACCGGTTGAAACTGTCGTAGCCGATCACCTCATCGCCCCGGTCGAGCAAAGCCCTGGCGACGTGGAAGCCGATGAACCCGGCGCTGCCGGTGAGCAGGATCCTCACGATGCACTCCCGGCGGCTCCACTCCGCCAACGCTCCGCGAGTTGGGACACGGGGTCGATGAGAAGGTCCTCGATCGAAAGCTCCGCCAGCAGCCGGTCGTCGAACTCCGGCGCCTTCTTGAGCACCTGGTCGCGCAGACCGGTATAGCGCTCACGGTAATCGGAAAGCAGGCGTCGCAGCTCGGGCGCCGGCGCCCGCTCCCGGAACCGCACGTGGATCAGGTTGAGCGCGGACACCTCGCCGTTGCTGAACTCGGGCACGCCGATGAACACCCGGCCATCCGTCCGACCCCGCGCCGCCTTCAACCGGCCCTCGACCGCCACCGCGTACTTCGTACCCTGGAGCAGCGGCTCCCGCACCGTCCGCGACTGCAGGTCCCGGCACAGGCCACCGGCCCGCAGCACACGGATCGTGGCGGCGTCGCCGGGCGCCGGACCGTCGCCTCCGCGCCAGAGCTGGTAGCGGACGTAGCCGAGCACCTGCTCGACGAAGGGATCGAGCGCGCTCATCGTGCACCGGTCTTCGGACGAAATCGCCTCCTCCGGCGTTCCCGCCTCGAGCAGAGCGCTGGCAAGGGACATCCTGCCCAGGGTCTGGTCGTGGCGGGAGATTCCCACGGTCACCGTCTTGGCCTGGTGCTTGATCGTGTCGACGTGCCTGGTCAGATCGTCGATGGCCGGGTTCAGGGCGCTCCGCAGATCCTCCAGCGGCGCCGCGGTTCCGGCTTCGTCACCGCCCGTGGACCCGTCGCCCAGGGGGTCGAGGGCCACCGCCAGACGCACCGCCCTGCCGGTGTGCAGGTTGCCGTCGTAGCTGCCATCGGCCAGACCTTCACGAACCCCGTCGATCTCGGCCGCAACGAGTTCACGCAGCCGGGCTACCGGCCCGGGAGTCGCTACGGAAGCGGTTACCGAGGCGATCGCCGCGCGAATGGTACGCAGCGGCCTGGCGAGATCGTCGATGGCGAGCGCAGCGTAGTAGCCGAACAGGTGACCGACGACCGTCGCCAGCACGAAGGACAACTCGGGCGCGGCCGCGGGAACTTCGATCACCGTCGGCGCGGCCGTAAAGCCGGCGCCTTCCGAGGCGATGACGATCGGAGTCGCGCGGTGAGCCTGGTAGACGTCGATCTCCTTCCTCGTGTCCGCCGCGGTCGACCCCTGGACTCCCGTCGCACACACCAGGATCAGCGGTTCGGACGACAGGTCGATGTGCTTCTTGTCCTCCGTCGCGTCGCAGGCGATCGCCTTGTAGCAGAGTTCCGAGAGCTTGATCCGGATCTCCTCCGCGGCGATGCGGTCGAGTCCGTTGCCAACGACCGACCAGTCCCGCAGTCGGGGCGCGTACCGCCGCGCCGCCGCGGCGATCTCGTCCCGCAGCGCGAGGGTGCGCTCCATGGCCTCCGGCAGCGCCCGCAACTCCCGCAGCAGCCGGTCGGCCGCGGGCCGCTCGTCGGTCCTGCCCGCTACGAGATCGACGATCGCCACGGCGAGGAGCATGCCGGCCGCGATCTGGGAGTAGAACGCCTTGGTCGACGCCACGCTCATCTCCACGTCGCGGCCGTCCGAGGTGAAGAGCACGCCGTCCGCCCGGTCGGCCAGGTCCGAGTCGCGGCGGTTGACGATGGCGATGGCCCGCGCCCCCCGGCGCCGTGTCAGGTTGAGCGTCCGCAGCGTGTCCGTCGTCGTGCCCGACTGACTGACCGCGACGACCAGGGTGTCCGTCATGTCCGGCAGCAGGTGGAACCCCGAAAGTTCCGTCGCCGGCATCGCCTCGACGCGAAGCCCGCGGAGATCCCGCTCCCGAAGCCGACCCTCGATCGCGGCGGCGATGCCCTGCCCGGCAACAGCGGCCGTGCCCTGGCCGGTGACCACGACCCGCGTGATCCCGCCGCTGCCCAGGTCGCGCGCCACGGCTTCCGGTATCGACTTTCGGCCCAGCGTCACCCGGAGGCGTCCGATCGCGTCCTCGTGCAACTTGCCGCGCAACGTCTTGCGTACCGATCGCGGCGCCTCGCTGATCTCCTTGAGCAGGAAGTGGGGGAACTCGCCCCGATCGATGTCGCGGGTCGTGGTCTCCGCCCGCTCCAGTTCATCCTCGCCTACCGGCACTGGCGACCCGTCCATGCCGAAACGCTCGATACCCGCCAGGTCGCCCGCCCTCCGCGCACGGAGTACCGCGATCTGCCCCCTCGCTACGCCGGGCGCCTCAGGGCCAGCCGCCGCTTCGCCGTCCAGCCGGAGGTACGTCGCGGTCTCCTCCACCAGGCCGTACGGCTCGCTGGCCACCACGAAGGCGTGATCCGCGACTCCAACGTAGAGCCCCTGACCGCTGCCGCGGATCGCCAGGTAGAGACGGCTCGGATCGTCGCCGCAAAGCGCGCCGACCGCCAGCGAACCCTCGAATCCCGAAACCGTGCCGCGGAACGCCGCCAGCGGTTCCTCACCGCCGGCCAACCGGCGCGACATGAGGACCGGCATGACCTTCGCGTCGGTCGTGATCCGCGGGTCGATGTCCAGACTCTCCAGCACACGCAGATCGCCGTGGTTGTCGATGTCGCCGTTGATCGCCGCCGCGACCCGCGGGGCGCCTGGAGCGTTCGACCCGTCGGATCCCGACTCCGTCTCGTTCAAGGGATGCGCGTTGGCCTCGTTGACCCGGCCGACGCTGGCCCAGCGGGTGTGACCCAGGATCGCAGCCTCGACGGTCGGACTCTCCAGGGCTGCCGCCAGCACCCGATCGTCCGCCACCGCGGCGCGCAGGAAGCGGACGTTGTCGCCCAACTCACCGATCTCCTCGGCGCACTTGTAGACCAGGCCCAGGCGTCCGTCGCCGCGGACGATCGCGCGATGCCCGAACAGCCCATCCCCGGCCCGCCGATCCAGCTCAGCCCGAACTGCCGGATTCCCCGCATCGAGGCCGTGTCCCGAAAGCAGCAGCAACAACCCCGCGGAATCCCGACCGCGGATCTCCAGCCGGTCGAGGGACGAGAGGGCCTGCTGGACGCCGATCAGTACGTCGAGCCCAGCGTCACCGGCGCAGGCCGGCGCCAGGGCGGCAACCTCGGCCGCGGTTCGCAGCCGGTCGCGGCGGATCGCCCACTCGGCGTCCGCCAGGGCGCCCGCCGCCCGGTTGACCACTTCCAGACCCGCGTCGCCGAACGCCGCCGCGCCGGCATCCAGAGTCGACTCCAGGCGCCTCAGCGCTTCGAGAGTCGGCGCAAGGGCGTCGGCTACCGCCGCACACAGCGCCGGGTCCCCCACCAGGGAACGGACCGTGGGACGGGCGCGCAGCCGCCGGTCCCAGCTCGCCATCTCCGAGGCGGCGTCGGTCAGAGCGGAGGCCAGGGACTCGGCGTCCGCACGAGCGACGTCACGGACCGCGGCCTCTACGCAGCGACCGGTCGCGGCGAGCCCCTCAAGCAGTTCCCGCGAGTCGACCGCCGGTCCAGGGTGGGGGCGCATCAGGATGCCGACGATCCCGCACATGGGTGTCCGAAGCTTAGCCCGGAACGCGGCCGGAGACGGCGGTAAGCTCCCGGCGAAGGAACCAGACCGGTATGAGCGACACATCGACCTTTCTCGCCGCCGTCGTCCAGATGGGCGCAACATCCGACGAGCAGGCCAACTGGGAGACCGCCAGGCACTGGATCGAGACCGCGGCGGACCGCGGCGCGCAGTTCGTGACCACGCCGGAGAACACGAACTACCTCGGGCCGCACAAGGAGAAGGTCAAGCTGGCCGAACCGACCTCGGGCGCCACCTGCAGGCGGTTCGCCGCGCTGGCGCGGGACCGGGGCATCTATCTACTGCTCGGCTCCTACAACGAGAAGGCGCCAGGGGACAATGAACGCTGCTACAACACGAGCGTCCTGTTCGACCCCCAGGGTGAGATCGCGGCCACCTACCGCAAGATCCACCTCTTCGACGTGGACGTCTCCGACGCGGTGCGCTTCCTGGAGTCGAAGACGGCGGTACCCGGCGAGGATGTCGTGACCGTCGACACCCCGCTCGCACGCCTCGGTCTCACGATTTGCTACGACCTGCGCTTCCCCGAGCTCTACCTGAAGCTGGCCCGGGAAGGCGCCGAGATCCTGACCATCCCCTCCGCCTTCACCCTGATGACCGGCAAGGACCACTGGTTTCCGCTGCTGCGCGCCCGCGCCATCGAAACCCAGTGCTACGTGCTGGCCGCCGCCCAGACCGGCCGCCACGACGACCGCGGGCTCCGGCACAGCTTCGGTCACTCGGTGATCATCGACCCCTGGGGGCACGTCCTGGCCGATGCCGGAGACGGGCCCGGCATCGCGATCGCCGAAATCGACCGGCGGCGCGTCGCCGAGGTCCGGCGCTCGATGCCCGTCGCCTCCCACCGTCGCCTGCCGATCGGCTGAGCAACCACGGCGGACTCGCCCATGGACATCTGGATCCTCATCGCGATCATCGTCTTCACGTTCCTGGCGTTCAGCTTCGAATGGCTGCGGATCGACGCGGTCGCCCTCTCAAGCCTGGGGCTGCTGCTCCTGTTCGGCCTGGTGACGCCCCAGGAGGCGATCCGGGGCTTCAGCAACGACGCCGTGATCACGGTGATGATGATGTTCATCCTGAGCTATGGACTGACCCACACCGGCCTGATCGACCGCTTCGGCCAGAAGCTCGCGCAAATGTCGGGCCACACCCACTGGGCAGCCGCGATCGCGCTGATCCTCGTCTGCGGCGTCCTCTCGGCCTTCATCAACAACACGGCCGCGCTGGCGATCCTGATGCCGGTCGGCATCCAGATCGCGAAGCACTACGGCGTGTCGCCGTCGCGGATCCTGCTGCCGCTCTCCTACCTCTCGATCATCGGCGGAACCTGCACCCTGATCGGCACGTCGACGAACCTGCTCGTCAGTTCGATGGCGGCGCAGTACGGCTACGGCGCCTTCACGATGTTCGAGTTTCTGGCCCTGGGGCTGGTCCTTCTGGTCGTTGGCTTCGCGTACATCGTTTTCGTGCCCATGCGCCGCCTCCCTGATCGCGCCGGCGCCTCCGATCTGACCACGAAGTACCAGTTGTCCTCGTTCCTGACCGAGGTCCAGGTGCCGGAGGGGAGTTCGCTTGTCGACAGCAACGTGGTCGAGGCGAACATCAACGAGCGCTTCCGGCTCACCGTGCTCGAGATCCTGCGTGGCGATGAACGGATCGCCGTCGAACTCCGCGCCACACCCATTCAGGGCGGCGATCTCCTGATCGTCGAAGGCCGAATGGACGACATCGTCAGCTTCCGGGACCACTACGGCCTGCGCCTTCGCACCGAGGTGAAGATCGGCGACCGCGACCTCTCCGACAAGAACAACATCATGGCGGAGATCCAGCTCTCGCCGGTCTCCCGGCTCACCGGTTCGACGATCCGCGAGCTGGACTTCCGACGCCGCTTCGGCTGCTTCGTCCTCGCGCTCAACCGAACCGGCGAACCGATCCGCGAGAAGCTGGCCCACATCGTCCTGCACAACTGGGACACCCTGCTCGTCTTCGGCCCGCGGTCCCGGATCGAAGCCCTCTACGACACGGAGGACTTCATCCCGCTGCAGCAGGACGTCAAGCTGCGCCTCGTCATCCCGAGGCGTTGGTGGCTCGCCGTGTTGATCATTCCGATCGTCGTCGTTGTCGCGGCGACCGGCGTCACTTCGATCCTGAAGGCGTCGATCCTGGGCGCCGTGGCGCTCATCGTCTTCGGCGGCATCTCCGTCCAGCAGGCCTACGAAGCGATCAACTGGACCGTCATCTTCCTGCTCGTCGGCATCCTGCCGATGGGAATCGCGATGGAGAAGACCGGTCTCGCGGAGATGCTCGGCGAGGCGATCGCGAATGCCGGCGCCGCCTACGGGCCGTGGGCGGTCATCGCGCTCGTCTACCTGGCCACGGCCCTGCTCTCGGAGATCGTCTCGAACAACTCGACCGCGGTGCTCATGGTGCCGATCGCCGGCACCGCCGCCGCCTCGATGGGTCTCGACCCCAAGCCCTTCATGATGACGGTCGCCTTCGCCGCATCCGCCAGCTTCCTGACCCCGATGGGCTACCAGACGAACGCGATGGTGTTCGGCCCGGGCGGCTACCGCTTCAGCGACTACCTGAAGTTCGGCGCCCCGCTCAAGATCGCGTTCTTCGGTCTCTCCGTGCCGCTGATCCCGCTGATCTGGCCGCTGACGTAACCGGCCGCCTCACCGCTGGCAACGCGGGCAGTAGTACGTGCTGCGGTTCGAGATGTTGACCCGGCGAATGCGAGAGCCGCAGCCGGCCGGGCAAGCCTCCCCCTCACGGCCGTAGACGTCGAGCGAAACCTGGAAGTAGCCCGAGTTGCCCTCGCCGTCGGCGAAGTCGTTGAGGGTCGTTCCGCCCTGCTCGATCGCCTCCGCGAGCACCGCGCGAACCGCCCCCGCGAGGCGGTCGAATCGGCGGCGCGCGATCCGCGCCACGGACCGGCGGGGGTGGATGCCGGCGCGGTAGAGCGCCTCCGAGGCGTAGATGTTCCCGACGCCGACGACGACGGAGGCGTCCATCAGGAAGCTCTTGGCCGGCGCGCGGCGACCGCGCGCCAGCGCCGCCAGACGAGCGCCATCGAAGTCCGGCCCCAGGGGTTCGACGCCGAGGTGGCGAAAGTGCCGGTCCCCGTCGAGCTCCCCGGTGGCCGCGACGAAGGCGACACCGAAGCGCCGCGGATCGCAGAACCGCAGCCGGCGGCCAGACTCGAGGTCGAAACCGAGGTGTTCGTGCGCCAACAGCGGCGCATCCCTGTCGACCAGGGTCAGGCGGCCGCTCATCCCCAGGTGCAGCACCAGCGTCTCGCCCCCGGAAGCGTCGATCCACAGGTACTTCGCCCGCCGGCGCAGGCGACGAATCGTATGCCCCTCGAGGCGGCCAAGCGCCGGAGCGCTGAGCGGTTCACGCAGGGCAGGGAAGTGGACGTGCACCGCGCCGAAGCGGTCGCCGACGAGGGGCCGCTCCAGGCTCCGGCGCAGAACCTCGACTTCAGGGAGCTCGGGCACGCTCACCCTGCTGTGCCGCACCGGCGCCCGCCACCGTCGCGACGAGAGCCTCCACCGCGGTATCGCCGTCGGCGGTGCCGCCCTTGAGCCGCACCTCCGTCTGGAGTATCTGCCAGGGCAAACTGGCGATGGCCCGCGAGGAAGCCGGGTCGCGTCGCGACGAGGCGGCCTGATAGATGCGAAACACGCGAAACGGGTGGACTCGCGCCAGCGGGTTGGAAGCGCCGCCTGGCATTTCGGCGGTCAGCTTCGGCAGGACATGGGTCTTGAAGCGGTTGAAGTTGCGTTCGGGCGGAAGGTCGAGCGATACGGCGGCGCCGTGCGCCGCCGCCAACTGTTGACAGAAGTTGGCAAACAGGCCGAAGAAGCGAAACCGCTCAGCGTTCCGGTCGGCGGCGCCGTCCAGGCGGCGTCGAAGCTGCGTTATCGCCTGGGCCGGCCGCCGGTCGGCAATCGCGTCCATCAGTTGGAAGACATCCTGGTCACCGCGGTCCGCCACCATCTCCTCCACAGTGCTCCGATCGATGCGACCCGCCCGGTCGCGCACGGTGTCGGCCATCTTGCGGTACTCGCCGGCAAGGCGCGCTGCCGAGTCGGCGTCCACTCCCGATTCGCCGCGCTCTTCCGGTTTTCGCAACGTGCGACGGGCCAGTTCCTGCACCGCCCCGCGATCGATGCCGACACCGGTTTCACTCTCCAGTTCGGCCACCACCGCGTCGAGTCCGCGCACTCCGCCCCGGCGGTCGAACTCCATCCCGCCGACATCGAACATCGTCTTCTTCGCGACCAGCCGTTGAACGAGAGGGTGGGCCGGGTCGGCCTGACGTTCAGCGAACACGAGCGCATGGCCCTCCGGCAGCGCGCTCTCGACAATGCGGCCGAGTTCCGCAAGGTCGCTGTCCGACCATCCCACCAGACCCTCGGCTCTCGCGGCTTCGAGCAGTCCTGCCAGGTCCCCGACGAGTTCGGCCTTCTGCTTCTTCGTCCGCCGGCGCCTGCTACGTCGGCGGTGCCTCGCACCTCCGTCAAGTGCCGAAGCTGGAAGCGACGCCACCACCTCGTCAGGAGCTCCGGCGTCGGCGGGAAGGCTGAACAGCCGCAACGCCTGCAGGAGCCGGCCAGCCGCTTCCTTCCCCGCAGACGAAAGTGCGGCGCCCGGGGAGACCGGCAGCGCCGCCGCGGCGTCGTCGATCAGGTCCGCCGCGGCAGTCTTGTCGGCGAAGATCGCGCTGTCACTGACCAGGGTGACCTTGGCCGGATCAAACAGGGAGAAGGTCAACAGATCCGCCAGAATCGGACGCAGTTCGGCGGGTCGCCTGTAGACGGCCACCTCGCAGCCGCTGCCCGCGGCGAGGGCGCCCGCTATCCGGGTCGCAGCCTTCATCGCCACGACCTGCTCGCCGATCACGAGGTACAGCGGCTGGCGGTCACCGCTTTCGATTCGGTCGACCGCCGCGTCGACCGCGGCGCTGCCGGTCGTCTTCACTCCTCGCTCGGAAGCCGACCCTTCTCCTCGAGTTCCTGGCAGTTGATGCAGTAGGAGGCCCAGGGCACCGCTTCGAGCCGCGCGCGGCCGACGTCGGCCTGGCAATGGACGCAAACGCCGAAGCTGCCGTCGTCGAGACGCCCCGTCGCCTCATCGATCCGTTCGAGCAGGATGCCGTCGCTGTCCGACAGCGAGAAGTTCAACTCGCGGCTGTAGGCGTGGTTCGCCCGGTCGACGAGATCCTCCGAGCCTTCGCCGGTCGTCGCCTTCAGGCCCGCGTGCAGGTCGCGGTTGTAGCGACCGAACAGCTCCCGCCGTTTCTCCTCCAGCCGCTCCCGCACCAGCTCGAAATCGATACCGGCACTCTTCCGGCGGGAGTTGTTCCCCCGACCGTCGCCCGCCCGCTGCGGCCTGAGGAGCAGCGTCGGCGCTTTCCGCGGCGGCGCCTTCTTCCGGGCCGCCCGCTGCTTGGCCGCCCGCTGCTTGGCCGCCAGCCGGCGAGCGGCTTCCCGGTCGGCAGCCTCCCTGGCGGCCTTCTCCTTCGCCGCGGCGGCCTCCTCCTGAGGCCTTCGCGCCTCGGCCTCTTCCGCCGCCCGGGCTTTGGCTACCCGCTTCTCCGCCGTAGCCGCAGCACGCTTGGCCTTCGTCGCCACTGCCTTCGCCTCGGCCGCGGCCTTCGCGGCCTTTTCGAACGCCGACGCGCGGGACGCCGCGACGCGCGCGGCCTTCCGCGCGGCCACGCCCTTTGCCGAAGATTCCCTGGCCGCCGCCTGAGCAGCCGCCTTCCGTTCAGCTGCCAGCTTCGTCGCCTTCTCCGCAGCGGCGTTGGTTGTCGCTGCAAGTCTGGCCGACTGCCCGGCTGCCCTCTTCCTGGCGGTCGCTTCCTTCTGCCCCTTGGTCGCCGCCTCCGACATGCTGGTGGCTTTCCGCTCGGCTCGCAACGCCGCGGACTTGCTCGCAGCGGCGTCCCGAGTCGCGAGCTTCGCGGTCTCTTCCGCCGTACGGAGGCGCTCGGCCGCCTCCTTCGCCAACCGTGACAACTCGGAGACCTTCCCGGCCGCCTCTTCCCGTGCCGCCTTGCGCGCCGATGCCTCCCGCTCTGCCTTCAGAGCAGCCGCGGCCGCTGTCCTCTTGTCCTTGGCAGCCTGCTGGGCGGCCGTCTTGCGTGCCGCGGCGGTAGCAGCGGCCTTCTCCGCGGCCCTGCCTCCCGATGCGGCCGCTCGCTCCGCTTTCCTCGCGGCGGCCCTGCGGTCGGTAGCCGTCCTGGCCGCGGCCGCGGCCGCGTTCTTCCTCGTTTCGGCGACCTTGGTGGCTCTGGCGGCCGCGGTAGCCGCCGACTTCTCCTCCCGCGCCGCCTGCTGAGCCGCCGCCTTCTTCTCCGCAGCGGACTTCGCCGCCCGCTCGGCTGCGGCTACCTTTCGCGCCGCTTCGGCAGCGGCCTTCTTCGCGGCAGCCTGTTCCGCTTCAAGCGGGCGAGCCTTCGCGGCAGCCTTGTCCTTCTTGCTGTCTATTCCGCCGCTCCGGGCGCTCTCGTCCGCGCTTGCCACTTCTTTTTTCCTCACGCGGCTCAGTGAAACGGTCGCCGATGATAGTTGATTCCCTCCAGGATGGTGAAGGACCGGTAGATCTGCTCGAAAACGGTCAGGCGGGCAAGCTCGTGAGGGAGCGTCAGAGGCCCGAGAGACAGCCGGAAACGAGACGATTTCAGCAGTTCGCCATCGAGTCCCAGGTCGGACCCGATGATCCAGGCGACCGTCCTTTGCCACTCGGTACGGAGCCGACCGACCTCAGCCGCGAGACCGCGTGAACTCAGGTTGCGGCCCTTCCGGTCCAGGCAGACCGTCCAGGCCCCAGCGGGCAGCGCGGCGCGAATGGCGTTCCCCTCGAGCCGAAGGCGGGTCCGGTCGGCTCCGCGCGCGGGACGTACGACCTGCTCCCGTACCGGCGCGAACCTCCCTATCCGCTGCCGGTAGTCGCCGCAAAGGGACTCCCAGGGCTCACGCCGGCGACCGACCCAGACCACGACGATCTCGAATGTCACCAGGCCATTATGCACACCGTTCCGGCGCGCCCCTCACCCCGGTCTCCCGGAGGGAACGGGTATGTCTACGCTGCTATTGTCCGCGCCATGGCAAGGTCCGCCGACCAGGAACTGAAGCGCCTGCGCAGGCGCCGTGTGACCCGCGGCCTGATTCTGGGCGGCGTGGCGCTCGGGGCGCCCGCGGTCATCAACACGCTGGTCGCGCGCCGGGCCGCGCGGTTGCCCCGACCCCGGTGGGGCGCTACCCGGCACGTCGAGATCGACGGCAAGCGCCTCGCGTACGTCCACATGCCCGCGTCCGGCCGGGGCTCCGCGCCGCCCATGGTCCTTCTTCACACGTTCGGGCCCGGACATACCGGACTGCTCTGGCGCGAAACGGCGGAACGCCTCGCCCGCGGTTACGACTGCTTCGCACCCGACTGGCTCGGCTGGGGCGACTCGGAGCGCAAGGCTCAGCGCTACACGGCCGAGCTCTACATAGAACTTCTCGATCGCTTCCTGAAAGAGGTCATCGGCGAACCCGTGATCCTCGTAGCCCCCCATCGGGCCGCCGCCTATGCCGTCCAGGCGACCCTGGACGCGCCTCAGCGAGTCGCCGCCCTGGCGCTCATCGCTCCGCAGGGACTTGGCGCCGACGTCGTCCAGGATCGCGGCGACCCCGTCCTTCATGCGCTCCTGCGCGCGCCCCTGCTCGGCACATCCGCGCTCAACCTGGTGACCGGCAGGCGGGCGCTCGAGAACCACCTGCGTCGCGAGACGATGTTCGGGGCGGAGGGACTCGGCAAACCGGTGATCGAGGCGATGTACCGCGCCAGCCACCTGCCCGGCGCCAGTCACGCCCTGACCGATAGCCTCTGCGGCCGGCTCGGCCACCAGCTCGAAGCCGGTTTCGGCGACGAACTCCAGCAGCCCGTGTGGCTGGCATGGGGCCGTCAGGCTACCCATCCGCCGCTCGAGACAGCCGATCTCTGGCTCCAGGAGCTGCCGAAGGCGGACCTGGAGGTCTTCGACGGCTGCCGCAATCTGCCCCACGTCGAACGGCCGGCCAAGTTCGCGGCGGCGCTTACGGCGTTCATCGAGCGCCAGCGTTTCGCCGCCTGATCGGGGATCCACCCCGAACCCCGTAGAGCGACCGTACGCCGTGTCCAGGGAACCAGAGCAGAGCCGGCCAGAAGGCCGGCGCACCGAGTCCGCGTTTCCTTCCGTTCCGGGCGGCTATCCCTTTCCCGACCTCGAGCACGAGACTCTCGACTTCTGGAGGCGCGAACGGGTGTTCGAGGCCTCTCTGACGGCCGGCGGCACGGACCAGCGCGAGTTCTCGTTCTACGAGGGTCCGCCGACCGCGAACAACGTGCCCCACGTCGGCCATGTCGTCACCCGCGTGGTCAAGGACCTCTACCCGAGGTTCCGCACGATGACCGGGCGGCGAGTGCCCCGCAAGGGCGGCTGGGACACGCACGGCCTGCCGGTCGAGATCGAGGTCGAGAAGCAGCTCGGCTTCTCCGGCAAGCAGCAGATCGAGGACTACGGGATCGAGAAGTTCAACAGCGCCTGCCTCGAGAGCGTCAGCACCTACGAGCGGCAGTGGCGGCGGATGACGGAGCGGGTCGGCTACTGGCTCGACATGGACGGCGCCTACCTGACCTACACCAACGCGTACATCGAGTCGGAGTGGTGGGCGCTCGCCGAACTCTGGAAGCAGGACCTGCTCTACGAGGGCCGGAAGATCCAGCCCTACTGCGCCCGCTGCGGCACGACCCTGTCGAGCCACGAGGTGGCCCAGAACTACCGCGACACGGAGGATCCTTCGATCTGGGTACGGTTTCCCCTGCGACCGGGGCAGACGCTATCCGCGATCCGCGACGAGGGGGACGGCGGCGCGAAGTTCAGCACCGAGCGGCCGATCGACATCGTGGCCTGGACGACCACGCCCTGGACGCTGCTCTCCCACGCCGGAATCGCCGTGCATCCCGAACTGATCTACCGCGCGGTGGCGGACCCCGGCGACCCGGAGCGGCTGCTGCTGATCGCCGAGGATCTCGAGCGACCCGTTCCAGTGCTCGTCCCCGGCGACGGCAAGCCGACCCGGGTCGACCTGCGAGAGGCCTCGACCGTGGTGCGTTTCGCGGGCCGGGCCCTGGAAGGCGTCCTCTACGACCGGCCGTTCCCCGTGGAACCGAGCCGCACGTACCGCCCCGCCGAAGTGTCGGACGCGGCCGGTTTCCGCATCCTGCTCGCCGACTACGTCACCCTTGCCGAGGGCACCGGCGCGGTCCACACGGCGCCGCTGTTCGGCGAGGACGATGAGCGGAGCGGCCGCGAGTACGGTCTGCCCGAGTTGCAGGCGGTCGACGCGGAGGGCCGAGTCGCCCTCGATCCCGACGCCGGCGCCGGCGACCCTTCGGTCCGGTCCCTCATCGCCGAGATCAACGGCGAGTGGTTCAAGGACGCCGACCCGAAGATCGTCCGTTCGCTGCGGCAACGGGGCCGCCTGCTACACGGCGAACGGCACAGCCACAGCTACCCCTTCTGCTGGCGTTGCGACCAGCCGCTCCTGTACTACGCGACGACGAGCTGGTTCGTCCGCACCACCGCCGCCCGCGACCTGTTGATCGAGAAGAACCGCGAAGTCCACTGGCACCCGGAGCACGTCGGCCAGGGACGCTTCGGCGACTGGCTCGAGAACGTCGTCGACTGGGCCCTGTCCCGGAGCCGCTACTGGGGCACGCCGCTGCCGGTCTGGAAGTGCGGCGACTGCGACGCGACGGACGTCGTCGGCTCGTTCGAGGAGCTCTTCCGCAAGGTGGGCCGGCCCCTGCCGGAGGACCCCTACGACCGCGACTGCTTCGATCCGCACCGGCCCTTCATCGACGACGACTTCCAGTGGCCGTGCACGGCCTCGGGCTGCGCGGGCACGATGAAGCGGGTCGAATACGTGATCGACGCCTGGTTCGATTCCGGCGCGATGCCCTTCGCGCAGTACCACTACCCGTTCGAGAACCGCGAGACCTTCCGGACCCGCTTCCCGGCGGACTTCATCTCCGAGGCGGTCGACCAGACCAGGGGCTGGTTCTACACGCTGCACGTCCTCGGCTGCCTGCTCTTCGACAGCCCGGCCTACCGCAACTGCATCGTCCTGGGGCACGTGAACGACGAGAACGGCCGCAAGATGTCGAAGCGCCTCGGCAACGTCGTCGAGCCGATGGAGGTCCTCGCCGAGACCGGCGCCGACGCGCTCCGCTGGTACTTCTGCGTCAACAACCCGGAGCAGCCGTCCCGCTTCTCGGCCCGGCTGGTGCGGGAAGCGGCCCAGACCTTCCTGCTGCCCCTGTGGAACGCCCTGTCCTTCTTCACGATCTACGCGAACCTCGACGGCTGGCGGCCGGACCGGGCCGAGGTCCCATTCACCGAGCGCGGATCGCTCGACCGCTGGATCCTGCTCCGGCTATACCGCCTCGTCCGGGACACGACCGGGCACCTGCGCGGCTACGGCACCGCGCCCGCCGCCCGCGGCATCGAGACGTTTCTGGACGAGTTGACGAACTGGTACATCCGGCGCAGCCGCGACCGGTTCTGGGCGCCCAACGACGAGTCCGGCACCGGCGGCGAGGACAAGGAAAGCGCGTACCAGACTCTCTACGAGGTCCTGACCACCCTGCGCCTTCTCATCGCACCTTTCGTGCCCTTCGTGGCGGAAGAGCTCCACCGCCGGCTGCTCTCGAGCCAGGGTCTCGGCGCGGTCAGTTGCCACCTCGAGTCGTGGCCCGAGCCTCCCGCCGATCGTGCCGACGAGCGACTGGAGACGGCGATGGCGACCGTCCTCCAGGTCGCCCGCAACGGCCGCTCCGCCCGCAACGCGAACAGCATCAAGATCCGCCAGCCGCTCCGTTCCGTCACACTGGTCAGCGCCGATCCGGATCTCGAAGCCCTGGTCGAGCCCTATGCCGATCTCGTCGCGGACGAACTGAACGTGCACGAGGTCCGCTGGGCCGCCGACAGTTCCGAGTACGTCTCCTTCGACGTCGTGCCCCACTACCCGAAGTGCGGTCCAAGGTTCGGTCGCGCCATGCCCGCCGTGCGCGCCGCCCTCGCCGGCCGCAACGGCTCCGACCTGAAGCGGGAGCTCGACGACTCCGGCCGCATCGCGATCGAAGTCGACGGCGACACCGCGTACCTTGAAGCGCACGAGGTCGAGGTACGGCTCGAAGAGCGTCCCGGCATCGCCGTTCACGGAGACAGCGGGCTGCTGGTCGCCCTCGACGTCGACCTGGACGACGGCCTGATCGCCGAGGGACTCGCGCGCGAGGTCGTCCACCGGGTCCAGAACCGCCGTCGCGCCGCCGACCTCGACTACGCGGACCGCATCGTCGTCCGCTACCGGGCGAACGAGAAGATCGAACGGGCCATCGACGCGCACCGCGAGTGGATCTGCGGCGAGACCCTGGCCGTCACGTTCCAGGCAGTAAACGGTGACGGATCGGACGGCCTGGAAGACGCTCCGATCGAGGGTCAGGCCTTCGCCCTGACGATCGAAGTCCAGCCCCACTGAGCAAAGGCCGAGGGAACTCATGGCAGGAATCTTCAAGGCCTACGACGTCCGCGGCCTCTATCCGGGGCAGTTGAACGAGCCGCTGGCGCGCAGGATCGGGATGGGGTTCGGTCACCTGGTCGAACTCGAGGGAGACCAGGGCGCGGAGCGGCCCCACACCGTCATCGTCAGCCGCGACATGCGTTCGCACAGCGTGCCGCTGTCCGAGGCGCTCTGCGACGGGCTGACCGCGGCCGGGCTCGACGTCCTGGACATCGGTCTCGCGACCACGCCGATGAACTACTTCGCCACCGGCAGACTCGGCACCGCAGGCGGCATCCAGGTCACCGCGAGCCACAACGCGGCCGAGTACAACGGCCTGAAGTTCAGCCTCGCCGGCGCGGTGCCGGTGTCGGGAGACCACGGCATCCCGATCATCGAGGAGCACGCTCTCGGCCCGGAGCCGGCGCCGGCCCCGACGCCCGGACGGGTCGAGGCGACGAGCATCGAAGAGGAGTACGCCGAGCATGTGCTCTCCTTCCTCGACCGATCGTTCGAGACCGGTGACGGACCGAAACTGCGACTTGCCGCGGACGCCGCGAACGGGATGGGCACGATCTACCGGCCTCTCCTTCTGGCCTGCGGCGTCGAACTGCTGCCGCTCTACTTCGAACTCGACGGGACCTTCCCGAACCACGAGGCGAACCCGCTGCTGCCGGAGAACCTGCGCGACCTGAGCCGACTCGTCGTCGACCAGAAGGCCGACCTGGGCGTCAGCTTCGACGGGGACGGCGACCGAGCCGCCTTCGTGGACGAGCACGGCGAGCCGATCGGGTCCGACCTGATCACCGCCCTGATCGCCGGCCAGATGCTCGGCTCGGAGCCCGGCGGCACCGTGATCCACGACATCCGCTCCTCCAGGGCTGTGCCCGAGTACATCCGTGAACGCGGCGGCACACCGCTGCCGGAACGGGTCGGCCACTCCTTCGTCAAGGCGACGATGCGCCGCACGGGAGCGATCTTCGGCGGCGAGCTCGCCGGTCACTACTACTTCCGCCAGAACTACCGCGCCGACAGCTCGATCCTCGCCGTCGTCGCCGTCCTCAACCTGATCCGCCGCTCCGGGAAGTCCCTCTCCGAGATCACCGCGCCGCTACGCCGCTACGCGAAGAGCAGCGAGATCAACTTCGAAGTCGAGGACAAGGACGCCGCGATGGCAGCCCTCGTCGACCGCTACGCCGGACGCCAGGGCGGCACGCTCGACCGCCTCGACGGCATCCGTATCGACTTTGACGACTGGTGGTTCAACGTCCGCGCCTCGAACACCGAACCCCTGCTGCGGCTCGTCCTGGAGGCCTCGACCCCGGAAGAACTCGCCGCCCGCCAGGCCGAACTGACCGCGCAGCTCGGCGATCCGATCTAGTCCCGGCCGCCCAGCAGCCCTGCCCGCATCAGGAAGTAGAGCAGCGTGAGGAGCGAGGTAACGGCGGCGGCGACGTAGGTCAGCGCGGCGGCATTGAGCACCCGGTCCATGCCAACCCGCTCCGTCTGCAGGATCAGGCCCTGCTCCACGGCGAGGCGCTTGGCGCGGGCCGTGGCGTCGAACTCGACCGGCAGGGTAACGAGCTGGAAGAGAACGACCGCGGAGAACATGACGACGCCAACCATGAACATGCCCATGTTGCCCAGAATCAGGCCGAAGAACATGACGAAGTAACCCAGGTTGCTGCCGATCCCCGCCATCGGCACGAGCGTCGACCGGAGCCACAGGGGCGCGTAGTTCTTCGCGTGCTGGATGGCGTGACCGGCCTCGTGGCAGGCGATGCCGATCGCGGCCACCGAGTTCGAGCCGTACACCTGTTCGGACAGGGCGAGCTTCTTCGTCACGGGGTTGTAGTGATCGGACAGCCGGCCCCGGGTGGCGACCACCTGGACGTCCGTGATGCCGGCGTAGGCGAGCAGGCGCTGCGCCGCCTGGGCGCCGCTCATGCCGGTCACCGAGCGCACCTTGGAGTACTTCTTGAACGCTCGCTTCACGCGGAAGCTGGCCCACAGGGACAGAAGCAGGCCGGGGGCCAGGAAGAGGAAGTACATGGGATCGAAGATCATCGAACGAACTCCTTGGTGAGCGCCCGCCTTGAGCTACGGCGCGTCACCGGCGGTGTTTCACGGGGCGCGCGACACGACGAGGTGCCGTTTCCGGCTGCGCGAGGGGCAATCCGCGCCGCAGCGAAGTATATTCCGCGCTGCCTTCCCGCCTGGCGCCAGACGAATGCCTCGAATCACGACTCTCGACCTGCAGGGCCCCGCTGGCGCGCTCCAGGCCGAACTGCTCGAACCCGACGCGCCGCCGGCCTTCGTCGCCACCGTCGCGCACCCGCATCCGCTCTACGGCGGTGACATGGACAACCACGTCGTCACGAGCGCCGCAGACGCCGTGGTCGAACTCGGCGGCGCGGCCCTTCGCTTCAACTTCCGCGGCACCGGCGGCAGCGAGGGACGCCACGACGCCGGCCGCGGCGAAGCCGACGACCTGGCCGCCTGCGAGCAGGAACTCTGCAGCCGCTTCCCGCGGCTGCCACGCATCGGCATCGGCTATTCCTTCGGCGCCGTCGTCACGATGGCCAGACTGCCGCAGGCGGAGGACCCGCCCAGAGGGCTTCTGCTGATCGCGCCGCCGCTCACGCACTACGACTTCGAGGCCGCGACCAGCGCCGCGGTGCCCGTCGCCGTGGTCTACGGCCAGCTCGACACGTTCACGACGGACGCGATGATCCGCCGGCTACCGAAGCGCTGGCCTACGCTGGGCGCATGCCTCCAGGTTCCGCGCGCGGGCCACGATCTCTCATCGCCATTCCTGGGGCCGAAGATCCGCCAGGCGCTTCAGAGCCTGCTCCCCGGCTAGCTGGCGCGGGCTTCGTCGACCTCGTTCGACGAGTTGTAACAACGCCGGCAGCGGGCCTCGTAGGTCTCCACGTCCCCGACCAGGACCTGTTGGTCACCGCCAGCAATCCGCAGCGAGTACTGGGCGGCGGCGCCGCAACGCACGCAGACCGCGTGCATCTTGTCGACGTACTCGGCGATAGCCATCAGCTCGGGAATCGGCCCGAACGGGCGGCGCCGGAAGTCGAGATCGAGCCCGGCCACGATCACCCGCACGCCCAGGTCGGCGAGTTCCGTCGCCAGCCCGACCAGGCCGGCGTCGAAGAACTGGGCCTCGTCGATGCCCACGACCTCCACGCCCAGTGTCAGCTTCTCGCGCATCTCGTCGCTGGACGCCACCGTCTCCGCGGACAGGCTGCGATTGTCCCGAGTGGTCAGCACATCGACCTCGCCATCCCGGGTGTCCGTCGCGATTCGGAAGACCTGGACGCGCTGGCGGGCGATCAGGGCACGGCGGAGCCTGCGCAGCAACTCCTCGCTCTTGCCCGAGAACATACCGCCGGTAATCACCTCGATACAGCCGCCGTCGCCGGCGCCCTGTTCCCGGATCATGCCCGCGCCCCCGCGGCACGCCGAACCTGGTCGTGACTACCTCCGGCGGGCCCGGCCGAACCGTCCGAAGTCCCCGTCAACACGGTTCGATGATACCCTCGGGCACCAGAGTTGCTGCCGCGATGCAGCCGCGCGCGCGCCTCTGTCAGGGGTCTCAGGAGGCCCCAGGACGATGCCAGAGATCGACTTCCCGTCCCCACCCGCTCCCACCCCGACGCCTGCCCAGGCGCCGGAGACACTGCACGTGACCGCCAAAGCCGTGCGGATGATCAAGCTCACCCGCGCCGACGAGGGCCTGTCTTCCGACCACGGCCTGCGGGTCGCGGTTCGCGGCGGCGGCTGCAGCGGTTTCGAGTACGCGCTCGACTTCGAGACGAACCAGCGCGAGACGGACGAAGTCTTCGACTACGAGGGCCTGCAGGTCTACGTCGATCCGATCAGCGCCCGCTACCTCAAGGGCACCACGATCGACTACCAGCTCGGCGTCGCCGGCACCGGCTTCAAGTTCTCGAACCCGAAGGCCGTCGGTACCTGCGGCTGCGGTTCCTCGTTCGCGGTCTAGCGACCTCGGGCGGCGCTGTTCAGCGCTACTCCAGCGGTTCCTCCTCACGCCACGAGGACGCGCCGTCCGCGTAGTGCTCCCGTTTCCAGATCGGCACCTCCGCCTTGAGGCGCTCCAGGGCAAGACGGTTCGTCTCGTAGGCCTGCCGGCGGTGCGCCGAGGCCGTCGCAATGACGACGCTGGCGTCGCCGACTTCGAGCGTGCCCAGCCCGTGGACGATCTCCACGCGTGTTCCCGGTTCCGCGGCCTCCAGTTCGCTGACGATCCGGTCCAGGCGCCGCTCCGCCATCGCCGGATACGCGGAGTACGTGATCCGCTCGACCGGGCGGCCGCCGAAGGAGTTGCGGACGTTGCCGACGAAGACGACCACCGCTCCCTTGCCGGCGTCCTCGACGCGGGCGCGCACGGACGACACCGCGTCCGCGTCGATGGCGCCGTCACGGAGACGTGCGGCGCCGCCGCCGCATGAGCCGCCCGATACCGGGGGCAGGAGGGCCACTTCCGCCCCATCGTGAAGGGACGCGGTACGGTCCGCGGCCACCTCGCCGTCCACGGCTACCGCGAGGCGCGGCCACAGCGGTTCGATAGCCGGGTACGCCGCCGTCAGGCGTTCGACCAGGTCGGCGACCGTGGCGCCGTCCGGGAGGTCGTGTTCCGTCTCGGCGCTGCCTACAGCGTCCAGCGCGGTCGCGAAGCTCAACACCCGTACGATCAAGACGGGGAAGGCTAACAGTCGCCCGCACTGCGGATAGTCTCCCCGCCTACTCGGAAACGACCGCTACCCGATGCGTCTTCTGCTCTTCGACATCGACGGCACCCTGGTTCGGTGCGGCCCCCAGATCGGACCCATCTTCATGGGAGCGCTCAAGCGCACGTTCGGCCGCACGGGCAACGTCAGGGCCTACGACTTCGGCGGACGAACGGACACGGAAGCCGTCATCGACCTGATGACCGACGCGGGCCTGCCGCGGGGCGAGGTCGAAGGCCGCATGGGCGAAGTGCGCTCCCACTACAGCGACCTGCTCGACCGGCTGGACCCCGAGCAGATGCGGCTGTTGCCTGGAGTCACCGAGCTGCTCGAGGAACTCGCCGACCGCGACGACACCTGCGTCGCCCTGCTCACCGGCAACTGGGAAATCGGCGCCAGGGCCAAACTCGAACCGTTCGGCCTGAACCGCTTCTTCGACTTCGGCGCCTTCGGCGAGGACGGCGTCCGGCGCAACGAGCTGGTGCCGGTGGCCGTCGACCGGGCCACGGTGCACCTCGGCGCGCCTCCGGAGCTGAGGGATGTCGTGATCATCGGCGACACGGTGCGCGACATCGCCTGCGGCGACGCCCACGGCGTGCCGGTGCTGGCCGTGGCGACGGGCTTCACGCCGGAACCACGACTCGAACAGGCGGGCGCCCGCTGGGTCGTGCCCGACCTGCGCCACGCCTCGGTGCGGGAGATCCTCCTCGACGGCCACGGCACCTCGCGCCGAACGCCATGAGCTTCGAACGGGACGTCGAACTGCTGGCCACCGGGGCCGCCCTGTGCGAGCCGCCGCGGGCATCGCGGCTCGAACTCATGGGCCCGGACCGCGAACGATTCTTCGGCGGCATGGTGACCGCGGCGATCGAGGACCTGGCGCCCGGCCAGGGCGCGTTCGGCTTCATCACCGATGTCCGCGGCCGCATCCTCGCCAGCGCCACCGTGCTCACGCTCGAAGATCGGCTCTGGCTCGAGATCCCCAGGGGCCGAGGCAGGACGATCATCGAGCACCTCGAGAAGTACATCGTCACCGACCAGGTCGAGATCCTGCCGCTCGGCGACATGGCATCCGTGCGGGTCGCCGGGCCGACGAGCGCCGAGGTCCTCGCCGATCTCGGGGCAACGACCGCCCGTGACCTGACCGGGGCCTGGAGCCACGCCCAGGTCGAGGTCCTCGACTACCAGGCCCGCCTCGTGCGCGAAGGCCACAGCCCGGTGCCAACGTTCTCGCTCTGGCAATCCTCCGCGATCACACCGCTAATGGTCGAAGATCTGGCCGAAGCCGGAATCTCCCAGGCTGGTAGCGACGCAACCGAGGCCCTCCGCATCGAACACGGCCACCCCCTCTGGGGCGTCGACTACGACGACTCGAACCTGCCCCAGGAGACCGGGATCGAGGACGCCGTCGACTACGAGAAGGGCTGCTACCTCGGCCAGGAGATCGTCGCCCGCATCCACTACCGCGGGCAGCCGGCCCGGAGGATGTGCCGGCTCGTCTTCGAGCCCGGCCACGCGCCGGCCGCGGGTGCGGCGGTCGAACTCGATGGCCGGTCTGCCGGTACGGTCACCAGCATCTCCCGGTCGGCCCACGCCGGCGCCGCCACCGCCCTCGCCCTGCTGCCACGCCGAGCTGTCGAGGCACTGCCAGACGCGCGAGTCCAGGTCGAGGGGCGTGACGCCCGCTTCGAAGCACTGAGCACTTGACAAGATACGCTCCTTAGTCCTACGGTTAGCCAAGCAACCGTCTGGAGGGGATGGGAGTGTCGATAGTGAACGTGCATCAAGCGAAGACCCAACTTTCGCGCCTGCTCGTCCGGGTCGAACAGGGAGAGGAGATCGTCATCGCGCGGAACGGCGAACCGGTCGCGCGGCTCGTCAGCGTCCGGCCCAAGGCCAAGCGCGAGTTCGGGGCTCTTGCCGGCCAAATCCATCTCGACGATTCCTTCTTCGATCCCCTGCCCGAGTCTGAACTGGCCGCGTGGGAGAAGTGACCTCTGCGGCTCCTGCTCGATACGCATGCCCTGATCTGGTGGCTTGAGGGCAGCAAGCGGCTGTCGCCGGACGCGCGTCAAGCGATCTCCGAGGAAGAGAACGAGATCCTGATCAGCGCCGCCTCGGCCTGGGAGATTGCCACCAAGCATCGACTCGGCAAGCTCCCGAGCGTTGACCAGTCCTTCGCGGCAGACATCGCGGGCGGAATCGCCAGCCAGGACTTCAGGGAACTGCCGATCAGCGTTTCCGACGCCACACGCGCCGGCGCACTGCCAGGTCCTCTTCGCGATCCGTTCGACCGCATGCTGATAGCGCAAGCACTCGGGCACGATCTGGTCCTCGTTTCGATCGAGGACCTGTTCGACTCGTATGGAGTGCGGCGCGTCTGGTAGCGAGGCACCGGCGCACCCTGTATTCGGCCCGCGACCCTCAGTACCGCGGCAACGACGGATCGACTTCCTCCGCCCAAGCATCGATCCCGCCGGCCAGGTTGTACGCCTGCGGGAAGCCGTTGTCGCGGAGGATGTTCGTCGCCCGGGTCGACCGCGGGCCGTGGTGGCAGTGGACGACCCAGAGCTTCGAGGGATCGAGTTCGTCGATGCGGCTCTCCAATTCGGCGACCGGGATCAGCGTCGATCCGTCGATGCGGCAGATCGCGTACTCCTGCGGGCCCCGAACGTCGAGGATGCTGAAGTCGCGGCCGTCGTTCATCCAGGACTGGACCTGGCTGGGGGTCACGTCGATCATGTCGTTGAGCGCGGGCTCCTCGGCGACGGCGGGGACGCCGCAGAACTGCTCGTAGTCGATCAGTTCGGTCTGGGTCGGGTTCTCGGAGCAGATCGGGCAGTCCGGGTTCTTGCGCAGCTTCAGTTCGCGGAAGCTCATGCGCAGGGCGTCGAACAGGACCAGCCGGCCGATCAGCGGATCGCCCTGGCCGATGATCAGCTTGATCACCTCGTTGGCCTGCAGGCTGCCGATGATGCCGGGCAGCACGCCGAGGACGCCGCCTTCGGCGCATGAGGGGACGAGTCCCGGTGGCGGCGGTTCGGCGAACAGGCAGCGGTAGCAGGGACCCTCGGCGCCCCAGAACACGGACACCTGGCCCTCGAAGCGGAAGATCGAGCCGTAGACGTTCGGCTTGCCGAGCAGGACGCAGGCGTCGTTGACGAGATAGCGGGTCGGGAAGTTGTCCGTGCCGTCGACGACCAGGTCGTAGTCCTTGAAGATCTCGAGCGCGTTGCTCGAGTCGAGCAGCACCGGGTGCGCCACAAGTTCGATGTGCGGGTTCACCTCGCGCAGCCGCTCGACCGCGGCGTCGATCTTGGGACGGCCGACGTCCGCGTTGCTGTAGAGCAACTGGCGGTGCAGGTTCGACTCGTCGACGACGTCGAAGTCGACCAGGCCGAGGCGGCCGACGCCGGCCGCGGCGAGGTACATGCCGAGCGGCGAGCCGAGTCCGCCGGTGCCGATCATCAGCACCTTGGCCTGCTTGAGCTTCAACTGCCCCTCGGAACCGACCTCCGGCATGATGAGGTGGCGGCTGTAGCGGAGGGTCTCCTCCGGGCTCAGTTCCGTCGAGGTCGACTGTGCCGCGGCCGGCGGCTCCGCCACGGTGCCCCCTGCAATCGACGGGATGATCGCCAGCGTCGCGTCGCCGTCGATGGCGGTCGCCTCGCGCTCCAGGTAGCGCACGTCCTCGTCGTTCAGGAACAGGTTGACGAAGGTGCGCAGCTTGCCGTCGTCGCCGAACAGGTGGGGCCGCAGCCCTTCGTAGCGGGTGACGAGCTGTTCCATCGCCTCGCCGACGGTCGCGGCGGCCACCGCCACCTCGGACTGTTCGTCGGCGAAGCCCCGCAGGGGCGTGGGAATCTGTATGAGTACGGTCATCTTGGTCTCCGGCTTACTCGGTCGTGTTCGTGCCGCCGGACGCGGCCGGCCTTAGGAGCACTGGATCGGTTCTTCGTCGAAGTGGGAGCGATCGTCGCTGAGCCGCCAGCTCCGCTCGTCCCGGGCGCGTCCCTCGCGCACCGAGACGATCAGGTAACTGTAGCCCGGCCAAGCGTGGTCGCGGTCGAAGTCGCTGGGGCGCGATGGATGGTCGGGATGGGAGTGGTAGTAGCCGACGACGTCCAGGCCGGCCGCCCTCGCCTCCCGCTCGGTCCGCAGGATGACTTCGGGCGGGATCAGGTAGCGATTGTGCCGGTTCTCGTCCTCCCGCTCGTTCTCCGCGCCGACGAGACGCACGACCCGGGCCAGCACGGCGCCGCTTGCACTCGCGGCCTTCTCCGTGCGGCCGACCAGAATGCCGCAGCACTCTTCCGGGTAGGTGGCCTCGCCGTGGGCGCGGATACGGGCCAGGTCGTCTGGGGACAGTTCGATCATCCTCGAATCTCGGTGCGGTCGCTGCAGGCGCCGGTCAGGCGGCTCAGTCTTCGTCCCAGAACGGCTCGGACAGGTACTTGTCCGCGCCGTCGCAGAGGATGGTGACGACGACGGCGCATTCGCCGGCCTCGGCGGCGCGTTCGGCGATCCGACGCGCAGCGACCACGTTCGCTCCCGCCGAGATACCGACCAGGAGACCGCTCCGGCGGGCCAGCGCCTTGACCTCGGCGTAGGCGTCCTCCGTGCTCACCGCGCTCTCCTCGTGGGCGATCGCCGGATCGTAGATCGCGGGCACCAGGGCGCTGGGCATGTGCTTCATTCCCTCGAGCCCGTGGAACGGTCCGTCCGGCTGCATCGAGACGAGCCGGACCCGCGGCGCTCGCTCGGCCAGGTACCTCGCTGTGCCACAGAAGGTGCCGCTGGTTCCCAGGCCGGCGACGAAGTGGGTCAGGCGACCTTCCGTCTGCAGCCAGATCTCCGGACCCGTGGTCTCGAAGTGCGCCCGCCAGTTGGCCGGGTTGCTGTACTGGTCGACGTAGCAGAAGTACCCCGGCGAGGCCTCGATCATCCGGTGCGCCTCGCGGATCGCGCCGTCCGAGCCCTCCATCGGATCGGTCAGGACGAGTTCGGCTCCGAAGGCGCCCAGAATCCGGCGCCGCTCGATCGACGCGTTCTCCGGCAGGCACAGGGTCACGCCGACGTCCATCGCCGCCCCGATCATCGCCAGAGCGATGCCCGTGTTGCCGGAAGTCGCGTCAAGGACGCGGCGCCCGTCCTCGAGCTGTCCGGCGTCGCGCGCAGCCAGCATCATGTGGCGCGCCGGGCGGTCCTTCACCGAGCCGCCGGGGTTCGCCATCTCCGCCTTCGCCAGCAGCTCTGAGCCAAGCGCCCGGGCCGCCGGGCCAAGCACGTGGCTGAGGTCGAGCAGCGGCGTGTTGCCGATCCGCCGCAGCAGCCGTCGGGCGGCCGCGCCGAGTCCCGCCGGAATCGGCGGGCCGGCCAACTGGGCCGCGGAAGCCGCGGCGAGAGGAGGTTCAGCGATCATTCCGTGAGTAGCGAAGGCCGCGCCGGCACAGTCGGCGGAGCCGCGACCGCGAATTGTTGACCAAAACACTCACATTTGACAACCGGTGGCCTGTACGCCGCGCCGCGACCCGCTATTCTCCACCTCGATGAACGACGCTCCCCGCCGCGGCGACGACCGCGTTCCCCCCGGCCAGTACGTCACGAAGAAATGGCCCGTGCTGTCTGTCGGCGACACGCCGGAGGTGGACCCGGCCCGGTTCGCGCTGCGGCTGTTCGGCCGTGTCGAAGCGGAACACCTGTTCGACTGGCGGGCGCTCCAGGAGCTGCCGCGGCGAGAGGTCGTGGCCGACTTTCACTGCGTCACGCGTTTTTCGACGCTGGACAACCGGTGGTCCGGGTTCTCGACCGGCGACGTATTGGCCGCGGTGCAGCCAACGGCTGACGCGACGCACGCGATGGTCCACTGCTACGGCGGCTACACGACGAATCTTCCGCTCGAGGATCTGCTCTCCGAGCACGCGCTCTTCGCGAACCTTCACGGCGGCGAGCCGCTGGCGCCCGACCACGGTGGTCCGCTGCGGCTCGTCGTGCCCCATCTCTACGCGTGGAAGAGCGCGAAGTGGGTCCAGGGCGTCGAGCTACTGAACGCCGACGAACGGGGTTTCTGGGAGGAGAACGGCTACCACACGTACGGCGATCCCTGGGCGGAGCAACGGTTCTCGTCGCAGGAGACGCGGCAGGCCTGGCAGGTGCGGCGGGCTGTTGGGGCCTGAGGTCAGTCGCCTTCGAGAAGCGCCGTAAGCGACTCGCGGATGCGGTCGCGGTCGGCGGCGCTCTTGACGACGACGAGGACGGTGTCGTCGCCGGCGAGGGTGCCGGCGACTTCGGGCCAGTCGGTCTGGTCGAGGGCCACGGCGAGGGCGTTCGCGTGGCCGCTTCGGGTCTTGAGCAGGATCAGCGCCTCGCCCTCGTCGAATCCGGTGACGAACTGGCGCAGGGCGCGCTCGATGTCGCGGCGGGGCGGCGTCGTGGCCTGCTCCGCGGGCGCGTAGCGCGAACCGCCACCCGCGAGCGGCACCTTGACCAGGCCGAGGCGGCGCACGTCGCGCGACACGGTGGCCTGGGAAACGCGAATGCCCCGCCGGTCGAGCGCGCGCACGAGTTCCCTGTGACTCGACACCGGCCGCTCGCCGATGATGTCGAGGATCGCGCCGCGCCGGATCGCCGGGCTCACGCGCCGTTCCCCGGGATCGCCTCCGCGAGCAGCTCGCCGGCCAGGTGGGCGCGGTAGACCGGCGGCGGCTTCCGCTCGTCCAGCCAGCGGCGTTCTTCCTGCAACCGTTCCGCGGCGAGTTCAGTCTGCTCGGCGACCCGCTCCGGCGCCGGCCCGCCGTAGCTCTGGTGCGCAGCGAGCGAAGCCTCCGGGCGAAGCGCCGCCAGCAGTGCGTCCGTGTCCTCGATCTCGGGAACGAGCTTTCGAAGTTCCGGGGCCGGAAGCTGCCACAGCTCGACGCCCCGTCGCTGGGCGGCCCGGACCACGGCTCCCGTGCGCTCGTGGGCGCTGCGGAACGGCACGCCGGCGACGGCGAGCTGATCGGCCAGGTCGGTGGCGGTGATGTAGGAACCCTCGAGCGCCGCCGCCATCGCTTCGCGGTCGAACTCCAGGCTCTCGGCCAGGACGCGGGCCACCCGAAGCGAGGCGCCCACCGTGTCGAAGGCGTCGAACAGCGCCTCCTTGTCCTCCTGCAGGTCGCTGTTGTAGGTCAGCGGCAGGCCCTTGACCGTGACGAGCAGCGAGACGAGGTCCCCCACCGCGCGCCCCGACTTGCCGCGGAGGATCTCCGCCGGCTCCGGGTTCTTCTTCTGCGGCATGATGCTCGAGCCCTTGGCGGCGCGGTCCTGCAGCCGGGCGAAACCGAACTCGCTCGACGTCCAGAGCACGACCTCCTCGGCCCAGCGCGATAGGTGCACCATGGTCAGCGCGCACGCGAAGAGCGCCTCAGCGGCGTAGTCGCGGTCGGCCACCGCCCACATCGTGTTCGGGTAGGGAGCCTCCATGCCGAGCAGCCCGGCGCTGCGAACAGGGTCGATGCGGTGCGGCGATCCCGCCATCGCACCCGCGCCAAGCGGGCAGAGTCCGGCGGTCCGGTGAGCCCGCCGCAACCGACCGGCGTCGGCGAGAGCGGACCAGCCGTGGGCCAGCAGATGCTGCGCCAGGCTGGTCGGCTGGGCGCGCTGCATGTGGGTGTACCCCGGAAGCGCGGTGCCCGTGTGCTGCCGGGCGTGTTCCAGGAGGGCGCCGGCGAAGCCCACGACCGCCGCGACCGCACCTTCGACTTCGGAGCGCTGCCACAGCCGCAGCGCCACCGCGGTCTGGTCGTTCCGGCTGCGCGCGGTGTGCAGCCGCCGGCCGGCGTCGCCGATCTCTTCGGTGAGTTGCCGTTCGATCCAGGTGTGGACGTCCTCGTCGCCGCCGCCGACTTCGAGCTCTCCCGCCTCGACCCGCCGCAGCAGGGAGCTGAGGCCTTCGAGGATCGCCCGGGACGACTCGGGGTCGATCACTCCGGTCTCGAAGAGCATCCGGGCGTGGGCCAGACACCCCACGAGGTCCGCCGCCGCGAGCCGGTGGTCGAACGGCAGCGACCGGGTGTACGAATCGATGACCGGATCGACCTCCGATTCGAAGGCGCCGCCCCAGAGGCGGGGCGCGGCGGATCGACCCGCGCTTCCTGCCGGGTCCCGGGCGCTCAAGCCGCGGCTTCCTCCAGCGCGTGGCCGAGGATTCCGACCGCGCGCTCGATCTCCGGATCGTGGACGACGAGCGGCGGCAGCATGCGGATGCTGTGCGGACGCGGCGCGTTGACGAGCAGGCCGTTCTCCAGGCAGCGGTTCGCCACGGCGGGCGCCTCCGGCGCGCACTCGATCGCGGCCATCAGCCCCTGGCCGCGCACTTCGGTGACCAGGCCGCCGGCGCCGAGCTGTCCGAGCAGCGCCCGCAGGTACTCGCCGGCCCGGCTCACGCGCTCGAGGAAACCCGGATCGAGCACCGTCCGGAGCACCGCCGTCACCGCGGCGCAGGCCAGCGGATTGCCGCCGAACGTCGTGCCGTGCGTGCCGGGAACGAGCGAGGCCGCGACTTTTTCGCGCGCCATGACCGCTCCCACCGGGACGCCGCCGCCCAGGCCCTTCGCCAGGGTGATCACGTCCGGTTCCAGGCCGTAGTGCTGGAAGCCGAAGGCGCTGCCGAGACGGCCGATCCCGGTCTGCACCTCGTCAAGGACGAACAGCGCCCCACGTTCGCGGCAGAGGGCCTGCAGACCTTCCAGGTAGCCGGCCGGCGGCTCGATCACGCCGGCCTCGCCCTGGATCGGCTCGATGAGGACAGCGCAGGTCGACTCGTCGATCTCGGCGGCGGCCGCTTCCAGGTCGCCGAACGGGACGCCGGCGAAGCCTCCCGGAAGCGGCTTGAAGCCGACCTGGTAGGCGGGCGTACCGGTCGCCGCGAGCGCTCCGAGCGTGCGGCCGTGGAAGCCGCCCTCGGCGGTCACGACCTTGTGGCGTTCGTCCGAACCGTCGCGGTCGTAGGCGTAGCGGCGCGCGAGCTTGATCGCCGCCTCGACCGCCTCCGCGCCGCTGTTGCAGAAGAAGACCCGGTCCAGCGCACCGTCCGCGGCCTCGACCAGCATCCGCCCCGCCCGTTCCTGCTCCGGAATCCGGTACAGGTTCGAGACGTGGAGATAGCGCCCCGCCTGACGCTTGATCGCGTCGGTCAACGCGGGATGGTTGTGACCCAGGGACGACACCGCGATACCGCCCATGAAGTCGAGAATCTCGCGACCCTTCGTGTCCCAGAGGAACACGCCGTCGCCGTGGCTGAACGCCACCGGCGCCCGTTTGTAGTTCGCGAACAGGCTGTCCTCGGTCATCTTCAGGTCACTCCAGGGGCTGCGGTTTCCTTGATCATCGTGCCGATGCCGCCCTCGGTGAACAGCTCCACCAGGAGGCCGTGCGGCTCGCTGGCGGCCAGGATGTGGGCGCTCGTCACCCCCGCCTCCAGCGCGCTCAGGCAGGCCCGCACCTTGGGCACCATGCCGGCCGACACGACGCCCGAATCGATCAGCTCCCCGGCCTGCGCTGGCGTCAGGCGCGACCGGAACCTGCCGTTGTCGCTGATGCCGCGCACGTCGGTCAGGAGCAGGAGCTTCTCGGCCGACACCTCCGCGGCGAGCGCCGCGGCGGCGGTGTCCGCGTTGATGTTGTACGTCTCGCCGCCCGGCCCGACCCCCAGCGACCCGATCACCGGCACGTAGCCTGAGTTCGTGAGTTGGTCGAGCAGGGAGGTGTCGACCTTCTCGATCTCGCCGACGAAACCCAGTTCGTCCGACCGCGGGTGGGGCCGCACGCGGAGCAGGTCGCCGTCCTTGCCGGTCAGCCCGACGGCGCGGCCGCCGGCGCGCTGGATCATCCCCACGAGGCGCTTGTTGACCGAACCGCCGAGCACCATCTCGACGACGCGCATCGTGGCTGCGTCGGTGACCCGCAGTCCGTCGACGAAGCGGGGCTCGATGCCCATGACCTCGAGCGTCTTCGTGATCTCGGCGCCGCCGCCGTGGACGAGCATCGGCCGCATGCCGGCGCTCCGAAGCAGCACGATGTCGTCGATCAGCGAACCGAACTCGTCGCCGGCCATAGCGCGGCCGCCGTACTTGATGACCACCCGCTTGCCGCGCCACGCGGACGCGTAGCGCAGCGCGGCGGCCATCTCCAGGCCCAGATCGCGTTCCCTGCCGGTTCCAGTCATCGTTCGCGTCCGTTTCCTCAACTGATGTAGCTGCGTTTCATGGGATGTGGCTCGGTCCACTTGAGGTCGCAGAGGTTCATGAGATGTAGCTCGCGTTGATCTGGACATAGCCCTCGGAGAGATCGCAGGTCCAGACCGTCCACCGGCCCGAACCGAGCCCGAGATCGACGTGGAGGACGGAGCGGTCCGCCAGCATCGCCCGGCCCAGAGGCTCGAGGTCGTCGGTAACACCCAACCCGGCGCGTACGACTTCGACCCGTTCCTCCGCCGTGGACACCGCGATCGCGATCCGCTGCTCGACGATGTCGACGCCCGCACGGCCGATCGCACCCATGACCCGGCCCCAGTTCGGCTGACCCGTGCGATAGGCCGTCTTGACCAGCGGCGAATTGGCGATCGTCGTCGCCACCTGCCGCGCGGCGGCGTCCGTGCGGGCGCCGCCAACGCGGACCTCGACTACCCGGTTCGCGCCCTCGCCGTCGGCGATCAGGGCAACCGCCAGGCGGCCCAGCAGGCGTTCCAGCGCCTCGGTGAACCGCTCCAGGTCCTCCCCCGAGGCCACATCGACACCGGCGGCGCCGTTCGCGAGAACCAGGATGCTGTCGTTCGTGCTCGTGTCGCCGTCGACGGTGACGCTGTTGAAGGTCGGCTCGACCGCTCTCCGCAGGGCGGCGTCGAGCGCGGACGGCGCCACCTTCGCGTCCGTGGTGACAAAGGCCAGGGTGGTCGCCATGTCGGGCGCCATCATGCCGGCGCCCTTGGCGATGCCGCCGATCGTCACTTCGCCGGCCGGGAGTTCCACTCTCTCGACCTCGATCTTCGTCCGCGTATCGGTGGTCAGGATCGCTTCCGCCGCCCGACTGCCGCCGTCCGGACCCAGCTCGGCGGCCGCGAGATCGATACCGGCGAGCACCCTGGGCATCGGCAGCGGGACGCCGATCACGCCGGTCGAAGCCACGAGGACATGCTCGGAGTCGATCTCGAGCGCCGCCCCGGTGCAGGCGGCCATGGCCCAGGTATCCGCCAGACCCGCCTCGCCCGTACAGGCGTTCGCGTTGCCGCTGTTCACGACGATCGCCCGCGCCCGGCCGCCGGCCGTCACCTCGCGGCAGTAGAGGACGGGCGCCGCCTGCACCTGGTTGCGCGTGAACACGCCCGCCACGGTGGCCGGTTCCGCGGCCGTCGAAGCGATGATCGCAAGATCCAGCTTCTCATTCTTCAGGCCGCAGTGGACGCCGGCGGCGACGAAGCCCCGAGGGGCTGTGACGCCGCCGCTCACGGGAACACCGGAGCGGCCAGCAGGCCGGTCGTTTCGTCCAGCCCGAACATCACGTTCATGTTTTGCACCGCCTGTCCGGCGGCTCCCTTGACCAGGTTGTCGATGGCCGAGAACACGACCACGAGCCCGCGGTCGCGGTCGACGCGGACGGCGAGGTCGCAGTAGTTGGAACCGAGCGTCGCTTTGGTCTGCGGCAGGGACGAGCCCGTCAGCACCCGCACGAAGGGCTCGCAGGCGTAGCGATCGATGAACACCGCCTCGAGCTCCTCCCGGCTCGGCGCGTCGGCCATCGGCACGTAGCAGGCAGCGAGGATGCCCCGCGTCATCGGGGCGAGATGCGGCGAGAAGAACACGCCCGGGCCAGCGCCTGCGACCGCCAGCTCCTGTTCGATCTCCGGCTGGTGGCGATGCGCGCCCGTGCCGTAGGGCCTGAAGTTCTCGTTCAGCTCGGCGTACTGGTAGCCGTCGCGCGGGTTCCGCCCCGCTCCCGAGACCCCGGACTTCGCGTCGATCACGATGGCGCCGGTCACCCGGTCGCCGAAGTGCTCAAGCAGGGGCTTGAGCGCGATCGACGACGCCGTGGGATAGCAGCCCGGATTCGCGACCAGCCCCGCACGCGCCACCGCGTCACGATGCCACTCAGTGAGGCCGTAGACCGCCTCCGCCAGGAGGTCGGTTGCCGTGTGCTCTCCCCCGTACCAATGCCGGTAGGCCGCCGGGTCCCGGAGCCGGAAATCGGCACCCAGATCGACCACCCGGGCGCCCGCGGCGAGCAGACGCGACGCAGCCGCCAGCGCCTCTCCGTGGGGCAACGCGAGAAACACGACATCGGCATCGCCACCCAGGAGATCCCAGTCGGTCGGCGCAAGGTCGCCCTCGGCTACGCCCCCCAGGTGCGGAAAGACCGCTTCGACGGGCCGGCCGGCGCTGCGCCCTGCCGCGAGCGCACCAAGCTCCACCCGGTCGTGGCCGCTCAGCCACCGGACCAGTTCCGCCCCGCTGTAGCCGGACGCCCCGGCGATCGCAGCCCGAATCACAAGGCGACGAATAATACACCACTTTGGCGCACGATTATTCGTAGCATGGAACTGGCCGCCGGAGTTGCCTCGCGGAAGACGGCGGCAGCCGGCCAGAGGGCCGGCGCAGCCGGCGCGCGGCCCGTTCCCGGTACTGCTCCTAGAAGGACCAGCTCAGGAACGAGAACGGGACCGCGAGCACCGAGACGACGAGCAGAACGAGCGCCGCCAGGACCTCGGCGGGAGTCTCCGGCCTGTCCGGGCTGTACAGGCTCGCCATCAGGTAGCCGCCCGCCAGACCGCCGAGGTGGGCCCAGTTGTCGATCCCCGGAAGCAGCAATCCGAACAGGACCAGCGGAATGGCCATGCCCAGCACCTGCCTCAGGAACATGCGGCTGCCGGTCCTTCGCGAGTAGCAGAGGAGCGCGCCCAGCCAACCGAACACCGCGGCCGACGCGCCCAGGGTCACGCCGCGATGAGTCAGCGGCATCCACGGGGCGAAGACCGGCAGGGCACTCGTGACCAGGAATCCCAGCGCCGACGAGACCAGGTAGATGATGGCCGCTCGCCCGGTGCCGTAGATCCGGGCCATCGCCGGACCGAGCTGATGCACCCAGTACATGTTGAAGCCGATGTGCAGCAGGCTGCCGTGCAGCCAGCCGGCGCTCAGGATCGTCCACCAGCGACCGAACTCAAAGACGACGGGCGCTCCGCTCGCCCCGAGTCGGATCGCGACTTCGAAGTCGGGCGAGAGAAAACCGAACAGGGATCGGGTGCCGATGCCGCCCGGCGCCATCGCCAGCTCCAGCACGAAGATCACCACGCAGATGCCGATCACCATGGTCGAGAACGCGGCCTCGTTGCCGATTCGCTGCAGCAGGCGGGAGAAGCCGAACAGGCTGGGCCGGGCGCGGCCGCAGTTCCAGCAGCGCTCGTCCTGAACGCCGACCAGCCGGCCACAGCCGGGGCATACGACGGAGCCTGTCTGCTGCCGCTCAAACATCAGGGAGCTTCCGGACCAGCATCAGAAGGGAATGTCGTCGTTCCCGCCGCCGTCGCCGGCCGGCGCCTTGAGGTCGGACGCCTCCCCCCGCGCGATCGCCGCGTCGCCGGAGTCCGCGTCCTCCTCGATCGCTTCCACGATCTGCTGCACCTCGACCTCGGCGCGACGGATCTTCTTGCGGCAGATCTCGAGCAACTCGGCGGCGCGCCCCAGCTCCCTGCCCAGAAGGTCGATGTCGACCTCGTCACCCTCGATGCGCCGGAGAACGCTCTCGAGCTCCTCCATCGCCTGGCTGAAACTCAGCTCGCCGGGAGCTTCACTGCTTGTGCTCATGTCCGGTCCTTCTCGTCCAACAGGTCTCTCTGACGCGGCTGTTCCGTGAGCGCGTACACGCTACTGCCGATCGTCCCGCCATGCACGCTGGTCCGCAGTTCCGTTCCCACGTTCACATCCGCGATGCTCCGCACGAGCCGCCCGTCCGCCTTGCGGGTCAGGCTGAAACCGCGCGCCAGCGTTCGCTCCGGGGAGAGCTGGTCGCACAGCCGACCGTGGGCCTCCAGCCGCTCCGCGGCGCGGCTCAGCAAGCGCTCCGCGGCGGGGGACACCCGGGCCTCCAACCGCCGGCACTCGACCATGCGGGCCGCCAGCGACCTCCTGCCCGGACCGGGCAGCCGCTCCGCTATCGAGTGGAGGCGCTCGCGGGCGCGGACCACGGAGATCGTGGCCCGACTCCTCAGTGCCCGTCCGAGCTCATCGACCGAGCGGCCGGCGGCGGACAGGGCTCGCTCCGCGGCCCGTATCAACCCGCGTTCCACCTCCCGGTAGCCGGCCGACCGGGTCTGCAGGAGCAGGCGGCCGGGCGCCACCAGCCGGCGGCGCACCTCGTCCACGAGACTCGCCGCTCTTTCGACCCGGGAAACCAGGAACTCAGCCGCCTCCGTTGGTGTCTTGCACGACGTATGCGCGACGACGTCGGCGATCGACTGGTCGATCTGATGGCCGACGCCGCAGACCACCGGCACCGGGGACCGCGCCACCGCCCGAGCCACGCGGCGGCTGTCGAACGTGGCCAGGTCGGCCCGCGATCCCCCGCCACGGATCACCGCGATCGCATCCAGCCTCTCCCCGCCGCGCGCGAAGGCGTCCAGCAACCTGAAGGCGCGTCCCAGTTCGGCTTCGGCCGCCATCCCCTGAACCGCGGAGTGGACCAGGTAGACCCGGAAACCCAGGCCCGAGTTCGCCAGCGTGTCGAGGAAGTCAGCGTGGGCCGCGCTTCCCTCGGAGGTCACCAGACCGATGTCCAGTGGCACCGGTGACAGGGCAAGCCGCTTGTTGCGCTCGAGCAGTCCCTCGGCTTCCAGCGCCCGCAGCGTGTCGCGGCGCCTCTGCTCCAGGGCGCCCAGCGAGAACACGGGATCCACCTGCCCGACCGTGAACTGGAACCTGCCGCCGCCGGGCCAGAAGTCGGGCTTGCCGCAGCAACGCAGGACGACGCCCTCGACCAGCTCCACCCCCGCCTCCCGAAACGCCGTTTCCGCCGCCTGGCGCTCGTCCGACCACAGCACGCAGTCGACCTTGGCCTTGACGCTGTCGCCGCGTCCCTTCTCGACCAACTCGAAGTAGAGCTGGCCCCTGGCGGCCGGGCGCAGTCTCTGCACCTCCCCGGCTACCCAGACGGCGGGATAGGCGTCGGCGAGGAGCCCCTTTACCTCCCACCCGAACTGGGACACGGTGTACGTGCCGGCCGGGAGTTCGAAACCGAGCAGGCTGCTAGCCGTCCCGCGGCTCAGTGGAAGCCCTTGAGTTCGACCACCGACTCCATGGGGATCGCTTCGGCCCAGTCGAGGGCGTTCTTGTCGCCGATCGTCAGCTTGTCCAGGAACTGTCGCGCCTCGTCACGGTGCGTGAACAGCCGCCAGATGAAGGTGTGGCCGGCGGGTGCCGTGAAGTACGTGTAGTTCCGCATCCCCTCGCTCAGGTCGAAACCGAGATCCGATTCGCCGTTCACGCCGACGCAGGCCATCGCGATCGCCCTGTACGCGAGGGCAAGCGCCTTGAGCGGTTCCTCGAAGTCGGACAACTCCTCGCGCGACAGCGGCGAGTGGTACAGGGCCACCCGTGAACCGTCCTCCTCGGCGAGCAGGTTGTACGGCACGTCAGCACGGTCCAGGGCGTCCCGTGTTTCGCTCGTCATCACGAAGACGTCGTCCGTGTCCTCGACCTTGTACGCGATCGCGAAGGTCTCCGAATCCAGGCCGGCGAACGACTCGGCGAGGATGCCCTCATCCTCGATCGTGAAGTAGTAGAGACGCGAGATCATCCGACGTGTAGCCATGCGTATTCGACTCCTGGGCGGCCGTAAGCGGCCGGAGGCAGCGGCGGCGGCCGGGCCGGCGAGAATCCTACCGGAACCGGGCCGTTTCGGGGATCGCTAGCGTTGCGTCTGGGACTCCGGCGCCATCAGCGCTCCGAGCCCCCGGCCAGGAAGCGGTCGAAGGCCTTGCGCTCGTCTTCCGTCGTGTCCTCCAGGCCGATCAGGTACTCGCCTCCAGCCTCCGGAAGCGGCGCCCGGATCAGGGTCACGGCCCGCTCGATCGCGTCGCAGTCCAGGCTGACCAGCACCAGCGCCATCTGCCGGCAGACGGTGAAGAGCTGGGTGCCCAACTCGCTCTCGATCCTCACCTGAGCCGCTTCCGGCATCCGCTCCGTGGTGATCCAGTACCCCTCTTCCGCGCGTCGGACCGTGATCGCGCCCTCAAGGTGGAGGGTCTGACGCGGAACGGTCAGTTCCTGGCTCAGCCTGCTCTCCAGACTGCCGATCACGACATCCGCGTCGATGCGGCCCGAACCGGCTATCTCCAGCTCGAGCGCCACCTCGAACACGCCGCTTTCGAGGGGACGCAGCGTCGCCGCGTGATGAGACACGGTCAGGGCGTGCTCGGGGGAACGCAGCATGATCTCGGCGGGACCGATGCTCACCGGCACCAGGTCGTCGATCAGGTGCTCGTACACGCGGTTGAGGCGCTCGAAGGACACCACGCGGGTGTCGGAGCCGTCCTGAGCCGCCGCCGGCGCGGACAGGAGCAGCAGACCCAGCAACGCCGGCGGCAGCACCGGCAGCCGGACGCTCATGGGTAGTAGCCGCTGATCGTCCGCGCCTTGAAACGGCCCTTGACCTTCACTTCGACCTCGCGGTACTCCTCGCCGCCGCCGGCCCGGTTCGAGGTGTACGCCAGCAGGTACTGCGAGCGCAGCTCGCGCTCGATCTCGTCGTACACCGGCGCCAGATCTTCGGCCTTGGAAATGAAGAACGACCTTCCGCCAGTGACCTTGGCCAGGTCGTTCAGCTTGTTGCGCAGGAGCATCTGGGTGCGGCCCACGCCCAGCCCGATCGTGTAGATCGCGACCGCCGAGCGTCGGGCGTAGTCCTCGACATCCGGGAAGTCGACCGTGCTCGACGTGTCCTCGCCGTCGGAAAGCAGCACCAGGGCGCGCCGGCCGCGGACGCCACGGAAGTAGTAGAGGCTCGTGATCAACGCATCGTGGAGCGCCGTGTTGCCGGCGGCTCGCAGGTTCTCGATCGAAGCCGCGACCGCGCCGACGTCGGATGTCCGGCCGATCAGCAGCGCCGGGCGAGAGGCGAAGGCGACGGCGAAGGAACGATCCTTCGGCGTGATCAGGTTGGCCAGGAAATGCGACGCGGTCCGCCGCGCTTCGCCGAGGGAGGTCTCCATCGACCCCGACGTGTCGATCACGACGCCCAGGGTCAGCGGAAGGTCCTCGACCAGCTCGAACTTCGCCAGCTCCTGCCGGCGCCCGTCCTCGAGGACGGTGAAGTCGCTCTCGGCAAGGCTCGTCACCGGCCGGTTCGCATTGTCGACCACGGTGGTGTAGAGCTCGACCAGGTCGACGTTGACCTGGTCGGTGAACTCGGGAGCGTTCAGGAAGCGCACGTCCTCCGCACGGCTGCCGTCGTCCAGCGTGGCGGCTACGGTGAGATAGACGAGCTCCTGCTCGCCGGCTTCCGGAACGTCGATTGCGGCGCGCCAGGGCGGCCGGCGCAGCACCGTCTGAACCTCGTCACCGACCCGGAACTCGACTTCCTGGACCACGCGCTCCTCGGGCACGACGACCGAGGCCGATGCTTCCACCCTCCCCGCCACACGAATGCCCCGACGCGGTTCACTGATCAACACGCGCAACTCGCCGCGCTGCTGGTTCAACACGATCTCGTCCGAAGCGGCCACCTCGCCGTTCTCGTCGAGCCCTTCGACCCGAACCACCTGTTCCGCCGGGTACTTCGCCAGCCGGACCTCGGCGCTGAACGGCGGCCGACGACGGGTGATCTGCAGCACGCCGTCGACGTAGAAGCGCATGGCCACGATGTCGCGCCCGGTCACCAGGGTCTCGGCCCGCCACAGCCCGAGCACGACTTCGCTCTCGGGCGGCACCAGAACCAGGCCGCTTTCCGCGTCCAGCGCGGTTTCGGGCAGGTCCGCGGCCAACTGCTCCGCCGCCAGGATGAGGCGCCGGCGATCTTCGGGACTCGCCGGTTCCGTCTGCGGCACGAGCGGCACCTCGACGGGCACCGCTCCCCAGGCCGCGGCGCCGCCGATCTCGTCGCGGACCAGGAACCTGACCAGGACGACGGAACCAGGACGCAACAGGTGCTCCATCGGCAACGCCAGCGAACGGTCCTCCGGCGGCGTGCCGGAGAGGAAGCGGACCCGGAAGACGTCGAAAACCCGTCCCGGCCGCTCGACCACGCCTTCCACGTTGATCCGGACCTGCTCTCGGCCGGTGTCGTCCACGAAGGGTTCGAACGCGGCGCCCGGCGGCAGGGACAGGAGGATCCTGGTCAGGATGCGCTGGCCGCTCCGCGCCGGGAAGGTGACGATCGGATCCTCCAGCGCCAGCGTCGCAGGTGCCTCCACCAGGTCCGCCGCGGCCTCCACAGCCCAGGCATCGAGGTCTTCGGGCGGCCTCAACCAGGCCTGGAGGCGCGCCGTCGACGGTCGTTGCCGCCGGAACTCGAACAGGCCATGGATTCCGGTGACCCGGTCGACCCGCCGGGCCTCCTCGCACACCTGCAGGTCGAAGCGGCGGGCCCGGAGCAGGCCCCGGAGCTCCTCGTACTGCTCGAGCCAGTACTCCATCTCGGGCATGTAGAGGGCCCGCTTCGTGTACTCGGGCAACCAGAGCTGGAAGGCCTCGTTCGGTTTCGGCTGGAAGACGACCAGATTGTCGTGCTCGCCATCCTCCGGCCCGTAACGCCAGATCTCGAGCGGCCGGAAGGTCTGATCGCAGTCGACGGGCTCGATGCCGTCCGGCTCCCCGTGCAGGAACAGCAACTGCGCCCGGACGTCGAAGAAGGGCGCGCCGGATTGGCGGACCCGGCGGCGGCGTTGCTCGACGCCCTCGGCGAGCCCGGCCCGACTCAGGAAGGTCTCGATGTACTCGCGCCGCGATGCCGGACCAAGGTCCTGGACCCGACTCAGTTCGGCCGGCTCCAGCAGGTACTGCGGCCCGTCGAGAAAGAACTCCCGCTCCTCATCGCTCCACTCCGAGAGCCGCCAGTCCGCGTCCTGGGCTGGCGCCGTCGACGGCACGAGGCACGCGGCCACGAGGAGCAGCGGGCGGAGCCGCGATCCGATTCCTCGCCGTCTCACCACGACATGCGGTACAGCATCCAGTACACGACGACCCCGGTCACCGACACGTAGAGCCAGATCGGCAGGGTGAACCGGGCGATCTTCCTGTGCCGGTCGTACCGGCCCCGAAGGCCCAGCACGACGGTGATGATCGCCAGCGGCGGCACCGCCGCGGCCAGCACCGTGTGGGTCAGCAGGATGCCGAGATAGACCGTCCGCACGGTCCCCTCGCCCTCGAAGTGAACCGAGCCGACCTGGTAGTGGTAGTAGAGATAGGAGACGAGGAACGCCGCCGAGCATCCCAGCGCCGCCAGCATGAACTGCTTGTGCCGCTCGCGCCGGCCCCGTCGAATCATCACGTAGCCGGTGACGAGCAGCAGAGCCGCGGTGGCGTTCAGGATCGCGTTCAGGGTCGGCAGGTGCATCGGGCATGGAGCTTAGCCGGCTGGATGCACAGGTTGTGCCGAGTTCACCGCTGACCAACCGCCAGGGAGGCGCTCGCGGCCTCACTTACAGTCCGCCTTGCTCGAACGCACCTCACGTCGTGTGGCGCCAGTGCTAGCAGCAGTCTGGATTCCTCAGCGGCCGTCGACTCCGCATCGATAGCGACTCGGTTCCTCGCGTTCCAGATAGCGCCGGACTTCCTCGCACACTTCGTCGTCGTCCACCCAGCCGTAGAACGTGGCGACCGGTATCTCTTCCACCCCAAACGCGCTCGACTTCCAAAGAACCACGGCGTCCGGTGCTTGAGACGCGATTGCGGGATCCAGCAGAGCCTCCGAGCCACCCTCGCACCCTGCCAAGGCTGCAGCGGCGATCAGGGCCAGGGCGCCGACGCTCAGACGGCTCAGGGCCTGTCCCCGGAAGGCTCGCTGGCAGCCGACGCCTTGAATCGAGCGTCGTTGAGAAGCCAGTAGGCGTCCGACCCTTTCACCGTGTCCAGCTTGGTGCTCTGCTGCAGGACGTCCCACGGAGTTTCCTCCACCGTATTCTGCGCTTGAGCATCCGCGCCCGCATCCAGCAACACAGCGACGGAACCCAGTTTCTCCGCCCTGAAGTCCGATCGCGCCCACAAGTGCAGGGGCGTGTCGTCGTTATCAGTCCGTGAGTTGGGGTCAGCTCCCCCGAGAATCAGAGCCTTGACGGACTCCGCGCTTCCCGCCCAGGCAGCAAGATGCAAGGGCGTGTTGCCGCTTGGGGCCCGCGCGTTCGGATCCGCCCCAGCCGCGACAAGCAGCCGGACCAGTGTCGAGTCGCTGGCGAGCCAGGCAGCAAGGTGGAGCGGCGTGTCACCCGACGCGTCTTTAATGTTCGGGTCGGCACCGGCAGTCACCAGGGCGTAAGCTGTGCGCGAGTTTCCGTCGCGAACAGCGACAATCAACGGGACTTGCTCAACCTCGTTGCGAGCGTTCGGGTCCGCACCGCCAGCAACCAGAGCCTTGACCACTTCTGCGCTTCGCGAGTCCCAACTGCCACTCGCGGCGGCGTGAAGAGGTGTGCCGCCAAGCTCGTCATGTGAACTGGCATCGGCGCCAACTGCCACTAGCGCCTCCACCGTCTTCGGATTGCTGCTTGCGGCCGCCTTATGCAGAGGAGTGTCACCTGACCCGTTCCGAGCATTCGGCTCGGCGCCAGCAGCCACCAAAGCCCGGACTATCTCTGCGCTTGCCGAGTCAGCGCCGCCGGCAGCACGATGGAGAGGGGTCTCGCCAGAATCGTCGCGTGCCTTCGCGTTCGCGCCAGCAGCGAGCAGCACCTGAACCGAGCCCGGATTGTCGCCCGGATCGCGAAAGGCGGAACCGCCACCGAGTCCGGCAGCTTGATGGAGGGGCGTGCCGCCCCAGGAGGTCCGAGCATCTACAGCAGCACCAGCGTCGATCAGCGACCGCACTGACTCCGTGTTCCCGCTACCGGCAGCCGCATGAAGAGGCGTGCGGCCGCTCTCGTCCCGCGCCTTCGGGTCCGCGCCGGCGGCGAGCAGTGCGCGCACCGACTCCGGGTGGCCGGTGAAGGCCGCAAGTTCAAGCGGGGTCCTCCCGAAACCGTCGCGCTCCTTCAGGTTCGCACCAGCAGCGAGCAGCATCTTCACCACCTCCGCCAACTCAGTGTGGGGCGACTCGGCGGCCTCGTGAAGAGGCGTAGTGACAAAGTACCTCCAATCACGAAGCACGCTCTCAGCGGCTTTCTTCTTGGCAGCGCTGGCAGGGGGCGTCGCGTTCGCGTCCGCTCCGGAGGCGAGCAGAACCTCTACCAACCCCGGATAGTGAGAGACAGGGCCTATGTCCAAGGAGGACAAGCGACCGACGCCAACAAGCAGTTCGTAGAGCGGCGTCTCGCCGTCTTCACTCCGTGCGTTCGGGTCCGTGCCAGCCGCGAGCAACGCCTTCGTCGCCTCCAGACTCTCGCTGAAGTGAAGGGGCGTCCACCCGCTCTTGGTCCGCTCATTCGGGTCGGCGCCCAGAGCGATCAGCGCCCTCAGCACATCCGCATTGCCGAACCAGGCCGCAATGTGCAGGGGCGTACGACCGGAGTTGTCCCGAACGGAGATGTCACCACCCGCTTCGACGAGCGCATCCACCGAAGCCGCGACGCCCCAAGCGGCCGTCGCGTGAAGCTTCGTCCAGCCCTCCTCGGGATACGAATTCAAGTCGGCGACGGTAGCGATTAACAACCTCACCGACTCGTCGTCGCGAGCTTTGCGCGCCGCTCGCAGCGCCGCGTAGAGACGGCTGATCGCCGCACGCGGGTCGGCGCCGGCGTCGATCAGCGCCGCCACTGACGCCCAGTCGCCAGCGTAGGCTGCCGCTCTCAGAACCGTGTAACCGTCGTCGCTCACCGCACTAGCATCGGCACCGGCGGCGAGCAGCGCCTTCACCGATTCTGGGTCGCCTCGTTCGGCTGCCCGGTGCAGCGGCGTGTAGCCAGCGTCGTCTCGGGCATTGGGGTCGGCACCGGCAACGATCAACGCATTCATCCCTTCGGCAGCGCCGACAAAGTGGAGAGGCGCGGCGCCACGCGTGCCCCGCGCGTTCGGGTCAGCCCCGGCGGCTGCCAACCTCTCCACCACCACCGCACTGTCCGCAAGGTGCAGCGGCGCGAGGCCAAAGGAGCTGCCCTGTGCTTTGGGATCAGCGCCCGCTGCAATCAGCGCCTCCAGCGCCTCGACATTGCCTTGCAGAGAAACGTGATGAAGTGGCGTCCGGCCATCCTCATCTCGTGCCATCAAGTCAGCGCCAGCGGCGAGACAGGCCCCGATCGTCTCCGCCGTAGCAGCCTCCCAGAACTCGTTCCGCAGCTCGAAGAAAAGGAAGCCCGAGATCCATCCGTCGCAAACGTCTTCCGCCGGCTGGGCACCCGCCGCAGCTACCGAAAGGGTCGCCGTCGCAACCAGCAGCGCGGCCAGCACACCAGTCCGAAGACGTTTCACGGACCAGCGACGCTAACACGGAGACCGTCTGGTCTGTGCTCTCCACCAAGGCATGCTCTGGCAGTTCGCGTCCTCCGCCTGGCACCCAGGCGCGGCCTCAGCGTGTTAGCGAGGAGACTGCGACGCGCCCCGACTTCTCGACTGCGCCATCTAGGCGCGACGAGGCCGATTGCCTCAAGTCGAGCCTGCGACTCTCTTCCGGGACGGCTGGCCACGGGCCTCTGGAGTAACGTGGCCCAAGCAAGCGCATGCCACCAACGAAACCCAGGGTCTACATCGAGACAACGGTCGTCAGCTACCTGACCGCACGGCCGTCCCGCGACATCGTGACCCTCGCACACCAGCAGATCACCCAGGAGTGGTGGCGCTCAGCCGCCCGCCGATTCGACCTGGTGGCATCCGACGTTGTCCGGGATGAAGCTGGCGAGGGCGACCCCGAAGCGGCACGGGCCCGACTCGGGAAACTCGCTCACGTCGCAGTCCTCAACCTCTCGGACGAGGCCTCCGCGCTCGCCGAGGAACTCCTCGACGCGGGCGCTCTTCCGCGCCCAGCGACCCAGGACGCCGTTCACATCGCCATAGCCGTCACCAACGGCGTCGACTACTTGGTAACGTGGAACCTGCGTCACATCGCGAACGCCATGACCCGTGCGGCAATCGAGAGGACTTGCCGTCACGCCGGTTACCGCCCGACCGTGATCTGTACGCCGGAGCAACTCCAGGAGACCGACGCATGACTTCCTATGACGACCCCATTGTGGCTGAGGTGCGCGCCATAAGGGCCAAGCTAGCAGCCAAGCGCGGCAACACTGTCGAAGGCATCTTCAAGCACTATCGGGAGGTTCAGCAGTCCTCAGGACGTACCTACGTCAGCTACCCGCCCACCCGGATCGAGCCCGAGAGGCAGGAAGCGCGCGTAGCGGCCGACGACGCCAAAGAGTAGCTGTCTTCGCCAGCCGCCGGGTCCCTCCCAGGCTTGCACCACGCGGAGTGTGCGCCGTCAGGTCACCGCTCCGCCGCCCGCCGCTCGCGCCAGTACCGGACCTGCCAGCGGGCGACGTTGCGGTTGTGCTCGGCGAGGGTCTCCGCGAAGACGTGGGTGCCGTCGTTCCTGCTCACGAAGTAGAGGTAGGGGGCGTCGGCCGGCTCCGCCGCGGCGCGCAGGCTGTGCTCGCCCGGCGAGCAGATCGGCCCGGGCGGGAGGCCAGGGTACCTGTACGTGTTGTACGGCGAGTCGAGCTCCAGGTCGCGCCGGCGCAGGTTGCCGTCCCAGGTGCCGGCCATCTTCAGGGCGTAGATGATCGTCGGGTCGGCGTAAAGGCCGATTCCGCGGGAAAGCCGGTTGTGGAAGACGGCCGCCACCAGCGGGCGCTCCTCGATCGCGCCCGCCTCCTTCTCGACGATGCTCGCCAGCGTCACCAGCGAACGCAGATCGAGGTCGCGCCGGGCCGCCGGTCCGAGATGCTCCTCCACGCGGCGGCGGAAGTTGCGGACCATCGCCTCGACGATCTCCTGCTCGGCTGTGCCGGCGGTGAAGGCGTACGTGTCGGGGAAAAGATAGCCCTCCAGCGACTCCGCTGCCGGATCGATATCCGCGATCAGCGCCGGCGAAGCCATCGCGGCGAGGAACGCGTCGAGCTCGCCGAAGCCTTCGGACGCCAGCCGCTCGGCCGTCTCCCGCAGGGTCAGGCCCTCCACCACCGTGACGGGATAGGTCACGACCTCCCCACGGATCACGCGATCGAGGGCTTCGACCGTGCTCATCGGCTGCTCGAACCGGTACTCGCCCGCCTGCAGCGTCTCGCCGCGCCGCCTGTAGTCGAGGTGGAGCCGGGCCATCAGCGGATCGCCGATCACGCCGGCCGCCTCCAACTGGTCGAGAATCGAGGTCAGGGGCGCGCCGCGCTCGATCACCACCTCCACGATGTCGGTGCCCCGCGGCCTCTCGAGTTCCTCCTCGACCCAGGCGACCAGGCCGGCGGCAACCGCGACCAGCGCGATCAGGGCGGCGACGGTTCCAACCGCCGACCACAAGAGCAGACGCCGCCGCTTTGGCAGGCCGGACGTCATCCGGCCTCCCGATCCAGCTCCTCCTGCAAGAGGATCTGCGCGGCAGTGGAATCGACCCGCTCCGGGTGTCTACGCGGGTCGATTCCCGCCGCCCGGAGCCGGCGCTTCGCTTCGACCGAGGTCAGGGACTCGTTCACCGTCCGCACCGGCAGCTCGCAGGCCTTGCCGAGCTTGCGTGCGAAGGCCCGCGCCCGCTCCGCCGCCGGTCCGATCGAGCCGTCCAGGCGCCGGGGTTCGCCGACGACCAGTACATCCGTGCCCGATTCGGCGGCCAGCGCCCTGAGCTCCTCGATCAACTGCCGGTCGTTCGTGCGCCGTAGCGTCGAATGCGGCACCGCGACGCCGACCCGCGAATCCCCCTCGGCCACACCGACCCGCTTCTCACCGATGTCGATGCCCAGGAAGCGCACAGCAAGGTCACTCTGAAGCTGCGCCCCAACGCCTGTCAACTGCTCCTCCGACCGGCATGGCAATTGCTACCATGCCACGCATGGAGACGGTCCAGATCTGTGCTCGCATCGACCTTTCGTGACTTCGTTCATCTGACCGTCGCACTGGCGCTGGGGTTCTCCCTGATCGCCCCGGCATCGGCCCAGGAGCAGGTACCGCCTCCGGAGCAGGAGCAGCCGGCCGACGCTCAGCCGGTCGAGGATCCGGCGGCGGAAACCACCGACGAGGAGTCGACCGCCGAAACGGCGGTCCCCGAAGAGCCACCCGACCCCGGCCCGCCGAAGCCCGCCGGCGCCTCCGAGTTCGACTTCAGCATCGAGGACGAGGCCGGCGGCGGCCAACTCACCGGCTGGGCCGGCTCCATGCAGGGTCCGATCGGGGAACCGGGCGAACACACCCTGTCGGGAGGATTCTCGGCGCGGTTTCGCGAGTACCGGGCCTGGGGCGACAAGCTGTTCTACAACGAGGAGACCGAAGAGATCCGGGCCGAGGGATCCGTCGTCCTCATGCGCGGCAACCAGGTCCTCAAGGGGTCTCGCCTGGAACTCGATCCAGCGACGGAAACGGCCTCGGTCTTCGATGTCGAGGGCAATCTGGGCACCGACTACTTCTTCACCGGCGCCGTGGTGCACAAACTGAGCGACGAGCGGTTCACGATCCTCGACGCCCAATTCACCGCCTGCGAGGCCACGGACGGCAAGGTTCCGGACTGGAGCTTCCGGGCCAAAAAGGTCGACGTGAACGCGAGCGGCTACGCGAAGACCCGCGGCGCGTCCTTCCGCGTCAAGAACGCGCCGGTCGTCTACATGCCCTACATGCTCTGGCCGGTAGAGAGCTCCCGCGTCAGCGGCTTCCTGATGCCGAAGCCCGGTTTCTCCACCCGCCGGGGGCCCTCTCTCGGGCTCGGCTACTTCTGGGCAATCAACAGGAGCTACGACGCCACCTTCAACGTCGACCTCTACGCGGGAGCTCCGGCCGGTGCCGAGAACGCGTTTTCCGAGGAGTCCTTCCTGGGTTTCGGAACCGAGTTCCGCTACCACCCCACCGAGGGCACCGAGGGCACATTCGACGGCTACGTGATCGACGACCCGGAGCGGGGCGAGCAACGCTGGCGGATGCGCTGGAACCACGTGTCGAACGACCTGCCGGGTGGATTTCGCGGCGTGGTCCGGGCCGAGGACGTGTCCGATTTCGACTTCTTTCGAGACTTCGAACGGCGGGTCGACCGCAACAGCCGGCGCCAGCTCTACTCGACCGCCTTCATGAGCGGGAACTGGGGCAACCAGTCCCTCAACGTTCAACTGGACCAGCGCAAGACGTTCATCACGGCGGAGCGTGAGGTCCAACTGCGCCAGTTGCCCGAGATCGAGTACAAGCTGCGGTCCACCCAGCTCGGAAACGCGCCCCTCTACCTGCAGTTGAAGAGCTCGCTGCACTACCTCGACACCAACCGTTCGGCCCGACGTACGGGCCGCTACGCGCGCGCCAACCTGGAGCCGGAGATCAGCGTTCCCATCCCGCTGGCGACCTGGTTTTCCGTGTCGCTCACCGCCGGCGGTCATCTGACCTGGTACGGCGACAGCCTGATGACCGCCCAGGAACGAAGGGTCACGACGACGGACACGGACTTCCGGAGCGAGGACCTGATGCGGCTGGTTCCAACCGCTCGCGCCGAAGTCGTCGGCCCCGGGTTCTCACGCATCTTCGATCTCGGGGAAGGCGGGCGCTTCTCCCGGCTGAAGCACGTGATCGAACCGCGCGTCGTCTACGCCTACTTCGACGACTTCGAGGATCGCCTTCGCATCCCGCTGTTCGACGAGATCGACAATCTGCGCGGACGCAACGTCGCCCGTTTCAGCCTGTTCAACCGCCTGCTCGCCAAGCCGGCCGATCCCGAACAGGGTGGCGCCTTCGAGATCCTCTCGGTCGAGTTCTTCCGTGACCTGTCGCTCGACAGCGAGAAGCCGTTGCTGCGCTCGCTCGACCGCTCCCTCACCAGCGAGAACGGTCCGGTCGGCACCCTGCTGCGGTTCAATCCGTCCCGCCGCACAGGCATACGCTTCGACGCGCTCTACGACACCCTGTTCTCCCAGTTCTCGTCGACCGGGATCTCGGCGACTCTCGGAGTCGGCGACACGGGCTCGCTCGGTCTTCGCTGGGCCGTGCGTCGCAACCCCGAACTGGACAGGACGCGCCGCCACCACGCACAGATCTCTGCCGCCCTGGACCTGATCCCGAGCAAGCTCCGCCTGAACAGCATGGTGAGCTACGACCTCGAACAGAGATTCCTTCAGATGCAGCGCCACGTCATCGACTACCGGGGCTGCTGCTTCGGACTTCGCCTGGAGGTCGCGAACTTCCGCACCACCCTGCGCACGGACACCCAGTACCGGTTGCTGGTGACACTCAAGAGCGTCGGCTCCTTCTTCGACATCACCGGCGGCCAGAGCGAAGCGCTGTGATCGAGGGCAGGCGGGGCGGCGCTCCCAGGGCGGTCGTGCTGGGGGCGGCAGGCCAGCTTGGACGCGAGATCGTCGACGAACTGCGGCGGCGTGGCACGGAAGTGCTCACCGCCGATCGCGGCCGCGCGGATCTCCGCGACACGGACGGAACCGTCGCGCTCGCCGCGGAGTTCGGCGCCCGTACCGTCTTCAACTGCGCCGCCTGTACCGATGTGGACGGCTGCGAGAGCAACGAGGATCTGGCGATGGAAGTCAACGGCCGCGCGCCCGGCCGATTGGCCGAGGCTCTGCCCTCCGAACGTCGCCTGATCCACGTGTCCACCGACTACGTGTTCGACGGACTCGGCCGGCGGCCCTACCGCGAGATTGACGCCACCGCGCCGCAGACCGCCTACGGCCGCTCGAAGCTGCTCGGAGAGCAGGGCGTTCTCGGCGCCGGCGGCCTCGTCGTCCGCACGAGTTGGGTGTTCGGCCCGGAGGGTCGGAACTTCGTTTCGGCGATCGCATCCCGCATCGGCCGGGGCGCACCCCTTCGGGTCGTGTCCGATCAGGTCGGTTGTCCCACCTACGCCCCGTATCTCGCGCGGGCGCTGATCGATCTGGCCACGGCCGGCGCCTCCGGTATCGTCCACTACTGCAACACGCCCGCGACGTCCTGGCACGGTTTCGCCCTCGCTATTGCCGAGGCCCTCGGACTGAACGTGTCCATCACTCCAACCTCCTCCTCCGAGCTGACCCGGCCGGCCAGACGGCCCGCGTACTCCGTCCTGGATACGTCGCGTTTCGAGGCCCTGACGAACCGCGAGGTGGAAGAGTGGCGACCAGGCCTCCACGAGTACTTCGAGCGCCTCCGGCAGGGCAAGGCCGAGTCGTGACCCGAGTGCTCGTCACGGGCGCCGAGGGTTTCGTTGGCGGGCGCCTCGTGCTCCGGCTGCTGAAACGCGGCGCCACGGTGATCGCCTGCCACGGCCCGGACACCGGTCCACCCGCGTCCGCGGCCTCCACTTCCACCCGCCACCGCTGCGACTGGGTCGAACTCGATATCTGCGATCGCGACGCGGTGGAACGGGTCCTCGGGGCGCGCGCGCCGGATGCCGTGGTCCACCTTGCAGGGCTCTCGGACGTCGGCGCCTCCTGGCAACGAATCGACGACTACTACCGGGTCAACGTGGAGGGTTCCGAGTTCGTGGCCGCCGCGACCCGGGCCGTTTCGGACTCGTGCCGGCTGATCGTCGCCTCGAGCGCCGAGATCTACGGCCGGGTTCCCGAGCACGAACTCCCGGCCGGGGAGGATCGCCCTCTCCGTCCCCGGTCTCCCTATGCGATGACCAAGGCGGCCGTCGAGCGGCTGACCCTCGGCCAGGGGGCCATCGTCGCGCGCTCGTTCAACCTGATCGGCCCCGGCCAGAGTCCGCAGTTCGCGCTGCCCTCCTTCGCCGCGCAACTCGCGGAGATCGACGCGGGACGAAGGGAGCCCGTTCTTCGTGTCGGCAACCTCACTTCGCGCCGCGACTTCGTCCACGTCGACGACGGCGCGGACGCCTACGCCGTCCTGGTCGAGCACGGGGATCCAGGCTCCGCCTACAACATCGCGCGCGGCGAGGCCATCGAACTCGCCGCAGCGTTGCGGCGACTCATCGAGATCAGCGGTGTTGCAACCGAGATCCGCGAAGATCCCGAACGCCTGCGGCCGGCGGACGTTCCCGTCCTCTGCGGTGACGCGAACCGCCTCCGCGCCCTGGGCTGGAGCCCCCGCCGCAGTTTCGATCAGGCTCTCGAGGCGATCTGGGAGGACGCCCGAGAGTCCGAGGCGTTACCCGGCCTCGTTGGCTCGCTCCAGGGCGAGTAGCTGGGCCTTCCGTTTCGTACCGCCGATGTAGGAACCCGGACCGCTCCGGCGCGGCACGACCCGGTGGCACGGCACGAGAATCGGCAGCGGGTTCGCCATCAGCCTCGACCGGATGAGTCGGTAGGCCCCCGTCCGGCCCGACGATGTCGCCACGTTGCGGTAGGTACGGGTCAGGCCATACGGGATTCGCGCCGTCTCCTCGAAGATCCGGCGCGAGAGGGCGTCCAAGCCAATACGGTCGAGATCGTAGGGCAGGTCGAGGTTTCGCCGCGCGCCTGCGAAGTACTCCGAAAGCCGGCCCAGCGCCTCGTCGACGAACTCCGTCGTCTCCACCGCGCCCAGCGTGGGGAACAGGTCTTTCTCCGTTTCAGCCGGATCGATGACCAGTCGCGTCACCAGCCGGCCCACGAACTCGAGTCCCAGGGAACCGAGTGGCGAAGGGATCAGAACCCGGTGTGGCGGGGCAGTGCGCACCGCAGGCCAGGCCGGCGCGCCGACCGGCGCCTGCGCAGGGCTCACGATTTCCTGGGGCACAACAAGTCATGGTAGCATGGCAACTTCTCTATGTCCAAGCGGAGGTGTCCGCCGGTCTTCCGACTCGCGGACAACCGCGCCCCGCGCAGCAGTGGCGATTCCCGGACGGCCGGCCTGAACCGGCCGTTCCACGGCATCACTCCCGCCGGAGTTCGATGCGAAGCGACACGTCTTCGCCCTTGGTGGCCTCGAAGGCCCGCACGACGGACGCGTAGCCCGGACGCGTCACCTCCAGACGATGCGTCCCCGGGTCGATGATCAGAGGGGAATGGAGATTCGCCAGTTCGGCGCCGCTACCCAGTAGTCGGCCGTCCAGGTACACGACCGCGTCAGCGGGCTGCACCTCGACCATCAGGCGCGCCGGCGCGGCCCGCTGGTCCTGCTCGATCGGCTGGCCACGATTCTCGACCCTCCAGGACTCGCCGGCAGGCGCGGTTCGTTCGGCGACGGGTGCCGGTGGCGGCGCCGGGGGCTGCGGCTGCACTGCCTGACCGGGCACCAGGTCGTCGTCGATCTTGATCACCACGCCGGGGCGAACCCTGATGTTCCGCTCCAGGGTCACATGGCCTTCCATGAAGATCGCCAATCGGTAGCTGCCTTCCCGGAGCCAGAGATAGCGCGGGAAGCCATCGAAGGCGCCGCTCCGGCCGATCAACTCGCCATCGAGGTAGACCGAGGCCTTCTTCGGTTTCGTGTTGATGTCCAACGCGCCCGCGTTCGGCGCGGCAAAGCCGACCGGGCCCCAGCCGTACGGGTCGTACTGGCCGAATGCGTACGGCGAGAAGTAGTAGGGCCAGAAGGAGCCAAAGCCGCCGTACCAGCCGAACGAACCGTAGTAGGGGCGGTAGACGACGCGCGACCGGCCTCGGTGTCGCCCGCGGGCGCCTTCCCGCCGGCCTTCACCGCGGTCGCCAGCTACGGCAGCGACGGGCAGCGAAACCGCTGCCGCCCGGGCGACCCGTGCCACGCCGCCCTTCGCGCCCGGGACCGCCTCCGCGTCCCCCGCGAATCCAAGGCCAAACAGAAGAACAGCCGCCGGCGCAGCCGCCCGACGGACCAGGATGTCGCACCTGCGTTCTCTCATGACGTACCTCCCTGATCCAGACCGACGCCATCGGACCAGCCGTCCCTCAGTCCTTCCAGATAGTGATGTCGCATCGTCGTCTCCCAAAGCCGGGGCAGCCTGAACGGTAGTCCTTGCAACGCACGCGCCAGCCGCTCCTGGGCCCACAGGAGAGCGCGCTCTCCGGCGCCTCCGGCCAGAGGCGGCGCGCCGTCCTGCATCCCCAGAAAGGGCCCGAGGTGTTCGTGGCGGCGGAAGAACACGACCGCGGAGTAGCCCGATCGGTACTGGCGCTGCGCGAACCGCGCCAGATCAGTCGGATGGTCGTGCGCCACGCGGGCCGCGGACCGGTAAAGCAGCCGCAAGCCACGTGCCGTGAGCCGGTAGCCGGCCTCGATGTCCTCCCAGGCCGCGAAAGGAAACGCAGGGTCGAAGGGCTCCGCGGCCATGGCATCCCGTTCTACTGACAGGTTCGACGTGTAGAAGAAGTTGAACGGTACGTTGTCCCGATCCTCGAGCAGGGCGAATCCGAACTGAAGTCCGTGCTCGTTGATGTAGTCAAGGAAGGGGGTGCGGCGAACGCGCGGGTGCCAGTCCGTTCTGCCCAGGACGCCGACGCAACCGCCGGCGGACCGAATCCCCCGAGCCAACTCACCCTCCTGGGCTCTGGCATGGGCCGCCAACCATCCAGGAGCGGGGACAGTGTCGTCACCGAGAAAGGCCACCCACCGGCCCCGAGCCTCCGACACGCCCCAATTCCGGGCCACCGCGGGCCCCCGGTTCGACTGGTGGAGAACCCGAAGGCCGCTCCCGTCGGCGGCGCGTTCGTCCAGCCAGTCCGCGGTGCCGTCCGAGCTGCCGTCGTTGACCACGATCACTTCGAATCGCGGACCCTCCTGCCCGTGGAGTGCATCGATGACCTCCCGCAGCGCCGGCAGGCGATTGAAGGTCGGAATCACGACGCTCCAGTCCGGCGTCCGGGTCACTGCTCCACCTCCATCACGTCCTCGAGGCTGCGATGGACGAACGTAAGCCCCTCAGGCCACATGGCCTGAAAGCCGGAGCTTCCGAACAGCTCTTCGTCGCCCGGATAGGTCGGTACGACATAGAGCGGGAAGCGCTCGAAGATCTCACCATCCGGACGCTGGCGTCTCGCCTGAATCCGACGCCGTCGTTCGGCCGCGTCGTCGAGCCCGCGAATGATCGAAGACACGGCTCGCACCTGAGCCAGGGTCTGATCGTCGACAATCGCGGGCACGCCATCAGGAAGTCCGCCCTGCAGCCGCGCGAAACGCCTCAGCCTGGTGCGGAGCGCGACGACGTTACGGAGCCGTTGCCATGCATCGCGCGCCCCGGAGCCCATGGCGGGCCTCCGTCTCGCACCGCCATCTCCGCCAACTCCAGCAACGCCCGCGGCGTCAGCACCGCCATAGCCATCCATCGGAGCGGCGTACGGGTCGACGGCCAGTTCCTGACCGTGGGGGTTGCGGTTCGCGAGCAGGTGCTGGACGCGCCCGATCAGCGTCATCTGCACCACCGGCATCACCTGAGGCCAGAGTTCCGCATCGTAGTTCTTGAACGCCGTGAGGTACGCGTTGCGGTCGAACAGGAGTCCGCGGTTTGCATTCCCCAGCAGCTTGCTCGTTGCCATCGAGCGATGGTGCACGACCGCCCCGGGTGCCGACAGGACACGCTCACCAGCGGACCAAAGGCGCCAGCCGAGATCGACGTCCTCCAGATAGGCGAAGTACGACTCGTCGAAACCGCCCGTCGCGAGGTACGAGTCACGGCGGACGATCATGTTCCCGCCGCATGGGAACAGCAGTTCGCAGCCCGCCTCGGGCATCTCGACCGCTTCCAGCGGTCGGTGGTAGTCGAGTTGGAACGCGTGGCCGTCGAAGGTCATCACGCCCCGGCCGAAGTCCAGTCGGTCGCCCTTCCAGTTGACGATGCCGCCCGAAACCGCGGCTACATCGGCCGGCGCGTCGGCCAAACCGGCAACCAGTTCCGCCAGCCAGTCCGGCCGTGGCCGGGTGTCGTTGTTGACGAGCACCAGCGCGCTGGCGCTGCTTCTCTCCGCCAGTCGATTGTTCGCGGCACTGAAGCCGATGTTGGACGGGTTCGCGACCACGTCCACGCGAGGATGGTTGGACCGGAGCCAGGTCACCGTGCCGTCGGTCGAACCGTTGTCGAACAAGCTGATTCTCACCGCGACGCCGGGAACCTGCTGGGCTTCCAGTGCCGGCAGGAGGGTCTCCAGGTGGTGGCGACCGTTCCAGCTCACCACCAGGACGTCGACGCTGTCGATCCGTTTGCGGCCGGCGAAAGACCCCGTCGTCATCTGCCAGCCGCCATCGCGCTCGCAAAACGCGTCCGAAACCAGCGCCGCAGCCGGAACCCGAGTTCGTCGGCCGGAGCCGCGGTAGAGGGCCTGAAAGCGAACTCCCGCTTGGTGGGGTCGACGCGGGGAGACTCGAGGAAGGCAACCAGCGGCGCCAGACTGCGCTCCCAGGAGAAGGTCGCCAGCGCCCGCTCCCTGCCCCGAAGCGCTCTCGCCTCGACCTCCGGTCCGCCAGCGACCAACTCGGCAAGACCCGCTCTCAGCGCTTCGACATCGCCGCACGGCGCCACGACGCCGGCATCCCAGTCCTTCAGCAGGCGGGCCACGGTGCCGCCATCCGTGGTCAGTACCGGACAGCCGACCGCGAGGGCATCCACGAACCGGGTGCGCAGCGACAGATCGGTCTCCAGCCCGGGTCGATGGCAGGCCGTCAGCGCGTCCACGTCCCGCAGCAGGTCGTAGCGCCGCTCGAATGGAACCCAGTCGAGAAAGGCGATTCGTTCCGGATCTTCACGCCTGCTTCGCTCCTCCACCTCTTCCAGCAGCCGTTGAGGTGCCTGAGCGCCCGGCGGCTGCCGAACGAACAGGAGACGGGCGTTCGCCGCGGGCAGCGCAGCGAAGGCCTGGAGGAGGGGCTCCGGGTCGTACCAGTCGTACAGGCCACCGAACAACAGCCGCCGCTCGCCCGCGGCCCGCGGAGGCAGCAGCGGTCGATAGTCGGGCAGCGGATCCGGCACGCCGAACGGCGCCTCGACGATGAGGCCGGAGAGACTCGGGTCATCGCGGTAGCGGTGGGGGTTCACCCGGCCCAGGGCAGTCAGGAACCCCAGGTAGTAGGTGCGCTGTTCGGACGAGGAGCAGAGGAAGAAATCGCCCCGAGCCAACTGATGGACCCAGGTTTGATGATCGTTCCGGTAAGGATCAAGTCCCAGGGTGTCGAAGTGGGTCAGGTTCTCCACGAGGAAGGGATCGTAGAGATCGACCGCGGCAGGCAGGTCGGGCAGCTCGTGGAGCACGTTGTTGGCCAACTGTCCCTGGGCGACGGCGACATCGCAGTCCTCCAGCAGCGCCGCCAGCGGCGCGGAGTCGAACTCGCGCACCTCCGCCGACCCACTGCCGACGTCCGGCGGTTTCCCGGAACGCCAGGGAGACACGAGAACGGCGTCGAATCCGAACTCGGGCAGGCGGCGCGCCAGCTCCAGGTAGCGGATTCCGATACCGGCCGCGCGTTCACCGAGCGCCTCGCTGCACACGAGGCCAACACGTGTCACCGGCCGACTCCTCCCGCTCTCATTCGCGCTCCGAGAACGGGCCAGCCGTCAGCCATCGGAGCCGCGCAGCGAGTGCAGGCGTTCCCGCAATCGCCAGACTCTCGTCGCCTTGATCGCGTCGACCTCGGACTGCAAGTCCCGCTCACGACCGTAGAGCCTGTCGATCTCGGCTACATGCTGCTCCTGAAGGGTCCGCAAACGCTCGATCTCGAGGCTCAGCTCCCGCTCATGAGCCCACACCTGCTCCAGTTCCCGCTGACGTTCGCGAATCTGGGCGCGAGCCGCCTCGCCGGCCAACACTGCCTGACGGCGCATTCGAGTTACCGCGCGCGCCAGTGCATCCGGACCGAGTTCCGCTGCGTGCTTGCACAGGACCCTGGCTTTCAGCGTTTCGAAGTCGGGACGCTCGGAGGCAGCTCCTCCAAGTGCATGACCTCCAGAAGGATCGTCGGCCGCGCCGTCCAGGAAGTGCCGGTACTCGCACGTCGTGCGAGCGAGGTGGACGAAGCTCGATGAGCGCGACGCGCGAATCAACAGATCCCAGTCCTCGAAGATCGGCAACTGAAGATCGAACGAGCCCGCCCGCTCCAGCGCTTCCCTCGTCATGAGAACCGTATGGAACGGAATGTAGTTGTCGAGGAGGAGAATCGTCCGATCGAAGTCCCGGCTGTACGGGAGGCGCCGGCTTCTCTCCCTCCAACCGCTCTTGCCCGGTTCGTAGCAGACGACGGCCGCATCGCTGTAGGCGACATCCACACCGTCGCGGAGCATCGCGGTCAGGCTCTCCAGGTGTTCCGGCGCCAGCAGGTCATCGTCGTCCAGGAAACCGATGCAGTCGCCAGTCGCCGCCTCCACGCCGGCCTGCGCCGCGGCTGACCGACCCCGGTTCTCCGCGAAGTCAACGCGACGCACTTCGAACGGGAAGCTCTCCGCCACTTCGGGGCGCCGGCCGCCGTCGTTTACGAGAACGACCTCCACGTTCCGGTAGGTACTCAACGCCAGACTGTTCAGCGCCTCCGCCAGCCGCCGGGGTCGGTTGTAGGTCCGGACCACGATCGAGACCCGGCGAGGCGACGTGACTTCGACCAGCGAAGGCGCACCGCCCAGATGCGCGATCAGTTGCGCCGGACTCCGGGTGGTGAAGTCCCTGGCAGTCAACTCGCAGTAGCCCTCGGCGTAGCGGCATGAAGCCGGTAGCGTGAGCGACCGGTAGCGCCGCAGGCCTCGACAGGAGCCCATGTAGTCGTGGCGTTCCAGCTGGCTTCGATAGTGGGACATCGCGACGCCGACTCCGTCCAGCTCAGCCGTCACGTCCACGAGCAGGTCGGGATAGAAGGGGTGGTTCACCTCGTAGCACAGAACGCGCAGCGCCAGATCGCCTGGAGACGAGTCGTCGTCCTGGCTGGGAAGAAGTTCGCCCCCCTCCGTCTGTCCTTGACGACGGTTGATCAGAGCTTCGTGCAGCGCACGAAACGTCGCCTGATGATCGGGCGTCACTTCGAGAGGTGAGGGCGCCAGCACCAGATCCGGCTGATGTTCCTGGAGCAGGGTCTCCATGTGACTCGTCAGTTCGTCCAGGGAGGAGGTCAGGGCGCCATCCTGAAGGCCACGGCGGAAGCCCAGATGCTCCACCGTGTCGATGCCAAGAGCCCCGGCGGCTTCTTCTGCTTCTTTCCTTCTCAGCCCGGAGTACTCCTCGCGCGTGGATCCCTCCGGCGGTCCTTCGACGCCTCCCGAACCGTCGCTCATGAAAGCGCAAACGATCCTGGCGTCGGCCGCTGCCAACTGCAGGATCAGGCCGCCGCAGCCCAACACTTCGTCGTCGTAGTGGGGCGCCAGCACGAGGACGCGGCGGGCCACCGGTGACCCGGCCACAGTCGGTGGCCGCGGCCTCCTGGCACTCGTCATGGTGGGAACCCGGCAGCGAGTTCCATCGGAGGCCGGGCCAAACAGACGGGGCGATGGCAGTTCTCGTTCACGGCGCTCCCTAGCTCACCGAGCATGCTACCGGAGCCGATGTTCCCCTCCGGTACACTCCGCGACCGGCATGCTGCAGCGCAGGAAATCCCTCGTCGCCGATGCGCTGCGCGGCGCCCTTTCCGGCGCCTTCGGCGTAGACCACGACCCGATCGTCGAAGTGCCGCCGCAGCGGCGGCTCGGCGATCTCGCGAGCCCCTGCGCACTTCACCTGGCGCGCGAACTCCGCCAGGCGCCGCGCGCAATCGCCGAGCGCCTGGTCGAGGCCATCGAATTGCCACCCGGATTCGACCGAGCCACCGTCGAAGGCCCGGGCTACGTGAACTTCCACTTCGACAGGAGCCGGTTCGCGGCCGCGATGATCGACGCGACTCCGGTAGCGCGCTCCGCCGCGGGCGACGCGCAGGCCAAGGTGATCGTCGAGCACACGAACATCAATCCGAACAAGGCGGCGCACATCGGCCACCTGCGCAACGCCGTGCTCGGCGATGTCCTGGCGCGCGCGCTCCGTCGACTCGGTCAAACGACGGAGATCCAGAACTACATCGACGACACCGGCGTCCAGGTCGCCGACGTCGTCGTCGGCTTCCTCGACCTGCGCGACTGCTCCGTCGCCGACATCGAGGCCCTGGCCGAGCCGTTCGACTACGTCTGCTGGGACCTCTACAGCGAGGTCGGCCGCTGGTACGAAGGCGACCCGAAGCGGCTCGAACTCCGCCGGCGCACCCTTCACGCACTGGAAGCGGGAGAGGGCCGCCGGGCCGAGGCCGGCCGGCTGATCGCCCGGCGGATCGTCGCGCGGCATCTCGCCACGATGGCGCGCATCGGCGTCGACTACGACCTCCTTACCCACGAGAGCGAGATCCTCCGTCTCGATTTCTTCGTCGCGGCCTTCGAACAGTTGAAGGAGACCGGCGCCGTCCGTTTCGAAGAGAGCGGCAAGAACGCCGGCTGCTGGGTCATGCCGCTGGCCGACAGCGAGGAGTTCCAGGGCCTTGAGGATCCCGACAAGGTGATCGTCCGCTCCGACGGCACGGTGACCTACGTCGGCAAGGACATCGCCTACCAGCTCTGGAAGTTCGGCCTGCTGGGCCGCGACTTCGAGTACGCCCCCTTCCGGGATGAACACCGCCGCGGCAGTCCTCTCTGGAAGACCGGGCCGGCGGAACCGGATGCCGGCGACGGCGGCATGGAGCAGAGGCCCGACTTCGGAAGGGGCGCCCGCGTGATCAACGTGATCGACGCGCGCCAGGCCTACCTGCAGCGCATCGTCCGCGCCGGCCTGGAAGCGCTCGGACACGACGGCGAGGCCCGCGAGAGCATCCACTTCGCCTACGAGATGGTCGCCCTGTCGGCGAAGACCGCGGAGCGTCTGGGATTCGCCGGCGACTCGCAGCTCGAGATGTCCGGTCGGAAGGGCATCGGCGTCAAGGCGGACGACCTGCTCGATCAGCTCGAGGCGAAGAGCAGGGACGAGATCCTGGAACGGCGCGCCGCCGACGGCAGCGACGAGGCCGGGGAAGATGTCGACCTCCTGGCGAGTCAGATCGCCGTCGCCGCGCTCCGCTTCTTCATGGCCCGCGCCACGACCACCCGGGTGATCGCCTTCGACATCGACGACGCCACCTCGTTCGAAGGCGAGTCAGGCCCCTATCTCCAGTACTCCATCGTGCGCGCCAGAAACATTCGCCGCCGCCTGCGCGAGGAGGGGCTGGCGCAGGAGGTTCCGGCGAGTCGCGTCGCCAGCCTGCCCGCCGGCGTCTGGTCCGACGACCTCTGGGACCTCGTGCTGTTCGCATCGCAGTGCCAGGAAGTCGTCGAGCGGGCGGCGGCGACGCTCGAACTCTCCCTCATCGCCCGGCACGCCGTCGACCTGGCGCAGAAGTTCCACGCGATCTACCACCGCCATCCGATCCTGCACGAGAGGGACGCCGATCTTCGCGACGCCCGGCTCGCCGCCACGCAGGTCTTCATGCTCTCCCTCGAAGCACTGGCCGCGATTCTCGGCGTTCCCCTGCCCGAGAAGATGTAGCTGCTAACTGTCGCCGCTACGCGGCGCGTCTACCCGCCGCCTGCGGCGGCAGCCGGCCGGAAGGCCGGCGCACCCGGTGATCAGTCCATCTGCTTGCGCAGTACGGTCGGGATGTCGTAGTCGTCCACGTTGCGCCAATTGGGACCGAAACCGCCCGGATCGATCTTGTGGCGCTCGGCAAGCAGACGATCGCGGAAGTCCGGGTCGCCCGGGTCCTGGTCCTCGGCCGCGACACCCTCGGAAGCAGCGTCGTCCACCTGGCCGGCGGCCGCGAGACCATCCGGCGACTCCGCTTCCACGCCCGTCTCGACGCCAGCGGGCCGCGATATCAGGCCGCCTACCCGCGGCTGGCGATCCTCGGCGAAGCCGGTCGCAATCACGGTGACCTTCATTTCCTCGTCCATCGCCTCGTCGACCACCAGGCCGGAGATGATGTTCGCGTTCTGATCCACCGCTTCGGTGACCATGCGGGCCGCCTCGGCTACCTCGTGGAGCGTCAGAGACTTGCCGCCCGTGATGTTGATCAGGCATCCCCCAGCGCCCTCGATCGAGGCCTCCTCGAGGAGGGGCGAAGATACGGCGCGCTGAGCCGCCTCGAGCGCCCGGTTCTCGCCCGACGCCTGACCCGTGCCCATCACCGCGATCCCCTGACCGCACATGATGGCCCGCACGTCCGCGAAGTCCGCGTTGACCTCGCCCGGCATCGTGATCAGGTCACTGATGCCCTGAACCGACTGGCGGAGGACATCGTCCGCGGTGAGGAAGGCCTCGGAGAGCGGCGTGTCCCGATCGACGAAGCTAAGCAAACGCTCGTTAGGGATCGCGATCACCGTGTCGACTGCCTTGTGCAGCTCTTCCAGGCCGCGCTCCGCGATCAACATCCGCCGCCGGCCTTCGAACGCGAAAGGCTTCGTGACCACGGCCACGGTCAGCGCACCGACCTCGGCCGCCAGGGAACCGATGATGGGCACCGCGCCTGAACCGGTGCCGCCGCCAAGCCCCGCCGCCAGGAAGACCATGTCGGCGCCGCCCAGCACATCGAGGATCTTGTCCGTATCCTCCAGGGCCGAGTTGCGCCCGACGTCCGGGTCGGCCCCCGCGCCCAGGCCGCGCGTGATCTTGCAGCCAAGCTGGAGCTTCGTTTCCGCCTCACAGCGCCGGAGCGCCTGCAAGTCGGTGTTGGCCGCGATGAACTCGATACCGCTCAGCTTGCTGGCGATCATCCGGTTGACGGCATTCCCGCCGCCGCCACCGACACCGACGACCTTGATCCTCGCCGGACCGAAGCTCACCTCGGAGGAAGCCGCCTCATCGATCGTCGGTTCCATGGCGGCCGACTGCTGTTCTTCCATCAGAATCATGGCACTCTCCCTTTCGAACCTTCCGGTTCAGTAACTCAAGATCAGAGAAGATCGCTGAACATCTGGCGCAGACTGCCCATCACCCCGCGCATTCCGCGAGAGGAGCCCTGGCTCACAAGCGGTGCGCGGGCCTGCTCCACGGCAACGGCGTAGCGCGCCAGGCCGGCCGCGGTAGCCCAGGTCGGATCGGTAAGACCCTCGATCTCGCTGGCGAGACCGAGCGGCACCCCGTAGCGCGCGTCGCACGAGAAGAACTGCTGCGCCAACTCCGGAAGACCGGCCAGCTTCGAACCGCCGCCGCTCAGGACGATTCCACCCCGAAGCTGATCGGCGCAGCCCGCTTTCTCCATCTCGACCTGGACGAACTGGAACATCTCCTCGGCGCGCGCCTGCAGGATCTCGGCGAGCCGCGCGCGCGCTATCGTCCGGCTGGCGCCTCCCCCTACGGTCGGCACGGCCACCCCCTCGTCGCCGCCAGCCAGGCCGGGCAGGCAGCAGCCGTCGCGGAGCTTCAGCGTCTCGGCGCCGGCGAACGACGTGCGCAGCACGGAAGCCAGGTCGGCCGTGAAGTGGCTCGCGCCGAACGGAAGGATGCCGCTGTGCTGAATCTCCGCCTGATGGAAGACGGCGAATCCGGAGGTCCCGGACCCGATCTCCAGCATCAGAACGCCGAGTTCGCGCTCATCGGGGAGCAGAACTGCCTCCGCCGTCGCCAGCGGCTCGAACACGACCTCGGCCGCCTCCACCCCTGCCTGGTTCAGGCAACGGACGAGGGTCCTTGTTCGCGGGGCGTGCCCCATGACCAGGTGTACCTTTGCCTCGAGGCGGCTTCCCAGCATCCCCTGAGGGTCGGCTATTCCCCCGTGATCGTCGACGCTGAATTCCTGCGGGATCGCGTGCAGGATCTCGCGGTCGGGAGGAAGCGGCACGTCCCGGGCGGCGTTCAGGACCAGGTCGATGTCGGCGCGCGATATGCCCTGGTCACTGCTATCGATGTAGGCCGTGCCGTGACTGTTCGCGGACCGCAGATCGCTGCCCCCGACACCCACGAAGGCGCGGGAAATCTCGGTTCCCGCCATCGCCTCGGCCTCCTCGGTAGCCCGCCGCAGCGACTTGACCGTCGCCTCGACGTTCACGATGTGGCCCTTCAGCGTGCCGCGGTTGGGCGCCTTGCCGACCCCCACGACCTTCAGGCCGGGCTCCCCGTCGATCTCGGTGCGCTCGACGATCAGCACGGCGACCTTCGCCGAGCCGACATCGATGGCTACCAACCGTGTGTTCGTCTTCGCCATTCTCTCGTCCTCCCCTTCTAAGAGGGATCTCCACCCTTCACCCCGTCGGCGGGACCGCCGCTACCCGGCGCTTCCGTCGACAGCACGATTCGGTCCCTGAACCGCAGATCGACGACCTCGGGATCGCTGTGCTCCGTGATCGCCACCTGGAGCAGCTCGAACACCGAACCCTTCGCCGTCAGATCGCTCCCGCGCACCAGGACAGTCGCGGGCCGGCCGCTGCGCTCGAACAGATAGTCGTCGTCGCTCAAGACTCCGACCGCGAACGCCTCACGACCCCAGTCGAACGACCTCACTTCACGCGAAACATCGATGGCCCGTTTCAGCGTCCGCGCGAGCACTTCCCCTGAGAGGTCCCTCGAAGCGAGTCCCGTAACACCGGGATTCCGCGCCGGACTCTCCCCGACACGCTCCCCGAGCAGCGCGCTCTGGATCGACACCCGAATCAGCGTGTTCCCAACGCCGGGGACCGCATCGCCGCCGCAGAGATCCGCAGCGCGCTCGCAGGCCACGATCGCACGGCCGTCACGATCGACGATCCACGACCGATCTCCGGACTCGAACACGGCCGCCGGTTCGTGTTCCACGATCCGTACCCCGAGACTGTTGGGCAGGCTCTTCACCAGCTTCGCTTCACGCACCCACTCGTGCTCGAGCCGCGCCGCGGCGCTTTCCAGGGAGAGCATCGGGAGGCTGCGTCCGACCAGACCCGAAAGCCGCTCGCGCACCCACTCCTCGGACACCCTCGGCCCCGTCTCCACGTCGATATCGGGTTTCAGGTCGAACGCCGGCGCCGTCCCAAGCCACACGCCGACCGCCACGACCGGCGCCACGCCAAGAAGCACCTTGCCAACTCCCATCGCGAACCAGACGACGGGCCGCGAGCGACGACGGCGCACGGTCCGGCGCCCAACGAGGGGTAGCCCGGTCCTGCCGCGACTCACCGTCCGTTCTCCCCATCGGCCACGAGGAGCCGGGCCAACCGGTAGATGTCCCCGGCCCCGAGAGTGAGGATCATGTCTCCCTCGCGGACCGCCGAACCGAGGCGCTCGGGCGCCATGCTCCAGGGGCCGCAGCCCCGGACGCTCGGGTGGCCGCTGCCCGCGGCCGCCGCGACCACTAGACTCCCATCCACACCGGGAAGCGGCTTCTCGCGCGACGGATAGATGTCGGTGACCAGAGCATTGTCAGCCAGCAGCAGGGCGCGGCCGAAGTCGTCCGCCAGGTCCCGCGTCCGACTGAACAGGTGAGGCTGAAACACGGCGTGAAGCCGGCGCGGCCGGCCCGCTTCCTGCCCGAGATCCAGCATTTCGCGAGCGGCCCGAAGAGTCGCTTCGACCTCGGTCGGGTGGTGGGCGTAGTCATCGACGACGGTCGCTCCCCGCCAACTGCCCACCCGCTCGAAGCGCCGGTGAACCCCGGAGAAACCGGACAGCACGTGAGCCACCGTGTCGAAATCGAGGCCGACAGCCCGGGCCGCGGCCACGGCCGCCAGCGCGTTCAGGACGTTGTGTCGACCGGGCATCGGTAACTCAAGCCGGCCGAGACGACCCGCGGCCGAATCGACAACGTCGAAGCGCACGCCTGAGGCAACCGGCTGGACACTCGACGCCCGGAGGTCCGCCCACGAACCGAAGCCGTAGGTCACGATGCGTCGGTCCGCGAGGCGGAGCAGCATGTCCCGCACGTTCGGGTCGTCGGCGCAAGCGATGATCTGACCGAAGAAGGGGACCCGGCTGGCGAAGCGCACGAAGGCATCCTTGATGTCGGCCAGGTCGCGATAGGTGTCCAGGTGATCGACGTCGATGTTCGTGATCACGGCGATCACCGGTGCCAGATCGAGGAAGCTGCGGTCGAACTCGTCCGCCTCGGCAACCAGGTAGTCGCTCTTGCCGTGGCGCGCTCCCGTGCCGGACACCCGGAGCCGGCCACCGACGATGACGGTCGGGTCGAGGCCTGCCTCGGTCAGGACGCTGCCCACGAGCGATGTCGTTGTCGTCTTGCCGTGCGTACCCGCCACGGCGATGCCGTACTTGAGTCGCATCAGCTCTGCCAGCATCTGCGCCCTGCGCACGATTGGAACGCCGCGCCGGCGAGCCGCAACGACCTCTTCGTTGTCCGCGGGAACGGCCGAGGAAATCACGACCAGGTCGGCCTGCTCCACGTTCTCCGCCGAGTGGCCGACAAAGACGGTCGCGCCGAGTTCGACAAGCCGCCGTGTCGTCTCGCTGACCTCCAGGTCGGAGCCGCTGACGCCCAGGTCGTAGTTCAGGAGGATCTCGGCGATGCCGCTCATTCCGGCGCCGCCGATGCCAACGAAGTGGACCCGCTCGAGGCCCGCGGTGCGCAGAAACAGCGGCATCAGCGCGTCCTCCCGCCGGCGAACGCGTCCGCCAGCGCGCAGACCCGCTCCGCGACGACGCGCGCCGCGTCGCCCCGGCCGTGGGCGCGCGCCGCCCGAGCCATGGACGACAACCGCGCCCGATCCGCGATCAGCCCCGCGCATCGCTCCTCGGCCGCTTCGCCCCGCAGATCGTCCTGCTCGACCAGGATCGCCGCACCCGCATCGACCATCGCCTGCGCGTTGCCACGCTGATGCCCAGCGGCCAGCGGCAGCGGAACGTAGATCGCGGGACGGCCCGCCGCCGCCACCTCGGCCACCGTCACCGCACCCGCCCGCGAGACGATCAGGTCGTGAGCTGCCATCGCGCCCGCGGTGTCCTCGATGAACCCCTCGACGGTAACGTTCAGCGCCGGCGCCGCGTGATCCAGGTAGCGCTCGCGCGTGCGGTCGACTCGGGAGGGTCCCGACTGGTGCGTCACCTCGATGGCTGTCCGCCGGGCGACCCGGGCAAACAGTCCCGGCAGGTGACGGTTGAGGGCGTCCGAGCCCTGGCTGCCGCCCAGCACCAGTACCCGTGTCCGGTCGCCCTGGAGCCGCGGTTCGTCGACGAAGTGGAAGGCCCTGCGCACCGGAACCCCGACCAGCCGCGCCTCGCACGCCAACTCCTTCGCGGCGGAATCGAAAGCAGTCCCTGCCTCCGTGGCAAACCGCGAGAGCAACCGGTTCGCCGCGCCGCTCTGCGCATTCGGCTCGAGCAGGTAGAGGCCGGCCCCATTCAGTCGCGCTCCCAACGCGGCCGGAGCGCACGCGAAGCCGCCGGTGGCCAGCACCGCCGCCGCACCGAGACGGCGCAGAAGCACGGCGGCGCGCAGCGTGGAAGCCGCCAGAACGCCCAGGGCGATGGCTCGCGTCAGGGCGCCGCGATCCACGAACGCCCGCGCCGGCAAGGCTCTGAACTCGAGTCCGGCCGCTGCAACGAGCCGTTCTTCGAGGCTCCCCCCGCGCCCGATCCACGCCGTGCGCCAGCCGAGGCTCCGCAGTTCCTCCGCCACTGCCAGACCGGGGAACACATGCCCACCGGTCCCACCACCCGAGAAGACCACCAAGGGGCGGTGAGTGAGAGCGCTCATCCATGCTCCGAAACGCTCAGGAGGAGGCCGCAAGCGACCAGGGTCATGACCAGGGAGGATCCACCGTGCGACAGAAACGGCAGTGGCGTACCGGTAACCGGCACCAGCCCGACGGTGACGCTGATGTTGACGAGCGCCTGGATGAGCACAGCCGAAGTGAGTCCCCAGGCGAGAAACCGGCCGAACGTGTCCGGGGCCCGGTGGCCGGCCGCGTAGCCCCGCCAGGCGAGAACGACGAAACCGGCCAGAACCGCGGCGGCGCCGATCAATCCCAGCTCCTCGCTGACGATCGAGAAGATGAAGTCGGAACTCGCGAGCGGCAGGAAGTAGAGCTTCTGGGCGCTCGCACCCAGGCCCTGGCCCGTCACGCCGCCGGAGCCGATCGCGATCAGCGACTGGAGCACCTGGAAGCCATTGCCCGACGGGTCGGTCTCCGGCGAAAGGAACCCCATCACCCGCTCCACGCGGTAGGGCTCCGACCAGATGAAGAGTCCCAGGAGCGCCGGGAACACGAGCAACCCCGGCACGATCCAGCGCCAGGAGAGACCGGCCAGGAACAGCATGACCGCCGAGATCCCGAGGATCAACGCGGCACTGCCGAAGTCCGGAGCCTGCAGCACGAGCAGGGTCACCAGCCCAACGGCCACTCCGCACGGCACCAGCACCCGGGGCTGACTGACCCCCTCGGGACAGCGGTGAATCTGGTACGCGAGAAAGAGGATGACCGCGACCTTGGCCAGCTCCGACGGCTGGAACGTCAGCGGTCCGAGCGACAGCCACCTGCTGCTGCCGTTGATCGGCGGCGACGCCAGCACGATGCCGAGGAGCCCAAGCGAAACGCCAAGACCCGCGTACACCAGCCACGGCCTGGCCCACTTCCGGTAGTCGATGCTCATCAGGACCAGCATCGCGGTCAGACCGACGATCGCGGCCGCCAACTGAGTGACGAACTGACGCTTGAAGCCGCCGTCCGGATCGGGAGGGTTGGCCGAGTAGACCATGACCAGTCCCCCGACAACCAGCAGGACGACAACGGTGAAGAGCACCTTGTCCATGGCGAGCTTCTTAGCCATCGCTGCCCCTGCCGCTGGCGGCCGCCAGCGCTCTGACCTGACGCTCGAACTGGCGGCCGCGGTCGGCGAAGTCCTCGAACTGGTCGAAGCTCGCGCAGGCCGGCGAGAGCAGCACGCTCTGACCGCTGCTCGACACGCCGGACGCGGCTTCGACCGCCCGTTCGAGCGAACCGCAGCAACGACGCGCGACGCCTTCGGGCAACACGGATGCGATCGCGTCGGCGGCCTCGCCGATCAGGTAGACGACAGCCGCCCTGGTCGCGGCGATCGCTGCCAGCTCGGCGAAGTCGGCGCTTTCACCCTTCGCGCGGCCACCCAGAATCAGGTGAACGGATCGCTCGGCGAAACCGGCCAACGCCCGCGTCGACGCCGCGGGGTTGGTCGCCTTCGAATCGTTGTAGTAGCGGACGCCGTCCACGATGTCGACCAGTCGCATCCGGTGGGGCAGGCCGGCAAAACCACGAAGACCCGGCGCGAAACCGTGCGGGTCGGCGCCGACGGCCGACGCAAGCAGCGCGGCCGCCATCGCGTTCTCCACGTTGTGCAGCCCATCGAGCGCCAGATCCTCGAGCCGGAACAGCTCGCGGCGAACATCGGGCCCGACCTCGATCACCCGGTCGCGGTCCAGGTAGCAACCGTCCTCGACCCTGCGAAGACGTGAGAAGAAGCGCCGCCTGACCCGGGCCGATGCCTCCTCCCGCTCGGTGCCGAGCCGGCGCGTCGCGGAGTCGTCGCCATTCACCACGGCAACGTCGCCGCAGGCCTGGTTGCGGAAGATGCGCGCCTTCGCGGCCGCGTACTCGGCCACGTCGCGGTAGCGGTCGAGATGGTCGGGGCTGATGTTCAGGACCGCCGCCGCCCGGGGACGGAAGCGGTCGATGGCCTCGAGCTGGAAGCTCGAGAGTTCGACCACGAACACCCGCCCGGGCGGTCCGTCGACGCGCGCACTGAGCGGGGTGCCGATGTTGCCGCAGACCTCGACCGGGTAACCCGCTGCCTCCAGCAGGGCGCCGGTCAGCGCGGTCGTCGTGCTCTTGCCGTTGCTGCCGGTGATCGCGACCACCGTCGGCGCCGACGAAACCTCCAGCAGGCGCCAGGCGAGTTCCACTTCCGCCAGAATCGGGGTCTTCGCTGACCGGGCGCTTCGCAGAAGAGGCCGGTGCAGCGGTACGCCGGGGCTCAGCACGACCGCATCGACGTCGGACGGGAGTTCGGCCTGTTCGTCCAGCAACGTCTCGACTCGTCCCGCCCGCAGGAGTTCCCGAGCCGCGGACCCGAGATCGGAGGCCGGACGGCCATCCACGGCCGCCACGCGGACGCCGCGGTCGCTCAGTACGCGTGCCGCGGCCACGCCGGAGAGACCGAGGCCGTAGACCAGGGCGCGCCGCCACGCGGACACCGGCGGCGCCTGACTCGCGGACGGTCTGCAGCTCGACTCGACCAACGCCGTTACCTCAACTTCAACGTCGACAGCCCGAGAAAGGCGAACAGCACGGCGAGAATCCAGAACCGCACGATGACCTGGTTCTCGCTCCAGCCCCGGAGTTCGAAGTGATGGTGAAGCGGCGCCATGCGAAGCACCCGGCGCCCCGTCATCTTGTACGACGCCACCTGGACGATCACGGACAGCGCTTCCAGCACGAAGAGCCCGCCGACCAGCACCAGCAGCAGCTCCTGTTTGGAGAGCACCGCCACAGCGCCGATCGTGCCGCCGATCGCCAGCGAGCCGACATCGCCCATGAACACCTGCGCCGGATGGGCGTTGAACCAGAGGAAGCCAAGGCTGGCGCCGACCAGCGCGGAGCAGATGATCGCGACCTCGCCCGCCCCCGGAACGTAGAGCACCTGCAGGTAGCGGGCGGCGATCGAGTTGCCCGCGATATAGGCGAAGATCGCGTAAGTCGCCGCAGCCACCAGGGTGGCGCCGATCGCCAGGCCGTCGAGCCCGTCGGTGAGGTTCACCGCATTCGACGAACCGGCGATCAGGATCGCGACGAAGGGAATGTAGAACGGCCCGAGCTCGATCAGCAGGGTCTTGAAGAAGGGGAAGCTCAAGGTCGCATCGAGATCCGTCAGCCCGACCAGACCGGCGCCGAGCGCCGCGCCGACCGCAAGCTGCAGGCCGAACTTCGCCTTCATGCCAAGGCCCTTGTTGTGCCGCCGCCGGACCTTGAACAGGTCGTCGACGAAGCCGACGGCGCCGAGCGCGATCGTCGTGCCGACCGCGAGCCACACGTAGACGTTCGACAGGTCGGACCACAGCAGGGTGGGCACGATCACGGCCGTGAGAATGAGGAGTCCCCCCATGGTCGGGGTGCCGGCCTTGCTCTTGTGCCGCTCCGGGCCCTCCTCGCGGATCGCCTGTCCGATCGAGAGGCGCCGCGCGGCGCGGATGAAACTGGGACCCAGCGCCAGGCTCAGCAGGACGCCCGTCACCGCGGCGCAGGCGCAGCGAAAGGTGATGTATTGAACGACGTTGAAGGGCGCCATCCTCTCGCCGAGCGGCAACAGCAGGTCGAGCAGCATCAGTTCGCCCGCTCCTGCTTCAGCGCCGAGACGACATGTTCGAGTGCCGAACCACGCGAACCCTTGACGAGCACGACATCGCCGTCCCCGACAAGGGCCGGCGCGCCCGCGCTCGCGGCCCGGAAGTCCTCGAACCAGACGGTGCTCGCGCCGCCCCTGGCCGCGGCCGCCACCAGATCGGTCGTCAACGCGCCGACGCCGACGACCAGGTCGAAGCCCAGGTCGGCGGCGGCAGTGCCCAGCTCCCGGTGGTAGCGACCCTCGGCGCTCCCGAGTTCGAGCATCTCGCCCAGGATCGCCACGTGGCGCCGGCCGTCGAGCAGGCGCGCGGCCTGAAGAGCAAGCTCTGCCGCTTCCGGGTTCGAGTTGTACGAGTCATCCACCAGGGTCGCTCCCGAGGACAGGGCGACCACCTCGCCCCGGCCCGCCGCGGACTCCGGTCGGCGAGCGGCCGCGGCAACGCGCTCGATCGGCACGCCGAGGCGAAGGGCGCAGGCCGCGGCGGCCAGGAAGTTCTCCACGTTGACCCGACCGTGCAGAGGCAACTCGACGATCACGGACTCGGCGCCCCGTCCGAGCATGAAACGCGTCCCCGGCTCCCCGGCCAGCGGCTCGAGGTCATGTGCCGCCACTTCGGCGACGGGGACCTTGCCCGCCGCGGGCTCCACCTCGTACCAGACGACGCGCTCGGCCGCCCCGGCCCGACCGCTCTCCGGACACGCGGCCAGGTATCGATGAACGAGGCCCACCACGTGCGGGTTGCCCGCGTTCGCGACGATGATCCCGTCCGGGGCAAGGCCCTCGAGCAGTTCCGCCTTGGCCCGGGCGATCGCCTCGACGCCTACGGCAGCGCCACCCTCCCGCTCGAAGCCGGCGAGGTGCGCCGGACGGACGTTCGTGAACACCGCGACGTCCGGCCGGCCGAGGCGGCTCACCGCGGCAAGCTCACCGGGCACCGACATCCCCATCTCGGCCACCAGCCATTCGCAGTCGTCGTCCACGGCAAGCAAGGTGAGCGGGAAGCCGAGCAGGTTGTTCAGATTGCCCGGACTCTTGTGAACCCGCCAGCACTCGCCGAGGAGTAGAGCGAGCAGGTCCTTGGTCGTCGTCTTGCCGGCCGAGCCGGTAACCGACGCGACCCGGGCCCTGAGCTGTCGGCGATGGTCCCGGGTCAGATCGTGGAGCGCGGCGGTCACGTCGTCCACCCGGATCTGGCCTCCACCCGCGTCCTCGACCGGCACGGCGACGACCGCGGCCGCGGCGCCCGCGGCCAGGGCGTCCGCCACGAAGTGATGACCGTCGGTCCGCTCACCCGGCAGCGCGAAGAACAGTTCGCCGCCTTCGACCCGGCGCGAGTCGATCGCGGCGCCCCGGTAACAGGCGCCGGGTTCAACCTCTCCGATCAGGCAGCCGTTCATGATCCTGACCGCATCAGCAAGGGGCCGTCTCACCCTGGAACTCCCGGTTCAATGCGTCCAGGGCCGACTCCGCTTCATCCCGGTCACGAAAGGGCACCTTGAGATCGCCGATCGTCTGCGTCGCCTCGTGGCCCTTGCCGGCGATCAGGACCGTCCACCCGGGTTCCGCGGCCGCGAGAGCCACGGCGCGCCGGATCGCCGCGCGCCGGTCCGGGACGACTTCGTACGGGCAACCCCGAACCGCGTCGAGGCCGGCGACGATCGCCGCATGGATGAGTCCGGGTTCCTCGCCTCGCGGATTGTCGTCCGTGACGATCGCGAGATCCGCGAGCAGTCCCGCCGCACGCCCCATCAGTTCCCGCTTGCCGCGGTCCCGGTCGCCACCGCAGCCGAACACGACGGCGATGCGCCGGTCGCCGAGTTCCCGCACCGCGGTCAGGGCGGAGCGCAGCCCCCCGTCCGTGTGGGCGTAGTCGACCAGCACCGGAAACTCCTGAGCCCTGTCCACGGGCTCCAGCCGCCCCGCGAGTGGCGGTTGGGCGGCCACCGCGTCACGGATGGCCTCGGCGGAGACCCCGAGCGCGCAGGAAGCGGCCACCGCGGCGGTCAGATTCTCGAGGTTGAACCGGCCCAGAAGCTGGCTGCTCAACGCGACCGGACCCGCGGGCGTCTCGATCCCGGCGCGGATGCCGGCAAGATCGAGTTCGGCGCGGACTACTCGCACTTCGGCGTCCGGGCGTCCGGAGGCGCTGAACCGCAGGACTCGGTCGCCGCTTCCGAGTTCCGACGCCAGACGACGGCCGTACTCGTCGTCGACGTTGACGATCGCCCTGCCGCCCCGCCGCAGCAGGGAGAACAGGCGGCGCTTGGCCGCGAAGTAGGCCTCGAGCGACGAGTGGTAGTCGAGATGGTCCCGGGTCAGGTTCGTGAACACGGCCGCATCGAACTCCATGCCGTTCATCCGGCCCTGGTCGAGGGCATGGGACGAGACCTCGATCGCCGCGGACCGGGCGCCCAGGTCCACGGCCCGGCGCAACATCCGGAACAGATCGCTGCTCTCCGGCGTCGTGCGATCCTCCGCCGCCCGGCTCAACGGCTCGAAGGCCGACGGCCCGGCGCCTGGCCGGTGGACAGTGCGGCCAAGGGTGCCGACCACCGCGGCGGAACGACCCGACCGGGTCAGGCAGGCGCCGATCAACTGGCAGGTCGTGCTCTTTCCGTTCGTGCCGGTGACGCCGACGGTCAAGAGCTCCCGTTCCGGATGGCCGTAGAGCCTCGCGGCCACCCGCCCCATCCTGGCGCGGGGATCGTCGACCTCCAGCCACGGTACGGTGGGCGGATTCGGCGGTGGCCCGAACGCGAGGACCGCGGCGGCGCCCCGGGCCACGGCGTCCCTGGCGAAGACGCGGCCGTCGTGGAGTTCGCCTCGCCAGGCAACGAACACGTCGCCGCCCGTGACGCGCCGGGAGTCGTGCTGCACGCCCGTGACTTCCGTGTCGGCGTCGGCGCCGCCCAGCGGTGACCGCAGCGGCAGGTCGGCGATCGCGTCGCCGAGCTTCATCAGCCCGAGGCCTTCGCCGTCCACGACTCGCCTTCCGTCTCCGTGTTCTCCTCCGTGTCGTCCTCTTCGCCGACCGCCTCGGCGACCTTGACCTCCGGCGGCTCGGCCGGCAGCAACCACACCGGCTGGCTCCAGCCCATCGGCTGGCGTGAAGGCGTAGCACCGAGGTAGAACAGCGCTTCGCTCACGATGCGCTGGAAGGCCGGTGCCGCGACTTCGCCGCCACCGGTGGCGACGGTCGGCTCGTCGATCATCACCAGGCAAACGAGTCGGGGCGCCCGGGCCGGGGCAACACCCACGAAACCGGCAACACGACCGGTCTCCGAGTAGCCGCCCGAGTCCGACTTCTCCGCCGTCCCTGTCTTGCCCGCTACCCGGTAGCCGGCGATGGCCGCCTTGCGCCCGGTGCCGCTCACGACCACTTCCTCGAGCAGACGGATCACCTGGTACGCGGTGGACTTCGAGATCACGCGCCGGCTGCGAGCGGTGGGACGCACGTCGACGGTCTCGCCCTCCCGCTCCAGGGCTCTGACGATGTAGGGCTGGTTCCACGTCCCGCCGTTGGCAATCGCCGCGTAGGCGTTCGCGAGCTGAAGGGGCGTCACGGCCAGACCGTGACCGAACGAGGCATAGGCCGTCGTCTCGATATCCCAGACCCTGAGCGGCACGATGCCCGGATGCTCCCCGCCGACGTCGATGCCGGTCGCGGCACCGAACCCGAAGGTCGTGATGAGATCCTGAAGCGTCTCGCCTCCGACCAACTGGCCGGCCTTGATCGCGCAGACGTTGCTCGACTTGGCAATCGCGGTGCGGAAGGTGAGTTCCGGGAACGGCTTGTGGTCCCTGATTCGCGCCTTGCCGACGCGAATGAAACCGTTGCCGCAGTCCATGATCTGGTCCGCGTGAACCACCTGCCGCTCGAACGCTCCCGCCGCCGTGATCGTCTTGAACGTGGAGCCCGGCTCATAGGAGTCCTGGATCGCCCGGTTCCGGCGCTCGTCAGGTCCGAAATCGCCGAACTGGTTCGGATCGAACGCCGGATAGGAGGCCATCGCCAGCACCGCGGAGTCCTCGGGCGCCAGAATCACCACGTTGCCCGCCTTGGCCTTCCACGCCTCGATCGTCTCGCGCAGGACCCGCTCCGCCAGGTGCTGAATCGTCGCGTCGATCGTCAGGTGAAGGTCCGCTCCCGCCTTCGGTTCGCCCAGCGAACCGGCGACGACGACCAGCCGCTGCTGGCCATCCCGGAGCACATGTCGCCTGACCGCCTCGCCCGCGACCTCGTCGTCGTACCGGAGTTCGAGACCCGCGAGGCTGCGGTCCGTACCCACGAAGCCGAGCACGTGCGCCATCAGCGAGCCCATCGGGTACTCCCGCTTGCTCTCCGCCAGGAAGTAGAGCCCCGGGAAAGCGGACAGGTCGATCCCGTCGGCCAGATCGCGGTCCAGCTTCCGTGCCAGGGGCACATGACCCGACATCTGCAGCAACGCCTCGATCCTCTCCTCCGAGCGGCCCACCAGCGGGGCAATCGTCGCGGCCAGCGCCGCCGGATCGGCCACCTTGGCCGTTTCGGCATAGAGCGTCCGGGTCTCGACCGACACCGCCATCGTCCTGCCCCGCGCGTCGTAGATCGTCCCCCGCTTGGGGTTCAGGACGACTTCGCTGCGCTGCTGCCGCGCCGCGCGCTCCCGGTACGTGTCGGCGTCCCGAATCTGCAAGTCCAGGAGCCGCCAACTGATCGCGCCCATCCACAACCCGGAAAACGCGACCAGGATCACCAACCTTCCGAAGTAGCGCCGCCGGACGCCCCTGGCGCGAGGTCCGAGGTTCTTCACTGCGCGGCCTCCGACACCGCTCCGGCCCGGATCAGGGAGGCACTCTCCGAGTTCAGGAAGATCATCTGGTCCAACGTCGGCGGCGCCATGCCGAGCTGTTCCAGGGCCAGCGCCGACAGCCGCTCAGGCCGCGTGAGCCGAGTGGCTTCCAACTCGAGCAGACGCTCTTCCTGCAGCAGATCCTCCAGGCGCTGTTCCAGCGCTTCGATCCGATAGCCGGCCTCCAGGCCCTGTTCGTGCACCCAGGTGTACGCGAACACTGCGGCGGCGAACGGCAGGACGATCGCCACGAGCCGCCACAAGCCGCGGAGTCGGCCCGGATCCCGCTGGCGCACGAGGAAGGGATTCGCGATTTCCTTGCTGACGCTGTAACCGGTCTTCACAACTCACGAATCCCGTCTGCGCGGCTACAGCCTCCGGGCCGCCCGCAACCGGGCCGACCGCGAGCGCGGGTTGTACTCCACCTCGCTCGGCTGCGGCCGGATCGGCTTCTTCGTCATCAGTTCGATCAGCCGCGTTTCGGCACGCGGACGCCCAGTGATCGGATCGACCTCGCCCAGAGCATTCGCCCGGAGCCGGTGCTTGACGATCCTGTCTTCCAGGCTGTGGTACGAGATGACCACCAGCCGGCCGTCCCGCTCAAGCAGATTGATTGCCCGTTCGAGGGACGGTCCCAGACCGGACAGCTCCTCGTTGACCGCGATCCGAAGCGCCTGGAACGTCCTGGTCGCGGCGTCGATCGACCGGCCTCCCGGCACCGGTCGACCCCGTCTTGCTCTGGACGCCCCAACCGTCTCGTGAACCAGATCCCGCAGGTCGTCCGTGGTCTCGATCGGACTGCGGCGACGACGCTCCACGATCGCCCGGGCGATCCTCCGGGCCTGACGCTCCTCGCCGTAGTCGCGGAGCACGGTTTCCAGCACGCTCTGGGATTCAAGGTTCACGATGTCCCTCGCAGTCGTCGTTGCCGACCTGGTCGATTGATCCATCCGCATGTCGAGCGGGCCCGAACGCCTGAAACTGAAGCCCCGCTCCGGCCGGTCCAGTTGCAGGGAGGAAACGCCGAGATCGGCGAGGATTCCCGCCGGCTTCCCGCACTCCGCCCCAGCCACGATCCGGTCGAGCGAGTGGAAGTTGCCGTGCACCAGGAGGACACGCGAACCGAACTCGCGCAGCCTTCGCCGGGCATGCTCCAGGGCTTCTTCGTCGCGGTCGATGCCAAGCACTCGCGCGTCGGGAAAGCGTCCGAGGAGTTCCGCGGCGTGGCCGCCCAGGCCGACCGTGCAGTCGACGTACCAGCCGCCCCGTTCCGGAGCGAGAAAGCGCAGCGTCTCGCTGACCAGGACGGGCTGGTGCCGGAGCTTCTGGCCCTCGCCGCCCACATCACTGGGCATCCCTGTTGCGGGACGCGTCCAGCGCCTCGAGATCGTCCGTCAGTTCGTCCAGGTCGTCGTCCGTGAACGGATCCGCGTTCAGGTCGCTCTCCATCCGCTCCAGGTTCCAGACCTCGAGCCGGTCCGGACGCCCGAAGATGACGACTTCGCTCTCGATCCCCGCCGTGGCGCGCAACTTCGCCGGCACCATCAACCGCCCCTGCGAATCGAGGCGGCTCTGCTGGCCGAAGTAGCTGACCCTGGCCTCCCACTTGCGGCGCAACCTGTGCGTCGCCGGCAGGCCGGCCAGCCGCTGCTCCTCCTGTTCCCAGAGCCGCAGGGGGTAGATCCAGGCGCACTCGCCGTTCAGCGACGTGGTGAAGATGTCGGGACCGAAACGCTCCTGCAGCGGACGCAGGAACACGCTGGGGACCTTCAGACGGCCCTTCGCGTCGATCTTGGCTAGTGCATGGCCTCGAAACATCGCCAACGTCCTGAAAGGTCAGGTGGGCGCAGTACCCACAAACTGACGCTCAGACGCGCGACATTACCACTTCTGGGCCATTTCTGTCTACTTCAGACCACTTTGCTCCACCTATCGACCGAAGGTCTCGCGAACCACACGACGACAAGGAACGAACAACCGGAGCCGCAGCGACCGGCCGACCGTCAGGGCTGCCCGTCTGTCTCCTCGGCCTCGGCGCCGGAAGACTCGGCGCCGGAAGACTCGTCGACCTCGCGCGCCTGGGCACCCGGTGCGAACGGGGCGAGCAGCCCCAGTGCGTCGGCGTCGAGCGAAGGCGACTCGACTGGCCGGTATCCCTCGGCTCCCGCCGGCAGCCGCTCGACGATGTAGGCGGCGTCCGCGAGTTCGGTCAGGTAGAGATCGTATTCCTCCGCGAACAACCGGCTCCGTTCTTCCTGCTGGATCGCATCGCGGACGTCCTCGAACGGCCGCACCGTCGCCGGCGTCCGCTCGAGCATCTTGAGGACATGCAGACCGCCGCGAGCGGCAATCGCTTCGGCCACGCCATCGACTTCGATCTCCCAGGCGACGGCATCGAGAGCGGGCGCCAGATCACCCGCCGTGACCCATCCGACATCGACGGAGGTGACTCCTTCGCCGAGCCCTTCCGCGACTTCCGCGGCCGTGCCACCGGCCAACATCCGCGTCCGCGCCAACGCCGCCAGCGGCGCCAGGCGGTCGGCCGGGACTACGGCCTCCAGGACGACGACCTCCTCGAAGCGGGCCCGCTCCGGCAGGCGGAAACGGTCCTCGTTCTCGCGGTAGAACCGACGCAGGTCCTCATCTTCGACGACGACCCGAGTCGCCACTTCCCGGCCGCGGACCACGTTGCCTCGCAACTGCTTGTGGATCTGCGCCCGGAAGTCCTCCTCCCGCATGCCCTGCTGGGCCAGAGCCTGGTGGAACTGCTCGTCGTTCTCGAACCCGAACCGGTCCCTGGTGGCGCGGAGCTGTTCCTCGACTTCGCTCTCGTCGATGACGACAGCCAACTGGTCCGCCCGCGACATGATGAGCAGTTCTTCGAACAGCGCCTTCATGACGAAGCGGCCGGCGTCGACGACCCGCTCCTGCCGCTCCTGCTCCGTCAGCCCGGGAGCGTTCCGGACGAGGCCAACCTGATCGTTGACCGCCCTCTGGTAGTCGTACAGGGTCGCGACGCGGTCGTTGACCCGCAGCACGACGCGGTTTTCCGCACCCGGCGAGGACTGCGCGGCCACGGGGAGCGCTACCAGCGCCAGCCACGTCGCCAGCGAGCCAACGAGTGTGCCGACGTCGCGGAGCGCAGTAAACGGAGAGCTTCCTGGGTTGCGTCGAGTCATCTTCTCCTGCCTCATCCTCCGGCTGCCGCATCCGTGAGCGCGCCGTCGTACTCAAAGGGCAATCGCTCCACTGCGACGCGCAGATTGTACTTCCGTCTGGCTTCAGCCGCCGCCGCCCGGACGAGTTCTTCGCCCTGCGCCTCCTCGAGCAAGGCCCTTACCGTCGGCGTCGCTTCCGCGAGCGTCAGGGTCTCTTCGGGCAAGAGGCGGTCGACTTCGAAGATGCGGAAGCCGTAGTCCGCCTCGAGCAGCTCGCTCCATTCTCCTTCGCCCAGTTCGAAGACGACTTCGGCAAGCGCGGGGGGAAGATCCTCGCGCGACAGTTCGCCCTGAAGACCGCCGGATGACGCGCTGGGGCCGATCGACCGAAGACGCGCCACCTCGCCGAAGTCCACGCCCGCTTCGAGCTCCGCCAGAGCCAGCTCCGCGGCCGCTCGATCCTGGACCAGGATCTGGCGTAGACGTACCCGCGGCGGCCGCGCGAAGTCACTCCGGTTCTCCGCGTAGTAGCGCTCGATCTCCGACAACGACACGACCGGCGGCGACACCTCGAGCAGCCGAATCGCGGCCTCGTGGACGGTGGACTCCCCATCCACGAGCCCGCGATCCCGGGCCAGCTGAACAAGCAACTGGTCGTCGACGAAGCGCTCGAAGAGGCGGGAGAGCACTGCACTTCCGAAGCGCGCGGTCTCCCCTCCGGAAGTCTCTCCGCCCAGGGACTCCGCCACGTAGCCGCGAAAGTCCTCATAGTGAAAGTCCTGATTGCCGATTCGCGCCACCACTCCCTCCGGCAGCCTGCCGCCGCCACAGCCCATGACCAGTCCGGCCAGGAAGACCAGCCCGATCAGGAAACGGGCACCGCCTCGACGCAACGGCCGCGAGTCCAACCGCCCGCTCAATGGACGGTCTCCGAAGCGGCGAACCGTGACAACGGTTCACCCGACAGCAACTGCAGGAGCTGGAGCGATATTTCGAGAGCCTGCGGGGCAGGTATCTCGGAAAGCGTCAGCACCCCATCCGGAGTGAAGCCGGCGCCTTCCCGTTCCGAAACGAAGTGGATCAGGCGGTCCACATCGACCTTCGCGTCGCGGCGAAGCCGGACCGTCAGCCGGTCGCTCCGGTGCGCGACCGACTGAACGCCCAGGGATTCGGCGATCCGCTTCAGTTCCGCGCCGCGAACAAGAGCATGCACCGCCTCCGGTGGCGGTCCGAAACGGTCCCGCAGCTCCGCAAGCAGCGTCTCCGGATCCTCTTCCGCGTCCGCAAGGCGTCGGTAGATCTCGAGTCGCAGGGAGATCTCGCCGATGTAGTCCTCCGGAATCGACATGGTCGCCGGCAGGCTGATCGAGGCCGAAGGTCTGGCCGCCGGCGCCTCACCCCGGAGTTCGGCGATCGTCTGCTCCAGCATCTTCATGTAGGTCTCGATCCCCACCTCCGCGATATGGCCACTCTGTTCCGCTCCCAACAGATTGCCCGCGCCCCGGATTTCCAGGTCGCGCGCCGCGATCCGGAAGCCCGCGCCCAGTTCGGTGAACTCCCGGATGGCGACGAGTCTCTTCCGCGCCTCTTCCGAAAGCACCGTGTCCGGGGGCGCCAGAAGGTAGCAGTAGCCCAGTTGATCGCTCCGTCCGACCCGGCCCCGCAACTGGTAGAGCTGGGCCAGGCCGAAGCGATCCGCCCGGTGAACGAGCATCGTGTTCACGTTGGGAATGTCGATTCCGTTCTCGATGATCGTGGTCGCCAGCAACAGGTCGTACTCGCCGGAAGTGAACGCCCGCATGCGCTTGCCCAGCTCGGATTCCTCCATCTGGCCGTGACCCACGGTGATCCGCAGCCCCGGCACGAGTTCACGCAGATAGCGAAGCATCCCCTCGATGTCCTCGACCCGGTTGTAGACGTAGAACACCTGGCCGCCCCGCTCGACCTCGAACTCGATCGCCTCGCGGACGAGGTCGCCCGAGAACGGCAGCACACGTGTCTCGACAGCCATCCTGTCCTGCGGCGGCGATTCGATCAGCGACAGGTCTCGCACCCCCGCCAGCGACAACTGGAGGGTTCGTGGCACCGGCGTGGCCGACATCGCCAGCACGTGGACGTTGCGCTTCAGCTCGCGCAGGCGTTCCTTCTGGGCGACTCCGAAGCGCTGCTCCTCGTCGATGACCACGAGGCCCAGGCAGGGCAAGTCGATGTCGCGGCTCAGCAGCCGGTGGGTACCGATGAGAACGTGAATCTCGCCAGCCGCCAGGCGCTCCCGGATCTTCCTGACCTGGGCCGCCGAGCGAAACCGGGACACCATCTCGATCTGGAAGTCGAAGCCCTGGAAGCGCCTCCGGAAAACCCGCAGATGCTGATCGGCGAGAATCGTCGTCGGCGCCAGGACCGCGACCTGCAGTCCGTTGTCCACGGCCTTGAACGCCGCCCGCATCGCCACCTCGGTCTTCCCGAAGCCGACGTCGCCGCACAGCAGGCGGTCCATCGGCTGTTCGCGGCAGAGGTCTTCCTTGATCGTCCGCACCGCCTCGAGTTGATCCGGCGTCTCCTCGTAGCTGAAGGCGCTCTCGAACTGGAACTGACGGTCGCTGTCCTCGTTCATCGGCACGGCCTGCGCAAGCCGGCGCTCCGCGTAGAGCTTCAACAGATCGGTGGCGATCGCCTTCAGACTGCGACTGATCCGGCTCTTCTTCTTCGCCCAGCTGCTGCCGCCCAACTGGTCGAGACGGGGAGCGAGCCCGTCGATGCCGCTGTAGCGCTCGATCTCGTTCAGGCGCGTCAGAGGCAGGAGCAATGTGCGGCCCGACGAGTAGAGGAGCTCCATGACCTCCACCGCCCGCGACTTCCTGCGAGGTGCATGGGCCTCCACTTCGGGCCCGTCGCCGGGCGGACCTTCCAATGTCCTCAGCCCGAGGAACTGGCCGATGCCGTGATCCTCGTGCACCACGAACTCGCCGACCCGCAGATCACCGAGGCCCGACACGAAGGGCCCCATCCGCCGACGACGGGGCGCCGGAGCCCGGCGCCTGAAGAGCTGCCCCTCTCCGAAGAGCACGAGCCGGGCCCCGGGAAGCCGGAATCCCCGCCCCAGCTCGCCGTCGACCAGACGCACGGCACCTCCATCCCAGTCGATCTCGCGCTTGCCGAGTATCTGGCGGAGCGACTCGTGACGCCCGGCACGCGCCACCAGCCACAGGTCGTCGCCACGCGCCGCGGCGGTCTCCACTTCGCGCGGAAAACGCGGAAGCTGATCGATCAGGACATCCGTCTCGACGGCGCCGAAGTCGACCCGGCTTCGCCGTCCGGCACGCTCGTCCAGAGCGCCGCCGATCCGGAGGGCCGCGTCCTCGACGAGGTCGAGCACTTGGGCACTGGGCACCGTCAGCCGTTCGGGCTCGGCAACGATGTCGCCGTCGTCGGACCGCTTCGCGTACTCGTCCCAGAGGATCTCGGTGTGTTGCTCGATCTCCCGCCGTACGCGGTCCGGCTCGACCACGACGACAGTGGCCTCCGCCATCACCTCACCGAGACTCGTGCTCGGCTGCAGCAGCGGGAGGTACTTCTCCCATCCCGGGAAGGGCTCCCCTTCCACCATTTCCTGCAACCGCGTACGGGCAGGTTCCGCCAGATCGTCGCCCCGTTCTTCGAGCAGAAGCATGGCCAGCTCGGCGGCCTGCTCCGGCGCGGCCGTAAACGGCGTCAGGGGCCGGAGGCGCAGCGAATCGACCTCCTCCTCGGAGCGCTGTGTCGAGGCGTCGAAACGGTGGATGCTCTCGATCGTGTCCCCGAACAGATCGAGGCGGGCCGGCCGCGGTTCGCCGGGGGCGAAGAGATCGAAGACGCCTCCCCGCTGCGCCACCGCACCCACTGCCGCCACCAGATCGGCGCGCCGGTAGCCGTGGGAGACCAGGTGAGTCAGAAGTTCCTCGAGAACGACGTCCTCCCCGACCTCGAGGTCCACGACGGACTGCAGGAACGACCGGGGTTCGGCGAGACGATGAAACAGGGTCCGGGGCGTACACACCACGGTCACTCGTGAAACGCCCAGCAAGGCGTCGTAGGCGACGCTCTCCTGGGCCCGTACCTGCAACGAGGCTTCGGCCTGCTGGTAGGGGGTCAGCGCAGGAGACGGAAACGGGACGACCCGCGCCCCATTCCGAAGCCCGAGCAGGCGAGTCCCCTCGGTCCAGGCCAGCACCTCGCTCTCGCTCGGCACGACGACGAGCTGGGCCAGATCACGTTCCTCAGCCAGCAGCTCGACCACCACGGACGCCGCACGTACCGGAAGGCCCGTGACCGCCGCACGCTCAGCCGCCGCGAGCTCGCGGTAGTCCCGACCGCGACGAACGCGGCGGCGGAGTTCACGCCACGCGGACACCGGGGCAGGGCCGGATCAGTCGTCCGTCCGCGGCAGGACGACGACCGTGTCACCCGGTCTCACGAGGCCCAGCTCTTCGCGCGCCAGCCGCTCCAGCACCACCGGATCGTCCTGCAGCAGAACGACCGTGCGCCGCAGGCCATCGACCCGCTGCCTAGCCTCCTCAAGCTCGAACTCGAGCTCCGCCTCCCGCTCCGCAAGCTCCGCGAGCTCCGCGTAGTTCTCCGTGCCTGCCTTGGCGAGCAACAGGAGAACCAGAATCAAGCCAAGGCCGATCAGCGTCGACAGCGAACGCTGGGTCCATTCGCGCCAACGTTCAAGACGCTTCCGCAGCCGCCCAAGCCGGTCTGGAGGCGTCGCCGACACGGACAAAGCCTATACGAGGGGCCGGATCGAGCCGCCGGCAGCACCGCCTTCCCACCCGGGCACGGGTTGACACCCAACCCCTGCTATGCCACCATTTTCGGTCCTGACGCGGGGTGGAGCAGTCTGGTAGCTCATTGGGCTCATAACCCAAAGGTCGCAGGTTCAAATCCTGCCCCCGCTACCAAGTTCTCAAAGGGCGCGGCGCAAGCCGCGCCCTTTCGCGTGTAGCCCGCCAACTTCGTACAGGAGTACACCGCCACTGGGTGCGCCGGCGTCCCCGCCGGCTTCTGAAGAGGACCGCGCCGCGAAGCGGCGACCGCTCCATCATCCCCTACCGAACGAACGGCAGCACCGAGTAACGCACCCGCTCCGTATAGCGCTCCCACAGCTCACCGTACTTCGCGCGGCATCGCCGGTCATCGCGTCTAGAGCGATGAACGAGCAGCCCCGTCAGCCACGCCGGCAGCAGGAAGGGCACCCAGGACACGAACCCGGTGGTCAGGGTGAATGCCAGGTAGACGCAGATCTCACCGGTGTAGTTGAGGTGTCGCCCCTTGCCCCAGAAGCCGGACACCAGGAGGCGCCCGTCCAGAGTTTCGGCGGGACGGCCCCAGATCCTGACCGTCGGATCCTGCTTGAAGCGGTGCTTCTGCTCGTTCGCGCCGCGAAAGAGCCAGAAACCGAAGGTCGCGAGAAGGACGATCCCGACCGCCGCGGCCGCAGGCAGGGTGTCCGAAGCGCGCACCAGCCACCACCCGGAAAGGCAGTAGAAGAACGGCACGAGCACGTAGTCGCCCCAGACCAGCCCAAGCCCGAAGCGCTCGGCGATGATGTCCCAGGTGTGGACCATTCCGTACTCGAACTGGAAGTAGTTGAAGACGTACGCGAAGGTGATCGCCTGGTAGATGGCCATCGCGAGCGTCAGCCGGCCGGTGCTCTCGTACTGCACGGCCGCGAAGGACAGGTTGAACACCGCCAGGCCGATGAGCGACGGGCGGTAGCTGAACATCTTCAGGTCCACGCCGCAGCAGGTCGGATTGAGTTCCGAACCCATCAGGAAGCTCGGGCCGTCTCCGCCCGAGGTGTTCCGGGCTCGTGCTCCCCGGAGATAGAGCCACCCGGAAGCGGCAAGTGCGAACACGTTCGCGACGACGAACAGCGCCGCGAAGTGGGTGTGAAGCACGGAGAAGGAGAACCAGCCGAAGCCCTGGGCGACGACTCCCAGGGTCACGGTGACCAGGAACAGGGCGAGGCCGTTCAGCTTGTAGATGCGGGTTTCCCCCTCGAGTTCGGGCCCGGCGACCCGCCGTCCCGGCAGGACCATCGAACCCACGAAGAGAAAGCCGATGAACAGCAGCAGCATCCCCGCCGCCTCGAGCAGCGTGCTGCCCGACAGCGTGGACAACGAAAAGTCCGGCATGCCTGTACCTCCCTGTGCCGGGAAGCCTAGCGGGCCGGCTCGGCCGGCAATCGCAGGGACATCGCCGCCGCCACGATGAGCACCACCCCGATCGCGACGAACGGCGCCTCCGGCGACAGCGCCTGGAACATGTAGGCCGCGACCAGCGGCGCCGCGATCTTGCTGGCGTTGCCGTAGGCCTGCTGGACGCCGAGCACCTGCCCGACGACATCGCTCCCGGGAGCGCGCTTCGAAACCTGGGACGTCGTGCAGGGGAAGAGAAGCGAGGTGCCCAGCGGGACGAAGAACACGGCCGCTGCGAGCATCCAGAGGCCGGTGGCGAACGGAATCGCGACCAGGCCGACGCCGAAGCTCACCGCGCCGGCGCGCAGGACGTTGAGCTCGCCGTAGCGCCGGACCGCCCATCCCAGAACGAGCACGCGAAACGCGATGGACAGGCCACCCAGATAGAAGAAGAACAGCCCGATGTTCGACTCGTCCACACCGAACCGACGGCCCAGGTAGAGGCCGATGATCGCCGTCATGCCCGCCATGCCGATCTGCCCGGCGGCGTAGATCCAGATCAGCAGATTGAGCGGACGCAGCGGCTGGACCGCCACCCGACCGACCGCGCCGAGGATCGAGTACCGCGCCTCCTCCGCGTCGGAATCCTCCTTTCGAGGCCGGGATTCCGGCAGCCAGATGCGCGCGAACACGGCGGCCGCCAGGCTGAACGCCGCGGCGACGGCGCCGGCTCCGGCCGGATGAAGCTGGCCGGCGAGACTGCCCACCGCCGGGCCAATCATCGCCGCCGAACTCGTCACGGCCGTCACCCATCCGATTCCCTCGGCCCGCCGCTCGCCGGTCACGGAGTCCGCGATGTAGGCGAACACCACCGGCACCGTGCCGCCGCCGACACCATGGACGAGCCGGGCCACGAGCAGCAGTTCGAGCGACTGGGCCATACCGAAGAGCAGGTAGCCCGCCGCCGACACGAGAAGGCCGAGAAGCAGCGCCGGCCTGCGGCCTCTCCGGTCGGCGAGCCGGCCCCAGAGGGGTGCGCTCGCCATCGCCGCCAGGGCGAAGGCGGACACCAGGGCGCCGACTTCGAAGGGGGTCGCGCCGTAGCGTTCGGCGTAGAACGGGAGCAGCGCCACGACCAGGAACTCGCCCAGCGTGCTGACGAAGGCGACCACCATGAGCGCCGCCAGGCGCTGGTCGACTAGCCGCGACACGTCAGAGGCGGCCGCCGGCGCGATCGTCCCAGGCGATGAAAGCGGCCGCGCTCAGCAGCATCAGCAGCACCCCGTAGGCGGCGGCGATTCCCGTCTCCTGGATTCGCAGACTGGACTGGATCTCGATCGAGATGGGACGCGTGTCGTAGGTGTAGAGGACGATCGACGTCACGAAGTCGCCCAGCATCGTGATGAAGGCGAGGCCCGCACCCGCGATCACCGCCGGCCGCAACAGGGGCAGGACGATCTGGACCACCGTCCTGAGCGCGCCGGCGCCGAGACTCGCCGCCGCCTCTTCCAGTCGTGGATCGAGCTGGCGCATCCCGGCGAAGATCGAGCGGCCGGTCAGCGGCAGCGAGCGCACCAGGTACGCCAGGGGCAGGATCCAGAGCGTCCCCACCAGGACGAACCGGCCGACCCAGGGGGCGTTGACACTCATCGCCGCCGCCAGGGCAAGAGCGAACACGGTACCGGGAATCGCCCAGGGCAGGGTCATCATCGCCTCGAGCGCCCGCCCGGGAAGGCCGCCGCGTCTGAGCGACAATCGCGCCGCGGCGACGCCCACGACGACCGCCGCCAAGGTCGCCGCGGCGGCCATCCACAGTGAATTGAGCGCCGGCCGCAACCGCTCTGCCGACGACAGGAGATCCCCGTAGTTCACGAGACCGAGCACCGGCGGGAACGCCTCGACGGTCCAGGTGTTCGGGGGGACGAGCGACATCAGGATCAGCGTCGCGTGGGGCAGCAGCAGCACGCCGGCCAGGACCCAGCCACCCGCCGCCGCCGCGACCCTGGCGCCAGGGCTCTGCAGTCGACGGCGCGCCGGCGGCGTGCCCCGAGCTCCCGAAGCCAGGTCCAGGCCCGGATCGATCCGCCGCAGCAGCAGCAGCGAGCCGAAGGCGAGGAGCGCAAGCATCGTCGTCTCGACGTAGGCCATGCGCAGCTCCCCATTCAGCTTCGAGGCGACGATCTGGGTCGTCATCACCCGAAACCCGCCGCCGAAGATGTAGGGCGCGGAGAACGAGCCGAGCGAGGTCATGAAGGTGAGCAGCGTCGCCCCCGCGAGAGCGGGGCGGAGCCGCGGCAGGGTCACCCGGAAGAGGATCTGCCGCCGGCTCGCGCCCAGGCTCTGCGCCGCTTCGATGGCCGCGCCGTCCTGCCCGGACAATCCCGCCCGCGTGAACAGGTAGAAGTAGACGTACATCGAGTACGCGTGGACCAGGAGGATCGCCCACGCCCCGGTGAGCCTCCAGGACACGTCGAGCCCCAGGGTCTGGAGCCCGCGCGCCGCCAGCCCGCTCTCGCCGTAGAGAAAGAGGAACGCGATGACGCCCACCAGCGGCGGCAAAGCCACCGGCAACGCGACCAGGGCGCCGAGCAGGCGCCGGCCCGGGATCTCGTTGCGCTCGAACAGGAACCCCAGCGGCACGCCGATCGCGGCCGCGGCCAGCGTGGAGAGCACGGAGATCCACAGGGTCCGCCACATCGCGTTCCACTCGTCGGCGCGGGTGAAGAAGGAGCGGAACGCCTCGGTCGTCGGGCCGCCTCCGCCGGGACTGCCGATGCCGAACGCCTCCGCCGCGACGACGAGCAGGGGATAGCCGACGAGCCACACCAGGAACGCCAGCACCAGCCACGGCATGAGAGACCGGACCTGGGGCGCCCTCCGGCCCGCTCCGGCGGCGCTCAAGGATCGGACCCTGCCGCCACGGCAAAGGCGGCGGGCGGCTCCCCGGGAAGCTGCCGCACGACGCAGGCGCCGGTCAAGCTCGCCGCGGTTCCCGGCATCGCCACCTCAATGGCCGGCCCCGCCGCCGAGCCGTCCCCTGCGTCACTCCGGGTCGACGCAAGGCGCACCGTGTAGAAGCTGTTGCTGCCGGTGAAGCGCTCCGCCTCGATCCGGCCGGCCAACCCCGACCCGCCGTCCGTCGACAGTTCCAGGGCCTCCGGACGGACGCAGACGTCGACCTGCTCTCCCGTCCGAAGTCCGCTGTCGCCCCGGCACAGCCAGGGCTCAGCCTGCGGCTGCGATTCCAGGCGCACCGTGAGTTCGTCGCCGCCGTGCCGCTCCAGAACGACCCCCGAAAGCACGGAGCAGCGGCCGACGAAGGTAGCCACGAAACGCGAAGCGGGATCCCCGTAGAGCTCCGCCGGCCCTCCAACCTGCTCCAGGCCACCCTCGTTCAGCAGGCCGATCCGCTCGCCGAGTTCGAAGGCCTCCTCCTGCTCGTGGGTGACCAAGACGGTCGTGATGCCCGTCTGCTTGACCGTGTGTCGCAGGTCGACCCGGGTCTCCTCGCGCAGTGCCGGATCGAGATTGGACAGCGGTTCATCGAGCAGCAACACGCGCGGCCGCGGCGCCAGCGCCCGGGCCAGGGCCACCCGCTGCTGCTGGCCGCCCGAGAGCTCGGCGATCCGCCGCGATTCGAAGCCGGAGAGACGGACGAGGTCCAGCATCTCGGCCACCCGGGCCTCCCTCTCGCCCTGCGCGCCGCCGCGGACCTTGAGCCCGAAGGCGACGTTCTCCGCCACGCTCAGGTGCGGAAAGAGCGCGTAGCTCTGGAACAGCATGCCGACTCCGCGGCGGGCCGGCGGCAGGTGTTCGACGGCCTCGTCCGCGATCAGCAGCCGGCCCCGGTCGAGCTGCTCGAAGCCCGCCAGCAGGCGCAGCATGGTCGTCTTGCCGCTGCCGCTGGGGCCGAGCAGAGCGAAGATCTCACCCGGCTCGACGGTCAGCGAGACGCCGGCTAGGACGACCGTGTCGTCGAACGCCTTGAAGACATCGTCGAAGCGGACGGAGACGCCGGACCCGGTCACTGCGAGGGGCGCCCGACGCCCGCGCGGCGTCTCCTGGTGCGGCTCATCCTCCGCCCTGGCCGCGAACGGCCCGGTCCCACTCCGCCATCCACGCGGCGCCGTTCTCCTCGATCATCCGCCAGTCGACCTCGGCGCGGCGGAGTCGCGCCTGCACGTCCGCCACCCAGGGCGCCAGCTCTTCGGCGTCCAGGTCGCCGCGCGCCGGCAGGCGGAACGCCTCGCGCACCGCGAGGCCCAGGGCCTCGGGCGAGCCGAGCCAGTCGACGAAGGCCTCGGCCTCGTCCTCGCTGTCCGAGCCGGCGACCACGCCGACCGAGTCCTGGATCACGGCGGTGCCGCTCGCCGGGAAGCGATAGGCGATCGGCGCGCCGCGATCGATCAGGGACAGCGTGTCCGTCATCTCCCAGAGCGTGAGCACACCCTCCTGCCGGGTCAGCTTCTCGTGTAGCACCGCGGGACTATGCACGTACTCGCGGGTCTGGCCGTCGAGCCGCCGCAGCCAGTCGAAGCCGGCCTCCGTGCTTCCCGTCTCGACCACGGAGTCGGCCAGGATCTTCCCGAAGATCGTACGCATCGTGCCGCTCGCCAGGGGATCGCGGATCACGACCTCGTCGTGCCAGCGTTCGTCGAGCAGATCGTCCCAGTCGGCCGGCGCCTCGTCCGCGCTGATCGCGTCGCGGTTGTACACGATGATCGTCGGCGTCTGGTAGAGCGTGTAGTAGAGGCCCTCCGGGTGCCGGTCGGCCGGATCGAGGGCCGCGGCCCAGGAGGGTTCGGACGGCGTCAACAGACCCTCGGCAGCGCCCCGGGCCAGGATCGTCGCCGGACCGCCGAACCAGACGTCCGCCTGCGGGTTCGCCCGCTCCGACCGGATCCGGTCGTAGACCTCCTGAGACCCCATGTCGAGCCAGCGGACGTCGACATCGGGCCGCGCCTCCTCGTACGCCTGTTCGACGACGGTCAGCAGGTCCCGCCCATGCGGCGAGTACACGACCAGGGGCGTTCTGCCGTCGCCCCCGCAACCCGCCACCGCCGCGGCCGCCGCGAGACAGAAGACAATCGATCGACGGCCCAGAGCCAGAGCGTTCCGCATCGGCCGCCAAGTGTACGTCGCCGGCTGCGACGACGGTCTGGCGTCAGGAAGCCGACCTGGTCACCAGACTCGGATGGAAGCGCCGCAGATTCCGGAAGTACGCGCGGTGGGCCTTGGCCAGCCAGTCGAGATCGACCGCTTCGGGGTCGCCTGCTTCGGCGGTCTGCCCTTCGAGCAGGCGACGGGGGTAGACCTTCATCTCGCCGACAACCAGGACCGGCTCGCCGTCCTCGGTCGCGGTCTCCACGCGAAGGCCCTCCGCCTCGAGTTCACGCCGGAGGAGATCTTCCAGGCACCGGACGCATGGATCGCTGCCAGGCTGGAGAACCCGCCTGAACGTCTCGCCGTCGACATTGCCGCCGCTGACGACCACCGCGGTGACCTTGCCGTCGCGCGGTATCGCGCCCTGCAGGAGGGCAGCCACGCCGACCGCGCCGCCGCCTTCGACCACCCAGCCCTGCACATCGACCAGGAAACGCATCGCCGCCGCGATCTGTTCCTCGGCAACGAGCACCACATCGTCCAGGTAGCGCTTGCAGATCGGCACCGTCATCGAGCCCGCCTCGATATCGCCCGACAGCGCCTCGGCAAGGGTGTTCCAGACTTGCGATCTGTCGCTGTCGTGGAAGACGTTGAACATCGCCGGCGTCGATTCGGCACTCACGCCGATCACCTCGACCGCGGGGTTGAGCTCCTTGACAGCGGTGGCAACGCCGGAAATCAGGCCGCCGCCGCCCACGGGGACCAGCACCCTTTCGACCCGGGGCAACTCGGAGACGATCTCGACACCGATCGTGCCGGCCCCGGCGATCACCTGCCTGTCGTTGTAGGGCGACAACCAGGTCAAGCCGCCCCGGGCGCGGCGCAGGGCTTCGGCCTCGGCCTGATCGAAATTGTCACCGAAGATCACCGCTTCGGCGCCGGCGCCGTAGCGACTCACTCCGCTTGTCTTCTTCTTCGGCGTTCCGACGGGCATCAGAATCTGTGCCGATGCACCACACAGGCGCGCGGCGTAAGCGACCGCCATCGCGTGATTGCCCGAAGATGCGGTGATGATGCCCTGGGCCAGCGCCTCCTCGTTCAAAGACAGCATGGCGTTCAGCGCTCCTCGTATCTTGAACGAGTGCGTCAGATTGGCGTTCTCCAGCTTCAGGAACGTCCCGGCGCCGAGACCGGCGGCCTCTTCGAGCGGCGTCGGCCGCAAGTGAGCCTTCAGGCGGTGCTGCGCCCGGACGATGTCACCGAGGGTCGGGTGGTCTGTCATGGCGTGATTCCCGCCGTAGTATTGCCGGAATGCGATCGGCGGGCCTTGACGAGATCAGATCCGTTCTCGACGTACCCGCCGCCATCGAGTTGATAGAAGCCGGATTCGTCGCGCTGTCGAGCGGTGCGGCGACGGTGCCTGCCGTCGGTTACCTGGGATTCGAAAGGCCGCCCGGCGACTGCCACATCAAGTACGGCCGAATCCACGGCGACGAGGTCTTCGTCGTCAAGATCGCCACCGGCTTCTACGAGAACGCGTCGCGCGGTCTTCCCACGGGCCACGGAATGATGATCGTCCTGTCGGCGGAGACCGGCGAGGTGTTGGCCCTGCTGGACGACTCGGGCTACCTGACCGATGTGCGAACCGCCATTGCGGGCTGCATCGCGGCCCGCTATCTCGCGCCCGACGCGGTCGAGTGCATCGGCATCGTCGGTGCGGGCATGCAGGCCCGGATGCAGTTGCAGTACCTGCGCCATGCGCGCGACTGCAACCGGGTCCGGGTCTGGGCGCGACGCCGCGAACAGTCGGCGGCGTACCAGAGCGAGCTGTCGGCTTCCGGTTTCGACGTTCAGGTAGCCGAGACCCTTCAGGACCTCTGCGAGAACAGCAACCTGATCGTCACCGCCACGGCGGCGAGGAGTGCTCTAGTCCGCGCCGAGTGGATCCGGCCGGGCACTCACCTCACCGCGATGGGAAGCGATGCTCCCGGCAAACAGGAACTGGACCCGGCGTTGTTCGCAAGAGCCGGTGTCTGCGCCGTCGATTCACTGTCGCAGTGCATCGACCACGGTGAGTCGCACTACGCGCTGGCGGGCGGCCACGTCGCCGAAACCGGTCTCGTCGAACTGGGCGACATCATCGCCGGCCGGGCCAGCGGGCGCTCGGACCAGGACGAGATCACCATCGCCGATCTGACCGGTGTCGCGGTGCAGGACATTCAGATCGCGAAGGCGGTCTGGCAGGCACTGAAGGACTAGCGGCCGCCCGTCAACCGTCGAGACCTGCCACGAGGTCGCGTTCCGATGGGACGCGCCCGAGTTCGTCGTGCCGGGGCCGGTGGGTCTTCCGTGTCATCAACGACACCGCCACCATCGCGATCAGGCTGAACACCGGGGCCAGCAGCGTGTCCAGACCGCGGTAGGCGTCCGCGACGGCGAAGTGAAGCACGAGCCGCGCGGCGCTGCCGGCGAGGACGCCGGCCAGCGCGCCGGGCATGTTCGCCTTGCGCCAGAACAGGCCGAGCAGGAGGGGCACGAAGCAACCCGCGAGGACGATGTCGAAGGCGAGGATGAGCAGGATGCCCGGCTCCGGCCGGAGGTAGGCGAAGACGACGGCGCCGGCCATCGTCGGCAGGGCGATCCAGCGCGAGAAGCGGAGCATCCGCTCGTCGTCCCAGGTCGACCGGCTGTGGCGCTGGACCAGGTTGCGGGTGATCACGTTCGCGAGGTCGAGCACGACGCCGCTCGCGGTCGACATGCTGGCCGCGATGATCCCGAGCAGGATGGCGCCGCCGACCAGAAGCGGCAGATCGTTCAGCGCGAGGTCGATCAGCAGCGAGGAACCAGCCTCCCTCTCGAAGTGGAACGCGGCCAGCCCGATCAGGGAAACGGCCAGGCCCACGACCAGCGTGAGCCCGGCGGCCAGGTAGCAGCCCCGCTTCGCGGAGCGGCCCGAATCGGCCGAGATCATCCGCTGGATGAAGTCGATGGCCACGATGTCGCCAAGCGCCAGCGATCCGAGGGCCGCCCAGTTGACCAGCGCTCCGTGCTCGCGGGAGAACAGGCCGTTCAGACTCGCGCTCCCCTCCGGCGCCGCGGCAAGCAACGTGCCCCAGCCGTGCGCGCCGCCAAGCCAGATCACCGCGACGACGATGCTGACGATGAAGATGGAGACCTGGAGCACGCTCGTCGCGATCGTCGCGTAAAGGCCGCCCGAAACCGCGTAGGCCAGGATGCAAACCGCGATGGCGATCAGCATCGCGAGATACGGCAGGCCGAAGACGACCCGCAGCAGGAGCCCGAGTCCGGCCAGATTGCCCGCGACCAGCACGACGTTGCTGAGGAGCATCAGGCCGGCGGCCAGCGTCTCCGTGGAAACGCTGTAACGGCGCCGGTAGAAGTCGGCCAGGGTCATCAGCCGCATGCGGTGCAACGGCTCGGCGAACCAGGTGCCGGCGATCACCAGGCAGAGCGCCAGGCCGATCGGGATGACCGCACCGGCCCAGAAGCCTCCCGAGTGGACCAGCGACGCGTTGCCCACCGAGCCGTTCGCGTCGAACGCCTGGGCGCAAAGCGTGATGCCGACGACGCCGACCGGCATCGCGTTGCCGGCGACGTAGTAGTTCGTCGCGCGGCCGCGGATCTTCGCGTACGTACGGACGCCGACGACCAGGGTGGCGGCGATGAAGAGGAGAACGGCGATGCCGATCGCTGACACGAAGGGCAGTGTAGTGCTCGAGGCGGTCTCGGGCTCGCCGCTACGCGGCATCGCGCAGATGCCGGCCAGAGGGCCGGCGCACCGACACGGCGGGCGAGCGCGGCTATAGTGCCGGGAGGTGATTCCAAACGGCGCCAACCGAATGCCGGCGCTGGTCGCGGTCGCGGCGGCGCTCGCGGCGTGCGGGGTTCCGGCCGGCGAAGAGGGCGCCGGAGGGCCGACCGCTCCAACGGAGCCCGTCGACCTCGACGTCGTCGCCGAACTCCGTGACGAGGGCTTCAACCGCTCCCGGGTCATGGAGTTCTCCCACGTCCTGACGGACCTCTACGGCCCCCGGTACGCGAACTCGCCTTCCTACGACGGCGCCGCCTCGTGGGCGCGCGACACGTTCGAGGAGTTCGGCCTCGAGGCCACGCTCGAGCCCTGGGGCGAGTACGGCTACGCCTGGGAAAACCGCCACACTTCGGTTCACATCACGGCGCCGCAGTACCAGCCGGTCATCGCCTACGCCCAGCCCGGCACCCGGAGCACCGACGGCAGCGTCGCCGGACCCGTGACCGCGGTCGACCTCAGCGGTGTCGAGACGCGTGGCGATCTGGAAGCCCTGCAAACACGGCTCGGGACATCGATCCTCCTCGTCTCGCCCGAGCGGGAGCTGGTTCCCAACTTCTCGCCGCAGGCGGTCCGGCTCTCCGACGAGGAGCTCAGCGGCATGGCCCGCCTCGAGATCGATCCGGCCAACAACCCGACCCGGTCCTCGGAGGACGAGGCCGAACCCGAGCTGACGCGCCACGACATCGAGACGTTCCTCGAACAGCAGGGCGTGGACGTCCTGGTCGAGATCGGTTCCACGAACGTCGGTCCGATGGACAAGGGGATCGTCCACGTCTCCGGCGACGGTCCGCTGCCGCTCGACGAACCGGTCGCGATGCCTCGCGTCGTCATCGCCGCGGAGCACTACAACCGGATGATGCGGCTGCTGGCCGCCGGAACGCCGGTCGAGATGGAGATCGAAGTCCGCAACGTCCTCAGCGCCGACGATCCACTCGACTACAACGTGATCGCCGATCTGCCAGGCGGCGACCTCGCCCACGAAGTCGTCATGATCGGCGGCCACCTCGACGCCGAGCCGGCCGGCACCGGCGCCACGGACAACGCGGCCGGCAGCGCGATCGTGATGGAAGCGATGCGGCTGCTGCGAGCGGCCGGCCTCGAACCGCGGCGCACGATCCGGGCCGCTCTCTGGGGCGCCGAGGAAAGCGGCCTGCTCGGCTCCCGAAGCTACGTCCGCGAACACTTCGGCGACCCGGCGTCACCGGAGAAGCCGGCCGCCCACGCGAACCTGTCCGTCTACTTCAACGTCGACTGGTACGGCCGCTTCCGCGGCATGTACCTGCAGGGCAACGACGCGTCCCGGCCGATCTTCGAGGCCTGGATGGAGCCGTTCCACGACGTGGGGATGTCCTGGATCGTGCCCGGCAACACCTGCTGCACGGATCACATGGCCTTTCTCGAAGCGGGCCTCCAGGGCTTCCAGTTCATCCAGGACGACCTCGAGTTCTTCAACGCGACGTTCCACACGAACATGGACGTCTACGACCGCCTGATTGCCGACGACCTCCGCCAGGCCTCCGTCATCCTGGCCAGCTTCGCCTACCATGCCGCGATGAGAGACGAACTCTTCCCGCGCACCGACGGCCTCGCCAACGGGCGGCGCTGGCACAAGTAGCCGCGGGATCGACGGGAGGCAAGGACCGCTCATGGAGTACCGCGTACTGGGACGGACCGGAGTCAAGGTCGCGCCCCTCTGCTTCGGCAGCGACAACTTCGCCGATCCGACGCCGGAACCGGAATGCGTGCGCATGCTGGAGACGGCGATGGACGCCGGGATCAACCTGATCGACACCGGCGAGGTCTACGCCGAGGGCGAGGGCGAGCGGGTCATCGGCCGGGCGCTCAAGGCGAACGGCCGCCGCCACGAGCTGCTGATCGCGACCAAGGTCGACCACGGCCGCAGGGTCGTGGGCGAAAGCGTCGTGGACTACACCGGCAGCATCGGCCCCAACGAGTACGGCCACTCGCGGATCAACCTGATCCGCGCCTGCGAGGGCTCGCTCCGGCGTTTGCAGACCGACTACATCGACCTCTACCAACTGCATCGGCCCTCGCCCGAGATGCCGTTCGACGAGACCCTGAGGGCGCTGGACGATCTCGTCCGCGCCGGCAAGATCCGCTACATCGGCTGCTCGACCCACCCGGCCTGGATGGTCGCCGAGGCCGTGATGACGAGCGAGCTGAAGGGCTACGCCCGCTTCGCCAGTGAGCAGCCGCCCTACAACCTGCTGGACCGCCGGATCGAGAACGAACTGATTCCGATGTGCGAGCGCCTCGGCCTCGGCATCATCACCTGGGCGCCGATGGCGATGGGCGTGCTGGCGGGCCGCTATCTCAGCGACTCCGACTATCCCGACGGCTCGCGCGCCGCCCTGCGAGGCGGTTTCTACGCCGACCGCGTCACGCGAGCCGGAATCGACGTCGGCCGCAGGTTCGCTGAGATCGCGGCCGACTCCGGCCTGACTCCGGCCCAGTTCGCGATCCTCTGGACCAAGGATCAACCGGGGATCACCGCGCCGCTGATCGGCCCGCGGACTCTGAAGCACCTCGAAGACCTGCTGCCCGTGCTCGAGATGAGCCTGACGGACGAGCAGCGGGCCGCCTGCGACGCGCTGGTGCCGCCCGGGAGCGTCGTCGCCGACTTCCACAACACGGCGGGCTGGATGAAGATGAAGGTCATGCCGCCAGCGGCCCGGGACTAGATCCCGGTGCACGTCTCCCACGTAATCCACGCCGTCGACACCCACGTCTGCGGCGAACCGGGCCGGGTGATCGTCGGCGGCGTCCTCGACGTCCCCGGCGCCACGATGTTCGAGAAGATGCGCTACCTCGAGACGGAGGCGGACGAGCTGCGCCTGCGGATGCTGCGCGAGCCGCGCGGCTATCCCGCCGCGAACTGCAACCTGATCCTGCCCCCGACCCATCCCGACGCGGTCGCCGGCTACGTGATCATGGAACAGGTCGAGTATCCCGGCATGTCCGGCACGAACACGATCGCCGTGGTCACCGTGCTGATCGAGACCGGGATGGTGCCGCACACCGAGCCGGTCACGGAACTCACCCTGGAATCGCCCGCCGGCCTGATCCGGGTGCGCGCCGACGTCGAGCGGGCTAAGGTGAAACGGGTCGAGTTCGAGAACGTGCCGGCCTTCGCCGTCCATCTCGACGCTGTGCTCGACGTGCCGGAACTCGGCGAGGTGACCGTCGACGTCGCCTATGGCGGCATGTTCTACGTCATCGCCGACGCGGACCAGGTCGGCCTCACCCTGGCTCCGGAAGAGGCCGCGGAGGCGACCCGGGTCGGCGAGATGATCAAGGCGGCCTGCCAGGAGCAGCTTCCGCCGCCGGTGCATCCGCTCAATCCGGAGATCCGCGGCGTGACGATCGGCCAGCTCTCGGCGCCGCCGCTCGTGCCCGGCTCGCACCGGCGCAACACGGTGATCGTCTCGACCGGCAAGCTCGACTGGGACAAACCGCTGACCTGGACCGGCGCTCTCGACCGCTCCCCCTGCGGCACGGGCACCTGCGCCAAGATGGCAGCGATGTGGGCGAAGGGCGAACTACCGCTCGGCCAGGACTTCGTCCACGAGGGCGTCCTCGGAACGACCTTCACGGGCCGGATGGTGCGCGAGACGAAGGTCGGCGACGTCGATGCCGCGGTACCGGCGCTGGCAGGCACGGCATGGATTACCGGCTTCGCCCAGTACGTCGTCGATCCGGAGGACCCCTTCCCCAACGGGTTCACGGTCGGCGACATCTGGGGCGGCCAGGAGGTGCAAAGTCGATGAGTGAAGACAGAGTGATGGTGGTCACCGGCGCGTCGAGCGGCCTCGGCGCCGAAGTCTCGGAGCACTTCGCGCTGAAGGGTTACCGGGTGGTGATGAGCTACCTGATCGAGCCCGAGGCGCAGGCGACGTACGACCGCATCGCGGCCAGCGTGGGCAGCACCGAGCGGCTGATGAAGGTCCAGGCCGACGTCGCCGACCGGGAGCAGGTGCGGGCGATGTTCGACGCCGTGATCGAGCGCTTCGGGCGGGTCGACGTCCTGATCAACTTCGCCGGCATCAACCGCGACGCGCCCTTCACCGAGTTGACGGACGACATGTGGGACTCGGTCGTTGCCGCTCATCTTCGCGGCCACTTCGTCTGCGGCCAGGAGTTCGTCTTCCACAACCCCGACCGCCCGGGCGTGATCATCAACCTGGGCGCCGCCTGCGGCCAGATCGGCCGCAAGAACGGAGCGAACTTCTGCAGCGCGAAGGGCGGCGTCATCGCGCTGACCAAGTGCATGGCGCAGGAACTGTCGCCCAGGATCCGCGTCAACTGCCTGGTGCCCGGATCGGTCAGGACGCGCGAGGTGATCGATCGCTACGACCTCGAAACGGAGGACGGTCTGGCCAGGGAGCTCGCCACCCTGCCGATGGGGCGGCTGGGTGAGTTCGAGGACATCACGCGGATGGTCGACTGCATGATCGGCTCCGAGTTCACGACCGGCGCCACGTTCTACGCCAACGGCGGCCAGTACATGCATTGAAGCGCCTCGGCGCCATGTTCCGGGCATTGGTCCGCCACCCGCTCGAGGTGGCGGTGTGCACGATCCTGGTCGCGCTGGTCGCCGTGACGTTCTCCCAGGTCGTCTTCCGCTACGTCCTGCAGGCGTCGCTCTCGTGGTCGGAGGAGCTTGCCCGCTTCCTCCTGATGTGGCTCGCCGCCCTCTCGACCGCCTATGCGATGAAGACGGGCGCCCACTTCGCGCTTCACTTCGTCGTCGACCGCACGCCGCCGGCCATGCGGCGCCTCATCGGTTCGGCGGTCGCGCTTGCCGCATCCGCGTTCCTGGCCGTCTTCGCCTACCAGTCGCTTCGCTTCGCGATCGAGGTTCACGACATGGAGGCGCCCGCCACACGGATGTCGATGGCGATTCCCTACTCGTCGGCCTTCGTCGGCAGCACCCTCACCCTCTACTACGTGCTCGTGAACTGGCGCCGGGAACTCCGCGGGCAGGAGGAATAGGGCCAGGCAATGGGAATCCTGGTCGTCCTGACCCTGGTGGCGGCGCTGCTGCTCGGCGTGCCGGTGGCCATCGCGCTCGCCCTCGCGGCGATGGTCGGCCTGCTCTACAGCTCGCCCGAGTTCCTGATCGTCCTGCCGCAGAAGTTCCTGGCTGGCCTGGATTCCTTCCCGCTCCTGGCGGTGCCGCTGTTCGTGCTCGCCGGAGCTCTCATCTCGCACGGCGGCATGGCGCGCCGGATCGTCGACCTGGCGATGCAGTTCGTCGGCCGCCTGCCGGGCGGCCTCGGCCTGGTCGTCATCCTGTCGACGATGCTGTTCTCCGGCATCTCCGGCTCGCCGAGCGCGAACACCGCGGCCATCGGCTCCGTCGCCCTGCCGGCAATGCGCCAGCGGCAGTATCCGGCGCCGTTCGGGACCGCCGTCTTCGCTTCGGCCGGCGGCGTCTCGACCCTGGTGCCGCCCGCGATCGACCTGATCATCATCGGCGTCGTCTCGGGGATGTCGATCGGCGCCCTGTTCGCGGCCGGCATCACGCCGGCGATCGTGCTGGGCCTCGCCCTGATGGGGATGACCTACATCCGCGCCCTCGACCTGAACCTGCCGCTCGAGGCCAAGGCCTCCTGGCCGCAGAGGCTCCGCGTGATCCGCGACGGCATCCTGCCGCTGTTCATGATCGTCATCATCCTCGGCGGCATCTACGGCGGTGTCTTCACGCCCACCGAAGCCTCCGCGGTCGCCGTGGTCTACGGCGCGCTGGTGTCCTTCTTCGTCTACCGCGAACTGAAGCTCGAGGACATCCCGAAGGTCCTGCTGCAGACGGCCTCGCTTTCCGGCGTCGTCCTGTTCGTGCTGGGGACGGCGTCCATGTTCTCCTTCGTCCTCACCTTCGAGCGGCTGCCGCACCTGCTGGCGGAAGGGATCTCGACCCACGCGCCGAACTGGATCGTCTTCATCCTCTTCGTCCACCTGATCTTCCTCTTCCTGGGCATGGTGATGGACGCCCTGCCGCCGATCATCATCCTGATGCCCATCCTCCTGCCGGCGGCGCTCGCACTCGGCATGGACCCGCTCCATTTCGGCATCCTGGTCGCGGCCAACGTCGGCATCGGCATGATCTCGCCGCCGGTGGGCATCTGCCTGTACGTCGCCTGCGGCATCTCGAAGACGCCGATCGAGAAGGTGACACCCAAGCTGTTGCCCTTCCTCGCGCTGCTGCTCATCATGCTGCTCGTGATCACCTTCGTGCCCGGAGTCACCCTGTGGCTCCCGGAGGCCCTCGGCTATGAATAGCCAACGTAGCCGATGCGCCACACACTGGGTGCGCCGGCGTCCCCGCCGGCTTCCGGGAAAAGCCGCGCCGCGAAGCGGCGACCGCTCCACGCTCCACGCCGCCATCCTCGCCCTCTGCGTGCTCGCCCTCCTCCTCGCCGGCTGCCGCGGCAGCGACGGCGTCACCGTGCTCAAGGTCGCCCACAACGGGCCGGCCGGACACCCGTTCCAGGCCGGCTTCGAGGAGTTCAGCCGCGTCCTCGAGGAACGGTCCGACGGCGCAGTGACGGTGCAGATCTTCGAGAACGAGCAGCTCGGCACCGAGGAGGAGGCGACCCTGATGGTCAAGCTGGGCGCGCTGGCCGCCTCGGCCGCGAGCGCCGGCGGCGGCATCTCCGCCTTCGTCCCCGAGGCGGAGATCTTCAACTTCCCCTTCATCTTCCGGGACCTCGACCACTTCTACCGGGTGGTCGACGGACCGATCGGCGAGCGCGTCGCCGCCCGGATCGAGGAGGAACTCGACGTCCTCGTGCTCGGCTACTGGTTCGCCGGCCGGCGCAACGCCTGGAACGCGGAACGGCCGATCGTCGTCCCCGACGACTTCGAGGGTCTCAAGATCCGCGTCATCCCGACCCCGATCCTGGTCGACACCTTCAACGCCCTCGGCGCGCAGGCGACGCCGATGTCGTTCGGCGAGCTCTACTCGGCGCTGGAACAGGGCGTCGTCGACGGCGCCGAGACGGACCACGTCGATCTCTACGGGGAGCGTTTCTACGAGGTCACGGAGTACGTGTCCTACACGCGGCACCTCTACCTCGCCGTGGCGCTGATCTTCAGCCGCAAGCTCTACGACGAGTTGCCGCCTGAGTTGCAGGAAGCGGTCCTCGACGCCGGCAGGGCGTCGGTCCGGGTCGAACGGGAGGCGATGGCGTCGATGACCGCCGACGCTCTGACCGAACTGGAGAAACTGGGGATCCAGTTCAACGAGATCGACCGTCCGCTGTTCGAGGACAAGGTGCGGCAGGTCTACCTCGACAACGCCTCAAGGGTCGGCGGAATGGCGGCGATCGAGGAGGTCGCCCGCCAGTAGCGCCAACGAAGAACGGACTCAGCGAGTCAGAACAGGAGCAGCACAATGGAATTCCGCGGTGTCATGACGGCGATCACAACGCCCTTCAACGACGATCTGTCGGTCGATCACGACTTCCTCGCAAAGCACGCGAACTGGCTGGTGGAACAGGGCTGCACCGGCATCGTGCCTCTCGGCTCGCTGGGCGAGGGCAACACCCTCCAGTTCGACGAGAAGCTGGCGATCGTCGAAACCTGCGTCACCGCGCTCGACGGCCGGGCGCCCGTGATGCCCGGCATCTCCGCGCTCAGCACGGCCGAAGCCGTCCGCATCGCCCGCGGCTCGGCCGAACGCGGCGCCGAGGCGCTCATGGTGCTTCCACCCTACGTCCACAACGGCAAGATGCACGAGACCCGGGGGCACTTCGCGGCCCTCTTCGAGGCCACGGACCTGCCGTGCATGCTCTACAACAACCCCTTCGCCTACGGCGTCGACATCCTGCCCGAGATCATCGGCGAACTGGCCGCCGAGCACGCCAGCCTGCGGGCGATCAAGGAGTCGAGCGGCGACATCCGGCGGATCACGGCGGTCAAGGCCCTGCTGGGAGACCGCCTCGACGTCTTCGCCGGCCTCGACGACATGCCCTACGAAGCCGTGTGGTCGGGAGCGACGGGCTGGATCGCGGGCCTGGTCAACGCGCTGCCGGCCGAGTCCGTTCGCCTGTTCGACCTGGCCGTGGCCGGCCGGCGGCAGGAGGCATTCGAACTGTACGCCTGGTTCCTTCCTCTCCTGCGCATGGACACCGTGCCCGAGTTCGTCCAGTTGATCAAGCTGGTGCAGGCGGAGGTCGGGATGGGGTCCGAGACCGTCCGGCCGCCCCGGCAGGCCCTGCCCGAGGCCGACCGCGCCGAGGCGCTGGCGTTGATCCGGGAACGCCTCGCGAACCGCGTTCAGTCTCCGGCCTGACCCGGCGGGCGCTTGAGGGCAGACCGCAAGCGCTGAAACGGGCAATTGGATCCGTTTGACAGCGGTTCTCAGGCCACGCTAACGTTGTTGGACAATCTGACTACCCAGCCAGACGCGGAACAGCGACGCCCAGAGAGAGGAACGTGGCGATGAAGCACCTCAGCACCTTGAACTCTCGCACCCTTGTTCGCGCGACAAGAGGAACGCTAATCATCGGTTTGGGGGTTCTTCTCGCCTTGGCTGGAACGGCCGCATGGGGCCAGTCGATCGAGCGCGGCTCGATCACCGGCACGATCACGGACCCCAACGGCGACCGCATGCCCGGCGTCAACGTGATGCTCACGTCGACGGAACTCGGCGCGACGAGCGAGACGATGACGGACGCGAACGGCCGCTACCGCTTCGTCGCCCTGCTGCCGTCCACCTATACGGTCGAGGCGTCGATCGAGGGCTTCTCGACCGCCCAGCAGGGGGACATCGAGCTCACCGTAGGCAAGACCCTGAGCGTCGACCTCGCGATGGAGCTGGGGAGCGTCGAGGACGTGATCATCGTCGAGGGCTCGCCGCTCATCGACGTCCGTAGTTCGACGCTGCAGACGACGGAACTCAACAACGAGATCCTGATGGACGTGCCGAGCGGCCGCAGCATCCGGAGCGTCGTCCAGTTGGCGCCCGGCGTCCACTCGGAGAACGCGGAGGGCAGGCAACCGTCGGCCTTCGGCTCGCCCGGTATGGGGGTCCAGTTCTCGGTCGATGGCGTCATCATCAACAGCCCGGAGGCGGGTGAGAGCGAGGTCGCGCTCGGCTTCTTCTCGGTCGAGGACGTTACGGTCCTCGGCGCCGGCGCATCAGCCGAATACGGCGGCTACAGTGGAGTGATCGTCAACGTGACGACGAAGCAGGGCTCGAACGACCTGAACGGTCTGGTCGACCTGCAACTCGCCGACAACGACTGGCAGTCCCAGAACACGAACGACCCCGACCTGCAGCGCAGCGGCAGCGACCGCACGGACACGGAAGTCCACTTCGACATCGGCGGACCTCTGCAGCGCGACAAGGCGTGGTTCTTCACCTCGGTCAAGTACCGCCAGGAGGACTCGAAGGCCAGCGGCGACCATCTCAACGATCCGACCAACGAGAGGCCCCGCTTCGTCGGCAAGATCAACTGGACACCGACGCAGGAGAAGATCCTCAGCGGCATGCTCGAGTACAGCACCCGCGACCAGCAATATCAGGGTGCGGACGAGGGCGATCTGGTCGCCCCCGGCGCGACCTTCAGCAACGTCGGGACCCAGTACCTGTTCAACTTCAACTACACGGACATGCTGTCCCAGGACACCCTGCTCGATCTGAAGTTCGGCGGCTATCACCAGCGCCAAACCGAGACGCCCGACGGCGGCGACACCCCCGCTCGCTACGACGGCTTCGAGGACCGCCTTTCCGGGAACTGGTGGGGGCCCTTCAACGCCAACCGGGAGCGCTATCAGCTCCTCGCCTCGGTCAGCCATTTCACGGATGACTTCATCCGCGGCGAGCACGACTTCAAGTTCGGCGTCGAGATGCAGAACACGCTGGTCAACACGCTCAACGGGTTGTCGGGAGGCAGGTACTACTACGACTTCGCCGGCGAGAACTACATCCTCTACGAGAGCACCGGCTACAACACGTTCGCCGACACCGACAAGATCGTCGGCTATGCGCAGGACTCCTGGGGGATCACCGACCGGGTGCGGCTGAACCTCGGTCTGCGAGCCAACTACTGGCGCGGCTCCCTCGAGTCGGACGTCAACGGCGTCCGCTTCGACCAGGGCACCGTGTTCACGCCCGACCTCGCCCTCGCGCCGCGCATCGGGCTCAACATCAACCTCGGCGACGACAACGACTCCGTCCTGAAGGCGCACTGGGGGCGCTACTACCATCAGGTCATCTCGCTGTTCTACAGCCGTCTGGCTCCCGAGAGCGACTGGACGGGCTACCTCTGGAACGCCGACGAAGAAATCTGGGAACTCGACTTCACCGAAGCGCGAGGCCCCGGCCAGTGGACGATCGATGACGGCCTCGGCGTGCCCTACATGAACGCCCTGGACGTGGGCTGGGAGAAGGTCCTGACGCGTACCTTGTCCCTCGACGTCACGGCGACCTACCGCACGAACCACGACTTCCTGGACGGCGTGAACCTCACCGGCCAGTTCGAACCCACGCGGTACACGGATCCGAACAGCGGACGGAGCTACAACGTCTTCAACCAGACGAACGAGGGCGAGAACCGGTTCTACTTCACGAACGTCGACTACTGCCAGGACTACGGACAGGCCTACAAGGAGCTCACCTGCTTCAAGAGTTCCCGCAAGTACGCCGGGATCACGGCGAGCCTGGCCAGGCGATGGCGCAACAACTGGCAAATGCAGGCTTCGTGGACCTACGGCGAGGCAAGGGGCAACAACAACAACGGCTGGTACGAGTTCCAGGAGGGGAGAGGCTCATCGCTCGGCAGTTCGACCTTCTTCAAAGACCCCAACGTCCAGATCAACGCCTACGGCAACCTGACGATCGATCCGACGCACCTGATCAAGGTCCTGGGCAACGCCAGGCTCCCGGGCGGGATTGTGGTCGGCGGCTACCTCCGCTTCTTCTCGGGAAACACCTACAACCAGCAGATCCGGGTGGACGACGTGGATCAACGTTCGGAGATCTACGGCCACCCTGCGGGCTCCTTCCGTCTTGACGACGGCCTCACCCTCGATCTGAGGGTGGAGAAGGACTTCGACATCGGTGGCGGCCGTCTGCTGGGCGTCGGCATCGACGTCTTCAACGCCGGCAACGCGGACACCGCAATCGAAGCCGAACAGTCGCTCGACAGCGACCGGCCCTTCGGCGCCCCGAGGCGGCTGATACGCGGTCGGGTCTGGCGACTCGGGGCGCGGCTCCAGTTCTAGGCGGCGCGGCGCTACGGCACCGGTGGCACCCACCCGCCTGCCTGGGGCGGGGGAGGGGGTCCCAGCGGACGCTCACGCTTTCGGAGTAGATGGGGGGTCTGCGCTCGCTGCGGTCGGCTGCGCTCCGGTTGGTCATCGGACGATGACAGGGCGGAGGGCGTCGCTTGCCGACAGCCTCGCTGGGACCCCCTCCCCCGCCCCAGGCAGGCTGGAACGCGTCGGGCGGCCGAACGGAGCCGGTTCCGCTTTGGCCCAGCGGGGCAATCAATACCGCTGTTAGGCTTTTTTCCTCGTCATGGGCAGCGGACCAACTCGTCGGGATGAGGCGCTCGGTCAGGAGCGCGCCTCGCGGGTGAAGCGCGCGGGCCGGTGGATCGGGTTTGGGATTGCGCTGGTCGTCGCCGCGGTTGTGGTGGTCGGTGTGGTGGTCCGTCTAGCGCCCGGCGGGGAGGTCACGGCGCCGTCGGGGCACTTGCTGGGGCGGCTTCCGGACGGGGTGGCTCCCGATGATCTGAGCGTGCTGCTGATCACTCTGGATACGACGCGAGCGGACCGGATCGGTGCGTATGGCTTTGCCGATATCGAGACGCCGCATCTGGATCGGCTGGCGGCCGAGGGAGTGCTGTTCGAGCAGGCACAGGCGGTGGCGCCGTTGACGTTGCCGGCGCATTCGTCGATCTTCACCGGGGAGTATCCGCCCGCGCATGGGGTTCGGGACAACGGCGGCTTCTACCTGGACGACGAGCACGTCGTCCTGGCCGAGATCCTGCGCGACGAGGGGATGCGTACCGGCGGCTTCGTGGCGGCGTTCGTGCTCGACGCGAAGTGGGGGATCGCCCAGGGCTTCGACCACTACTTCGACGACTTCGAGCTGGGTGACACCGTGCGCATGGCGCTCAACGAGATCGAGCGGCCGGCCGGCGAAGTGACCGACGCCGCACTGGCGTGGCTCGACGAGGCGCCGGAGGCGCGCTTCTTCTCCTGGGTCCACTACTACGACCCGCACTCCCCCTACGAGCCGCCGGAGCCCTTCGCGGAGCGCTACCGGAACCGTCCCTACATCGGTGAGATCGCCTACATGGACTCCCAGATCGGCCGCCTCCTCGAGTGGCTCGACGACAACGACCGGACGCAGGACACGGTCGTCATCGTGATCGGCGACCACGGCGAGAGCCTCGGGGAGCACGGGGAGTCCGGCCACGGCTTCTTCATCTACGAGGCGGCGACCCGCGTTCCGTTCATCCTCCGCGCGCCCTACGAAACGATGCGAGGCCGACGAGTGGCGGACGTGGTGCGGGCGGTCGACGTCGCCCCCACCGTCCTCGACCTCCTGGCCGTCGATGCAGGACAGGGCGAACTCGATTCCTCCTACGAGGGAACCAGTCTGGTCCGGTTGCTGACCGGCGCCTCGGGGCCGCGCCTGCCAGCCTATGCCGAGGCGGTCTACCCGCGCTACCACTACGGCTGGAGCGATCTCGCCGCGCTGCGGCTCGGGAACATGAAGTACGTTGCCGCCCCGCGCCCCGAACTCTACGACCTGGCCGCGGACCCGCGCGAGCTGAACAACCTCTACTCCGCCCGCCCGGACGAGGCCGATCGGATGGCGTCCATGCTCCAGGCCCTCGAATCGAGGTGGACCGACAGGGCCCTGCCCAACCCCGTGGAAGAGATCGACCCGGAGACCCGGGCGCGGCTCGCCGCCCTCGGCTACATGGGCAGTTTCGGCGGCGGCTCCGCCGAGCCGGTGGACCGCGCCCTGCTGGCCGACCCGAAGGACCGGATCCACCTCTTCAACCTGATGCGCACCGCCCGCGAGGCCTCGCTCAAGGGGAACCGGCCGGCTGCCGTGGAAGCCCTCGAACGGGTGCTGGCCGAGGACCCGTCGGTGATCGACGCCTGGATCCGGCTCGGCGACGAGCAGATGCGCGGCGATGACACCGGCGCCGCGATCGAGAGCTACCGGCGAGCGATCGAGCTGAAGCCCGACTACCCCCATGCCGTGATCAATCTCGCCAATGCCTACCGCCGCGCCGGCGCGGAGGAGGAGGCGATTCTCGGCTACCAGGAGTTCCTGCGCCTCGATCCCCGCAACGCGATCATCCACTACGAACTCGCGCGCATGCTCGTGGACCGCGGCGACCTGGAGGCCGCGGACGGACACCTCCGGGAAGCCGCCGCGCTGTCGCCGGAGATGGGCGCCGCGGTGGTCAGTCAGGGCGCCGTGGCGATCCTGCGGTCCGACCTGGTCAACGCGCAACGGCTGTTCGAGGAAGCGCTCGCGATCCAGCCGGACGTGCGCCTCGCCCACTTCAACCTCGCCCTGCTGGCCGAAGAGCGCGGCGACCCCCGCGCGGCAGTCGACTTCTACCGCCGCGAACTCGATGTCCACCCGCAGAGTTACCGGGTCGAGTTCAACCTCGGCCGGCTGCTGGACAGCCTCGGCGACAGGTACGGGGCGACCGCGGCGCTCGAGCAATCGATCGAGATCAACCCCGAGTTCGCCATCGGCCACTTCTTCCTGGCCAAGGCCCTCGTCGACCGCAACGAAGAGCTGGACCGCGCCATGGAACTGGCACGAACCGGCCTGGAACTCGACCCCGGCTCGGACATGGCGCCCATGGGCCACTACCTGCTCGCCGACATCTACACCCGCCTCGGCCAGCCGGACGAGGCGCGGCGGGAACTCGCCTCGGCCCGCGCCCTGGAACGTAGCGGTTGAGCGTCCCCGCCGCGCGGCACCCCACCGCATGGATGTAGAGAATCCCGCCAGGCCAACGCCCGTTCTCTGGGTGCGCGGACCCTTTGGTCCGCATCCGGCGATGCTGGCAATCCCCCTGGTACTCGGGTTCGCCGCGTGCTCCCCACCATCCGACCCCGCCACAGCCCCCCCACCCGCCATCTTCATCGACGCCGCCCCAGCCGCGAACCTCGACTTCGTCTACTTCAACGGCATGTCGGGCGAGCACTACTTCAACGAGATCATGGGCGGCGGCGCCGCCCTGTTCGACTTCGACAACGACGGCGACCTCGACCTCTACCTCCTCCAGGGCCGGATGATCGGCCCCGACCTCACGATCGAGGACGCCTTGCTGCCGCCGCCTCCCGGCACGGCCCTCACCGACCGCCTCTACCGCAACGACCTGGAACCCGGCGCCTCCGGCGCCAGCCTCCGTTTCACCGATGTCACCGAGGCAAGCCGGATCGAAGCCGCCGGCTACGGCATGGGCATCGCGACGGGCGACTTCGACAACGACGGCTGGACGGACCTTTACGTCACGAACTTCGGCTCGAACCAGTTGCTGCGAAACCGCGGTAACGGCACGTTCGACGACGTCACGGCCGCCTCGGCCGCCGACGATCCCCGTTGGTCCGTGGCCGCCACGTTCTTCGACTTCGACCGCGACGGCTGGCTGGACCTCTACGTCGGCAACTACGTCGACTACTCGCTGGCGGACAACACGCCGTGCCCCCTACCGAGCGGCGTGCTGACCTACTGCGCCCCCGGCGCCTACCCGCCGGCCGCCGACAGCCTGTTCCGCAACCGGGGCGACGGCACCTTCGAGGACGTGTCCACGGCCTCCGGAATCGGCAACGAGCCGGGCTCCGGCCTCGGCGCCGTCGCCGCCGACTTCAACGGCGACCGCTGGATCGACCTCTACGTGGCGAACGACCTGATGTGGAACCGGCTGTGGATCAACCGGGGCGACGGCACCTTCGACGACAACGCCCTGCTGGCCGGAGTCGCCGTGAACAGCGAAGGCCAGCCCGAGGCCGGCATGGGCGTCGACACCGGGGACTTCGACGGCGACGGCGACCCGGACATCGTCCTCAGCCACCTGGAACAGGAGACGAACACGCTCTACGTGAACGGCGGCGCTGGCCTCTTCCGGGACCAGTCGACGTCGAGCCAGCTTGGGCCGCCGAGCCTGCCGTTCACCGCCTTCGGCATCGGCTGGATCGACTACGACAACGACTCATGGCTCGACCTGCTCGTCGTCAACGGCGCCGTGATCGGCATCGACGCGCTGATCCGGGAGGGCGACCCCTACCCGCTGCGGCAGACGGACCAACTCTTCCACAACCTCGGCGACGGCACCTTCGACGAAGTCACGGCCGAGGCCGGCGGCGTCTTCGAGTCCTCCGAAGTCAGCCGCGCCGCCGCCTTCGGCGACGTCGACAACGACGGCGATCTCGATGTCGTCGTCGCGAATAGCAACGGGCCGACCCGTCTGCTGCTCAACCAGGTCGGCCAGGATCGGCCCTGGCTGGGCCTACGACTCGTGGCCCACAACCGCGACGCGCTGGGCGCTCAGGTCACGATCCACCGGCCAGGCGCAACGCCGATCTGGCGCCACCTCCACACCGACGGCAGCTACGCCTCGGCACGCGATCCGCGGATACTCGCCGGGCTGGGCGATGGAGCGGACGTCGCCGTCAGCCACGTCGAGGTCCGCTGGCCGGACGGCGCGAGCGAGACGTGGACGAACGTACGCGTCGGGGAGTACCAGACTCTGGTCCAGGGCGAAGGAGAAGCGGTCGGCCCGCAGGATTGAGCCTGAGAAGCGCTCTTAGGGTGAGCGCGCAGGCCAGCGGCGACGGGTCCCCTCAGGCCGCGTCGAAGCGCTCGACCTCGATCCGCTCGGCGCGCTCGCGAACCTGCCACAGGTCGTAGGCCATCTGCATCCCAAGCCAGGTCTCCGGGCTCGAGCCGAACGCCTTCGACAAGCGCACCGCCATCTCGGTCGAAACGCCGGCATGGCCGTTCACCAGGTCGGAGAGCGCCTGCCTCGTGACACCCAGGCCCTTCGCGGCCCGCGTTACGGACAACCCCAGAGGTTCCAGGCACTGCCGCCTCACGATCCTGCCCGGATGTGGAGGGTTGCTCATCGTCATGGTGCTTCTCCTCAGTGGTAGTCACGTCCGGCGGTAAACCCATCGCAGTTCTGTCCGCGGCAACTGCATCCACCCTGGACGGCACGCTTGCCGACCTGCGGCAGGCGCGAGGCCTGCTCGCGGTCGCCAAGATGCAGCGCGAATCGCGGGAAGCCGGTCTGGACCGATGGAGCCTCGAAATGGTGAACGCCGAGATCGACGGGTCGCGGCGAAACCGCACCTGAGGACAGTCACGAGAGACTAGCCTCCTCAAGCCCTTCGCCGATCCTGGGAACCGCCAACCGCTCAATACGGCGGAAACGCGTCGGCCGCCCGGGCGCAGCAGGCTTCCCCGCGCTCGTAGCGCGCCAGGTTCCGAGCCAGCCGCCGCTCTTCGCCGGCGCGACCCTGACGGCGTGCTTCCTGGACGAGGGTGCGCTGGATGCTGACCGCTTCTTCGAAGCGACCGACTTCCGCCAGGGCCATGGCGGCCGTCTCGGCGGTCGGCGCCGAGCTATCCGCTTCGAGGAGCGCTCCGGCGATTGCCATCGCCTGCCGGCCGTCCCGAAGCGATGAGTCCGGTGCGCCGGCGCGGATCCGAGCGAGCGAGTGAGCCGCCGGCGCGTCCGACGAATCGACCGCCAGCCGCGCCTCGAGCACTGACCTGGCGTCGCCGAAGCGTCCGAGCCCCATCAGGACCGTCGCCTCGCGGAGCCAGGCGAGACCCTGCGTCGGGTCGAGCTGCCGCACCCGGGTGTAGTGCGGCAGGGCCTCTTCGAGCCGGCCGGTGCGAACCAGGGCCTCGGCAAGGCCGAAATGAACGCTGGGCGTGCGCCCGCCTTCAGGGACCTGCCGCAAGGCCGCCCGCAGTTCGACCACCGCCTGCTCGAAGTTCCCGGTCTGGGCCAGCACGGCGCCGAGCCCGAGCCGGGCATCGCCGTTGGCAGCGTCACCCTCAAGCGCCTGGCGGTAGGTCGCCTCCGCCTCGGCGAGCCGACCCATCCGAGTCTGGACGTTGCCGAGGGTCACCAGCGCCTCCGCGAGCCCCGGTTCCAGATCGACCGCCCGGCCGAGGTGCTCCAGTGCGCGGTCGTTTCGCCCCAGTTCACTCAGGAGGACGCCGAGATCCGAGTGGGCCTCGGCATTCTCGGGTTCCAACCGGACCACGACACTGAAGTGCTCCACGGCCGCTTCGGGACTGCCCCGGCGGACCAGCAGCGTTCCGAGGCTCTGGTGCGCGCGCACATTCGTCGCGTCCGCCGCCACCGCCTGCCGGTAGGCGGATTCCGCCTCGGCCAGCCGACCCTCGCGGGCGGCGGTATGGCCGCGGTCAAGATGGGGCAAGGCGCCGATGGCGAGCGTCGTCAACTCGTGCATCAGCGGATCGGCCATCGCGACACGGCTCGGCCCGCTTCGGGCCAGGGCTTCTTCCGCCCGGTCGAACTCGCCCAGCTCGCGGTAGGCCTGACCGAGGTTGTAGTGGATGACGGAAGCTCTCGGCTGGAGCGTCAGTGCCCGCTGGAACTGCTCGATGGCCGCGGTGTACTCGCCACGCTCCTCGGCGACCCGGCCCAGGCCGTAGGCCACGGCCGCCGAATCGTCGACCGCCGCGGCTCGTACGTAGAGCAACTCCGCCTCCTCGACCCGCCCCCGCTCGAGTTCCAGGTCGGCGAGCCGGATCAGGGCCGGTGCGTCATCGCGGCGTAGCTCGAGAGCGTGCCCGAAGGCTGTCGCTGCCACTTCGATATCTCCGCTTCCCGCCGCGAGGACCCCAAAGTAGTACGCCCACTCGAAGGACTCGGGAGCCAGTGAGTGGGCCCGCTCGTAGCAAGCCCGCGCCGCCTCCAGCAGGCGGTGCGCCTGGTAGAGGCGACCAAGCTCGCCGAGCGCTCGTGCCTGTTCGGCGGCGCCGGCCGCATCGCTGGCGAGCAAGGTATCGAGATCCGCGCGCCTGGCTTCGAGCTCACGGGCGAGAGGCGGTTCGAGCTCTTCGAGGGCCGGGTGGGGGATCGCGGCTTCGGCCACGGGTGCTGGCGCCTCTTCGCCACCGGGAGAGCAGGCGAGGACGATCGCCAGGAGCAGGAGAACCGCAATCCCGTGTTCGACCTGCCGCTTCGAGGAGTGGAGCGCTCCTGTATCGTGACCTCCATCCACCGAATGCAGGTTATCCGCTCCATCGGGTCGGTCCGGCGCGCAGCAGTCCTGACTGCGTACGGTCTGACGGCGCTGAGCGGAACGGTCCAGGCTCAGGCGACATCTCCAGTCGTCCCGGGCTACGAACACCTCCGACTGGCCGGCGCCACAAGCGAGGCCGCGCTGGGCGAGATCCTGCTCGGCGAACTGAACTGCCTCTCCTGTCACGCGGCGACGCCGCCGGTCGCCGAGAGAATCCCCACGCGAACCGCGCCCGCTATCGACCGGATCGCCGAACGCGCGACGGGCCGCTGGCTGATCGACTACCTGGCAGCGCCGAGCGAAGCGAAACCGGGCTCGGCCATGCCCGACATCCTCCATTCCCTGGCGCCGGACGAGCGCGCGAGGGCCGCGAAGAGGCTCGTCGGCTATCTCGCGCTGCGCGGGGCGGAGACCGAACCGGAAGAAGCGGGCGCACAACCGCCCAGCAACGACGAATCGTGGGGCGGGTTTCCGGTGCCACGCTTCCGGGCCGTCGTCGAACGGGGGAGGAGGCTCTTCCACTCCGTGGGTTGCGTCGCATGCCACGAGCCCGGGGTCGAAACCGGCAGCGCCATGCCCGCCGTCCCCTCCGTCCCACTACCCGACCTGAACGCGAAGACGTCGGTGACTGCTCTGACGAAGTTCCTCCTCGATCCGCGGGCCGCACGGCCCGGCGGGCGCATGCCCCCGCTTCACCTGACCGCCGACGAAGCCGAGGCCATCGCCGTCTACCTGCTCCGCGGCCAGACGCCTCAGGTGGTCGAACGGCGCCGCGGCTTCGAGTTCGAGTACTTCCTCGACCCGGAGCAGGACGAAGACATAGCCGGCTTCTTCGACCGGCCGGCGCCGGATCTCGACAGACAGCGCCCCGAAGCCGTGGGCCGGATCGCCGAACTGTCGCTCGACCTGCCGACCCGGATCAACCGCGGCAATCACGCCGTCCGCTGGGGCGGCCTGCTGCGGCTGCCGGCGGCGGGCAGCTACACGTTCACGCTCGCCTCGGACCGGCGCTCCGGTTCCCGGCTCGAGGTCGACGGCGAGGTCGTCGCGACGAAGACCCAGTTCACCGCGCGTGAGGCCGAGGTCGAGCTCGAACTGGACGCCGGCGACCACGCGGTCGAGGTGGCGTACTTCATTCGCGGCGATACCGGCGGACCCTTCGTCGAAGTCCGGGTCGGCGGCGGGACGCTGGTGGAATCCGTGCCGCTCGAAGACCTGACGACCTACGAGAGCGTTCGCCTGCTACCGGCCGGCAGTCCTCCGCCGCCCCGCGGCTGGTACGCCGAGGACGGCGCCAACCTCTTCGGTCGTTTCGCCTGCGGCTCCTGCCACACCTCGACCAGCGTCGATCCGGGCCAGGACCGGTCGCTCACCGTCTCCCGCGAGAAGGCGCCGGACCTCAGCGCGCTCGATCCTGCGAGAGTGGCCGCGGCTACCGACATCCACACCGCGCCGACCTCGCCGAGATACCGGCTCGCCGACCACCAGAAGCGGGCGATCCGTGCCGCGCTCGACGCCCTGGCCGATCTCCCGGGGTCACGTTCACCGGACCAGGAAGTCGTCCACACGATGGCGAGTCTCAACTGCTACGCCTGCCACAGCCGGCAGGCCGGCCGCACCGAGGTTGGCGGACCCGACACCGCGCGCCGGAAGTACTTCCAGGTCGTCGGCGGACAGGACCTCGGCGACGAGGGACGGCTGCCGCCGCCGCTCGATGGCGCGGGCGGCAAGTTGAAGCCGGGAGCGCTCCGGTCGACCCTAACGGCCGACGAGCTGCACGTCCGCCGCGACTTCATGGAGGTTCGGATGCCGAGCTTCCCCGAGGCGCCGGCGCAGCGCCTCGCCGTCGCACTGGAAGCCGTCGACGCAGTGCGCGGCGATCTCGACGAATCACCCTTTGCCGCCGGGGCCGCCGATGATGGCCGTGAACTCCTGGGCACCGGCGCGATGAGCTGCATCACCTGTCACGACATCCACGTCAACCGCGCGCCGGGAATCTCGACGATCGACCTCGCGACCGTGTACGACCGCCTGCGGCCGGGCTGGGTCCGCCGGCTCCTCCTGGATCCGGCCGCGATCCGGCCAGGAACACGGATGCCCGGATTCTGGCCGGAGGGCGCCGAGCACTTCCCCGATCTCGGCGGCGGCACGGTCGACGGTCAGATCGAGGCGATCTGGGCATTCCTGTCGCTCGGCACGTCGATGGCGACGCCCGAGGGCATGGACATCGGGTCCGAACTCGTGCTGATCCCCGAGGAGCGGCCGCTCGTCTTCCGCACCCACATGGTCGACGTCGGCCCGCGGTCCATCGCGATTGGCTACCCCGAGAACGTCCACGCCGCCTTCGATGCGAACAACGTCCGCCTGGCGAAGGTCTGGCGGGGCGGCTTCTTCGACGCCAAGGGCACCTGGCAGGGGCGGGCAGGGCAGTTCTACGGCCCGTACGGCACGGACGTACTGAACCTGCCGCCGGGCCCGGCGATCGCGAGCCTGGACGACATCGACAGTCCGTGGCCCACGGCCGGCCGCAACGACCGGAACGTGGGCGGACGCTTCCTCGGTTACCGGCTCGACGAACAGGGCCGCCCCACTCTGCGCTACCGACTGGGCGACGTCCTGATCGAGGAGGCCCCGATCCCCTTGATCGCCGGCGGCGGCACCGACCTGATCCGCCGCTTCCGGCTCTCGGCCGGCTCCGCTCCCAGGCCCCTCTTCCTGCTGCTGGCCGAGGGCGAGGAGATCGCCTCGATCGGGGAGCGCACCTGGCGCGTGGACGACACGCTCGACGTGTCCGTGGCCTCGGCTGCCGACCTGGAGCCGATCATCCGAGACTCCCAGGGAGTACACCAGCTCCTGCAGCGAATCGAACTCGGACCGGACGACACCCTCGAACTCGACGTGGCCCTCTCGTGGTAGTGCTCCCACAAGACGACCCGACGAACGCGGGCCCGACCGTCGCGGTCGCCTTGCTGACGGCGCTGCTCGCCACGTGGCCGCTGCCGGCGCAGGAGCCTCTCGACGACGACTGGCGAGGTCGGGAAAAGGAACTGCTGGCCAACCAGCGGGCGAATCTCGGTTCGCAGACCGACGCCGAGGCCCGCTACTACCGGGTGCTCACGATGCCCCTGAACGAGGGGATGTCCATGGAAGTCGGCGGTCTGCTCCAGCTCTCGGACGGCCGGATCATGGCGGGGACCCGGCGGGGCGAGATCTTCCTCGTCGAGAACGCCTTCAGCGATCCGCCGGCGCCGGTGTTCAAGCAGTACGGGTTCGGCCTCGGGCAGCCGCTCGGCCTGCTCGAGCTCGACGGCTGGATCTACGCCGCACAGCGCGGGGAGCTGACCCGGATGAGGGATACCGACGGCGACGACCGAGCCGACGTCTTCGAGACCGTGACGGACGCCTGGGAAACCAGCGGCGACTACCACGAGTACGTCTTCGGACCACGACGGACGCCGGACGGCAAGCTCTGGGTGACCCTGAACATCCCCTTCGGCGCCCAGCCCTACGGCTTCGCGCCCTGGCGCGGCTGGGCGGCCCGCATCGATCCCGCGACCGGCGACACGGAGTTCGTGGCCGCCGGACTGCGGTCGCCCGCCGGGGTCGAGGTCAGCCCCTGGGGCGAGGTCTTCTACACGGACAACCAGGGCGAGTGGAACAACGCCTCGAAGCTCTCGCTGATCGAGGTCGGAGACTTCCACGGCCATCCCCACGGCATGGCTTCCACCCACCATCCCGACTCGCAGGTCGAACCGCCGCCGGAAGGCCAGCCGGAAGGCGGGACCTACATGAAGGACCTGCACGAGCTGATTCCGAACTACCGCATGCCGTCCGTCTGGTTTCCCTACGTGAAGATGGGCCAGTCCCCGTCCGGCCTCAAGTGGGACACGACCGACGGCAAGTTCGGGCCCTTCGCCGGCCAGGTCTTCGTCGGCGACCAGCACCACGCGATGGTCATGCGTGTCTTCCTGGAGAAGGTCGGCGGCCACTGGCAGGGCGCCGCCTTCAACTTCCGGCGCGGCCTCGACAGCGGCGTGATTCGCCTGGCGTTCGCCGATGACGGCTCGCTCTTCGCCGGCATGTCGGACCGCGGCTGGGGCGGCGTCGGGCCCGAACCTCACGGTCTGCAACGGATCGTCTGGACCGGGGTGGTGCCGTTCGAAGTCCACGAGATGCGGGCGCGCACCGACGGCTTCGAACTGTCGTTCACCAGGCCGGTCGACCCGGAGAGCGCCGGCGACCCGGCCTCCTACCGGATGCAGAGCTACACCTACCGCCTCAGCGAGAACTACGGCGGTCCGGAGGAGGACAAGCTGGCGGTGGCCGTCCAGTCCGCCCGAATCGCCGGCGACGGCCTGAGCGTCCGGCTCATCGTCGATCCGCTCCGCGCCGGCTACGTCCACGAACTGCACCTCGACGGCATGCGCAGCGGCGACGGCGAACCGTTGCTCCATCCCGAGGCCTACTACACCCTGGTCAACATCCCCGCCCGCTGAAAGGAGCTCCCGTCATGCGGCACATCCCACTCCGCCTCGCTCCGTTCACTCTCCTGCTCGCGCTGGCCATCGCCTGCGCCCCGCCGGCGCCGCCCGCCGCGGACGACAGCGCGGCCGGCACCCACGACGACCTGCTCCAGATCTTCGAAGAGTTCCGGGTGTTCCAGGAACCCGGGATCGTAGACGGCGTGCCGGACTACACGGCCGAGGCGATGGAAGCCCAGCGGCAGGGCCTGGAGGACTACAAACGCCGGCTTCAGGCAATCGACATCTCGGACTGGACGGTCTCCGAACAGATCGACCATCACCTGGTCCGCGCCGAGATGAACGGCCTCGACTTCCACCACCGGGTGACCCGGCCCTGGTCTCGCGACCCGGCCTTCTACCTGATGTCCCAGGGCGGCGCGGGGCCGGCGATGTCGGGCTTCCGGTCGCTCTTCCGCAGCGAACCGCCGTTCGACGAGGACGAGCTCGCGGAGTACCGGACGACCCTGCAGGGGATACCGAAGATCTACGAGCAGGCACGCTCCAACCTGACCGAGGCCGTGCCCGACCTCGGCACGATCGCCATCTGGGCGGCCCCGCGAGAGGCCCGCATCTACGACGAGATCGCGGAGCAGCTCGCCGGGCACCACCCGGATCTCGTCGCCGACGCCGAGGCCGCCCGCGACGCGGTCCTGGCCTTCGGCGGATGGGTCGAGGAGAACAAGCCGTCGTGGAGCGGCGTCGCCGGCATCGGCAAGGAGAACTACGACTGGTGGCTCCGCAACGTTCACCTCTCGCCCTACGGCTGGGAGGAGAGCCGGATGATCGTCGAGCAGGAGTACAACCGGCTCGTCACCTTCCTGGCGCTCGAGGAACACCGCAACCGCGACCTGCCGCCGTTCGACATCGCCGACACGCCGCAGAAGTACGCCGACAACCTGCACGAGGCGCTCCGCTATGTCGTCGACTTCCTGCGCGACGGCGAGGTCATGACCGTGCCGGACTGGGTCGACCCGACTGACTACAGCGACCCCGACGAGCCGCCGGAGCCGTTGCCGTCCGACACGAGCATCGACCACAAGGCCCGGGAGCGCGAGATCCTGCCCGGCGAAACCCACGAGTACGTCGGCCACATGCTGGACGACCAGCGGCGCCAGCGCGACGACCGGCCGATCCGCGGCGCGAACCGCCGCTTCAACATGGAGTGGATGCGGATGGAGGGCTGGGCGGTGGCGCTCGAGGAACTCACGATGCAGGCCGGCGTCCTCGACGAACGGCCCCGCCGCGGCCGCGAAGTCGAGTACCTGATGAACATCTCCCACATGAGCCTGGCCCTGCCCGACCTCGCGATGCACGCGAACCTGATCACCTTCGACGAATCGCGGGCTCTCTGCGCCGCGCTGATGTCCAAGGGCTGGACCCAGGAGGACGAGCGCATGGTCTGGTACGAGATGGAGTCGAACCTGCGCTTCCCCGGCTTCCACACGGGGGTCGTCGTCGGCAAGGCCCACTTCATGAAGCTCTTCCGCGAACGCGCCATGCAGCTCGGCGACCAGTTCGTCCTCCGCGACTTCATCGACGAGTTCCTGGCCGGCGGGATCATCCCGATCTCGCTGATCCGCTGGGAGATGACCGGCTACGACGACGAGATCCGGTTCCTGACCGGCGAGGACGACGTACCGAACCGGGTGTTCGATCCGGCGCTGCAGATCGCGGACCGCCTGTAGGTAGGCTGACCGCCCGATGGAGTACCGCACCCTCGGCCGCACCGGCCTGAAGGTCTCAGCCGTAGGCCTCGGCACGAGCAACTTCGGCGACGTGACGCCGGGGGACGAAGCGCGGCGGATCATCGAGCGCACGCTCGACGCCGGCGTGAACCTGATCGACCTCGGTCACATCTACGGCGACGGCAAAGCCGAGCGGATCGTCGGCAGCCTGCTGAAGGAGACCGGCCGCCGTCACGAGGTCCTCATCTCGACCAAGATCTACCCCGGCGAGTTCGACGACGAGACGGGGCTGGCGCGGGCGGAACACGTGCCGGGCCAGAATCCGAACGAGCAGGGGCTGTCCCGGGCCGGCATCATGAACGCCTGCGACGCCGCTCTCCGCCGGCTGCAGACGGACCACATCGACCTGTACCAGACCCACCGGCCGGACTTCAGCATCCCGATCGACGAGACGCTGCGAGCGTTCGACGACCTGGTGCGGGCCGGCAAGGTCCGCTACATCGGCTGCTCGACGTACCCCGCCTGGGGCGTGATGGAAGCGCTGATGGTCAGCGAACTGAAGGGGTACGTCCGTTTCTCCTCCGAGCAGGCGCCCTACAACCTGCTCGACCGCCGGATCGAGAACGAGTTGATCCCGCTCTGCCGGAGGCACGGCCTCGGCATCCTCGCCTGGGCGCCGCTCGGGATGGGGGTGCTGGCCGGCCGCTACTCGGATGCCGCGGAGTATCCGGAAGGCTCCCGCGCCGACCTGCTCGGCAAGTACTACGCCCGCCGGGTCACGAAACGCGCCGTCCGCGTCGGCGTCGAGTTCGGCAAGCTGGCGGCCGACGCCGGCATCACGCCGGCCCAGCTTGCGATCCTCTGGTGCAAGGACCAGCCCGGAATCACCGCTCCGCTGATCGGCCCGCGACGATTCGAGCACGTCGACGAACTCGTAGCCGTGCAGGAGATGACGCTCGACCCGGAGATCGCCGCTGCCTGCGACGCCCTGGTGCCGCCCGGCAGCGCCGTGTCCGACTTCCACAACACGGCCGGCTGGATGAAGATGCGCCTCACTTGGTAGTCGCCTCGCGCACCCTCGCCTCCGCCTGCGCCATCTCGCGCGGGCTAGGCCCGCCGCTCAGGCAACCGCTCCCGCAGGCGCCGCACCTGGTCCGGCTGCAAAGAAGCCAGGTTCCGCGACTCCTCGGGGTCCGCCAACAGGTCCCACAGCCGCCACTCCTGGTCGCGATAGCCGCGGACCAGCTTGTAGCGGCCGTCCCAGGCCATCCGGAAGTCTCGCAGACCCGAGAGGACGACCTCGCGGTGGCTATCGGTCGCGCCTTCCAGCACGGGCCGGAGGGAGCGGCTGTCCATCTCGGCCGGGACCTCTACGCCGCCGTAATCGAGGAAGGTGGCCGCGAGGTCCATGACCGAGACTGGAGTGGCGGTCTGGAAGCCTCGGCGGACGCCGGGCCCAGCCAGGAGCAGCGGCACGCCGACCGAAGCCCGGTACGGCACCCCCTTGCCCCAGCGGCCGTGCTCGCCGAGCATCTCCCCGTGATCGGATGAGTAGACGATGATCGTGTTCTCGAGCTGGCCCCTCTCCTCCAGCCAGTCGATGTAGCGGCCGAGCCACATGTCGATGTTCTCGATCATCGCGGCGTAGTTCCGGCGCGAGCCGAGGTGCTGCTCGGCCGTGAACGAGCCCGTGTAGTTGTGGGGAAGGCCCAGTCCGTCGAGGACGCGCTCGGGGCCGCGCACCGTCCTGTCCATCTCGCGCGTGATGTCCATCGGCGGGTGGGGACCGACAAAGTTGACCACCAGGTGCCACGGCTTGTCCTCCGGTGCCTGCTCCAGGAGGTCGAGGCCGTTCCGCGCCAGCCAGTTGTCGCAATACGCGTCCGCGTCGAGCGGCGACGGAGTGATGTCTCCCCACCAGCCTTCCGGCCTGCTGGCGCTTCGCCGCACCATGTCCCCTGCGCAGATCGGCCCCTGCGGCGGCTCGAGCGAGTCCAGGTAGGCATAGTACGGGTCGCTCGGGCCGACCGGCTCCCGCAGGTAGGACATGCCGGCGCCCTTGCCGGCGTTGTTGATCATCGCGGAGAAGCCCCAGGCGGCGGCGCGGTTCGTGCCGTCCAGACCCCAGTCGCTGCTTCCCTTCGACAGATCCAGCTTGCCGCAGGCCATCGTGTGGTAGCCGCTGTCGCGGAGCAGACCGTGGTAGGTCGAGCGGTCGACCGGATAGTCGTACTGGTTGTCACGCACGCCGCAGCGGTCGTACTCCATGCCGGAGGCAAGGCAGGATCGCGACGGCGCACAGGTCGGTGCCGCGCAGACAGCGGAAGTGAAGTTCACTCCCGTGCGCGCGAGACGGGCCATGTTCGGGGTGGCCAGGGGCGCCGGGTAGCCGTCGAGGCCGATCCAGTCGTATCGGTGCTGATCGGGGAAGAAGAAGAGGAAATTGGGCCGGCGTCCCGCCGCTTCGGCCGGCGCCCGGGAACTCGGACCCGCGCAAGCGCCAGCGAGGCCCGCCAGACCGCTTCCGGCGACCAGGCTCGACGACTGCCGCAGGAACTCGCGCCGAGTGCTCTTGTCGCTCATGCTGCCTGCCTCCAGCAACGGCGCCGCACCTCCGCCAGACACGGCCGCCTGCTGCTAACATTGTAGGAACTTCCAACAAGCATAGACAGGCCGGAGCGGCCAGGCAAGGAGCCGTCATGAACCGTCGAGACCACCTTCTCTCCCGACGCGAGGTTCTCGTCTCCGGCGCCGCGGCGACAGCGGCCGCTCTCACCGGCTGCGGCGACGCCGGGATCCCCGGCCCGCGCGCGATCAGACGCCCGAACATCCTGCTGCTCATCTCGGACCAGCACCGGTACGACTGGGTGGGGCGGAACCCGGACGTCCCGGTTCCCACGCCGCGCCTGGACGCGCTGGCGGCGCGCGGCGCCGACTTCACCCGGGCGATCGTGTCGTCGCCGGTCTGTGGCCCGTCCCGGTCGTGCCTCGCCTCCGGCATGGAGTACGAGAACTGCACCGTCGCACGGAACCGCGACGAGTACAACGCCGCGCTCCGCCCGACCTTCTACAAGCACCTCCACGACAGCGGCTACCACACGATGGCCTGCGGGAAGATCGACCTCCACAAGGGTCCCGCCGGCCGGCGCCCCGACGGCAAGCTGCACATGGAGGAGTGGGGCTTCTCCGACATGCTGATCACCGGCAGCAAGGGCGGCGGAGACAGCGAGCCCTACGGGTTCTGGCTCGAATCGCTCGATCCGTCGCTGAGGGCCATCCACAACGCGGACATCGAGGCGCGGCGGGAGCCCCGGCACGTCAACTGGTGGGGAATGACGAACGCGACCCCGATCGGCGACCACGCCTACAAGGACAACTACACGGCCCGCACCGGAATGGAACTGCTCGACGGCGTGCCCGACGGAAGCCCCTGGTTCCTGATCGTCAACTTCAACGGCCCCCATCCGCCGATGGACATCACCGAGCGGATGGAGCGCGAGTACCGCGGGCCGGACCGGGTGATCGAGAACTTTCCGCAGCCGCACAACTACCACGGCATCGCCCGGGGCGGACAGATGCTCGCGCCGCCGTCCCCGTTCACGCCGGACCACCACGTCCGCATCCGCCAGAACTACGCGGCGATGATCGAGAACATCGACCGCTGGATCGGGCTCTACGAGGAGCGGCTCGAGGAGCGCGGTGAACTGGACGACACGATCGTCATCTACACCAGCGACCACGGCGAGATGCTCGGCGACCACGACTACTGGGGCAAGGGGCTTCCGCACGAGGCGTCATGGCGGGTCCCCATGGTCATGGCCGGGCCGGGCATCGCCGCCGGCACGCGCAGCGACGCCCTCGTCACGAACATGGACCTGGCCGCGACCAGCCTCGACTACGCCGGGACCGGCGTTCCCGAGGAGATGCAGAGCCGGTCGCTGCGGCCGCTGCTCGACTCCGGGGCCGGCGAACACCGGGAGCACATCCGCTCGGCGCTCAACTCGGGCAACGCGGCGAAAGGCCGGTTCCAGGTGGTCCAGGACCACCGCTACAAGCTGGTCGACGGGTTCAGCGAGGAGAAGGAGCTGTACGAGGTGGAGGCGGACCCGTGGGAGGACGAGAACATCGCGGCCGCGAAGCCGGATGTCGTGGCGCGGCTGGAGAAGCTGCTGGTGTAATCAGCGGATCAGGGTGAGTTCCTGCTGCGGCGGCGACAGGAACTCGATCCCGTCCTCGGCGGCGAGCGCTTCCTCGTGGGCCCACCAGAGCAGGTACTGGTCCTCGCCCTCCGCGGCCGGCGAGGGCAGGTAGAAGAAGTACTCGATGACGAAGTGGTGGTACGGCGCGAGCGGGATGTCCTTCGACCAGTCCGGGCCCAGGGAACCGATCCGGGGGCCGAAGTAGGTCTCGACCGACCGCGGCCGGGCGCCCTTCGTCTGTCCGTGGGAGTCCATCGAGATGTGCGTCTTCGCCGTGTCGAAGCCGGCGGCGTAGGCCGGGAAGTCGTTCTTGGCTGACACCATGTGGAGCTGGTTGTCGCGGACGATGATGCCGGCCTCCTCGAACCTGGCCGTGTAGTCCTCGATGATCTCGCGCGGAGTCCGGCCCGCCTTGATCGTCTCGGCCAGGATCGCATCGACCTTCAGGTACTCGGCCCAGAGTTCCTGGATCTCGGGCGGCGGCTCCGTCTCGCCGTCGCGTAGCACGTAGGCATACATGCCGATGCTCGGGTTCGTGACGATGTCGCCGCCCTGGACGACGGCGTCCTCCCAACCTTCGCTGCGGCCGCGCTGCGACTGGCCGGTTCGCATGCGGCGCATGATCGTCAGTTCGGTCTCGTCGATCCCGGTGACGCCCGGCTCGATCGCGTCCAGCGCGTCCTCGAACAGCCAGAGCTCGTCGCGACGCAGCCGCTTGAGCAGTTCGACCTCACTCGGCACCTGGTGGTTGATGTAGTCCATGATCAGCCACTCGGACGAGATCAGCCGGCCCGTGTACGTCTCGCCGAGTTCCTCGGCAAGCAGCAGGTAGTCGGTGTGCGAGAGGCCGTCGATCTCGCCCCGGTAGGTCGGCCACGGGCCCAGCTCCTGCTTGAAGTTGACCGCGATGACGTCCGGGTCGCGCTCCGCGACGAAGTCCCTGAGCCCCTCGAAGCGGTAGTCGTACTCCGTCTCCGGGCCGCCGACCGGCTCCTGGACCCGGACCGCCGGTGCTGTGATGTCGTAGGCGCCGCTCTCTTCGACGTACCGGTAGTCCGTCTCGCCCCAGCCGCGCTGGGTGGCGCCCCAGCGCCGTCCGAGGATGGCGCGCTCGATCCGGTCGCCGCCGCGGTCCGTGAACACGAAGACGCCGGAAGCGCTGCCGAGTTCGTCGATGCCGAAGGAGTCGGGAATCGACTCCCGCATCACGTGGATCCACATGTCCACGCCGCGCTCCCTCATGATCTCCGGGAGGACGAGATCGAACTTGTCGCGGCGGATCTTCCGGTTCGCCGCTTCGTAGGGAGACCGAAACTCGTACGGCTCGATCACCAGAGGCGCGCCGTCGTACGTGCCGTCCGGGATGACCATCGGGATCCGGTACTCGGGATCGCTCAGAATCTCGTGGAGAACGGGCTCCCCCTCCCTCACTTTCTCGGGCGTGTTCAGCGGCCACTCGTGGCCGATCTGGTCGAGACGTCCCGGCAGGTCCTGGGCGCCGATGAAGGACGTGTACACCCAGTAGATGTACTCCGAGGCCATGCAGCCGTAGTCGCAGGTCTCGTCGTCGTAGGTGTACCAGGCGCCCTCGGGGTACTCGTCCGGCGGGCCGTCGAACGCGCCGCCGCGGGCGATGTCCATCGCGTCCGTCAGGGCCGTGCCCGGCTCCGTCCCGAACACCTCCGGGTAGGCCACGCCGTAGCCGTTGTCCGAGACCATGTGCCAGACCTCTTCGAGCGCGATGTCGAACACGCCGCGCTCGCGTGCGTCGAGCTCGGTCTCCTCGTCGTAGAGCCCCTGGCCCCGGGGCGCGTTCGCCCAGTCCATCTCGTGCGCCTCGTCCTGGGTGCCGGTCATCACGATCGTGCCGCCCGTGTCCAGGATCGCCTGGTGCACCTTCGGGTTGTCGATCTCGCCGTCCTCGTCGTTGTCGAGGAACTGGGCCAGAACGCCGGCCGCGTGCAGGAGCTTGTCGTCGCCGGTCGTGTTCGTGGCGTAGATCGGCACGCCGTGGACCATCACCTTCTTGACCCAGGCGATTTCGTTCGCCGGCTCGCCTACGTCGGGCGCGCCGGCGCAGCCGACGACGAGCAGGCAGCCCAGTAGAGCAAGAGGTGCCGGCCATCGGCCGGCGCGGTTTGTTGGCCGCCTTCGGCGGCAGCCGGCGGGGACGCCGGCGCACCCAGTGGTCTTCATGGTTGCTCCTCCTTGCGGCCTCAAACCGCTCTCAAGGCATCTGCAGGTACCGCGTCGACAGGCGCCCACGGCGCCCCGGGCTTCAGGGCGCGAGGAGTTCGCGCCGGACGGCGTCTTCGATCAGTTCCTCGGCATAGCGCCAGAGCTCGGGCGCGCCGTCTTCGATGCAGCCGTTGATCTCGCGTACCTGGTCGGCCCGGATGCCGTGCTTCTGCCAGGGCCCGCCGCCGTTCACGTAGTTGAGCACCATCGGCTGCAGGCGGTCCAGCGCCCTCGCGAACTTCGCCTCGGGACTCTCGTGGGCCTCGAACTCGTCCCAGACGGCGCGCAACTCGGCCCCGCTCTCGGCCGGCAGGAGGCCGAAGATGCGCTCCGCCGCCCGCTCTTCGCGCTCCGCCTGGTCCTCCAGGCCCGCCTGGTCGTAAACGAACGTGTCCCCGGCGTCGATCTCGACCAGGTCGTGGACGATCAGCATCTTCAGCACCTTGAGCTGATCGAGGCCCGAAGCGGCCGCGTGCTCGGAAAGCACCAGCGCCATCAACGTCACATGCCACGAGTGCTCCGCGGAGTTCTCGCGCCGGTCGTTGCCGACGATCGACGTGCGCCGCAGTACCTGCTTGAGCTGGTCGACTTCGACCAGGAAGCGCATCTGCTGCGCGAGGCGTCCATTTCGCTCCTGCATCCCGCAACCGTATCCAACTCCTCCGGTACCTCTACTGTTCCACCTGGACGGTTCCGTCGCTGAACTGCAGGGACTCGATGCCCCGCAGCGTGTCGACGCCGTCCCGGTCCGGCTGCGAGTCGGTCACCGTCGCTCCGTCGCCGTCCTGGTTCACTTCGTAGTCTGCCGCCGGGCCGCTGAAGACCGCCGTGTCGTCGCCGGCGCCGCCGTCCAGCATGTCGTTGCCGCCGCCGCCCTCGAGCCGGTTCGCGCCGGCGTTGCCCGTCAGCACGTTGTCGTGCGCGTTGCCCCGCAGGTCCGCGTCGCCGTCGCCGGTCAGCGCGACGTTCCGCAAGTGCTGCGTCTTCATCGTGTACCGCACCTCCGGATCGAACGTCATCGAGAAGGTGCCGCTGAAGTCCAGCGGCAGCTCGGACGTGTAGGTCAGGTGCGGCGGCACGAACTTCTCCATCAGCGCGAAACCCAGCGGATCCTCCTCGAGCATGGCGGACCTGCTCCCCGCGAAGTAACGCCCGAAGTGCGAATGGCCATCGGGAATCTCCCCGGGTTCGATGTCGACTGCCTCGTACATGGTCGGCGGCACGGTCCAGAGGTCGTAGTAGTTGTCGATCAGCACGCCGACGTACTCGTTCGGGTGCTCCTGCGGCTCGTCGTCGGGCCAGCCGCGCCAGCCGTTCGCCTCGGCGACGTCGTTCGCCGCCCGCATCTCGGCGATCATCTCCGGCAGTGTCGGCTTGATCCCGTAGTCGTGAATCAGGTGCCAGATCTCTTCGTACGAGGCGTCGCGGGTGACGTGAGCCATGTAGTCCGCGTCGCCCGGGGCCGGACACTCGTTGGCGCGCAGGTCCTGCATGCTGAGGTCGGTCGCCCTCGCCAGCCCGGACCGCATCGCCTCGTTCAGTTCCTCTTCCGTGTTGAAGAAGACCATCGTCGCCTTGCGATCCGCCATGGCACTCGCGATGGGGCTCTTGTCGTCGCCGTAGGCCGAGCCGGGGAAGTCCGCCAGCAGGTGCTCCATCACGTTCAGGCCGTGCTTGATCTGGTCGCGCGTCCAGCCGTCCGACGCGAGGAAGTGGATCCGCCTTCCGTCCGGCGTCGGCACGTAGGCGTACCGGTTGAAGTGCTCATGGAACACCTCCGGCACGTCGGCCGGCAGGTCGACGATGCCGTCGGGCGAACCCGACGTGTCGATCTCCGGCAGCGTGACGAGTTCCCGCGGGGCGCATGAAACCGCCAGCAATGGGAGAGCCGTGATCAGAACGCATGTCCGAATGACCTTCATCTGTTCCCTCCGCATGCTCTACTGTTCCAGGTGGACGGTCTCGTCGCTGAACTGCAGGGACTCCACGCCCCGCAGCGTGTCGACGCCGTCCCGGTCCGTTTGCGAGTCGCTCACCTTCACTCCGTCCTCAGCCGCGGCGACTTCGTAGTCGGCCGCCGGGCCGGAGAAGACCGCCGTGTCGGCGCCTGCGCCGCCGTCCAGCGTGTCGTTGCCGCCGCCGCCCTCGAGCCGGTTCGCGCCGGCGTTGCCGGTGAGCACGTTGTCGTGCGCGTTGCCGACGAGGTCCGCGTCGCCGTCGCCGGTCAGCGCGACGTTCCGAAGATGCTGCGTCTTCATCGTGTACCGCACCTCCGGATCGAACGTCATCGAGAACGTGCCGCTGAAGTCCAGCGGCAGTTCCGGCGTGTAGGTCAGATGCGGCCCGACGAAGCCGGTGACCAGCGCGTAGCCGAGCGGGTCCTTCTCCGGCATCGCCGCGCGGCTGCCGGCGAAGTACTGCCCGAAGTGCGAGTACCCCTCAGGGATCTCGTCCGGCTCGATGGGGCGCCCCTCGTACACGGTCGGCGGCACGGTCCAGAGGTCGTAGTAGTTGTCGATCAAAGCGCCCACGTACTCGTTCGGATGGTCGTCCGTCACCTCGCGAGGCCAGGCGTACCAGCCCTGCTCCGCCGCCGCGTCGTTCGCCGTTCTCATCTCGGCGATCATCTCCGGCAGCGTCGGCTTGATCCCGTAGTCGTGGATCAGGTGCCAGATCTCCTCGTAGGCGGCGTCGCGGGTGACGTGACCCATGTAGTCCGCGTCGCCCGGAGCCGGAGCCTCGTTCGCCCGCAGGTCCTGCATGCTGAGGTCGGTCGCCTCGGGCAGTCCCCCGCTCATCGCCTCGCGCATGTCGGGTTCGTTGTCGAAGAAGACCATCGTCGCCTTGCGATCCGCCATCGCGGCGGCGATGCCGCTCTTGTCGTCGCCGTAGACCGAGCCGGGGTGGTCTGCCAGCAGGTGCTCCATCACGTTCAGGCCGTGCTTGATCTGGTCGCGTGTCCAGCCGGACGAGACCAGGAAGTGGATCCGCCGGCCGTCCGGCGTCGGGACGTAGGCGTAGCGGTCGAAGTACGTGTGGAACACGTCTGGGACGTCGGCCGGGAGGTCGACGATGCCGTCGGGCGAGCCGGAGGTGTCGATATCGGGCAGGGTGACGAGCTCCTGCGGGGCACAGGCGGTCAGGAGGAGGCTGACGACGGCGAGCACGAGCACGACAGGACCACAGAATGCCGACGCTTCGCGCCGGATGCCGGCGGGGACGCCGGCGCACCCAGTTTCCGCAACGCTACGTCCTTGCCGCGTCTTGGCCTCGCTCATCCACTCCTCCCGTTTCTAGTCCTGCAGGTACAGCTCCCAGAAGCTGGTCTGACCTTCATCCTCCGAGCGGTTCACGATCTTGCCGTCCTTGATCACCATGGACAGGCTGCGCAGGTGGGAGATGTGCTCGAGCGGGTTCTTCTCGAGCACGATCAGGTCGGCGAGCTTGCCGACTTCGACCGTTCCGAGATCGTCGAGCATCCCCATCATCTCCGCGCTGTTGCGGGTCGCGGCCTGGATGGCGCCCATCGGCGGGATGCCGTGGAAGACGAACTGCTCGATCTCCAGGATGCCGATCTCCGAGATCGGGTTCGAGTCGCTGCCCGTGGTCAGGCGGATGCCCGCCGCGTAGGCCTTGTTGATCACGTCGCGCGCGTGGTTCGCGTACTCCGGGCTCCGCTCGTCGGCGCGGGAGACCCGCACCCGGCCTTCGACGACCTCCGGCGAAGCGATGTAGCCGGCGTCCGCGATCAGCCGTTCCCGCTCGGCGATGAACTCGGCGCTCAGGTTGCACTGGATCGTCGGGTCGAGGAAGGTGCCCGCCTCGGCCATCATGCGGATCGTGTCGTCGGACAGGTCGTTGCCGTGCTCGATGCTCTCCGCGCCGGCCATCACCGCGATCCGGGTCGCTGCATCGTCCGCGTGGACGGTGACCGGGACGCCGTGCCGGTGGGCTTCCTCGATCCCCGCGATCAGCTCCTCCGGAGGCATCCGGCTGCCGAGGAACTTGATGAGCTGGACCCCGTTCGCGATGTTGTCGGCAACGACGGCCCGGATCCCCTCGGGCCCCTTGCCGGTCCGAACGAGCCAGTCCGTGTCGCCGTCGGTCGAGAGCGGCGGGCCGCCGGCGACGATCCGCGGCCCGACGAAGACGCCGGAATCGAACGCCTGCTTCCAGGCCACGTCCATGAAGTCGCGCTCGCCGGTGATCCGCAGAGTCGTGAAGCCGGCCTTCAGCGCGTCCATCGCGTTGCGGCCGGCACGGATCATGGCGCGCGGCAGCGGTTCGTCCGGCAGCATGCCCTTCGGATCGGGCAGCAGGTCGCCGAGGTGGGAGTGGTTGTTCCACAGGCCCGGCAGGACGTAGCCGCCGCCGAGGTCGATGACGCGGCCGTCGTCGCCAGGGTCCGGCGCCGAGGACGATGGCGTGTGGATCGCCGTGATCCGGTTGCCCTCGATGACTACCGCGGCGTCCTCGATGGGCTGCGCGCCGGTGGCGTCGATCACCGTGGCGTTGGCCAGGACGGTGGTCTGGGCGGCGGCGGGTGCCGCGGCGAGTAGCCCGATGATCAAAAGGTTCCGCTTCATCCCTCGCCCTCCCGCGCTGTGCCGGTCGCGCTATTGATCCGATGCCGTGTTGCCGCGCTGGAAGCCTGCCGCCTCCTCGGACTCCGCCAGGAAGCCCTCGGGCAGTTCCATCGAGCCGTAGTAGTCCCAGTAGGTCGCCGTACCGAGCTGGGCGTCCAGGTCGACGATCACGCCGCCCTTGAGCACCATCAAGGTCTCGCGGATGTTCGAGATGTTCTCGAGCGGGTTGGCCCCCAGAACGACCAGGTCGGCCAGCTTCCCCTCCTCGACCGTGCCGAGATCGTCGAGCAGGCCCTGCATCTCGGCTCCGTTGCGGGTCGCCGCGACGATCGTGTCCATCTCGCTGACGCCGGAGAGGACGAACTGCTCCATCTCGAGGAACCCCATCTCGCCGATCGGCATCGAGTCCGAACCGATCAGCAGCTTGACGCCCGCCTTCGCGGCCTTGGCCAGGATCTGCCGCTGTTCGAGAGCGAACTCCGGCGACCGTTCGTCCGCGAAGGCGACCATCGTCCGCAGCCTCACGATCTCCTCGTCCTCCGCGTACCCCAGTTCGGCCAGCCGGGCCTCCCGCTCCGCGATGTAACCCGCGCTCAGGTTGCAGATGATCGTCGGGTCGTAGAACGTCCCCTTCTCCGCCATCAGCTCGATCGTCTCGTCGGTCAGCCCGTAGCCGTGCTCCAGACAGTCGACTCCGGCCGCGACCGCGGCGTACGCCCCCGGCTCGCGGACATGGGAGGTCACGTGAACGCCCAGGTTGTCCGCGGTCTCGACGGCCGCCGCGAGCTCGTCCGGCAGCATCTCGACGCTGAACAGCTTGATCGCCCGGGCGCCGTTCTGAACCCGCTTCCGCACCTCCCTGCGGATCGCGGCCACGCCGTCGGCGCCCTCCGCCACCGAACCCCGGTGGCCGGCGGTCGGGCTCACCGGTTCGCCGCTGCCGAAGACCCGCGGACCAAGGAAGAAACCCTGGTCGAACGCCAGTCCCCAGGCGACGTCGATGTAGTCCTGCTCACCTACCGAGCGGATACTGGTGAAGCCGTGCCGCAGCCCGTCGATCGCGTTCAGTCCCGCGCGGATCACCTTGGACGGCACCTGTTCGTCGTCCAGGGCGTGGTTGTGCGGGAACATCACGCTGAGATGCACGTGCATGTTCCAGAACCCGGGCAGCACCCAGGCGCCGTCGAGATCGTGGACGTCGGCACCGTCGCCGGCATCAGACGACTCGTACGGTCCCTGAGCAATCGAGGCGATCCGCTCGCCGGAAATGACGATCGTCATGTCCTCCTGGACCGGGCCGCCGTTGCCGTCGATGATGTTGACGTCCGTCAGGACGATCGTCTGCGCCGCCGCCGGCAGCGCCATGATCGCAAGACCCGCGGCCACTGCCAGCGTCACACCGAGGGGACTGCTGTTCATCGCCGCCAACTCCTGCTCATTCCGTCTTCTCATCGTGTAGACACTTCGTGATCACGGCGGCGGCGGTGTGTTGCTGGCGAAACCTCAGTCGACGCCGAAAGCGAAGACCTTTCCCGTCGCGCCGCCACCGAGGGCCGGACCGAAGAAGCCGACCAGCGTCGCTGCCTGACCGCCGTAATAGAACGCGTACTCGCCCGGATCCAGCCGCTGCGAGGTCACTTCGTACACTCCTGGAACGACCTTCGTGTACTCGACCTGGCGCAACTGCTTCGGCGGCGAGCCCCCCGATGCTCCGGTCCACAAGTTCAGCTTGCCCGTCACGAAGGAGCGCTGGTCCTTCTTCTTCAGGACGTCGAAGGCGATCAGCACGAACTCGGACGGGTTCACCGCGCCCGCCGTCTGGTAGGAAAGGCCGGCTTGCGCCTCCTCGAAACAGAAGTAGAAGGTCGGCTGCCGCTGGCTCGTGCGGACCTGCGAACGGGCGCCGCGGATCATCGCCTTCGCCTTGGTCGACTTGATGCCGTAGGTCAGGCTGGAGAGAACTCCGCTGCCGGTCTTGGTCGCGGTCGGCTGAGTCAGTTCCAGGTCAGCCATCGAACCCTCCTCGGAAAGGAAGATCCCGGGGCCCTTGCAAGGCGTTCCTTCGAAGTTCGAGGCGACATTGGCGACCTGCGAGGCACGCGTACTGGTCACCACGTCGAGAGTGGCCGCCTCCACGGCAGCGCCGGCGGCGGGCGCCGGCTCGACACCAGCGTTCGTCATCGCCTCAAGCACCGCCGGATCCACCTCCGCCTCGCTGAGCGCCACGAGGGCGTCGACCGACGTGTCGAAATCTGTCCGGGAACTTCTGATCTTGGCGACGACGACCGACGCCGGAAGTCCACTCTCAGTGAGTCGAACGATGTCCTCGTTGGTCAGGACTTCGACCGCTTCCTGGCCGAACGCCGGCACGGCGGACACGACCAGAAAGACCAGGCAGCCAAACAGAGTGAGCGAGCGTCTCTCGTTCATGGCAGTCCTCCTGAGCAATCGAGCAATAGCGACCCTGACCGACCACGGTAGCAGCCTGGGCACACAGGACCTAATCGCCGAACGCGAGGGGTGCCCCCGCGCCGACTGCTACCCGCGTCAGGGCAGCGAGCCGTACTCCACTTCGATCAGCCGGTCGAAGCCGTCAACGTCGATTGGCTGCCGCGTGCCGTCAGGCCAGACGACCTCGATACGTACCAGGTCTTCGGCCGACGACGCGCCGGCCAGGCCGATCGTCACGACGGGCTCGACCTGGCTCTGGTAGCTGCGCGTCGGCATGACCCGTCGCCGTTGAAGCACGGGCCCGGCCGCGGTCTCGTGTTCGACCTCGACCCGGGCGCCGATCGCGTCCCGGTTGACCCGCTCGCCGTCGCCGCGGAGCAGAAACCGCAGCCAGCGATGCCCTGTCTCCTGGTCGTTGCGCAGCAGTAGCGGCCGATCGCCGGTCTGCAGAAGCAGGACGTCCAGGTCGCCGTCGCCGTCGATGTCGGCATAGGTCGATCCTCGGCCCACGAGCTCGCGGGTCAGTCCGTCACCGGGCGCAGGCGTGACCGGCACGAACGTAGACCCGGCGTCCGGACCCGCGTTCCAGAACAACTGTGGCGCCTGGCGGTACCGCTGGCTCGGTTCGACCACCTCGATGTCGTCCTCCAGATGGCCATTGACCTGGAGGAGGTCCAGGCGCCCGTCCAGGTCGTAGTCGAAGAAGAAGAGCCCGAAGCTGAGCACGCGCCGGCTCGGCGCGCCGACGCCGGCCGTGATCGCCTCGTCGCTCCACAGCGTGGGGTCGCCCTGGGAGACGTAGAGGGAAGTCATCTCGTTGGCGAAGTTCGCGATCGCGAAGCCGAGTTCGCCGTCGTTGCGGAAGTCGGCGGCGTCGGCGCCCATCGCCCCGGTCGCCGCGCCTTCCCGGCTGTAGGCGAGGCCGTAGCCGCCCCCCTCCTCGGCGAAGACGCCGTTGCCGTCGTTCACGAGCAGGAAGTTCCTCACCGTGTCGTTCGCGACCAGCACGTCGAGGTCGCCGTCCCCTTCGATGTCCACCGGCGCGAGGCCCAGAGTCTTGGCCACCGGCGTGTCCGTGGCGGGGTTCAGGATGTGCATCCCCGCCTCCTCCGAGACATCGGTGAAGGAACCCGAGCCGTCGTTGCGGTAGAAGTCCATCGTCGTGCCGCCGTAGTTGAGCGGCGGCCCGTAGGCACGCCCCACGCCGGTCAACTGGTAGCCGACCTCGATGTCGATCTCGCGCGACCAGCGGACGTAGTTGCCCACCAGCAGGTCGAGGTCGCCGTCCCCGTCGGCGTCGAAGAAGGCGCTGCTGCTGCTCCACTCGGTTTCAGCGCCGGCGACGCCCGCCGCCGCGGTCACGTCTTCGAAGCGGACGCCTTCCACGTTCCGGAAGAGCCGGTTCGGCCCGACCGCGGAGACGAACAGGTCGACCCATCCGTCGTTGTCCACGTCGCCGACCGCGACGCCCGTGCCGTAGAAGCTCGTCGCAAGGCCCATCCCCGCCGTCCGGTCGGCGAACCCACCGCCGCCGTCGTTCTCGTAGAGCGCCATCGTGGGGCCGCTGCCATCCACGGCGTTCCACACGGTCGAGTTGACGAGCAGCAGATCCTGGTCACCGTCGCGGTCGAAGTCGAAGAACGCCGCGCCCGAGCCCATCGTCTCCGGCAGCAGCGACTCGCCCTCGGCGCCGTTGACGTGGACGAAGTCGATGCCGGCCGCCGTCGTGATGTCCGTGAAGGGGACAACCGGCACTTCGGGCGCCGCGGCCACCGGACGCGGTGCCGCGACCGCGATCTCCTGTGCTTCCTCCGGGCCGGCGCGGAAGACGTAGCGCAGCGCGAACACGAGAAGCGCGGCGACGGCAAGCGCCGCCAGCACCTGCAACGAGCGAACGAACACCCGCCCGATGACAGCGTCGTCCTCGGCTACGAGTTCGTCGTCCCGCGGCGGCGGCTCGGGGCTCAACCGCCGCCTCCGACGATACCCGCCCGGTCACCCTCGAAGCGTTCCGGCCGGTGCAGGTCGTAGATCACGATCGCTTCCGCCGCGTGATCCGCCGCCGGATCCGCGCGACGCGCAATCGCGATCGCCCGGTCGCGGGCGTTGTCGTCCGGCTTGTACTTCGCATGGAACGCCTGGTGCCGGTCGGCCGCTTCGCGGTCGCCGAGCTGGGAGTAGATCAGACCCAGGTTGTAGTGCGCGGTCACGTTCTCGGGGTCGATCGCGAGGCCGCGCTCGAACGCCTCCCGCGCCTCGTGCAGGCGCTCGGCCCGCGCATCGGCCCGGGCCGGGCCCCGCTCCCGCTTGGCCCGTTCGAACAGGGCCAGGCCGAGCTGGTTCTGGAGGCGCACGTCGCGGCTGAAGTCGAAGCCGCGCCGCCGCATCTCCTCGCTGTCGGCCTCCAGGATCGACCGGAAGTTCGCGATCGCCTCGTCCACGGCACCGTTCTGGAAGTCGACCAGCCCGGAGAACCAGGCCACCGACCACGCGGGTGCCGGCGGATCGAAGGTGGCGGCCCGTGCCAGCGCCGCGATCGCGTCGTCGGTGACCGTGCCCTGGGCCAGGTAGACGCGGGCGAGGTTGAGCGGTCCGTCGGGCCGGCCCAGCTCCTCCACGCGGGTGAAGGCCTCGATCGCCTGCCGCAACTCGCCACGGCCGGTGCCGCCCTTGCGCAGCAGACCGATGCCGTAGTCGTTCCAGCGCTGCCACTCCGGTTTCGCCGGCTGCCGGCTCGGTGAAACGGCCCGGCCTCCACGGCCGACCGGGAAGGTGACCGTGTCCCGGGCCAGGTCGAGGATCGGCAGTTCGTTCACCGTCTCCTCGCCGTAGATGTACCGCAGGTACTTCGTGTCGAACTTCCGGTAGCGGAGCGACGCCTCGACCGTCAGGCTCAAGGAAGCCGTTCCCGGCGGCACTTCGAGCCGGTAGTGGACCACGTCGCCCGCGCCCGGCGGGATCTGGTGGTCGTAGAGCGGCACGAAGATGTCCTCCGCGTTGCGGCGGTCGATCCGCGCACCGTCCCGGTCGAGCATGTAGACGTTGATGAAGTGCGACCAGGGATCCACCCGGTTGCCCTCGCCCAGTCCCCCGCTGCGGCCCAGCAGCCGGCCGCTGTCGTCGCGCACCGCGACGTCGAGCCAGAGCTGGTTCGAGTCGACCGTGCCCTGGGTCAGGTGATGCCCGAGCCCCAGCGTGCGCACGACGACCTCCAGCAGATAGTCCCCGCCCGCCTCGAGTGCCGGCACCTCCGGGCGCACGGGCGCGATCAGCTCGTCCTCGATCGAGCCGCCGGGCTTGACGCCGAAGATGTCCACGTCGACGACGCCCTCGTTGAACTCCCGGTGCGCCTCGATCACCCAGTCCGGGAAGTCGAGGAGATAGGGAATGCCCGTGTTCGCGGAGGGGAACAAGTGATCGTGAACCTGGGTCAGGTTCGGTTCGTCGCTCTCCGGGAAACGACGGGAGCCGAAGTCCTCCGACGGCAGAAGCTCCATGTGGCAGCCGTTGCAGTTCGGCTCCGCCTCGGGCGGGTAGTAGAAGCTCGCCACGCCGTGCCCGGAGACGCCGGAAAGCAGATGCGAGTCGTAGTGGTTCTGCCCGCGAAGGAACTTGTAGTGGTTCAGTTCCTCGGGCAGGTGGACCTTGTGACAGGTGCCGCAGAACTCGGACGTCGTGTGGAGGGGCTTGAGGAAGGTCCGTTTGTGCAGCTCCGGCTTCGCCTTGACGAGCTGATGGTTGACGAACCCGAGGAAAGCCGAATCCGTGAAGGCGAACGGGTAGTGCTGCGGCTCCTCGATCGTGTAGTCCGCGTTGCCGCGCGGGCTGTTGACATGGGTGATCGCGTGGCAGGAGGTACAGGTGATCCCGGCGTGCGCCGCCGGCTGCTCGATGTCGAACTCCGGATCGTCGAAGGCGCCGGAGAAGAAGACGACCGGATCGTGGCAGCCGGCGCAGAAGCGGGACGCCTGCACGTCCCCCGAGCGTTCGTACGCCTTCTCGCGGGTCTGCTGGACGGAGAAGCTGTACGCGGGGTTGTTGAAGGAGCTGAAACGGTGTGCGCTGTAGGTCCAGCGGCCGTGGATGTCGGCGTGGCAGTCCACGCAGTAGGCGTCGTTCGAGAGCGCCCGCTCCGGAATGAAGCCGCCGCTCGCGGTGCGCGCCAGCGAGGGGAAGAAGTACTCCTCGCCCGACTCCGGGCCCTCCACGTTCCAGGCCCGCGGATCCTGGAACTGGAGCACGAGCGCCACGCCGACGAGGACCACCGCGACGACCGCGACGCGCGCCCCGATCCGCCACTTGATTCGCTTGCCCGCCAGCCGGTGGAGCACGAACAGCCAGGCTGCAACCAGCGGCGCGAGGACGTGCAGCCAGTAGGCGACGCCGCGGACCGCCGGATCGTTCACCGTGATCACGCCCTCGATCCGGGTCAGCACGATGCCGCTGAACAGGAGGACGACCGCCGTTCCGAACAGCGCGTAGCCAACCTTCACCGCGCGCCGGTTCGGTCGATTCCGGGCGTTGCGCATGTGCGCCAGACCGAACCAGATGACCGGCACGACGAACAGCCCGCCCACCGCCAGGTGGAGCAGGAACATGGAGATGTAGAACCAGTTCTGGTACGTCTCGCCGGTCGCCGCTTCGGCGACGCGCACTCCCGACAGGTAGAACGAGTTGACCGCCAGCAGGGCGAACAGTCCGAAGACCACCCACAGAAGCGGCTTCAGCGTCGGGCCGATCGCCGGTCGGTAGCGCCGGCGAGCGGGCCGCGTCCCGCCGCCCGCGGCCCTTGTCACTTGCTCGCTCCGGTCGCTCCTGTGAGCCGCCGCGGAACCCCGGAAGCGTCCTCGATCTCCTCGCCGACGAGCCTGTCGAGCGCCCGCAACAGCCGGAACGTCACGGCGTAGCCGGCCCGGCGCACTCGCCTCGACGTCGGCTGGCCGGTGACCCGCACCGCGAAGGCGTAGCGGGGCGCCAGCTCCTCGTCCGAAGGGAAGAAGCCGACATAGTTCACATGGAACGGCTTGTCCGGGTCGCGCGCCGTACCCGTCTTCATCGCCACGCGAAGCCGCTTCGGCGCCACCCGGTTCGCCGTGCCGCCAGGCGACACGACGGCGCGCATCGACTCGTGGAGCACCGGCAGCCAGGACGGATCCAGTACCTGGACGTCCTGCCGGGGTCCGTCGCCGACCGGTGTCCGCGGCGAGATCCCCAGAAGCCCATCCGCCTGCAGGACGAAGCTCGGCTCGCGCCGGCGACCGTCGGAGAGGGTCGCCGCGAACAGGGCCGCCCCCAACGGCGTGATCGAGGCCTCGTCCAGGCCAATCGAGAGATCGCCGAGTTGCTTGCCGGGCTGCCGGTACTCGTGCACCACGCCGACGGCGTTCCTCGGCACCGGTTCGCCGTTTCTCCCCCCGATGACGAAGCCGTAGCGTTCATACTCCTCGACCAGCGCCCGGTCGCCGACGTCGATCGCGAGCCTGGCGAAGGCGACGTTGCAGCTACTGGCCATCGCATCGGAAAGGCCCCGGAGCCGGCCGTTGATCGCGCTGCAGTAGAGCCGCTCGCCGTCCATCAGCACCGAGCCGCGGCAGGTCATGTCGGCGATCTCCTGGTCGGGATCGAACCCGGCCCGCATCGCCGCGGTCGTCGTGATCAGTTTGGCGATCGAGGCCGGCTCCCGCGGGTCGAGGACGCTGTCACCGTTCGACCGCCACCGGCGGCTCCGGCTGCGGTTGCTCACCGCGGCCAGGACGGCGCCCGAGGGGATCTCGATAATGGTGATCGCTCCCTCTTCCCGGCCCAGCGCCGTGTCCGCCGCCTCGCTCCAGGCCCGGTCGATCGTCAGCCGTAGCGCTCGCGCACCGGCGGCCTCGCTCATCGCCCCCGGTCCGGCGGCGGCCAGACCCGGAGGCTGGAGGGCGGGCGGCAGCAGGTGGGTCGCCAGCTCGACCGGCACCAGGCCCGCGGGCAGATCCTCCTCCAGCGTCAGCGACCGGTCGTCGCCGATCGATCCCAGCGGCCGGCCCCGCCGGTCGAAGAGCAGTTGCTGCACGCCCGAAGCGTCGACCTGTTGCGCCCGGCGCAGACGCCGCTCGAACGCCGACGCGGGAGGCGGTTCCACCGGGACCATGTCGGGCTCTGTTTCGCCCTCGGCGCCGTCCGCATCCTCCGCTGGCGCCTCCTCGTCGACTGCGCGGTTCAGCCCGAGTTCGACCTCGGCCGCGTCCAGCAGGGCCGGCGGCAGATGCGCTGCGTGATCCTCGTACAGCGCCGCGACGTCCCGCCAGCGCCCTTCGCCGGCCGCGTGCCGGGCGGCCAGACTGAGCAGGCCGGGAGCCCGTTCCGCGAGTTCTCCGAAGTCCTGACCGGCGATGGCCGCTTCCGCCAGACGAAGCTCCAGCCGCGCCTGTCCGACCTGCCGCTCTACCCGCCACGCCGAGAACGCCGCGACGACGAGAACAGCCAGCACCGCAGCCTGGACCCGGCGGCGCGGGGGCCACATGCGACCCATCGCCCGTCTGCCGGCGCCTTCGCCGGTGCCGCGTTCAACGCTGTTGGGTGTACCGCTCATGTTCCAGCAGCGCAGCCGCCGAAATCAGAATACCAACTGCACCCACTCGCCATCGATTTCGGTGATCGTGGACCTGACGCCGGGCAGGATCTGCTCGGTCGCCAGCGTGGCTCGCCAGTCGTCCAGCTCCGCTTCCAGGCGGGCGACGATCTCCGGCTGCTCCTCCGCCAGGTTGTTGAGCTCGCCGACATCCGCTTCCAGGTCGTACAGGAGCGTGACCTGGCCGTGGGGCGAGTCCGTCGCCCAGCCGCCCTCCGGCGGCTGCAGGCGACCGTCCCCGCGCAGGTTCTCGGGGCGGAAGTCCGTCCGGTTCAGCTTGATCAGCTTGTACCGGGCGTCCCTGATCGCCAGGCTCGGCCCGGCCCGCCAGTACAGGTACTCGTGCGGCGCGCCCTCAGCTTCCCCGGTCACGTACGGCAGCAGGTTCACGCTGTCTTCGGTCTTCGCTTCGTCTCCCACCGCCGCGGTGAAGGTGGCCATGTAGTCGAGGGTGATCACAGGATCGTCGAACGTCTGTCCGGCCTCGATCATTTCCGGCCAACTGATGATGAAGGGGATCCGCACGCCGCCCTCGTGGTGATAACGCTTGAAGCCGAACAGCGGCCCGTTCGAACAGGCGTTGCCGATGTAGCCGGCGCAACCGTTGTCGCTGGCGAAGGCAATCATCGTGTTCTCGTACAAGCCCTGCGCCTTCAGCGCCTCGACCACGCGGCGCACGCTCTCGTCGAGCGACGCGACCATCGCCGCGTACACGCGGGTGCGCTGATCCTCGATGTGACGGTAGCCGTCGAGGTACTCGGCCGTCGCCTGGAGCGGCGTGTGCGGCGTGGTGTGGCTGACGTAGAGGAAGAAAGGCTCGTCCCCGGCCGCGCTGCGCTCGATGAAGCCGACCGCCTCGTCGGTGAAGACGTCGGTCAGGTAGCGCTCGACCTTCTCCTCCTCGAAGCCGCGCAGGACCTTGTTCCGGCGCTCGGTCGGCCCTTCCTCGCCGCGACGCGAGCCGTACTCGACGCCGGGCAGCCTGGAGTCGATGAAAATGCTTCCGCCCTCGAGCACACCGAAGTACTCGTCGAAGCCGCGGCTCATCGGGTGGTGGGGCTCCGGATGGCCAAGGTGCCACTTGCCGACCATCCCGGTGCGATAGCCCAGCGCCTTCAGCCGGTCGGCCAGGGTCGCCTCCTCGAGGCTCAACCCGGCGCCCACGTCCCTACCTGCCGGGTTGAACTCCCAGCCGTGGCGCTGCTGGTAGCGGCCTGTGATCAGCCCCGCGCGCGACGGGCTGCACACCGGATGGCTGACGTAGCCCGCGGTGAAGAGAACGCCGCTCGCCGCCAGCGCGTCGATGTGCGGGGTCGAGATGATCTCGCTGCCGTAGATGCCGATGTCGGCATAGCCGAGATCGTCCGCGAGGATGAGCACGATGTTGGGCGGACCGGCGCCGGCATCCTCCGCGGGGGCGTCAGCGTCGGGCGCGGCGCACGCGGCCAGGATGGCTGCCGCTGCGAGCACCGTGGTGAGGCGAATCGTCGTCACCTGCATCTCGAACCTCCTCCTCAAGCCATCGGCCTGGAATCGTATGCCACCCGAACCACACGCTTGGGCTACGCTCCGCGCTGCGATGACGACGGAAGCCGCGAGCCAACCGGCGCCCCACGACCTGCCCGCCTCGGTACAGCGACTCGCACTCGACGAACGGGAGGTCTTCCTGGTCGGCACCGCGCACGTGTCGCCGCAGAGCGTGCGCGACACGAAGGAAGCGATCGAGACACTCGAACCGGACACCGTCTGCGTCGAGCTCTGCGAGGCGCGCTACCAGAACCTGGAGAACCAGGATTCCTGGCGCAAGCTGGACATCTTCCAGGTCCTGCGCGAGGGCAAGGCGGCGCTCCTGCTCAGTTCCTTCCTGATGCACTCCTTCCAGCGCCGCATCGCCCAGCGCTTCGGCATCGAGCCCGGCGCCGAGATGCGGGAAGCGATCGCCCGGGCCCGCGACAGCGGCGCCCGCCTCGAACTGATCGACCGCGACATCCAGATCTCGCTGAAGCGCACCTGGTCCTCGCTCGGCTTCTGGCAGCGGACGAAGGTGATGACGCAGTTGGTCGGCAGCGCCTTCGTCGGCGACGACCTGAAGGAAGAGGACATCGAGAAACTCAAGGACACGGGAAACCTGACCGACCTGATGTCCGCCCTCGCGGAGGCACTACCGAGCGTCAAGAACACCCTGATCGATGAACGGGACGCCTACATGGCCGAGAAGCTCCGCCAGTCGGCCGGCCCGCGGACGGTCGCCGTCGTCGGCGCCGGACACCTGCCCGGCATCACCGGCCTCGCGGACTCCTCCTGCGACCTCGAGGAACTCGAACAGGTGCCAGCCCCGCCGATCTGGCCGCGGGTCGTCGCCTGGCTCGTGCCGATCCTGATCATCGCCCTTTTCGCCTACGGCCTCGTCTGGGGCGACAGGGAGCGCGCCGTCGAATCCGTGTACATCTGGGTCGCGCTGAACGGCGGCCTCGCCGCCCTCGGCGCCGCCATCGCCCTGGCGCACCCGGTCACGATTCTCGCCGCCTTCGCCGCCGCGCCCCTGACCAGCCTGAATCCGCTGATGGCGGCCGGCTGGGTCGCCGGCCTGGTCCAGGCCCTGCTCCGCAAGCCCCTCGTCGCCGACATGGAGAACCTCGCCGACAGCCTGAGCTCCGTGCGCGGCTTCTGGAGCAACCGCCTCACTCGCATCCTCCTCGTCGTCGTCCTGTGCAACCTGGGCAGCGTGCTGGCGACCTTCATCGCGGGCGCGTGGATCGTCGGACGCACACTCTGAGGCCGGGAACGACGGCGCCAAAGGAGCTCATTCATGACAGAACGGACTACCTACGAACAGGTCGGCGACGTGGCCCTGATCACAATGGACGACGGCAAGGCCAACGCCTTCGGACCGCCGATGATCGGCGCCGTCGACGCCATGCTTGATCGGGCCGCGGACGAGGCCAGGGCCGTCGTCCTGACCGGCCGGCCCGGCGTGTTCTCCGGCGGGTTCGACCTGAACGTGTTTCGCGATGGAGGCCCGGAGCAGGCCCGCGCGATGGGCCTCGCCGGGGCGCGTCTGATGATGCGCCTGTACGGATGGCCGCAGCCCCTGGTCGTCGCGGCCAGCGGCCACGCCATCGCGCTCGGCGCGCTCTGCGTGCTCACCGGCGACCATCGCCTGGCGGCCGACGGCGACTTCCGGTTCGGGCTGAACGAGGTCGCGATCGGCAGGACGCTGCCGCCGTTCGCCTGGCTGCTGGCCAGGGAACGACTCTCCAAGCGCGCCCTGACGCAGGCCGCCCTGACCGCGAGGATGTACGACGCGGAGGGCGCGCGCGATGCCGGTTTCGTCGACGCGGTGGCACCGGCCGGCGAACTGCGCGACGCCGCCCTGGAGCGGGCCGCCCAGTTGGCGGAATTCGACGCCAACGCATTCTCGGCAATGAAGCAGGGCCTGCGAGGCGAAGGCATCGACGCGGTCCTCACCGGTCTCGAGGGGGGCTAGCAACCGCATGGCTCTCGACGTCTACTTCAGCGCGACGCCCAACGGCTGGAAGATCTCCATCATGCTCGAGGAACTGCGCGAGGCGGGCGTCGAACTGCCCGAGACGCGCATCCACATGGTCGATCTCTCGGCCGGCGACCAGTTCACGCCCGAGTTCACCGCGATCAACCCGAACCAGAAGATGCCGGCCCTGGTGGACGACGGCCGCGCCGTCATGGAGAGCTGCGCCATCCTGCAGTACCTCGGGGAGAAGTACCCGACCCCGCTCTTCCCGACGGACGAGCGGCGCTGGGACGTGGTTCCCTGGCTCTACTGGCAGGCCGCGAATCTAGGCCCGGCCTTCGGCAACAAGCTGAGCTACACCCGCTACATCGACGTGCCCGATGAACAGAAGGCCCATCCGCTGGAACGATTCGGCAGGGAGTCGCTTCGGCTGGTGGCGATTCTCGGCCGCCGGTTCGAGAAGCACCCCTACATCTGCGGGGACGACTTCACGGTTGCCGACATCTCCGTGTTCCCCTGGATCCGGGCGTACAAGTGGGCGAAGGTCGACATCACGACCCAGCCCGCAGTCGTGGACTGGCTGAAACGCGTTCGAGCCCGCCCGGGCGTGGACCGGGGAGTCGCCTACGGCGTGCCGAAGGACGAGGTCGACAGCTTCAGCAAGGAGCGCCGGGAACGCTACAAGGCGCGGGGCGCGAAGATCGCCGCCAACGAGAATCTCAAGACGTCGATCTGAACGCGGGGCCGAGCAGCCCGAAGCGCCCGCACGCCCTGCACGGCTACAATTCTCGAACTCGCGGATCGACCGGCGATGAACCAGGAAGCCACAGTCCAGCAGGTCCAGCTCATGGGCCACCGGATCCGACGCCTGCGGCGCAAGAACAAGCTGACGCAGCCGGCACTGGCCAAGCGCGTCGGCATCCCGGCGTCCGATCTTTCGCGGATCGAGCGGGATGAGCTCCGGGTCAGCCTGGACGTCCTGATCCGCATCGTCGCCGAGTTCAACGTCGGGCTCGACGAGCTGATGGGCAAGCCGGCGGGCCGGCCACGCGGCCGCCGCTAGACACTGGGTGCGCCGGCGTCCCCGCCGGCTTCCGCCAAAGGCGGGCAGAGAGCGCGCCGGCCAACGGCCGGCTCCCCTATCCGACCGCTTCAACCAGGCGCCGAAGTCCCTTCTCCACATCGCCGTCGAGGTGAACCGCGACCACTCGGCGCCTTCGCTCGACCAGCACCTCGTAGTCGCCCCACGCCTGGGCGAGCTGGACCTGACCGAAGGTCAGGCCCTCCCCGGGAACCGGGATGTCCGAGACCGGCGGCTCCCCAGTGATCTGGAGAAACAGGCCCCGGTTGGGCCCGCCCTTGTGAGCCTGTCCCGTCGAGTGGAGAAAGCTCGGCCCGAAACCGAGAACGGACGCGCCGCCCGTCGCAACGGCGATGCGCCGCCGCAGCGCCTCGAGTAGCTCACGGTTGCGGCGCCTGCGGTCGAGGTAGGCCGAGACGACGGCGTAACCGCCGTCCGGGAAGGTCGCGAGGTGGGTGCCCAGGAGCTGGGCCAACCCGAGCTCGCTGACCTCGCTCAGCCGGACCACACCGACGGCCGTTCCAGCATCGCCGGCCCTCATCCGCTCGACGTAGCGCCGGGTGATGACCTTCGACGACTCCACGTCCGGCTGGTCGAAGGGGTTGACGCCCAGGAGTGCGCCGGCCACCGCCGTGGCGAACTGCCAGCGGAAGAACTCGCCGCCGAGGTCGGCAGGAACGAGTTCGATGTCGAGCCGGTCCGGGGCCGGCCCTGCCGGAAGGCCCGCCGCGGCCACCGGCAGCAGCAGCACGTCGCCCTTGCCGAGCGATTCGGCGATCAGCTGCTCCACCCAGCCGACCATCTCCGCGCAGCCATCCGGGGCATGGAGGTAGAGCTTGTCGCGGCCGCAGTCGTGCGCCGTGGCGAGCAGCAGACCCAGTTCGACGCCGGGGTTCGTGCCGGCCTCGGAGGTCTCCCGCCGGCAGGCCGCGGCGATCGACCGGGCGCTCGCAAGCAGCGGCTCGACGTCGATTCCCGCCACTGCGGCAGGCGCCAGGCCGAAGGCCGAGAGGACGGAGAACCGGCCACCGATGTCCGGGTGGCCGAAGACCACCCGCGCACCGGCTTCCCGGGCGCGCGCTTCCAGTGCCGAGCCGGGGTCGGTGATCGCCAGAGCAGAGCGCGGAGCCGCATCGCCCAACCGGTCCAGCAACAGTTCGAACGCCAGCTTCGTCTCGAGCGTGCCGCCCGACTTGGAGGCGGCGATCACTCGAAGGTTGACCGGATCGACTCCGTCGAGCGCACGGTCGATCTCGCGAGGGTCCGTCGTGTCGAGGACGATGAACTTCGCGTCGACCTGCCGCGGCAACGCCCGCCACAGGAGGCCCGCGCCGAGCGCCGAGCCGCCCATGCCGAGCAGGAGGCAGCGTTCGAAGCGCGGTTCGGCGAGATGCTCGGCGAGCTTCGAGGCCTCCGTGTCGACAAGCTTGCCAGCGGCGTCGACGAGGGTCAGGTGGCCCAGGCGTTCGACGTCCAGCCAGCCGAGCCACTTCTCCTCGCGCGAGTCGGTCCACAGCGAGCCGTCGCGGGCCCACAGACGGGCCGTGCCGTCGACATCGCGCCACTGCTGGCGGCGCCGCTCAAGAGCGGCTGTGAAGACGGAATCTCGCACCAACTACGGCTCGAAGCGCTCGACGTAGTTCTCCGGCCCCTCGGCGCGGATGTCGCTCAGCCAGTCCCCTTCGTAGGGCCATGCCTCGGGGTCCTCTTCGCTCGGGCCCTGCCAGAAGCGTGCGGCCGGACCCTCGGCGCCGCCTTCGAGCGACCAGGCCTGGCGGCGGAAGGACCAACTCTCGGGGACCAGGCGGTGCGCCTCGCGGAAGTGGCGGATCGCCGCATCGTGATGACCCTCGAGCTCCAGGTGCGAGGCGAGCTCGAAGTGGGCGTGTCCGAGGGACACGTCGGCATCGCGCGGCCTCGATCGTTCGACGACTTCCTCCGGCGAAAGCGCGAATCGGCTCGCCGCGCCCTTCTCCACCCAGTCGCGCAGCGCCCGGTGGTAGGCGTCCGTGTCGGCGGGGATCTTCGCCGCCTCCTCCAGCATCTCGCCGATTCGTCCCGGGATGCCCGAACCGGACCTCAGACCGGGCCCGCGACCTTCCGGCGGCGCCGGCGCGGCCTCCGGGGGCCGGACGATCGTGCCCGATTCGTCGATCCACACCGAGCTGGGGATGTTGACCACGCCGAAGAGCCTGGCCAGCAGATGGTGAGGGTCAACCAGCGACGGGTGTTTCGGCCTGGCGGCCTCGATGAAGCGGCGGCAGCCCTCTGCCCCCAGGGTGTCGAGGCCGACCGTGACCAGTTCGAACCCCTGCGGATGAAGCTCGTCGCGCAGCGCCTGCCACCCGGGCAGGTGGGCCGAGCAGCCTCAGTAGGGGGCCCAGGCGTAGACGACGACCTTCCGCCCGCGCAGGCTCGAGAGCCGAAACAGCTTCCCGTCCAGGTCGGGCAGCTCGAAGTCGGCGTCTTCGGCCGACACCAGTGCCCGCGAACCGATCGACTCGGGACCGACGGCCCAGACGCCGTGGTCCTCGTCGTGCACGACCGGCAGACCGATCGCCTCGGCAACGGCAACCGCGTCCAACTGGCCCGACGACCCCGGGGCGCGGTCGAAGAGGGGCACGCATGCCGTGCCCTTGCAGGCGCCCTCGGGCTTCAACTGCCAGCCCGTTCCGGCCTCGAACTCCGTCCTGGGCACTGTCTTCTCTGTGAGGATCATGCGGCCAGTGTAGCCGGGGGGCGGAACAACGCCCGCCCGCCGCCTGTTAGCTTTGGCCGATGCCCCGCGCACCCTCACCCGGCCCCACGGAACGGCCGCGGATCGCCACCACGGCGGGCCTGCTCGTGCTCGCCGCTCTTGCCTTTCTCGTGGGCTCCCGGTGGCAGGGCAACGTGCTCCAGGCGGAAAGCCAGGGCGAACCCCGGCGGGTGACGCCGAGTTCGGGGCTGCTCCCCGAGGAACGCGCGACGGTCAACCTGTTCCGCGAGACGCAGCCGTCGGTCGTCTACATCACGACTTTGCGTGAGCAGCGGGTCAGCTACTTCGGGCGTCGCTTCGACCGCGTTCAGGACGGCACCGGCAGCGGGTTCCTCTGGGACGACAAGGGCCACGTCGTCACGAACTTCCATGTGATCCGCAATGCCCAGGCCGCCGAGATCACGCTCCACGACCAGACAACCTGGCCGGCCTCCCTGGTCGGCAGCGACCCGGACATGGACCTGGCCGTGCTCCGCATCGAAGCGCCTCCGGAGAAGCTGCGGCCGATTCCCGTCGGCTCGTCGAGCGATCTCCAAGTCGGCCAGTCCGTACTGGCGATTGGCAACCCCTTCGGCCTCGACTACACCCTGACCACCGGCGTGATCAGCGCGCTCGACCGCGAAGTGCAGTCGGTTGGGGGCCGCGACCTGGAGGGCGTGATTCAGACCGATGCCGCGATCAACCCCGGCAACTCCGGCGGCCCGCTTCTCGACTCGAGCGGCCGGCTGATCGGTGTGAACACGCAGATCGTCTCATCCGGCGGCGCCTGGGCTGGCATCGGTTTCGCGATTCCTGTCGACACCGTGAACTGGGTGGTGCCGGAATTGATAGCCCACGGACGGGTCAACCGTCCGCAACTGGGGGTCACCCTGGTCGAGGGGACGCGCGTACGGCCGGCCGTCAACGGCGTCGTCGTCTGGGAGGTCGCACGCAACTCAGGCGCCGACCGCGCCGGACTCCGCGGCGTCCGCCAAACACGGCGCGGCGGTATCGTCCTCGGCGACGTGATCACCGCGATCGATGGCCAACGCGTCCGCTCGGTCCCGGATATCCGCGCAGTGCTCGAGGAGCAACAAGCCGGCGACTCGGTCACTGTGAGCCTGCTCCGCGGCGAGGAGGAGACCGAAGCGGAAGTGCGCCTCTCCGCACCGCGCTAGCAAGGCCGCGACGCGCCGGGTGTGCCGGCGCTCTCCCACGGAGGCACGAGGATCCCGTGCGGAGGGAGGTCTTGACACCCACTGAGAATTGATTATCGTATCTCCCATGCGAAGAGCGAAGCAGCAGCAGACCGTCCTCCGAGCCCTTGACGAAGCGGACGGCCCCCTGTCCGCCAGAGAACTGTGGAGCCGCCTGAGCGGAACCGGTATCGGTCTCGCCACGGTGTACCGCGCTCTCCAACGAGGTGTTGAGAAAGGCACGCTGGAGGCGGTCGAGGTGTTGGGCGGCGGGTTGCGGTACGAGCCCAGGGACCGCGAGCATCACCATCACTTTCTCTGCTCGATCTGCGACCGCGCGTTCGGCCTCTTCGGTTGCGTCGAGGGCCTCGAGTCCCTGCTCCCAGGCGGGTTTCAGATGACCGGACACGAGGTGGTGTTGCTCGGAACCTGCGATGGGTGTGGCGATGCGGCGTGACGGTCGCCCAGGAGCGGTGGAAGTCGCCACCGCCTGATCGCTCCCCTCTTGTCCCTGTTCCGCCTCGATTTCCACGCCAGGGAAGGCGCTGATGCATCTAGCAGAAGGAGTGCTACCGCTCAGCCAGGCCGTCGCGTGGAGTGCCGTGGCCGCACCCACTGTCTACTGGAGCCTTCGTCGCGAGCAACGAAGGCGACCCAACACACCGTCGCCCTCGGTCGTCATGGCCGGGGCCACGAGCCTGCTCTTCGCCGGCACTCTGCTCCCGCTGCCGGTCCCCGTCGTCGGCGCAACCAGTCACATCTGCCTTACTCCGGTGCTCGCCCTGGTCGTCGGGGTCCGTCGCATCGTGTGGCCCACGTTCTTCGTGCTCCTGCTGCAGGCGGTCTTCTTCGCTCACGGCGGGCTCACGACGCTGGGGGTCAACCTCCTGACACTGGGACTGCTGGGGCCTCTGACGACCGTCGGGCTTTGGGCATTGCTCCAGCGGCTCGGCGTGGACGGAGCTCTCCGCGTCGCGCTCGCCTGTGGCGTCGGCAGCCTGAGCGTGTACGTGGCGGACGCCGTGGTGCTCGCCGTGGCGTTGTCCGACGTGACGATGCCAGCGACGACCTTCGGCGCGGTCCTGCTCGGGTTCGCCCCGGTCCAGATCCCCCTGGCGGTTCTTGAAGCCATCGCCTCCGTCGGCATCGTACGGCTGCTGGCCACACGTCGGCCGGACCTCCTGCCGAAATCGCTGAGGGGACTTCGCACCGTAGCCGCGCCCGCTGCGTCCGCCATGCTTCTGTTGCTCGTTGTCGGCCTGTCGGGCTGCGCCTATGAAGGAATCGACGAAACCGTGTTCAGTGCGACCGCGGAGGAGGCGGGGCGACCGCCAACAGGGAGCATCGTCGACCTGAGTCACGGGGAGGTCGGGCTCGCGATGTCGATCCTCATCCTCTTCGGAACGGGCTTCATCGCGGGGCGCACCTGGGAACGAGTGCTCGGAGGAGAACGCGATGCACCTCCACGCTGAGCATTCCCTGTTCTTCGAGCGTCGCCAGCCGCTGTGGGTTGCGGCATTGGCTGTCTCGCTGACCAGCAGCGTGCTGATCGTCAGCGCAGGCGCGCAAAGTACCGTCCTGTCCCTGACCTGCTCCGGGCTCGGTGCGGTGCTTCTGCTGTTCGCACATGCCCATGGACGCCGCAGGATCAAGCCTGCCCTCGCGTGGACCCTGGCCGTCGCGGCGCTCGCACTGCTCGCTGGGGCCGCCCTGGATTCCGACACGGACGCCATCGTCCAGACGAGCGCCAGGGTCCTGTGCGGCGCCATCTGGATCCTCTGGCTGGGCACCCAGGTCGACTGGGCGTCGCTGCGACAACTCCTGCTTCGGATGCGGATTCCCGAGGGCATCGTGGCCAGCCTCGACCACGCGCTCATGCACGGTGTGCTCGCCCGGCGTGAATGGGCGCAGCGGCGAGACGCGGGCCGCCTCCGCCTGGGGTCACCGCGTTTGCCTGTGGCCGCCTGGGGACCGCTGCTCGGCGAAGGCGCCCTGCATGCCTTCACGCGCCTCGAACGCGCGGAGGAGAACGGACTGCTGCGTAGTGCCACCGGCGAAGACGTTCGGACTCATGACGGCGTCCACCTCGATGCCATCGACGTCGAACGTGGTGGACGCCTCGTGCTCCGGCAGCTCGATTTTCGCCTGGCAAGAGAAGAGTGGCTGCTCGTGCTTGGGCCGAGTGGAGCCGGCAAGTCGAGCTTGCTGCGCCTGCTCGCCGGGCTCGACGGACCCGCGCAAGGGACCATGACGCGCCTGGGAAGCCACGTGTCGCCCGGTACGACGCTCCGCGCCCGGCTCCACGGGCGCGTGGCCCTTCTCGACCAGAACCCGGAACACCACTTCATCGCGAGCACGGTTGCCGAGGACATTGCCTGGGGCCTGCTTCGCCGCGGCGTCGAGCCAGGCGAGGCCCGACGTCGATCCCGCGACGTGGCGGCGGCCTTGCGCATAGGCCACCTGCTGCAGCGTCCGTGTCACCAGCTCAGCTTCGGGGAGCAGCGCCGCGTTGCACTCGCCGGCCTCCTGGTGCTCGAGCCCGCGTTGCTCCTCCTCGACGAGCCCACGGTCGGGCTCGATCCCGTCGCGGCCCTTGAGCTGCGCAGGCTCGTTGCGGAGGCTGTTCGCCGGACGGGCGCTACGTGCGTCTGGGCAACCCACTGCCTTCACTCGCTGCCGTCCCAGGCAACGCGCGCCATCCTGCTGCGCGACCGGCGCGTGCTCTTCGACGGGCCCAAGGCAGAAGGGCTGTCGAACCCGTGGCTCGTCCGAGCTGGTCTCGCACCTCTTCCCCAGGAGAACTAGTCAGATGAACACACAGCGAAAAGTACCTGTTTCCATCCTCACGGGCTTCCTCGGCTCCGGCAAGACGACCCTGCTGAACCGTATCTTGAGTGAGGAGCACGGCAAGCGCATCGCCGTCATCGAAAACGAATTCGGGGAGGTCGGCATCGACCAGGCGCTCGTCATCAACGCGGACGAGGAGATCTTCGAGATGTCGAACGGCTGCATCTGCTGCACGGTGCGCGGAGACCTGATTCGCGTGCTCGGGAACCTCATGAAGCGTCGGGACAAGTTCGACTACGTGCTGGTGGAGACAACGGGGCTCGCCGATCCCGGTCCGGTCGCGCAGACCTTCTTCATGGACGACGAGATTCGCGCCGAGTTCGCGCTGGACGGAATCGTCACCCTCGTCGACGCAGCCCACATCGAGCAGCAGCTCGGCCGAAGCGACGAGAGCACGGAACAGATCGCCTTCGCGGACGTCCTCGTCCTCAACAAGACGGACCTCGTCGACGGCGACGCGCTCGACAGGCTCGAAACCCGGCTGCGGGACATGAACCGAATGGCGCGAGTCATCCGCAGCGAGTGGGCCGACGTCTCCGTCGATACGGTACTCAACCTCGCTGCCTTCGACCTGGATCAGGTGCTTGAGAGGCGTCCCACTTTCCTCGAGCCGGAGTACCCGTTCGAGTGGACTGGGGTCTACTCGCTCGACGCCGGCCGCTACGAACTCAGCCTCGCCGAGGGACCTGATCCGGCGATGTCTCTCGTCGTCGTACCCGACCAGGGCACGGAAGACTCCGCGCTTCGTGAAGGTGCGGAATGGTGTGTGCGTCGGTACGCCGAACCCGCGGATCCCGTTCGTCCGGAAGGCGAGATCGCCGTCGGAAGGCACCTGAACCTCCAGCTTGACTCCCCGGGACGCAAGTCGTTCTTCCTGGAGGTCGATACGCAGGTGACGGTCGGCTTCTTCGCCCAGCACACCGCGGAGGAGTTCGATCTGCAACTGACGAGCGCCGGCGCCGCCCCGAGCGTCGAGGGGGTGGTCCCCGTCGAGGTCGAGCGGACCTGGGTCGCGCAGCATGAGCACGACGACGAAGTGGGCTCGATCGCGATCGAGACGGAGGGCGATGTCGATTCCGGCAGGCTCAACGCGTGGCTTGGGGAACTGCTCCGTGAACGCGGGGTCGACATCTTCAGAATGAAGGGCTTCATCAGCCTCGCGGGCGAATCGCGTCGCTTCGTCTTTCAGGGCGTTCACATGCTCTTCGACGGGCAGCCGGATCGTCCATGGGGAGACACGCCCCGCCGCAATCAGCTCATCTTCATTGGCCGCAACCTCGACGAGCAGGGCATGCGGCAGGGATTCGAGGCATGCCTGATTTGAGAGGCATGCCTGACTTGAATGGCGGCAGTCCGACGGGCATTCTGCGCCCGGGCTGGTCCGCGGAGGTCGGTGACTACGCCATCGCCGGCGGGTGGACGCCGCGCGGTGAGGCCCTGGTGGTCGGAGACGCCGCGGGTGGCGTCTACGCCTTCGACCGCAGGTCTGGCGCCACCATCTGGGCGCAGCGCGAAGTCCATGAAGGCGGCGTGCTCGCGCTGGCAATACACCCGAACCGACCCGCGTTCGCCACGGCCGGCCAGGACGGCCGGGTCCTGGTCTGGAATGCCGCCGAAGGTCGGATCCGCCAGGCTATCTACGTCGGGAGCGGCTGGGTCGAGAACGTGGCCTGGTCACCGGACGGACAGTGGTTGGCCGCCTCCTGTTCCCGGCAGGTTCACGCGTATGGCGCGGACGGAACGAGAATCTGGCGATCTCACGATCATCCCAGTACCGTCAGCGCAATCGCCTGGTCCGGCACAGATGAGCTGGCGACCGCCTGTTACGGCCGCGTGACGTTCTTCGACGCGTCCACCGGCGAGGTTCGCCAGAAGCTGGAGTGGATGGGCTCCCTGGTTTCGATGGTACTCAGCCCGGACGGCGATGTCGTGGCCTGCGGCAGCCAGGACAACTCGGTTCACTTCTGGCGTCGCTCCACGGCGCAGGACTCGATGATGTCGGGCTACCCCGGCAAACCGTCGGCCCTGGCCTTCGATGACACCGGCACCCTCCTGGCCACCGGCGGAGGCGAGGCGGTCACGGTCTGGAGCTTTCGGGGAAGGGGACCGGAAGGCACCCGGCCCGGCGTTCTGGAGCATCACGTTCAAACTGTCACGGCGCTCACCTTCGCTCGCCGCGGGATGCGCCTGGCCTCGGGAGCTCGGGACGGCCGCGTCGTCGTCTGGTCACTCGGGCGCGACGGGCACGGCCATCCGATAGGAGACGCACCCGTGGCGGATGTCGTCGGCACGTTGTACTGGCGACCGGATGGGCACGCGCTTGCCGCGCTCGACGCTCAGGGTCGCGTGACCGCCTGGCGAGTCGGCTGAACAAGGACCCAACCTCCCAGCAGCAGTTGAAATCAACCCGACGCTGAGTTGCGTCGGGCTCCCTTCAAAGGACAACATCGAATCAGAGGAGAAAGCCACAATGCCACGAACACGTAACCCACTCGACCTCTTCCACCTGATACCAACGCTCCTGCTCGCCACTCTTGCCACAACGGCAGGACTCCATGCCGAGGAAAAGACCACGTCCCCGGAGGGAGCGGGCGAGGGTACTCGCGGGGGGACCGAAGCCGAGGACAGCGTGAGTGACGAGATCACCGTCTATGGCAAGCCCCTCAACACGGCCAGCGAGACGGGCAGTCGGCTGGAACTGACCGTCCTGGAAACGCCGGCAACAGTGGACATCCTCGACGGCGATGCGATTCGTGAGCGCCTGGATACGACCGTGATGGAGGCCGTGACTCGCTCCGCCGGTTTCACGAACGATGGGCACCCGGGCAATGGCGGCCAGAACATCGCCGCCAGGGGCTTTCGAGGCCAGGGGACCGTCACCAAGATGTTCGACGGCTCCAGCTACTACAACGCATTCAACACGATCACCTTTCCCTTCGACACCTGGGGCGTCGAGCGCATCGAGGTACTGAAGGGGCCCGCCTCCGTACTGTACGGCGAAGGCGGCATCGGTGGCGCGTACAACGTCATCCCCAAACGACCGCAGCAGGAACACGCCGGGGAAATACGTGCCACGGTCGGTGAGAACGACACCCGTTTCCTCGGCCTCGGCCTGACCGGCGGTCTCGCCGACAACCTCGCTTACCGGCTTGACTACAGCAACAACCAGTCGGACAACTGGGTGGACAGAGGCGACAGCGAAGCCGAGATGATCTCCGCCTCGTTGCTGTGGCAGGTCACGGACGATTTCTCACTAACAGGCCGATACGATCAGGGCGACCAGGAGCCCATGCGGTACTTCGGGATACCGCTGGTCAACGGAGAGGCGCCCACTGAACTGGTTACGAGCAACTACGACGTCAACGACGGGAGGATCCGCTACAAGGACGACTCCGCCCGGATCAAGGCCAACTGGAACATCAGCGAACGCCTGTCCATGCAATCCGAGCTGTACCGCCTGAACAGCGATCGTTTCTGGAAGACGCTCGACTACTACCAGTACGACCGAGCAGCCGCCACGGTCAGACGGGAATCGCCTCTGGTGATCGCCCATGACATAGAGCATGACGGATTCCGCACCAACTTCGTGTTCGATGCCGGCGATGACGACCGCAAGATGAAGACCTCCGCGGGCTTCGAGACCAACGATCTGACCTTCGCGAGGGCAACCAACTTCGGCGGCGCGAACCCCAATGGAGTCGATTGGGTCAACGATTTTGATGTCGTCGACGCCTTCAACTTCGACCCCGGTGTGTTCACCGATATCACCGCGGCGATGCACCGGACGGAGATCATCTCCGATGTTGCCCAGATGGCGGTGTTCGCCGAGAGCCAGATCGGCCTCACCAGAGCACTGACACTCGTGCTGGGCCTGCGCCACGAGGACGTTGAGACGGACTACAACGACGTCAGCAACCCGCCGACTTTTGATCAGAGCGTGGACGCGTTGACAGGCCGGGCAGGACTGACCTTTGACGTGAGCGACAACACGGTGCTCTACGGCCAGTACACGACCGGCGCGACCCACCCGAGCAACAGCATCGTGCAAACCAGGGTTAGCAACCGGGAGCTGGATTTCATCAGGAGTGAGCAGGTCGAGGTCGGCATCAAGCAACGACTCGCGGACGAGCGTTTGTCCTGGGGCTTGGCCCTGTTCGACATCGTCAAGAACAACCTGATCGAGGATGATCCGGCGTCCCTCAATCCCGATGATCTGATCATCATCCCGGAGCAGACTTCCCAGGGCGTCGAGTTCAACCTCACGTATGGGCTGACCGACGACCTCACGTTGACAGCAGTCGGGACTGTTCTGGACGCGGAGACTGATACCGGTGAGACACCGAGGGAAGTGCCCGAGGAGACCTTCAACCTGGGTCTCGTGTGGGCTCCGGTGGGCAAGCTGCAGCTATCGGCTGATGGCCGGTATGTCGGCGAACGCGCTCATCCCGACGGCCCGATTCCCTCGTACACGGTCGTCGATGCGTCCGCACGCTGGCGCTTCAACCCCGACCTTTCGGTTGCCCTGCGCCTCGACAACGTCTTCGATGAGCTCTACGCCGTTTCCGCGTACTACTGGCCCAGCACCTGGCTTCTCGGCAAGCCCCGCACTGTCAGCCTGACGCTGGACTATGACTTCTTCTAGGCCGCGTTAGAGCGCGGTGCCCTCCAGGCCCGCGATGAGCCCTAGAAGGCTGCTTTACGTCAGCCACCGGTGGCTGGGTATCGCCATGTGCGGTTTCCTCGCCATGTGGTGCGTCAGCGGCGTGGTGATGATGTACGTCGGTTTCCCTGAACTGACCAGGGACGAGCACTACGCTGGGCTTGAACCACTCGTTGCCGACCGCGTCAACGTCGCTCCTGAAGGGCCCCTCGCTCTCGCCGATTCCGACGCCCACGTCGAGCAACTGTTGCTGACCAGCAGCGCGGAGCGGCCCGTCTATCTGCTGAAGGTGGAAGGCGCCTCGTGGAAGGGCATGTACGCCGATACCGGTGCGGCCATCGACAGACTGCCAGCGGAGGCGGCCGTGGCGGCCGCCGTCGGCTTCTCCAGGGCGCAGCATTCCGGCAAAGCCGCAACCGGCAGGCATCTCGAGCAGCTCCACATGGACCAGTGGTCCGTGTCCGATGGCCTGCACCCCTACCGGCCACTGCACCGGGTGTCGGTCGACGACGGCATGGGCACGGAGCTGTACGTGTCGTCGTTGACCGGCCAGGTCGTACGTGACACCCGGCGCGGCGAGCGCATCTGGAACTGGATGGGTTCGAACCTGCACTGGATCTACCCGGTGCAGTTACGCGAGCACCGCGGCGTTTGGGAGCAGGTCATCATCGTCCTCTCCCTGGCGGGCCTGGTTTCCGTCATCACCGGCGCGATCATAGGTCTCACGCGCCTGCGACTCAGGCCCAGGTACCGGGACGGCTCCTGTTCGCCCTATCGGGGCATGACGAAGTACCACCACATCCTGGGCTTGCTGGCTTCGGTGGTCCTGCTGACATTCCTGCTTAGCGGCCTGATGTCGGTGGGGCCCTGGGACGTGTTCGAATCCAGCAGCAGTTTCTCTGAACAGAAACAGCGCTACCGGCAGCAGGATGGCGTTTCGCGGTCAGCTCCCGCGTACTCCGACGCCCAGGAGGTTCGGCAACTGATCCGGCAGGGCGCGCCTTTTCCCGTCAAGGAGATTGCATGGCACTGGATTGGCGGCACGTCCCACGTCTCTCTGCATGGCTCCAGACACGAAGTCCAGTACGTGCCCGCGCCGGGCGAGACGGAGTCGCTGGAGCAGAAAGTCCATGGCCGCATCGCCAAGCTGATTCCCGGCAGCGGCATCCTGGACCGGCAGCGGCTGGACAGTTACGACCTCTACTACTACTCCCATCACAACCGGCACCGCCCACTGCCAGCGCTACGAGTCGAGTTCGCCGATGCTGAATCCACCTGGTTTCATATCGATCTGTCCACGGGCGAGATTCTCGATCGTCTCACCGACAGGCGCCGGCTGGAACGGTGGATCTTCAACGGGCTACACACGCTTGACTTCACCTTGTTGATCAATAGCCGACCTTCCTGGGACCTGGTGATGATCTTCCTTTGCAGCGGTGTCTTCCTTTTCTCGGTGACATCCGTGGTCATTGCCGTGCAGTATCTGCGACGGAGAACGCGCTGAACCCCTGGCAACGGCCCGACGACGCATTCTCGGGGCGTCTCGCCCAAGGGGGTGTTCCGCGCTAGAGTCGCACCTTCGTGACTCGGCGAAACCTCTTCCCGCGGGCGGCACTCCTGGCCGCCCTTGTCATGACGGTGCCCGGATCTCCCGGCGCCGAAGCCCAGCCGACGCAAGTGTCCGAGCGCGGCGACTTCGTCCCGGTCACGGACGCCATGCTCCAGAACCCGAGCGACGACGACTGGCTGATGTGGCGCCGCACGCTAGACGGCTGGGGCTACAGCCCGCTCGACCAGGTCACGCCGGAGAACGTGGGCGACCTGCGGCTCGTCTGGTCCCGCGGCATGAGCGAAGGCCGCCAGCAGGGGACGCCGCTCGTCTACGACGGCGTGATGTACATGCCGAACCCCATCGACGTGATCCAGGCTATCGACGCGGTGACCGGAGATCTTCTCTGGGAGTACCGGCGCGAGCACCCGGAGAACATCCTCCAGCAGGTCGGCGGACTCGCGGCCAACAACCGGAACATCGCGATCTACGGCGATCTGATCATCGACACCAGCGTCGACGAGTTCGTCTTCGCCCTCGATGCGAAGACGGGCGAGCTGGCCTGGGAGACGATGATCCTCGACTACAAGACCCATCCGGCGATGCAGAGTTCCGGCCCGATCATCGCCGACGGCAAGGTCATCTCGGGCCGCAGCTGCCTGCCCCGCGGCGGCCCGGACGCCTGCGTCATCGTCGCCCACGACGCGAAGACCGGGGCCGAACTCTGGCGGACCCGCACGATCCCGGCGCCCGGGGAACCGGGCGACGAGACGTGGGGCGACACCCCGTTCGAGGACCGCACCCACGTCGGCACCTGGATGGTGCCGAGCTACGACCCGGGCCTGGAGCTCATCTACATCGGCACCTCCGTGACGTCGCCGGCGCCGAAGTTCCTGCTCGGCGGCAGGGAACTCCGGCACCTCTACCACAACTCGACTCTCGCGCTCGACGCGAACAGCGGCGAGATCGCCTGGCACTACCAGCACCTGAACGACCACTGGGATCTCGACCATCCCTTCGAGCGCCTGCTGGTCGACACCGCCGTGGCGCCCGACGCCGACGAGGTCGACTGGATCAATCCCCGCATCGAGCCGGGCGAGGAACGCAAGGTGATCACCGGCGTTCCCGGCAAGACGGGCGTCGTCTACACCCTCGACCGCGAGACCGGCGAGTTCCTGTGGGCGCGGCCGACGATCCGGCAGAACGTGATCGCGATGATCGACGGCGCCACCGGCGCGGTCACCGAGAACTCGGAGGTCGTGTTCCGTGAGCTGGGCCAGGAGGCCTACGTCTGCCCCACCTACATCGGCGGCAAGGACTGGCAGGCAGGCGCCTACAGCCCGCAGACCAACGCGATGTACGTGCCGATGCGCAACTCCTGCGCCCGGATGACGGCGACCCGCGCCGGCCGGCTCGCGATCTACGCCCTGGACGCCGAGCACCAGATCGCCCCGGGCACGGACCTGAGCGGATCCGTCCACGCCGTCTCCGCCGAGACCGGCAAGTCGCTGTGGACGTACGAGCAGCGCGCCGGTCTGATGTCGCTCTTCGTCACCGGCGGCGGCCTGGTCTTCGTCGGCGACGGCAACGGCCGGTTCCGCGCCCTGGACGAGGAAACCGGCGAGAGCCTCTGGGAGATCAACCTCGGCTCGCCGGTCACCGGCTTCCCGGTCACCTACGCCGTCGACGGCCGCCAGTACGTCGCGGCCAGCACGGGCAACCGGTCCGCGGCCCTGCTGTCCGGCCTCACGCCGGAGCTGCGGCCCAGTTCGGGCAACAACCTGTTCGTGTTCGCTCTGCCCTGACATCCAACGGACGGCAAGGAGGCTCTGCAAGTGGCTGGATACGCGATCATCAGTGTGGAAGTGAAAGACGAAGCCGCCTACAACAGCGTTCTGGACCAGGTGCCCGCGATCGTCGCGGCCCACGGCGGCCGGTACCTCGTGCAAGGCGGCGCCGCCGAGGTCATCCGGGGCGACTGGAGGCCCGACCGTCTCGTCGTACTCGAGTTCGACAGCGTCGAACAGGCGAAGAGATGGCAGGAAGCGGACGACTACGCCGACGTGAGAGAGAAGCTCAACCAGGCCACCGACACCCAGATCGTGATTGTCGAGGGCGTGTAGCGCTCCCGTGACGAACCGCGTCGCCGCCGGCGTCCTGCTGGCCGCGCTTGCGCCCTGCGCGAACCTCTCGGCCGAGGACTGGCCGCAGTGGCGCGGCGCCGACCGGCTCGGCATCTGGGCCGAGACCGGCATCCTCCGCGACTTCCCCGACGAAGGCCTCGTCGTGAAGTGGCGGGTACCGGTGGGCAGCGGCTTCGCCGGCCCCGCCGTGGCCGGCGGCCGCGTGTTCGTCCTCGACTACGTCGAGACCGAGCGGCGCACGATGCAGGGCAAGGAGCGCATCCAGGCGCTGGACGAAGACAGCGGCGAGGTCCTGTGGACTCGCGAGTGGGCCACGGCCTACGGCGTGCTCATGTCCAGCTACGCGAGCGGCCCGCGCGCCACACCCACCGTCGACGGCGACCGCGTCTACCTGCTCGGCGCGACGGGGCGGATCTTCTGCCTGGACGTCGCGACCGGCGATGTGGTCTGGGAAAAGGACACGGTGGCCGAGTACGACGTGCTCGTCCCCGTCTGGGGTACGTCGATCGCGCCCATCGTGGACGGCGACCGCGTCATCTACGTCGTCGGGGCCCAGCCGGACGCGTTCGTCATGGCCTTCGACAAGCACACGGGCGAGGAGCGCTGGCGGGCGCTCGAGCCCCGCAGCGAACTGGGCTACAGCCAGCCGAACATCATCGAGGCGGGCGGCGCCCGGCAGTTGATCGTCTGGCACCCGGCCGGCCTCTCCTCCCTCGACCCGGAAACCGGCGCGCTCTACTGGGAGGAGCTGTTCCCGGGCGGACAGGCGCCGATCGCCGACGCCGTCCACAGCGATTCGTACCTGCTGGTCTCGGGTTTCTACACCGGCTCGCTGATGATGCGGCTCGCGACCGACCGACCGGCCGCGACGGTGCTGTGGAAGGACAGCGGCACCGACCGCATCCTGGAAGACGGCGTCGAGGTCGCCGAGACGGACGGACTGCACTCGAACATCACGACGCCGCTGATCCTGGGCGACACGATCTACGGCATCTGCAGTCACGGAGAGGTGCGCGGACTGCGGGCGGACACCGGGGAACGGATCTGGGAGGCCGAGGGGCTGACCAACCGGGAGCGCTGGGCCTCAGCCCACTTCGTGCGGCACGAGGATCGCTACTTCGTGTACAACGAGAAGAGCGAACTCCTCATCGCCCGGTTCACGCCGGAGGGCTACGTCGAACTCGATCGCACCCACCTGCTCAACCCGACCTCCCGCACCGGCTATGGCCGGTCGCGGCCCGGCACCCGGTCGCGAACGCGGCACGGCCAGAGCGACCGCCTGGTCGTCTGGTCCCACCCGGCTTTCGCCAACCGGCACGTCGTGCTGCGGAACGACGAAGAGATCATCCGCGTATCGCTGGACGAGGGCGACTACTAGGGCAAGGCACGCCATGGAGGAAGGGCCGTTCCTGCGGAGAATCCAGGCGGAGTTCCCCGACCTGCGGTGGACATCGCATCGATGCCTGACCCATGGCTGGGACCACGCGGTCGTCATCCTCGACGAGGCCATCGTCTTTCGGGCCCCGAGGGCGCAGGCGTACCGGGATGCACTCGCCGACGAGGTGCGGCTGCTGCGCTACCTCCAGCCGCGGGTCGACGTCGGCATCCCCGACTATACCTACCAGTCCGCCGACGGATCGTTCGCCGGCTACCCGCTGCTCCCCGGCCGCGAGCTGGACGTCGATTCCTTCCGCAAGCTCTCCGACAACCAGCGGGGACGGATCGCAGACCAGCTCGCCGCGTTCCTCACCGCGGTCCACGAGATGCCGAAATCGATCGCGCGAGAGTTCGGTGTCTCCGAACCGGATCCGCGGAAGGACCTCGACGATCTTCGTCGCGACACCGAGGCGCTCGTGCTCCCGCGCCTCGCGCCGCGCGAAGTGCCGGTTGTCCGGGCGTTCCTGACCGAGATGGCCGCCGAGCCGAGATCCGTCCATCCCACGACTCTCATTCACGGCGACTTCAGTGGCGAGCACATCCTCTGGGACGCCGAGACTCAGCAGGTCAACATCATCGACTTCAGCGACCGCTCGATCGGCGACCTCGCGCTCGACTTCGCCTATCTCCATGCATACGGGAACGAGTTCATCGAACAGGTCCTGGAGCGGTACCGCGGACCGAAGGACGAAGGAACGCGGCGACGGGCGCGGCTGTACTTCAGACGGGGGGCACTGGAAACAATGGCCCAGTCCCTCCAGGGCTATCCATGCACGTTCGAGGAAGGCTACGCAGAGTTCCTCGCGCGGTTCGCGCCGTGAGCGTCACCGATCAAGGCGACGTGGCTGGGAGGCAGGGATTCGAACCCCGATTCTACGGTCCAGAGCCGCATGTCCTACCGTTAGACGACCTCCCAGCGGTAGCGGCAAGCCGGGCAGTTTAGCGCGAACGGCGGCCATTGTCCGCCGCGTGCGCCGACAGCGCCGAGGACACTTGGCCCCGGACGCCGCTACGGCCACCGACGCCAGGATCGAACGTCGACGCCGCTCCTGCGATAGCTGTCCTCGCCGCCGTGGACGAGGATGCCTCGGCCCTCTTCGCCGCCGAGCTTCTCCCAATAGCGGAGTCCCTTGAAGAAGTCCGCCACGACCGTTGCACCGGACTTGACCTCGACGGGAACGGCGCCGCGCGCGGTCTCCACCACGAGGTCCACTTCGTTGCCGCGATGGTCCCGCCAGAAGCCCAGGCGCGGCTCATGACCCCCGTGGAAGCACGACTTGCGCAGTTCGGAAACGACGAGGTTCTCGAACACGGCGCCCCGCATCGCGTGAACGGCCAGTTCGTCGGCGCTCCGGATGTTCAGCAAGTAGCAAAGGAAGCCCGTGTCGACGAAGTAGAGCTTCGGACTCTTCGTCAGCCGTTTTCTGAAGTTCTCGCGATGGGGCTGCAGACGGAAGGCGACGAAGCTTGCCTCGAGAACGGAGAGCCAGCGGCGAGCCGTCTCGTGGCTCACGCCGCAATCGGCGCCGAGAGCCGAGAGATTCAGCAGTTGTCCGGCGCGGCCCGCGCAGAGGAGAACGAAGCGGCGGAAGGCCTCGAGGTCGCCGACCTGCGTGAGGGACCGAACGTCCCGTTGCAGATAGGTCTGGAAGTAGAGGGAGAGCCATTCCGATGCCTCGAGGCCCCGGTCGTGAATCGGCGGGTAGCCACCCACGACGGCGATTTCCGTCCACTCGCCCGACAGCGCGGCGGACCCACCCTCGCCGACGTCCTCCGCCGCGCGCAGGGGAAGCCCTTGCAGTTCGGCGGGCGAGAACGGCAGCAGGTGCGAGATGTGGACCCTCCCGGCGAGGCTCTGAGCGATCTGTCGCATGAGGAGGAAGTTGTGCGACCCCGACAGGACGAACCCGCCCGGCTCGGGTCGTTCGTCGACCAGAACCTGGATGTACGAGAACAGGTCCGGCGCATGCTGCGCCTCGTCGAGGATCACCGGGCCGTGGAACTGGGCCAGAAAGCCACGCGGGTCCGAGAGCGCGAAGGCGCGCGCGTCCGGCGCTTCGAGGGACGCGTAGCGGTGGTCCTCGAAGGCGTGCCGCAACAGGGTCGTCTTGCCGGACTGGCGCGGCCCGGTCACGGAGACGACCGGATACTGCCGGCTCGCTCGCAGCAGGGTCGGTGTCAGGTGTCGGGGGATCACCGGCCGGATCGTACAGATTGCATTTTGAAAATGCAATCTGCACACGCCTGCTCGCGGCACGACGCCGGCCCCCGCGACGCGTCCGAGAACTACTCGCCGACCTCCTCGAGCCCCGCCTTGTGCCGCGTACCCGGCGCCGGCGGCGTCTCGGGTCCGCCGGCGAAGCACTGGGCCATGCTCATCCACTCGGTGGCGATGGCGCCCGTGACGTCCAGCGACGTGTCGGCGATGTTGCGGACCTGGGTCACCACCTGGGCGAACTCCACGGCTCTTCCGCTGATCCGGTTCGCGGTCTCGTCCGCGTTCCAGGTCCAGACCTCGCCGGAAGGCGCCGTCAGTTCGAGCGCCGGCACGACGCCCGGGACCTCGAGGCCGCGCACCGCGTACGTCCAGCCGAAGGTGTTGAGTCCCAGAAAGACGATGTTCCGGATCCTGTCGGCCTCTTCGCGGTCGAGGCCGAGAACGTCGAAGACCTCCTGGCCGTGCGCCCAGGTCTCCATCTGCCGCGCGGTGACCGAACTGCGTACGCTCATCGGCGGCCCGAACCACTCGACGCGCTTGCGCGGGTCGACGCCCTCGAGCCGGTCGCACATCCGCGGGTAGTACTCGCTCCAGACGTCGTAGACGGCCCGGTTCCGCTTGCCCTCGAACCACTCGTCGGTCAGTTCGCGGAGGTTGAGCCGGCCCCGGCGCTCGGCCATGAACTGCTTGAAGGCGTCGAAGGCGGACTGATCGTGGTACGAGGCGTCCGCGGCGTAGTTGAAGATGTGGAGATGCGCGACGACGTCGTGGAGCGTCCACCCCTTGAACAGGGTGGCCCGCTCGAAGTCGGCGTCCACGAGGGGGTCCAGGACTACGGCGAGGCAGTCGCACTCGGCCCGGAAGTCAGCGATCTGCTGGAAGCTGCTCAACTCGTCTCCTTCGGGGGAACGTCGGTCTTCGGCGCAAGGCTATGCCGGAAAGCCCCGAGAGAGGATCCCTTCTGACCTGCCGCCGAGTACGTTACTGTTCGGTCAACCAGCAAGTCGTCTCCCCCGGAACGGCTGTCGGACCTTCCAGGACCTGAGAGGAGAACGAACTCATGGCGATCGCCTTCACGCTGAACGGCAAGTCGACGACAGTCGAAGCGCCGCCGGAGATGCCCCTGCTGTGGGTGCTCCGCGACGAACTCGACCTCAAGGGAACCAAGTTCGGCTGCGGCCGGTCCTTCTGCGGGGCCTGCACGGTGCACGTCAACGGCGAGCCGGAGCGCAGTTGCCGCATGCCGGTCTCGCGCGCCGAGGGGAAGGAGATCACGACGATCGAGGGGCTGTCCGAGGACGGCGCCCATCCCGTCCAGGTCGCCTGGCAGGAGATCGACGTTCCGCAGTGCGGTTACTGCCAGGCCGGCCAGATCATGTCGGCCTCGGCGCTGCTCGCGGGCAATCCCGAGCCGACGGACGGGGACATCGACGAGGCGATGAGCGGCAACATCTGCCGCTGCGCGACCTACAGCCGCATCCGGGCGGCGATCCACCGCGCCGCGGACATCGCGCAGGCGCCGCCGACCAGCCACGAGACGGCCACGGGCGCGGGAGGGAGTGAGGCATGAACGCGGTAGACAAGAAAGGCAACCTCTCCCGCCGCGGCTTCCTTCACGTCACCGCCCTGGCGGGCGGCGGCATGCTCCTCGGCGCCCGCTTCTCGCTGGACGGCGCGCGCGGCGCCGCCGCTGCCACCGCCGGCGCCGAGACGACCATCAACGCCTTCATCCGCCTGACGCCGGACGGCATCGCGACGATCATGGCCCAGAACCCCGAGATCGGTCAGGGCGTCAAGACGATGCTGCCGATGCTCATCGCCGAAGAGCTCGACATTCCGTGGAGCCAGGTCCGCGTCGAGCAGGCGGACTTCGATTCGACGAAGTACCGCGGCCAGATGGCCGGCGGCAGCATGGCGACGCCGATGCACTACCAGTCGATGCGCCGCGTGGGCGCCGCCGCCCGCGCCATGCTCGTCGCGGCCGCGGCCCAGCAGTGGAAGACCCAGCCGGAGAAGTGCACCACCGAGGCCGGCGTCGTCCACTTCAAGAAGAAGTCGCTGTCCTACGGCGAACTGGCGACCGCCGCGGCGGAGATCGAGCCGCCGAATCCCCGGACCGTCCCGCTCAAGGATCCCGCGGACTTCCAGATCATCGGCCAGGAGATCGGCGGGGTCGACAACCCGAAGATCGTCACCGGCGAGCCGCTCTTCGGCATCGACGTCACGGTGCCCGGCATGAAGTACGCCGTGTTCGAGAAGTGCCGGGTTCACGGCGGCAAGGTGAAGACCGCCAATCTCGACGCGGTCAAGGCGTCGCCCGGCGTCACGGACGCCTTCGTCGTCGACGCGACCGCTCAGGCCGGAAGCGCCGCGCCCGCGCCCTCGATGTTCCAGGTCGCGCCGCCCAACGGCATCGCCATCGTCGGCGACTCCTGGTGGCTGGTCAACGAGGCGCGGAGCAAGCTCGACGTCACCTGGGAAGAGGGGCCGACCGCTTCCCAGAGCACCGAAGCCTTCGACCGGCAGGCCGAGGAGCTGTCGAAGCAGGCGCCGGAACAGGATCTCAGGAACGACGGCGACGCGGCCGGGGCCCTGGCCTCCGCGGCGAAGACGATCGAGGCCGCCTACCAGTACCCCTTCCTCGCCCACGCGCCGCTCGAACCGCAGAACACGACGGCGCACTTCCACGATGGCGAACTCGAGATGTGGGCCCCGATCCAGACTCCACAGTTCGCGCGCGGCGACCTGGCCAAGACGCTGGGCATCCCCGAGGACCAGATCACGATCCACCTGACCCGGATGGGAGGGGGCTTCGGCAGGCGCCTGTACTGGGACTACATGCTCGAGGCGGCGCTGATCGCGCGGCAGGCGGGAGTTCCGGTCAAGCTGGTGTGGACGCGCGAGGACGACACGCGTTTCGACTTCTTCCGCCCCGGCGGCTACCACTATCTGAAGGGCGGTCTCGACGACTCCGGAAGCCTCGTGCCTGGCGCGACCACTTCGTGTCGTTCGGCGAAGGCCCGCGCTTCGCGGCGAGCGCGGAGATGGCCCGGAACGAGTTCCCGCAGGCGTTCGTACCGAACTTCGCGCTCCACGCGTCGAAGATGCCCCTCGGCATCCCGACGGGAGCGCTGCGCGCTCCGACCAGCAACGCGATCTCGTTCGTCGTCCAGTCGTTCATCGACGAACTCGCGGCCGAGGCCGGCAAGGACCCGCTCCAGTTCCGGCTCGACCTGCTCGACGCGGCGCCGGAAGGCATGAGGCCGGCGTTCGACGCGAAGCGCATGAAGGCCGTGCTCGAACTCGTCCGCGACAAGTCCGGCTGGGGCACGGCTGAACTGCCCGAGGGCACCGGCCAGGGCGTGGCCTTCCACTTCAGCCACCGCGGCTACTTCGCCGAAGTCGTCCAGGCCACGGTCAGCAAGGAAGGCGAACTCGGCGTCGACCAGATCTGGGTCGCCGGCGACGTCGGCAGGCAGCTCGTCAACCCGAGCAACGCCGTCAACCAGGTCCAGGGCTCGGCCCTAGACGGCCTCGCCCAGGCGCTCGACCAGGAGATCACCTTCGAAGGCGGCCGCACGAAGGAGAGCAACTTCCACAACTTCAAGCTGCTCCGCATCGACCAGGCGCCGCCCGTGGAAGTCCACTGGGTCATGAGCGACAACCAGCCCACCGGCCTCGGCGAGCCGGCGTTGCCGCCGGTCCCGCCGGCCTTGTGCAACGCGATCTTCGCCGTGACCGGCAAGCGGATCCGCTCCCTGCCGATCTCCAGGCACGACCTGAGCTGGGCCTAGGCCACACACCGGGGACGTCCCACACTAGGTGCGCCGGCGTCCCCGCCGGCTTCTGAGAAAAGACGCGCCGCGAAGGGGCGACGATACTCCCCCGCAGCTACAATCGCCCAGCCGTGCGCAACACCATCATCGCAACCGCCGTCCTCGCCCTGATCGCAGCCCTGGTCGCAACCGCCCAGCAGTCGGACACCGCCGCCGCGCCCTCCCTCGACGGCATGCCCCTCCCCACCTACACCGCCGACGGCGACCTCATCCGCCCCGTGGACTACCGCACCTGGATCTTCGTCGGAGCATCCCTCGGCCTCAGCTACAGCGAAGGCGCCGCCGAACGCGAAGGCCCCGGCGCCTTCACCAACGTCTACATCCAGCCCGAGGCCTACCGCTACTTCATGGAGACCGGCGAGTTCCCCGAAGGCACCATGCTCCCCATGGACATCTACCGCCCCGGCTCCCGCGAGTCGATCAACCAGGCCGGCTACTTCGAGAAGGACTTCCTCGGCATGGAAGTGGCCGTCAAGGACAGCGAGCGCTACGAAGACGGCTGGGCCTACCTCAGCTTCCGCGACCGGTCCGGAGGCCTGAGAGAGTCGGCGTCAGCGTTCCCAAAGGACCGGTGCTACGACTGCCACGCGGAGCATGCGGCGACGGACAACGTGTTCACGCAGTTCTATCCAGTGTTGCAGCGGGGAGAGTAGGCGGCGCTACAACCTCGCGCTGCCGCATTCGACCCGCGCACGCGCCAGCCGACAGACGCCACATAGGGAGCGGGTCTCGAAGACCTTGGAAGACGAAGGCGTGCGACGTGCCAAGTGGAGCAGCTACCACCGAAGGTGGTAAGGACTTGGACGTGACCAGGGTCGTGCCAGCATCGTTCGGTCCGGTGTTGTCACCACCAGGGACCCGTTCTAGACCAGCGGGCGTCAACGTAGCCACCTCTCTCGCGATGAACGCGCGTTGCACGGACCGTCGAGCAGCGACGTGGTGCTCGGCCGCTGGGCCGGGCCGTTCCGAGCATAGCCGACGGCCTGGCCGTGCCGCCAGCGTCTGCGCCGACAACCGCAAGTAGCCTTCTGCTCGCCTTTCGAGCCCGCCACCCTCAGCTCTAGTGTGTTCTCTTCTCAAGTTGCAACGCCACCCGGGAACAGGGCGGAGCGCGACCTACGGCTCACGGCGGGTCTCTAAGCCAATGAACGCCCTCGGAGAACGTTGTCCCGTCTGGAAGGACCGCTGGTCTGGAACCGATCGGCTCGACACCGCCGGACGATCGGCTGGCGAAATGAAGCACGGTTTCGTCGATTACAAAGGCCTGATCCGGGGGAGCGTAGGACTCGAACAGGTGACAGTAGACCCACCTGAGGTCCTTGCCCAAGTCGTCGAAGTCGAAGACCGCGTGTACGATGCGGCCTAATCGTTCTTTCTCAACGAGGGGACCGTCCACTGTCTCAAGACCGACGTGAACGGCGCATTTTCCATCGGATGGAAACTGGTCCACGGCGCGAGCGAGCTGACGCCGGACGTCTCGGGCCTTACGCCTGACCGCCTGCGGCGCGTCGCAGCTCCAGAACGAGCAGGTCGCAAAGGAAAGGTCGTCGAGGAACCGGTTGTTGCCCGAGGGGCCGCCTAGCCGGACGAGGTCGCCCTCGACGGAGAACGAGAAGCCACGACGGGGGTTGCGGCAGCCGGCCACCAGCTCCTGTAGCTGGTCCGACGGAAACCGAACGCGGTACCGCTGCAGATGGTCTCGGACGCGGCGGTAGTCGACCCGTTTCGCCCTCACCTCCCACGTATCATCCGAGATGATGCTGCAGGGGAGAGAAAGAGAGCGGAGCTTCCCAGCAAGCTGTTCCACCAAGTAGTCGTCCGGGAGTCTCTCAAGTTCAACGTGGAACGTGATATCGAAGACGAGCGAGTGTCCTTGCCGAGCAAGATGCTGCGCGAACGGCGACCACATGGCGAGCCACTTCTCTCGTTCCCGTTCGCTGTAGTCCGAGCGCCTCCGCAGTCGCTTGCACTCGACAAACCACTCGTCCTGGTCCGAACGGGCTAGGAAGTCCGGCGTCTTGCAGCGTGCCGTTTCAGGAATGAACTCCACGGTCGAGTAGCCACTCCGTTTCCACACTAAAGCGATGAGAAGCTCGAAGAGTCCGCCATCGGGCCGGCCGCGGTCGGAGCCGAGCAGACGCTCAACGCGGTCTTCAACGCCTCCGATGCTCCTCAAGAGATCTAGGTCGGCGCCAAGCCTCTTGAAGACCGGGACAATCCCGGCGCCTTGGCTAGGTTCGTACTTCACCGGATCATGCTGCGCCGCGTCTACAAGGTAGAGATACCAGCCGATGGAGTCCGGTCCGGTGTAGACAGAAGCGGCACCTTCCGTACCGAAGTTCAGAGTTCCAGGACTGAGACCGTTCTCGATGTTGTGTTCGACTGCGGCAACGCGAGCCTTCCAGTCGTTGCCCCTCAGGAAGCCCAAGAACCACTCAAACGCGTTCTTGAGATCAGGGTCGTCTATACCCTTGAAGGGTGGGATCTCGCGGGGCATGCTCGGAACTGTCGAGAGGAAACACTAAGCTCAGGGGGGGGTACAAGACAGATCGTCTAGTCGCATTCGACCGGCCGGAGTTCCTCCACCCCCCGAAGGAGCGCCGAGCCGTCTCGCTCTTCCGAGCGTTCCTCGGCTCCACCTGAAGCAACTTCCGGTGTGGACTGGCTGCCCAAGAAGAACCGATGACCACACGACCTGTTCTGAGAGGTGGCTCTTGTTCCGGCCCTGCATTCAGGCCCGTTGTATGGTGATCTACAATTGGCTAGGCGCACACCCGATGCGCCGCACCGTAGTCTGCGTCCAGCACGGCCCAACCGACCAGACGTTCCCGTGCTTCTCGACGGGGCGTAGCGTGTGTAAGCGGCCATGCCGGGGCCGATGGCGGCCTGGGCGAGGTCGACCGGGGCGACGTTGCCGGACTGAAGGAGGCGGAGTGCCTGGGGGAGTTCGGCCCGTAGTGCCGATAGGAACTCGCGGCGGGTGGCGAGCGGGGCGTCGGCGGAGCGGGGTCGGCAGACGAGGACGATGCTGGAGGCGAGGGCGTTGGCGCCCATGCCAATCATGCGATTGCGGAGTTCAGTCCGGATTGGCCACGTTCCGGTCACGGCAAGGCCCGACTTGATGACGGCGTTGAGGAAGGTCTCCCAGCCGGTCCCTAGGCCGCCTCTCCTCTCAGACTGTTTGAATGCGTAGTACAGGGTCACCGGAAGGCCAGGATGGGCGTTTCCCGCTAGACCCCGTAGCGTCTGGGTCATTCCCTCCAGGAAGAAGGACTCCGCTGCTTCCTTGCTCCCATGACGGTACGGTGATGCGACCAGCTCATCAGTCTTCGGAGCGCTGACGGTAGCGAACAAGCTTGGGAAGACAGGCTTCAGGGAACGGCGTAGCCAAACATAGAAGAAGTCAGAGAGGTCCGCGTAGCCGATGTTGTCGTAGTAGGGCGGGTCTGTAGAAACAGCGTGACCCGGCAAGGCTCCCTGCAGGGAAGCGTCTTCCTGACTGCCCGAGCCAGACGTTTGCGACTGAAAGAGAGCAAGCGGGTCGGCAGCACACTTGATTGCTGCCGCGACACTTCCGGTCGCGGTCGCCAGGAAGTTCGGCTCTGCGAAGTCCCAGACCATTGGGAGCGCTTGACGCCCGAAACAGTGCTGCGCCTTCTGCCCCACGCTGTTCCAACGCACAAGGCTGTTACCTGTCATGGCTAAGCGGTCCACGACAAGCGCGAGATACACCCCTACCGCCTCGGCATAGGCGGTCGCACCGGTGCCGCCGTCGCGCAACGGCCGGCCGTCGTCGGGCAGACCGGCGATCGCCGCGTCCCGCCGGACGCGTTCCGTCGCCTTACCGACCAGATCGGAGAAGGTCGTGAGGGCGACGAGTTGGCGGGGGCTAAAGAGGTCCCCAAAGTCCGTGAGGCCATACTCAACAACGTTGGTTCTTCCCGGCCAGTGACAGATAGGGACGTCAGGAGTCCATCCCGGAGCTGCGATCCTGGCGTCGGCCTGTTGTTGAGGGAGGGCAGGGAGGTACACCCGGGCGCGATCGCCCTGAGCAACGATGGCCATCAGTCGTGTACCCAGTCGCTTTGCTCGACCTTCGGCTCTGAGGTAGGCGAACGACATGGGAGTTCCCGACATCAAGCAGCGAAACGTGCTATGGCTTCCACCAGACTTCGTTCCTCGCTTCGCAGTTGTTCGGTCCTCCGGGGCCCCGACTCGCACCTCGAACCGGTACCCCCGCCCATCGATCACCGGATCGACGTACGCCTCTTTGCCCTTCTTCGTCGACAGCATGAAGCTCGAAGCAAGCGGCACCTCCACGTCTGCGAAGGCTGGATTCGGGCTCCGCACCGTCCGCGCCCACAACCAGGCGATCACGGTTAACTTCCGGCCCCTGTACGGCTTTAGGTCGGGGCGCTCGCGGATGATCCTCGGCGTGATCTCGACCTGCGGATAGTGATGACCAATCCGCTTCTGCGCTTCTTCTCGCATCCAGCGGCCGTAGTAGCGGACGTCCTCGGCCAAGCCCTGCGCGCCACGCCACTGCCGAGCGCCGACCGCCGGCTCGTTCCGCGATGCCGGATTCACCGGCGACTGGTTGGCGAACTTTGGCGGAATCTCGATCATCGCCTTATTGATCAAGACCGCCACTGGGTTCAGGTCGCTGGCGTAGGCCTCCAGACCCAAGCGTTGCGCTTCGAGCGGCAACGCTCCGCCGCCAGCGAAGGGATCATGGAAAGCGGGGAGCCTGTGACGGCCGAAGAGTTCCTTCGCACGCGGGTGGTCGGTGTTCTCTGCGCAGTCCCGTCGCCAGCTCTGCCAGATCTCGGCTCTCGCCTGCTCCAACAACTCCTCGTTGGTCGTGTTCTCCCACTTCACGAGTTCTCTGAGAATCCCGAACAGCCGCTCACGTTCAAGCTCCGCCGCGATCTCGATCAAGGCCTGCTGATCGTCTGCGGCAGTGGAGCCCGAGCTGACGGTTGTCTCCTCTTGCGCGCGGCGTTTCTTCAGCTCCAGCTGTGCGGAGCGTCTCTTCGCTGAGTCCGACAACAGCACGTCGACGTACTCCGACGGATCGTCCACCATCTGCGCGAAGATGACGGCCCGCGCAGCCGCCAGGGGCCGCCGCGCCCACCACAGGTGCAATGTCGACGGATGCCCGTGCCGGATCGACTTCTCGCGCGCCGAGGCTGCGTTGATCGCAGCCAACGGTAGGGCGACCTCGATCAGCTTCCTGCGCACACCAGATCCGTAGACGACTTCTTCCCGGGGGCGCTTCGTCGAGACGCTCGGGCCTCTACGTGGCGCGGAGTTCGCCATGCTAGCCGAACCGGTTTCGGCTTCAAGCGAGTCCTTCGGTGTCCACGTTGGTGTCTACTTGCCCGTTTGGGCTTGGGGCATTCGCCTCCCAGTCCGCTAAGCGAACGACAAGAAGGGGGGAAGAATGCAAGACCGCCGATTGAGATCGCAGCGGGCGACCGCGCGCGAGTTGTACTCGAGGAGTCAGCCCGCCCAGCCGACCCGTGAGTCCGCGACGTCTTTCGCGGCAGTGGCGGAAACTGTGTTTCGTCGCTACGGACGCTCATGGAAGCCGGGGACAGCGGCGGTAAACCGCTCGTACCTCCGGAACCAGATCATGCCGTGGTTCAGCCGACGCCCCATCGCCGGCATTGCCCACGAGGACGTTCAGCTCTGGTTCTCCTCTCTGAGTTCAACACCAGCGGCGGCGAATCGAGCGCTTCCGGTCCTCTCGGTGATCATGCGTCAGGCCGAGATCTACGGCTACCGACCGGAGAACAGCAATCCCTGCTCCGGAATCCGCCGTTATCGGTGCTGCGGTCGGGAGCGGTTCCTTACTCTGCCGGAGGTCCGCCGCCTTGGCAGAGCGCTGGCCGACCTTGACGCCTCCGCGCCCCATCCCGTTGCGGCAATCCGTCTGCTGCTCCTTACGGGCTGTCGCCAGGGGGAGATCAGGACTCTCCTATGGCGGGACTACCGGGCAGGCCACCTCTTCCTTCGTGACAGCAAGACAGGGCCAAGAATGGTGTGGCTGTCTTCGCCGGCCCGCCAAGTGCTGAGTCGTCTTCCGCGCAGCGATCGCTGGGTGTTTCCTGCCCCGCGCCGCCTGGGCCCCATGCGTTCCGATGCGCTCCATCGGTCCTGGCGGACGGCCTGCGAGATGGCGGATCTCAGCGACGTGCGGCTGCATGACCTGCGCCACAGTTACGCGAGCATTGCCTTGAAGCACGGTGAGACCATTCCGACGATCGGCCGTCTGTTAGGGCACCGCGACCCGGTAACGACACTGAGATACACGCACTTCGCGGATTCCTCGGCCCACGAGGCGGTCGAGGCCGTGGGCGCCGCCCTCGGGTCCCTGACGTAGTGCCGATGCCGACATTCCGGGATTTCGTGAAGGGTCCCTGGAGGCTGGCGTGCTACGAACGTTGTAAGCCTTCGACGCGGACGCGGATGGACAGCGCTCTGGAAACGCAGCTGCTGCCGACCTTCGGGCACTTGCCGCTGGACGAAATTGCGGTGGAAGATGTACATGCTTGGTTCGACCATTACAGTGAGAGGGCGCCCGGCGGTGCAAACCGCACCCTCGATGTCCTTCGACAGATTCTGAACCATGCCATCGCTTGTGGCCACGAGGGCGGCAACCCCGCCCGTGGCGTCGTCCGAAACCGAACTCCGTTGCGGACTCGCTTCCTCTCGCGCACCGAGATTGCCCGCCTACTCGCGGCGCTCAACGCGCACAGAGGGCGAGGCTCCGGGCAGCAGCAAGTCGACATCATTCGTCTGCTACTGCTGACCGGTTGCCGAAAGGGGGAACTCGTTGGGCTCCGCTGGTCGGAAGTCAGCGAGGGCACACTACGCCTCCGTGATGGCAAGACCGGACCGCGCTTGGTGTATCTGAATGACCAAGCCCGGCGCATTCTCCTCCGTCAACCTCGCAACGGCGGCCCGTTCGTCTTCCCTTCGCTGTCCGACTCGTCGCGGCACCGCTCCTCGGAGTTGTCCCTTTGGCGGAAGGTGAGGCGGGAAGCCCGAATCGAGGATGTGCGGCTGCACGATCTCCGTCACACCTTCGCGAGCCACGCCGTCATGCAGGGCGTGCCCCTACCGGTAGTGTCGCGGCTGCTCGGCCACAGTCGCTCTCGAATGACCCTGCGCTACGCACATGCCGGCGACCCGGAGACCGAGGCCGCGGCCGAGCGCATCGGCACCGCCCTTGCCTCGGTTCTTCGCGTACCGCCCGATGAGGCGAAAGCAGTAGCCGCGCCTGGCCAGAGAACCGCAGCGACGAATGGCGATGCGGCGCCCAAAGGGCGCCCGGACCGTGCGGCGACCGCTGCTAGGATTTCATCCCCGCTCGCACGCCGACAAGACTGCACCGCCAACAGGCTGGCCACGGCGGCCGAGCGACACTGGCCGCACGACTCCCGCATGGACTCCTTGATCGAATCTCACCGGGCCGAGATACGCGCTCTTGCCGATCGCCACGGCTTCGACGACGTGCGTGTCTTCGGCTCCATGGCCCGAGGGGACGCAGACGAGGGGAGCGACGTAGATCTCCTCGTCACCCTGCCCCAGGGCCAGAGTGGCCTGGCCCTGGGAGCGTTGCTGATGGATGTTCAGGACCTGTTGGGACGGCGGGTGGACGTGGTGACGGAACGTAGCCTGCACCCCGACCTTCGGCACCGGATTCTGGAAGAAGCCCAAGTCTTGTGAGAGGCGACGGGGGGACCGACCAGGTGCTCCTGGAGCACATCCGCGACCGCATCTCGCGCATAGGGGAGTACACGGGCGGTGACAGCTCGAAGTTCTTCGGGTCGACGCTCATTCAGGATGCCGTAGTACGCAACCTGCAGACCATCGCGGAGTCGACTCAGCGCCTCAGTGAGACACTCCGTGCCACGGAGCCGGAGATCCCTTGGCGCGCCATAGCGGGCTTTCGCAACGTGCTCGTGCACGACTACTTCGGTATCGACCTTGAGGCCGTGTGGAGTGTCGTCGAAGAGGACCTCCCGGCACTGGCGGCGGCCGTCGAACGGATGGCGGGCATCGTGGGTACGGTCCGCTAGACGAAATGAGCGCGCTGATAACCACCAACGCCGTAAGGTGCGGCATCGGTCTTTTCGTCGACGTACCGCGGGAACGACCGGTTCCCGCCACTAGGTTACGACACTGAAGGTCGAGGAGGATGGAGTTGCGCAAGAAGCTCATTGAGGTGGCGTTACCGCTGAATGCAATCAACGCTGCTTCGGCGCGAGAAAAGTCGATCCGGCACGGGCATCCCTCGACCCTGCACCTGTGGTGGGCGCGGCGGCCACTGGCCGCGGCTCGGGCAGTCATCTTCGGGCAGATGGTGGACGATCCGTCGGAGTACGTCGACGTGTTGCTCTCGGACCCGGCGAAGAAGCGAGCCGCGCAAGGAGAGCTGAAGAAGCGCCGCGCGGAGGCCAAGTCAGGTGCATACACAGGCCCCAGTGCTTCGGACAATCGGGAGACGCTGGCAGGCGTCGCGGCGGAGCTTGAACGTGAGCGGCTGTTCGGGATTCTCAGAGAGTTGGTGAAGTGGGAGAACACGACCGCCGAGGAACTGCTGGAGCAGGCGAGAGGCGAGATCTGGCAGAGCTGGAGGCGGGCCTGCGCCGACAACGCTGGCCACCCGCGCGCGAAGGGACTATTCGACCGTCACAGGCTCCCCGCTTTCCATGATCCCTTCGCCGGCGGCGGAGCGTTGCCGCTCGAAGCCCAACGGTTGGGTCTGGAGGCGCATGCCAGCGACCTGAACCCGGTGGCGGTCTTGATCAACAAGGCAATGATCGAGATTCCGCCAAAGTTCGGCGGCAAGGCTCCCGTGAACTCGGACTCACGGGACGAGCGCCCCGTCGTTGCTCCAAACTGGCGCGGGGCGCAGGGACTAGCCGAGGACATTCGGTACTACGGCCGTTGGATGCGGGAAGAGGCTCAGAAGCGGATCGGCCATCTCTATCCTCAGGTTGAGATCACGTCGGTGATGGTCCGTGAGCGCCCTGACCTGGAGCAGTACGAGGGCCGGAGTCTGACGGTGATCGCGTGGCTGTGGGCGCGAACCGTGAAGAGCCCGAACCCGGCGTTTGCCGACATAGACGTGCCGCTCGTTTCGACGTTCATGTTGTCAACGAAGAAGGGCAAGGAGGCATATGTCGAGCCGGTGATTCAGGGCCGGGACTACCGGTTCGAAGTTAGAGCGGGGCGACCGCCAGATGTCGCGGCTGCGAAGCTAGGAACGACGGCAGGTAAGCGCCAGGCGTTTCGGTGCCTCGTGTCCGGCCTTCCCGGCACTCCCGTCTCTTATGAGCACATTCGCGCACAGGGGAGGGCGGGCGCCATGGGTGAGCGGCTCATGGCGATCGTGGCCGAGGGGGACCGAGGGCGCGTGTACGTCAGCCCAACACCTGAGCACGAAGCCGTAGCAAACGACATCGCTACGTCCTGGAAGCCCGACATGCTATTGCCGGATAACCCGAGGGACTTCAAGACTCCGAACTACGGGCTAACGACCTTCGGAGAGCTCTTCACCTCTCGGCAACTCGTCGCCCTCACGACCTTCTCCGATCTGGTCGGTAAGGCGACGGAACGCGTCCGGCGGGACGCGGCGATCGCCGGTCTGCCCGACGACGGCCGGCCGTTACGCGACGGCGGCACCGGTGCGACCGCCTATGCCGAGGCGGTAGGGGTGTATCTCGCGCTTGTCGTGGACCGCTTAGCCATGACAGGTAACAGCCTTGTGCGTTGGAACAGCGTGGGGCAGAAGGCGCAGCACTGTTTCGGGCGTCAAGCGCTCCCAATGGTCTGGGACTTCGCAGAGCCGAACTTCCTGGCGACCGCGACCGGAAGTGTCGCGGCAGCAATCAAGTGTGCTGCCGACCCGCTTGCTCTCTTTCAGTCGCAAACGTCTGGCTCGGGCAGTCAGGAAGACGCTTCCCTGCAGGGAGCCTTGCCGGGTCACGCTGTTTCTACAGACCCGCCCTACTACGACAACATCGGCTACGCGGACCTCTCTGACTTCTTCTATGTTTGGCTACGCCGTTCCCTGAAGCCTGTCTTCCCAAGCTTGTTCGCTACCGTCAGCGCTCCGAAGACTGATGAGCTGGTCGCATCACCGTACCGTCATGGGAGCAAGGAAGCAGCGGAGTCCTTCTTCCTGGAGGGAATGACCCAGACGCTACGGGGTCTAGCGGGAAACGCCCATCCTGGCCTTCCGGTGACCCTGTACTACGCATTCAAACAGTCTGAGAGGAGAGGCGGCCTAGGGACCGGCTGGGAGACCTTCCTCAACGCCGTCATCAAGTCGGGCCTTGCCGTGACCGGAACGTGGCCAATCCGGACTGAACTCCGCAATCGCATGATTGGCATGGGCGCCAACGCCCTCGCCTCCAGCATCGTCCTCGTCTGCCGACCCCGCTCCGCCGACGCCCCGCTCGCCACCCGCCGCGAGTTCCTATCGGCACTACGGGCCGAACTCCCCCAGGCACTCCGCCTCCTTCAGTCCGGCAACGTCGCCCCGGTCGACCTCGCCCAGGCCGCCATCGGCCCCGGCATGGCCGCTTACACACGCTACGCGAAGTCCTCGATGAGCTGCGGGATCGATACGTGCTCGCCACGCCACAGCGGAATCCGCTCGAGTTCGATCTGCAGGCGTGTGCCGGAGAACGTAGAAGCGAGTACATCGTCGCTCTTCAGGCGGTTGGCGGCTCGGACCGCGAGGGCGCCATGGCCGGAGAGCCGGGTCGTTTCCCAGGCGACGGGCGCAGCGGGGTCCTTCTGCACTGGCACCAGCAGCCATTGGTATGTCTCGGGCAGCCGGGCCGTGACGGCCTCGGCGGCGCCCCGACGCTGGGTCTCCGCCTGCTTGACCTGGTGCGGGGAGAGATCGAGTGCTTCTCGCTCCTTGAGGATCGACTCCCACGCCAAGTGACGGCGGACCGCTTCGTCGAGATCCTGTAGCCGGATCTGGTCCGGCGCCAAGAAGACGAGAGTGTTGCGATACAGCCGCGGCGAGGCCCCACGTGATTCGAGGATGGCTGTAGCGGCTGTTTCCGCTGGAGATGCCGGTTCCTTTCGGTACCCGTGTTCGATGCCGAGGACCACCAGGCGGACTTCCCGTTCGTCCGGTACTTCGTGGCCCGACTGCGGAGCTGTATGGATCCGGCTGAAGCCGGCGGTCTCTCTAAGGGCCGTACGCTGATTCGCGCCGATTGCCTCTTCCACCTGGTCCGGCTCTCGACGCAACTGCTCGGCGCGGTCCTCGGCCAGTTTCGTCACCGTGGGCCGTGTGTCGTACCAGTAGCGGCTGCCGTCCTGGTACAGGTAGGTCGCACTGGCCGCGAGCCGCCGCAGGGCATCGCCGAAGACCGCTGACGACTCCCCGGGAAGTACGCAACCCAGCTTGATTCGGCGATCCTCAAGGCCCCGCTGGGCTGAGCCAGCGCTGGGAGCCGAACCGAGATAGACCGTCCGCGCCACACGGCGGCAGGCGGAGAACTTGCCCAGGTTTGCTACGTCGCCATCGATCTGCTGCGGCAGAGCCTGCTGTCCGTCGACATCCTTCTCGATCACGGGGACCCAGTTCTCGGGAAGGTAGCGGGTCAGCTCGAACTGCACCCGCGGATCGTCGATCGAGAGGTTCGCCGGCAGGATGAGCGGACTGCTGTCGCCCTTCTGCCAGAGGCTGTGGATGACAGCGGCCATCAACCGCAGCACGCCCCGAGTCCGCTGGAACGTCACCAGCGTCGACCAGTCCGAGTAGAGCCGATCGAAGATCTCGGGGTGAATCGGGTAGGCCGCTTTCAGCCGTTGCTCGTAGTCGGCGTTTCGACACTCGGGCGGAAACTCGTGACGCTGGCCCCGGTAGAAGTCGGCAAACGAACGCGCCACGACGTCTCGGTCCGTGAACTGCGCTGAGTCGACGAACGGCTCGAACAGTCGCCTACGGACGATCTCGAACCCCTCCTCCGCACTGGCGGGCCGCCAGGACGATTCGACGCGGCCGATCACGTTGCGCAGCCGGTCGAGCGCTTCGCGGCCGCGCTGGCCGCCCACTTCGACGTCGTCGGCCTGAGTGTGCGGGGAGGCCGTGGTGTCGGACGCGGGCAGACTGACCACCAGGAGACAGTTGCCGGCCAGCTTCGCGGATTCGGTCAGCGCCTGTGCGAACGTGAACTGGGTCTCGAAGCTGCCGGCAGGGAGATCGCTCTGATCGTGGAGTTGGCGCGCATAGGCGACCCATTCGTCGATCAGGATCAAGGAAGGACCGTGGTCGACCAGAAGCTGCCGCAGAACATCGCCGGGGCTGGTCGCGTGCTCATCGTCCTTCTCTACGCGGGCGTACGCTTCTGCACCACCGAGCTGCCAAGCTAGTTCACCCCATAGCGTCCGCACGACGGTGCCGTCCGGCTTGGTGTCCGGGTTTCCGGGAGAGATGCGGTTACCGACCAGAACCACGCGCTTGACGCTCGGCAGGTCCGGAGCCCCGGTATCCCGCATGACTGCCTCGACGCCGGACAAATCGTTCAGGGGAACGCCAGAGCAAAGGTGGTAGAGGGCAAGCATCGAGTGGGTCTTGCCGCCCCCGAAGTTCGTCTGCAACTGAACCACCGGGTCGCCGCCAGAGCCGGCGAGCCTCTGCACGGCACCGGCCAGCATCCTCTTGAGGCTCTCGGTCAAGTAGGTGCGCCGGAAGAACTCCACCGGGTCGCGGTACTCCTCGGTCCCCTCACCCAGGTAGGTCTGCCAGAGGTCAGCCGCAAACTCGGCCTGCTGGTACCGGCCGCTGGCCACGTCCTGGTGCGGGGTCACGACCTGGCGCCACGGCTTGAGGTTCTTGGCGGCACTCTCGATGGCCAAGCTCGCCTGCCGCCGCCGTTGACCGCGCGCCTGCTCGTCGAAGCGGACCCGGAGCAGCTCCATCTTCAGCTTGTCGAGCTCAGCCGCTTCCTTCGCCGACACGGCCGTCAGCAGCCGATTCGCGGTGTCGAGTGCCCGGTAGGCGTCGTCGCTGGAGAAGAACTCCTGGTGGGCCCAACGGTTCCGGTGCCCGCGTAGTTCGCCCACGAAGCCGCGCTCGGCCGGTCCGAGGACGTCCCGGAACACCACGTTCCAGTTGTCCCACATCAGCTTGAGCAGGGCGGCAACGTCCCACTCGGCCAGGGGCCGTTTACGCAGGTTGGGATCGTCGAAGTAGTTCAGGACACGGGCGTCCACCCGCTTGTTCTTGATGGCGCGCTGTAGCTCGCGGTCGACGAACGGGCCAAGGCCCGCCTTCAGGAGATCGAGCGCCTTGCCTACGCGCTCGTGGTTCGTTGTGGCCATAGGGCCGGGAGTCTAGTGCCGTCCTGTGTCCGATGCACTTGACACGAGCGGCGTCCGAGACTCCGCTACCGCGGATCCTCCGCGTTGGCGAGGAGATCTCGCAGGCTGTAGTTGACGCTGGCGGCACCAAAGTCGGGCTCACGCTGGAACGGCTGCCTGACGTAGCGAACCGGTGGGTGATCGCTGCCGTCGAAGAGGACGATGGCGAGGATGAAGTCGTCCGGCTTGTTCAACGAGTAGAGGATCTCGTTCTTGGTGACAGTGACTGTCTGCGCATCGCTCCGTCGTCCCTTGACCTCGATGAAACGCAGCTTTCCGGTGGCCGGATCCCTGCTCTCTATGTCGTAGCCGAGCTTCTCGACCTCACGGTCGACCGGCCTGAAGCCGAGCCCGGACTCGGTCTCCATGACGAGTCTGCGGGCCTCGGCCGCGGCCGCCTGCGTATCCACTCCCTTGGTAGTCGGCTTCGAACCTCCAGTCATCGCGTCGATCAGACCGCGCGGAACAACCAGCAGGCCGCCGAGCACGAGCGGAGGTCGGGGCGAGATCTGCCGATCTCGCTTCAGTTCCTCGAACCGCTTCTGGAGGCGACCCTGCAACGTGTCTGCGCGCCGGCGCGCTTCGCCCGAGTTGAGCCGCGCACCGGTCTTTCCTGCCTCCTCGGCCTGCTTGAGTTGCTCTGCCCTATGGTCCCAGTGGTTGATTTCCTTGGTCAGACGCTCCTTGACGGCGGCTTCGGTCTTCGCGAGCAGCTCCAATCGCGCGTCGCGAACCTCCTTGAGGTGTTCGGGAACGACGTTAGCGACCGCGTACGCCTGGGCCTCTTGTTCGAGGCTTCGGTCGATCCAGTCGCACTCTGGCCGGTCCAGAAGCTCATCGACGGTCGGTTCGCCGTCATCGAGCGGCCGGTAGTCGAGATAAGGCGCGTAGTGCAGATGTCGAGCGACACGATCGGCGTTGAGTTCCACGTAGAGGACGCGCTTCGAGATGACCTGCCGGTCGCCGCTGCGCGTGGTGTTGCCGTCCTGAAGGGAGTGCTCGATCGAGAATAGAACTCGTGGTTCGGTGCCGGCGTCGCGATCGTCGACGAGAACGGCGCCGCGCCGCAGGAGGTCGCGATGGCGTTCAAGCGTCAGGTCGATGACCGCGTCGAGCAGTGGATGGCCTGGACAGACGAAGTTCGCGAGCGGCTGACCTGGCGGCGCCACGAGCGGCTTCTCGAACGCGATCCGCTCGTAGCGCGGCAATACCGGCGCACCGATCCCGATCATTCGGTCGCGGTGCCGTACGGGAGCTGGCACGTTCGTTACCTCAAAACGGCCGGGCTCCCTCTGCCAGAGTTTGCCGCCGAGCCGCTTGAACGCCTCCTGGAAGAAGGACTTGATGTAGTGCGGCTGCAGGCGACGCGCCTCGGCCCGCTCCATGTCCTCACGGACTCGTTGAACGCGCGAAGCGTCCATCGCGTCGTGCGCCAACTGACGCTCCTCCAGCAACTCCTGCAGCGCGCCGTGGTCGAGGGCATGGTCCACGGCGGTGTCGAGCCGGGCCCGAACCTCGGGTTGCTCCCCGTACCGGATCGCTCGGAGCAGCAGGTCGCGCAGGGGACGACCCTCGAACTCCAGCTTGCCCAGCACGTCGAAGACCTGTCCTCCGAGGGACTCCCGGGCTTGATCCAACTTCTCCAGCAGTCGCCGGTAGACATCGCCCTCGCGAGTGTCCTGAGCGACCAGATTCCAGAGGTGGCAAACCTCCGTCTGGCCAATCCGGTGGATCCGGCCAAATCGTTGCTCCAGGCGATTCGGGTTCCACGGGAGGTCGTAGTTGACCATCAGATGCGCCCGTTGCAGGTTGATCCCTTCACCAGCGGCATCGGTCGCCAGCAGCACCTGCACTTCCGGGTCGTACTGGAAGGCCTCCTGGACCTCCAGCCGCTTCTCGCGGCCGACGCCACCATGGATCACGACCACCGAGCCTTCGCGCCCCAGGAGAGTGCTGATCCGCTCGTACAGGTAGCTCAGCGTGTCGCGGTGCTCGGTGAAGAGGACGAGCTTCTGGCCCGGGGAAGCGACAGGCGGCGGGATCGGACCCGATCCGGTGGGGGTTGTCCGTTCACCGATCTGATCCGCGCGGCCGGACGGGGTGAAGATCGCGGCCAACAAGGCTGCCAGTTCGCGCCACTTCGTGTCCCGGCCGGCCCGACGCACCTTGAGCGCCAACGCCTCGAGTTGCTTCAGGGTCTCGATCTCAGCCTTCAACTCGGCGATCGACTGAGCGGCCGTGGCCTGGTCGAGGATCTGGGCCTCCGCATCTTCGGCTTCCTCCTCCGGGGCATCGGCGAGGTCATCCAGGTCATCCTCGTCGAGTTCCGGCGCGAGAAACCTCATGACCAGGGAGTGCTGGCCTCCGCGCTGAAGAACTTCGAGTTCGCGCAGGCGGCTCTGTAGCCGCTCACGGCGACGGCGCAGGGACCGGTAGATGGCCTCCGGCGAAGATGCCAGTCGCCTCTGCAGGATCGTCAGTGCGAAGCCGACGGTGCCCGCTCTCTTGGCGTTGGCAAGCGCCTCGGCGCGGTTGAACTCCTCGCGCACATAGGCGGTGACCGCGCCGTAGAGGCGGGCCTCGTCATCGGACAGACGGAAGGGCACGGTGTAGGCGATCCGTTCGGGAAACAGCGGCTTTCCGTCGAACTTGAGCAGCCGCTCCTTGACCATCCTCCGCATCAGGTCGGAGACGTCCGTGGTGTGAACGCCATCACGGAAGCGGCCCTCGAAACGGTCGCCGTCCAGCAACGCCATGAAGAGCTGGAAGTCCGTCTCCTTGCCGTTGTGCGGCGTCGCCGTCATCAGCAGGAAGTGCCGGGTCAGGCCGGACAGGAGTTGGCCCAGCCGGTAACGCTTCGTGTACTTGACCTCGTTGCTGAAGTAGGTCGCCGAGAACTTGTGCGCCTCGTCGCACACGACCAAGTCCCACTCGGCGTCCGGCGCCTGCAGCTTCTGCTGCACGTCCTCGTCGCGCGAGAGCTTGTCCAGACGGGCGATGACGAGGTTCGCTTCCAGGAACCAGTTCCGGGTACGCGCAGCTTCCAACTTGTCGTTCGTCAGGATCTCGAACGGGAGGTGGAACCGGCTGTACAGCTCGTCCTGCCACTGCTCAGCTAGGCCGCCTGGGCAGACCACCAAGCAACGCTCCAGGTCGCCCCGCGCGATCAGCTCCTTGATCAGCAGACCCGCCATGATCGTCTTGCCGGACCCCGGGTCATCCGCGAGGAGGAATCGTAGCGGTTGGCGCGGCAACATCGCCTCGTAGACGGCCGTGATCTGGTGCGGCAGTGGGTCGACGACGGAGGTGTGGACCGCCAGCACCGGGTCGAACAGGTGGGCGAGCCGGATGCGCTGCGCTTCGGAGACGAGCCTGAACAGAGCGCCGTCGCCGTCGAAGGACCATGCTCGGCCTTGCTCGACAAGCTCTAGCCGGGGCTCGTCTTCTCGGTAGAGAAGCTCGGCGGCGACCACGCCGTCCAGCTTCTTGTAGGTAAGTTCGACTGCCTCGGACCCGTGCCACCGCACGTTGACGACCTCGACCGGGTCATCGGGGTGAACGCCGCGGACGGTGCCGCGCGGCTGGAGCTCTTCAAGGCGCACCGGCGGACGGTACCACTCTCGACTGCGCTCAGTTCACGCCGACAGGCCCTTCAGGGCGGCGCCCAAGAAGCTCCCGCGGCCGTTCCCACTCCGATACGTGCGCGACCGCTAGCGGCGGCGCTTGTTGATCGCGCCGAGCCACTCATTCAGCGCCTCGATGTCCGCAGAGAGTGCGTCCGGTTCCGGCATCTCAGCCGGTGCGGCCGGCGCCCGATCGTGCCCCGGAAGCCACTTCGAGCACTTCGTCATTGCCCGCTCGACGGCCTTGCAGTCCTCCCGGGTAATGTCCGAAAGTACGCCCACCTGCATAGTCTGCACTCCTGGCCGGAAGCGCTCCACCACTCCAGCCAGCAGCACCTCCTCCAACCCTCGCTCCCAGGCTTCGCGAAGCAGTCCATAGATGACACCGGCCTCCTTTTCGTACGCGGCCTTGTGCCCCTGCCGATGGAGCTTCTCGGCCGCCTGTAGGAGCTGTCTAAGGTGTCCGATCCGCTTCCGCACCCTAAGTGCGACCCATGGCAATTCGGCGATGCAGACACCTGCCCCTTCCGCCAGCTTCCGCACGTGCTGATCCGCCTGATCCACATCCAGGTCGCCGGCCAGTTCCTTGAGAGCAAGCAGAAACACGACATCGTGCGTGAACACCACTACCTGCCGAACACGAGCCTCTTCGACGAGCCGTTGAGCGACGGCCTCACGCCACCGGTAGTCAAGCGAAGAGACCGGGTCGTCAAAGACGATTCCCGAAGGGTCTTCCGCGGTACTAAGCTCAGCGAAGAATGCCGCTATGGAAAGACACCTTTGCTCACCTTCGCTCACTACCTTGGGTAACTCCACTCCAGGTGCCCGCGAGAGCACGATCTGGTGGTAGAGAACACCCTCTCTCCCGCCTGCTTCTTTGAGTTCCACCTCCACATGGCCAAAACGGAGTCTTGCAAGTTCGTGCCGAAAGCTCTCTCTCAGTTTTTCTGTCACCAGCTTCCGGGTGATGGCGCTGCTCTTTCTGGTAATTGCTTGGGATCGTGTGTCGTCAATGCACAGGCCGTAGGCAGCGAGCCGTCTCTTTCGGTCGATCTCATCGAGGACCAGGTCCTCGTGTTCGGCCAGTACTGAGCGGTCCTCCAACTCCGCCACTTCTAGCTTCAGCCGCACACTAGCGTCTTCGGCCTTGCTCTCGACGATTGCACGAAGGCGCTCCTGCAGGCCCGCCGCTAGCGCATCAAGTTTAGGCACCACCTCGTCAAGGGATGGGTAGTCGCCAGGCTCGCGGGCCTCGCTCAGCGCAAGCACTACCGCCTGGCGTCGGCCTTCCGCACGGCCGAGCCACTTCTCCACGGCCGACGCGGTCTCGTCATCTTCGATCGCCAGCTCTGCGAGCGTTTCCGTGATGGAGTTCGGCTCTACGTCGAACTGCGTCAAGCTCCTACGCATTCCCGCGAAGCGTTCTTTCGCGTCCAAGAGATCGCGCTCCCCTACCGAACTCACGAAGGCCCGAAAACGCTCTAATCTGGCCCGCGCAGCGGCCTCCAGATCCTGCTGGCAAAGAACACACCGTGCATCGTCTCCCGTTGCGGGGAAGGTCACATGTGGGTACGCATGTTCCTCGGAGAACTCTCGCGCCGCTTCCCAAAGGCAAGACCAGCTTTCCGACCCGGTACCCTCCAGGGACCCCTCGCCGAAGGTAAGTGCGCGAATCCGGACGGCCTCGGCGCGCTTAGTCTGTAGCTCTGAGCTCGTCTCGAAGAGCGCGTCCACCGCCTCCGAGGACAGGACGTCCTCCACACCGCGGAGGTGGCGAACCAACGCCTCAACACGTCCAGTTCGTAGACGCAACTCCCTAATGAGTCGATCAGGGTCACTTGCTTGGAGATCTGAAAGTGATCTCTCGAGACTTCGTAGCCGCATCCTCTCGTCATCTGATAAGGCACAGAGCGTTCGCACGGCTTCAGGGTCCGTAAGGGAAGTGATGTTCATCAGCAGCTTGCCTACGGCCGTCTCGGCCCTCACCTTAGCCTGCAGTTCCGGGATCCTCTTCGGCTTCAACGAGCGCTGTTCCTTCTCGAGCCGTACTCGAAGCAGCTTACAGGCCTGCACCAGCTTGTCGAACAGATCCAGACCGAATGGTCTAAAGGCGACATCTGTTCTTTCGGTGAGATAGACGGCCGCGGACTGTGAGTCGAAGACACTGACGCGAGAGACGTACTCGTCTTGTTCTTCGCCTGCCCATTCCCGAACATCCTCTTCATCGCCAACCCGGTACTTGATCGCTACTACTGGACTCAGAGGGGTCGCACCAGACACCACATTGCCGAGGATCTTCTCGCGCCCACGAGCACGGCATGCACTCTTGAGAATTCGAATGTACCCGGTCTTGCCAGCCGCGTTGTCGCCGTACACCACGGTCAAGCTCGGAGCAAGCGTTAGGGTCTGTCCCTCCGCCAGCGCGTTCACGCCCCGATGGTGGTAGATGGACGTGAGTGAGACCGGCGCCCCTACGCGACCAAGGTTGGGCAAATCGTCCCCCGTGAGTGGACGCGGCTCACGTTGGTCAGCCAAGCCGTGAGCCGCCTTGCACACCTCTGCCAGCTCTTCTATGTCCTCGTTCGCTAGTTCTCCCTACGGACGAGTCGTCGAAGCGCGTCTCGTTGCCAATCGGGTCGGCCTACCGACCAAGCTAGTAGCTCACCCAGTACTGTCACTGTTACCTCGCGTCTGGATTTCTGTCCGGGCGGCCCGTGACGAGCAGAGGAGCACCCGCTGGCCGAACCGTACCCTGTTTCACTTCAGGGTTCCCGACTCAACCTCTCCCTCAACCTGCCGCGGCTCGTCCGCAGCGACCGAGCACCGCCATTCAGTCGTTCTCGCCGTGCCCGCCGCGGAGCCGATGAAGCTCGCGAGCCGGCTCCGAGATTCGCTGCCAGCCGCTCCCTTTGACCGCCCGTAGCCGCCGGACGGCTTCTCCGAGCGGCACGTCGTCGAGCGGCTCGAAGTCGCGAATGTCGAATCGCAACAGGTTCCACTTGCCCTCCTGGTCACGCTCCCAGCGTCCTTCGCCGTGTACCCGAAGGATGGCGCCGAAGAGATTCGGAGCGAGAAGCCGTGCTACCTCCCGATTCGCGTTGCAGATGTGGACTTTGTCGCCATCCAGTAGATGGACCGGCACGGTGTCGTCCTTGCCACCAACCCGGATGAGAACGCCATCGAGCGATCCTCTCTCCCTGAACGGACCGTATGTGAGGCCGGGCGTCTGTTCGACGCCGGGGAACGGGATGATCTCGGCCCCTCCGGGCTCCCGGAGACTCGCACGGGCCTGGTCCTTGGCGAGGCGCTCGTTCATGGTCCGAAACGCCTTTGCCACATCCGCGGGAGCATCGTCTCGACCCACGGCACCTAGCCGCTGCTCGACGGCTGGAACGGCAGCTTCGTCGACTTCGTGCACGAGGATCGCACTACCTTCGCTGACGCGGTCGAAGTGCACGTGCTCAGGCTGGCCGAGGAGGCTCGCCAGGTCGGCGATGTACTCGGCGAGCCGGGCCATCGGCAGAGTCCGGGGGCTCAAGCCATCGATCGCGAAGTGATACGTACGCGTGGGGTTGCTCATGGTCGTATCGGCCGTCCGAGACAGGCGTCAGGAGCCGCACGTGATTCCGTTACGGCGCTGTCAGTGGAGTTCAACTCTGCCACACCGCCTCCGCAGCGGTGCGGCCTTAGAAAGCGGAGATGGGCCCGCACGGGCGCCTCCGGCTAGTAGCTCTCGTACTCTTCAAGCTCCTTGCGCAGATCCGCCAGTCGGCTCTTCATGGCCTCCAGCTCGGCACGCAACAGCCTCGGATGAACGTCCGGCCGTTCATGCGATTTAGCGTCGAACTCCTCGATGGCACTCGCGAAGTCCGCTGCCTTTCTCCGCGTGATCCTGTACTGCCTCTCGCTGGTGATCATGGCAAGCTCCCCAATGCGATCAGTACGGCGCCCTTCTCGACGCAGTACCAGTCCGATCAGCCTGCCGATGGCGCCACACATGCTCGCCGACCTGGCGCTCTTCGTCCCGGGTCAGTCCAGTGCCATCCGCACGGAGGACGTGCCAGCCCTGGTCGGCCCGACCTTCCAGCGCGCACCGCACCGCGGCGCCGATCGAGCGGTGCCGATGCTCGCAGCGGTTCGTCGTGTACACGGCCGGGCCTCCCGGAGTGCTCATCGCCATGAAGTCTACGCAGCGCGAGGGTTGGACGCGCAGGCTGGCAACTCGTCCCAGCCCCTGCTAGCAGTCAAGGCGTCGACAACACCTCGTTCAAGTAGGCCAGGATCTGCTCATTCAGAGCTTCCAGGAAGCTCGCGCGGTCAAACCCTGCCGGATCCTTGCCCGCTGCGCCGACGCTTCCCGCCATGGCAGCAGGAAACGGCGTAATGAAGGCGAAGTGATGCGCCTCGGGGTGGACCACGAGCCTCGCCTTCTCGCCCATGAGGGTAGCCACGTTCTCCGCGTGCCACGGATACCGCAGGATTCGGTCTTCGCCGAATCGGTGAATCTGCACATCTGCTTCTACAGCGTCGAAGGCGCCTTCGCCGAACGCCGCGCCGACCGGCGCAACGGCGACAGCCGCCGCGACACGCCTGTCGCCCAGATCCGGTACGGCCAGGATCTCGTCTCCGGGTTGGCCGTAGCCGCAGAAGTCCTCGTCCTCCTGGCCACGCTCCGCACAGTGGCTTACAACCCGCATCACATCCGCCCTTGCGCCCACGAACGCGAGCACCGTGTAGCCGCCGATGGAGTGCCCGACGGCCGCGATGCGCTCCTGGTCGATACTCGCGCTGAGGTCCGGATCAGCCAGGAGCCGATCCAGGACGACACTCATCTGCCGAGGCCGCCGAACGAAATTCTGCGGGCGACCGGCGTACGTCTCGTCGAGGTAGTTGTCGCCGCTGTGCTGAGGCGCTACGACGATGTACTTCGCCTGGGCCAGCCGGATTGCCGTGTCGCGGTGCGCCAGGGCGCTGCCTCCCAGGCCATGAGAGATCAGGACGAGCCCATGGCGACCCGGGGCAATCGGAACATCCTGAGTGGCGGCCATGGTGAACGGACCCACCGTCATCTCACCCGAAGGAGCTTCGGCCGGATACCAGACGGCCAGCGGCATGTCCTCGCCGTTGAACTCAGCCCCCATGAAGCGGAAGCCCACTCCCTGGGCCATCGTGGCCGTGCTGCCCACCAGTGTCGCGGTCAGCAGTGCGAAGAGCACCCGTCCGACGAACGGGCGACTCCGAGCGAAGCAGCGTCGCTTCAACATCTCCGGCATTCCAAGTTCCCTTCTTTCTGCGGCCGTTGGGGCTCCCGGCCTGACTCCGTCTCAGCCCCACTACGCCTCGAGGAGAGCCTTGTTTCAAGACTCCGCGGCGGGTCGAGCCGTGATCCGTGTCAGTCAACCACCACACGGTCGCCGTCGGCAAGCTCCGGTGGGCCCTCGACGACCACGCGCTCGCCGGCCGACACGCCCGCCAGGACTTCGACGACGCCACCGTCCTCGAGACCGGTGGTGACGGGCCGCAGCTCGACCGTTTCACCGCGCGCCACGAAGACGACCCGCCCGTCGCCCTCGCTTCGGAGCGCCTCGGACGGGATCCAGAGTCTGGGCGCGGCATCGGGTGCGGCCTCCGCCGGCGCCCCGGCCTAGAGGAACGCCACGTTGACCCCCATGTCCGGCAGGATGCGGGAGTCGCCCAACTCGTCGAACCCGATCCGCACCAGGACCGTCGCGCGCTGGCGATCGGCGGCCGGGATCGTCGTGATGACGCGGGCCGGTATCTCCCAGTCGGGGTAGGCGTTGAGAATTGCCACGACGCGCTGTCCGGACGAAACCCGGTCGATGTAGCCCTCGTTCACGTCGACCTCGATCTCGAGCGACGACATGTCGACGATGGTGCAAACGCCGGTGCGCGTGAAACCGCCGCCGGCGCTGCCCGGGGAGATGATCTCTCCCGGCTGGGCGTCCCTGGAGACCGCCACGCCGCTGAACGGCGCGCGGATGACGGTCTCCTCCAGGGCGGTCCGGCGCACGTCGAACTCGCGCTCGGCCACGACGACGAGTTCGCGCTGGTTGGCGATCCGCGCCTCGAGCGAGTCCGCCTCGGCCCGCGCCGCGTCGAGAGCCGTCTCTGCGATCAGGCGCTCGTCCAGCAGCCGGCGCTGGCGATCCAGGTCGAGGCGTGCTTCCTCGTGGCGCACTTCGAGTTCGGCCAGAGCGCCCCGCACCGCAACAAGCTGAGCCTCGGCAAGCGCCAGGTACGAGCGCTCGGCGGCATCGTCCAGCCGTGCGAGGACCTGGCCTTCGGTCACCGCCATCCCCTCCTCGACGAGCACGTCGACGACGCGCCCAGTGACCTTGGAAGAGACGGTCGTCTGCAGGCGCGCCGTCACGTAGCCGGAAGCATCCAGCACCGTCGGCTGGCCGTCGGCCGGCAACGTCTGCCGCACCGCCGCGGTCCGCACGGCGGGGATCCGGGCCTCTTCCCACCAGCGCCAGCCCGCGACGCTCCCGCCGCCCAGGACGGCAAGGACGAGAACGAGCCAGACGAACCGGGCGACACGGGACCGGCCATTCCCCGACCGGTCGATCTTCAGTTCGTCGAGTGTCGCGGCCACCATGGCGTCCTCCCGATTGACACGCGCAGGGACACTCAGGTTCCCCGCAGAACGGTTGTGATGGGAAGACGCGCGGCGCGCAGCGCCGGCGCCAGACCGCCGATGACACCGACCGCGACCGCCCACCCGAGACCGAGACCGATCGACTCCGGCGTCACGCGGAACGCAAAGGCCAACTGGGACCCCGCGGCCGGGTTGAGCGTCGACGCCGTGTAACCGTCAAGAACTGCGTACACGACGGCGGCGCCCAGGAGCCCTCCGGCAAGCGCGAGCACCGTCGCCTCGACCAGGACCGAGACGACGACCGGCACGGCGTGGAAACCGAGTGCGCGGAGGGTCGCGATCTCGACCGAGCGCCGGCTGACGGCGGTGAACATCGTGGCCAGCGCGCCGAACACCGACCCGAGCGCCATGATGCCGGCGATAAGGTAGGCGAACGCGTCGATCAGCGCGGCGCGTGACGCCGACAGCGCGGCGAAGAACTCCTGCTCGGGAATCAACGTACTGGTCAGGCGCGGGTCGGCGGCCAGCCGCTGGTTCAATGCCTCCACGTCGACGTCCGCGGCCAGCTTCACGCGGGCCACGCTGACCGCGGAGGCGCGACGGAAGACGCTCTGCGCGATCGCGCGATCCATCCAGATCTCCGACTCCGCCGCGGCGCCGTCGGCGACGAAGTGACCGACGACCTCGAGCGTCGCGGTGCGCGCCTGCACCGTGTCGCCCACTTCGAGTCCCGCGTACTGCCGCGCGGCCGCAGCGCCCACGATGATCTCGTTTCGTCCCGGCGTAAGCGTACGTCCGCTGACGATCCTCAACTCGGGGCGCAGCGCGAACGCCGCGGCGGTCACACCGCGGCAGACGACGTCGACCGCGGTGCCGGCCCCACGCTTCGGCACGGTAAGCGTCGCGTAGATCTCCCCGCTCGTCACGTCGAAGCCTTCGTCCGACTCGATGATCGCGAGCTCCTGAAGACTGATCCATCCGTCCATCTCGTTGCCGCTGCCGTTCCGGAGGATCAGCCCGCGGTCGGGCTTGGCCGTCTCGACGAGCGCCGAGCGGAAGCCGGCGGACATCGCGAGCAGACCAAGCAGCACAGCGACCACGGCCGCCGAACCGACGACGACGGTCGCGCTCGAGGCGGCGCGCGAGCCGAGGCTTTCCAGATTCATGCGGGTGACGGCTGTTGTCTGTTTCAACATCTAACTGATCTCCCTCAAGGCGCGAACGATCGACAGGCGTCTCGCGGCAACCGCCGGCGGCAGGCCGATGGCCAGTCCCAGCGCTCCCGCGATCCCGAATGCGAGCCCGGCGTCAACCCAGCTCATTTGGAAGTGGCCGACGACACGCGCGAGCTGTGCGTTGAGCGGCGCCTCAAGCGCGAGGCCGACCGCGACGCCGGCCACGCCGCCCATGAGACAGAGCGCCAGCGCCTCGGCGAACACCACGAGCGCGGCGGTGCCGTCCTTGAATCCAAGGGCCTTCATGACGGCCAGCTCCGGCACGCGCTCGCGAAACGCCAGCGCGGCGACGTTCGCCGTCAGCAGGAGCATCGTGAAGAAGACGGCGCCGAGAATCAGCGTCGCGATGAGGCCGATGTCTCCTAGCTGGTTCGCGAACTGCCGGCTCCATTCATCTTCGGACAGCGAACGGGTCGGGTCGGACGAGTTCTCGAAACGGCGGTCGATCGCGTCGACGACCACCTTCGGATCCACGCCGTCCTCCAGCCGAGCCACGACCCAGCCGACCTCGCTCTTCGCCCACTCCGCGACGGACTCGTTGAAGTAGTCGTAGCGGAGCAGGAACCAGGGCTGGAGAGCACTGCCGGGAGGCACCTCGTAGGTCCCCGCGACCTCGAAGTCCCAGTCCCATGAACCGTCCAACTTCGGCCAGATGTCGCCGACGATCGAAACGAGGTCGCCGGCTCGCCAACCGTACTCCTCCGCCAGCTCGTCGGGAACGACCACGGCCCGGCGCGATGCCTGAAACCGGGTGAGAACGTCGTCCGCGATGACGAGTTCGGGAAAGACGCGGAAGTACCGCTCATGGTCGACCGGGGCCTTAGCGAAGGCGTGGGCCGGATCCTGGTAGTAGCCGCCGAACCAGCTCATCTGCGTCGCGTCGGCCACGCCGGGTAGCTCGCGCACGCTCCCCACCGCGGCGAGCGGCAGGTTGTCGGTCATCGCGTACTTGGCATCGACGAGCACGCGCCCGACGCCCGGAACGCTGACGCCGCCCGTGAACGCGGCGCTGAGCGCGCGAAGGAGCATGAACAGGACGAAGGCAACCGTGAGCGACAGCGCCGTCAACACCGTCCGCGTCGGCTTGCGCCACAACCCCGTCCTCACCAGGCTCAGCCAGGTCACGCCGCGGCTCCGATCAGAGTGCCCTTGTCCAGCCGAACGACGGAGTCGGCATACTCCGCGGCCCGGGGATCGTGCGTGACCATGACGATGGTCTTTCCCATCTCCCGATTCAGCGATTGGAGGAGGGACAGCACGCCGGTCGCGGTCTCCCGGTCGAGGTCTCCGGTCGGCTCGTCGCACACCAGCAGCGTCGGGTCGGTGACGATCGCGCGGGCAATCGCGACCCGCTGTTGCTGGCCGCCCGAGAGGGCCGACGGCTTGTGCGCCGCACGATCCTCGATCCCGACGATCCGGAGCGCGGTCTCCGCATGCTGGCGCCGCTGGCTTCGCGTCAGCGACGTCAGGAGCAGCGGCAACTCGACGTTGGCGACCGCGGACAGCCCCGGCAACAGGTTGTAGAACTGGAAGATGAACCCGACGTGGGCCGCCCGCCACTCGGCCAGGGCCGTCGAACTCAACGTGCCAAGCGGCACGCCGAGGACCCGAACCTCTCCCGACAGCGGCCGGTCCAGGCCGGCGATCAGATTCAACAACGTCGTCTTCCCGGAGCCGGATGGCCCCATCAACGCCGTGAAGCCGCCCTTCTCAATCGTGAGATCGAGATGGTCCAGCACGACGAGCGTCTGGCCACCTCGCGTGTAGGCGTACTTCAGGTTGCGGCACTCGACCAACGCTTCGCTCACGGCAACACCTCCGCTTCACTCATCGCTACACCTCCTGGCGCCTCCTGGCGCAGTCGTTGAGCGAAGCTAGAGGTCGGCGGACCGGGCTGTCTCGGCGAATCCTCGAAGCGGTGGTCGTTTTCGGGAATCGCCCGGACTTTTCAGGAATCGGCCAGCTTCTGCCGACTGCGGGCGCGAAACTGGGTCGGCGTCATCCCCTTGAGCGCCCGGAACGCCCGGTTGAACGGCGAGATCGAGTCGTAGCCGGCCGACAGGGCCAACGTGAGCACGAGTTCGTCGTCCCGGGCGGGATCGGCCAGCGCTTCGCTGACCTCCTCCACGCGGTACTGGTGCAACAGCGTGTTGAAGTTGCGATAGCCCAGGTCGCCGTGGATCAGGGAGCGGAGGCGGTACTCCGGCAGCTTCAGGTGTTCCGCCAGCGCGCCGATGGTGAGACCCCTGCGCCGGTACACCCGCTCGGACTCGAACGCGGCCCGGATTCGCGCCACGTCGTACGCGTGCCGGCTGGGGTCGACCGCGGTGGCGACGGGCGTCGGGCGTAGCGGATCGACGAATCGTGCGGCGTCGGGTCTGAGCAGCAGCAGGACGACAGTGCCGGAAAGCAGCAAGCCGAAGGTGGTGATGCCGGAATGCACGCCAAAGTAGACGTCGGTGGGCAGCACCCAGATCAGCAACGCAAGGCGCTCGACGAGCACGGTCAGCACGATGTGCGCCACGGTCACCACCACAAGCACGATCCGGGTCTTCCGGCGCGCCTCCACCAGGTCGGCGCCGGACTCGCGCAGTGCCCAGCCGAGAGCGAACCCGAGCATGACGATCTGGAGCGCGGACGGGACGACCTCGAAGAGCACGAAGTTCGCCTGCGGCTGCGCCAGCGCCCATGCGGACGACGCGATCCACTCGAGCGGCTCCTCGAGCGACATCTGCACGGCCCAGACCGCCCACAGCGGCCAAGGCAACCGCTCTTCGTCCCGAAAGACCGAATGGCAAAGGACCATCACCAGGCCGGAACCGAGGTTCCGGGCGAAGTTCATGGGGATGATCGCCGGCCCCAGGTCCACCGCGAAGCCCGCAGGGAGCACCGCCATGTAGGAGTGCCGCGCGGACACGACCATGCAGACCGTGCTGAGGGCGAGCAGTCCGATCAACCGGACGTTGCGGTTTCGGGGCGCCAGCGCCAGCAGACGGATCGCGAGCACCAACAGGAAGGCGATGTGGGCGCCGTCGATGACGGCGTAGAGAAGGTGCGGGTTCATCTGGCGGAGAGGGAGGGATTCGAACCCTCGGTCCGAGTCACCCCGGACAACTGCTTAGCAGGCAGCCCTGTTCGACCACTCCAGCACCTCTCCCGAGCGCGGGAGTCTAGCAGCGGGACGAGACGGTAGGGGATGGCCGGCCGTTCGGTGATGGGGGCTCCCTCGGGCTTGATCCGGCATAGAATTCGCTACGCCTTCCGGCGAGGGTGGGAATGAACCCGCTGGTAGGAGGAGAGAGATGACTGACACTCGGGGTATCGAGCGGCAGCTGTATGAGATCGCCCGTCAACTGTCGGCGTTGCGGGCGGTGCTGGAGCGGATTGAGCGGAGGCTTCGATAGGTCGGCGCCGACCAGTATCGTCGCCGCTTCGCGGCGCGTTTCCCTGGCCGCCTTCGGCGGCAGCCGGCGAGGGCGCCGGCGCACCCAGTGGGTGGCCCTAGGCCCGGGCGGCTACGTCGACGCGGGCCTGGGCAGTGTCCACGCGGTCCTTGAGGCCGCCCTGGTCCTCGAAGCTGGCGCGGTCGTACTCCGCCGCCAGTTCTTCACGCTCGGTCCTCGCCGCGGCGGCGTCGATGTCCTCGGCCGGTTCCGCGGTTTCGGTCAGCACGGTCACCGTGTCGTCCGCGACCTCGCAGAAGCCCGGGGCCACCGCGACGAACCGCCGCGCACCGCCGCCCGACGGCTGGTAGCTGAGCTCGCCGGGCCGCAGCGTGCTGATCAGCGCCGCATGCCCGGGCAGGATGCCCATGTCGCCTTTGCGCCCGGGAAGACCGACGTCCGAGCACTCGACTTCGAGCAGCTTCTCGGCGTGGGTCACCAGGATGAGATTCAAGCCGGCCACGTTCGTTCGCTCCGCTGGTTCCGCCTCTGCGACGCCCTAAGCCGCCAGGAGCTTCTGGCCCTTGTCGACCGCTTCGTCGATCGTGCCGACCATGAGGAACGCCTGCTCGGGCAGCTCGTCGAGCTCGCCGGAGAGGATCGTCTTGAAGCCCTCGACGGTGTCCTCGATCTTCACGTAGCGGCCTTCGAGGCCGGTGAACTGGGTGGCGACGAAGAACGGCTGCGACAGGTAGCGCTCGATCTTCCGCGCCCTGGCGACGACCAGCTTGTCGTCTTCCGACAGTTCCTCGACGCCGAGGATGGCGATGATGTCCTGCAGGTCCTTGTAGCGCTGGAGCACCATCTGGACCTGGCGGGCAACGCCGTAGTGCTCGTCGCCCACGACGGCGGGCTCGAGGATCTTCGAGCTCGAGTCGAGGGGGTCGATCGCCGGGTAGATGCCCTTCTCGACGATCGCCCGAGACAGGGTCGTCGTCGCGTCGAGGTGGGCGAAGGCGGTGGCCGGCGCCGGGTCGGTAAGGTCGTCGGCGGGGACGTAGATCGCCTGCACCGAGGTGATCGAGCCCTTCTTGGTCGACGTGATCCGCTCCTGCAGGCCGCCCATCTCGGTCGCCAGGTTCGGCTGGTAGCCGACCGCGCTGGGCATCCGGCCGAGCAGGGCGGACACCTCGGAACCGGCCTGGGTGAAGCGGAAGATGTTGTCGACGAAGAGCAGCACGTCGCGGCCTTCGACATCGCGGAAGTACTCGGCCACCGTGAGCGCCGAAAGACCGACGCGGAGCCGGGCGCCGGGCGGTTCGGTCATCTGGCCGTAGATCAGCGCCGCCTTGCTGTCCTTGAGTGCCGCGTGATCGACCTTGGTCAGGTCGAAGTTGCCGCTCTCCTCGTAGTTCTTCAGGAAGTCCTCGCCGAAGTTGACGACACCGGCCTCGACCATCTCGCGCAGCAGGTCGTTGCCCTCGCGGGTCCGCTCGCCGACGCCGGCGAACACGGAGAAGCCGCCGCCCTGCACGGCGACGTTGTTGATCAGCTCCTGGATGAGCACCGTCTTGCCGACTCCGGCGCCGCCGAACAGGCCCGTCTTGCCGCCGCGGGTGTAGGGCTGAAGCAGGTCGACGACCTTGATCCCCGTCTCGAACATCTCGGTCGATGTCGCCTGGTCCTCGAACGCCGGCGCGTCGCGGTGGATCGGCCAGCGTTCCTCGGCCTCGACGGCACCCAGCGTATCGACGGGGTCGCCGATGACGTTGAGCACGCGGCCCAGGGTGGCCTCGCCTACGGGCACGGAGATCGGCTCGCCGAGATCCACGGCCTCCATGCCGCGCACGACGCCGTCCGTCGGCTGCATGGACACCGCGCGCACCAGGTTCGAGCCCAGGTGCTGGGCCACCTCGGCGGTCAGGTCGATGCTGCCGTCGTCGTTCTTCACGCTGACGGCGTTCAGGATCTCGGGCAGTTGCTCGGCCGGATACTCGATGTCGAGCACCGGTCCGATCACCTGGACCACCTTGCCGGTCGCGCCGGACGTGTTGCTTGAGTCGTTCACGGTGTATGCCTCTCTTGTCTCTAGCCCTCTAGGGCGTTCGCACCGGAGACCACTTCGATCAACTCGGTCGTGATCTCGGCCTGGCGCGAGCGGTTGTATTGCAGGGTCAGGGCGTCGATCAGTTCGCCCGCGTTCTTCGTCGCGCTGTCCATCGCGGTCATCCGGGCCGCGTGCTCGGCCGCCTGCGACTCGAGCAGCACCCGGTAGATCTGGAAGGTGACGAAGCGCGGCAGCAGGTCGTTCAGGATCTCGGCCTCGGACGGCTCATACAGGTAGTCGCGGTGGTCGTCTCCCGCGCCGCCGCCGTCTTCGCCAACGACGTCCTCGCGCGCGATCGGCAGCAGGCGCTCCCAGCTCACCCGCTGGCTGAGCACCGAGATGAACTCGTTGTACACCGCATACACCGCGTCGTACTCGCCGTCGGAGAACGCCTTGGAGACTTCGGCCGCGAGATCCTGGGCCGTCGCATAGCTCAGGTCCTTGAACAGGCCCCGGCGGGCGCCGCGCATCCGCGCGCCGCGGTGGGTGAAGAAGTCGGCGCCGCGGTTGCCCAGGGCGAGGATCTCACCGCCGCCGTTCAGGGCGGCCATCTCCTGCTCGGTCCGGCGCTGGACATGGGCGTTGAAGGCGCCGCACAGGCCCTTGTCGCCCGTGACCACCAGGACCAGGGTCTTGCCGGAACCGACCTCGGCGGACTCGCCTTCGCCACCGCCTCCGGCCGGAGTCAGCAGCGGATGCTCCACCTCGCCGGCCGCCACGGCGGCCAGGTGCTCCGTCACCTTGCGCAGTTCCAGCGCGTAGGGCCGGGTCGCGAGGATCTGGTCCTGGGCACGGCGCAGCTTCGCCGCGGCGACCATCTTCATCGCCTTGGTGATCTGCTGCGTGTTCTTCACCGAGCGGATGCGCCGGCGAAGATCGATCAGGCTCGCCATCTCTGCGACCTACCTCAAATCGTCCCGTTCGTTCCCGGTGCGCCCTAGTTCTCTTCCAGCACGGCGTCGGGGTTCTCGGCCACGAAGAGCTGGAAGGCCCGGCCGATCGCCTCCATGACCTGGGCGTCCAGCTCGTCGCTGAGCTTGCCCTCCTCGCGGATGCGGTCGCGGAGTTCCGGCTCCTCGTTCACGAAGTGCCGGTGCATGAAGTCTTCGAAGGGCCGCACCGCCTCGACCTTCAGGTCGTCGAGGGCGCCGCGGGTACCCGCGAGGATCGAGAGCACCTGGTCCTCGATCGACAGCGGCGCGTACTGGCCCTGCTTCAGGAGCTCGACCAGCCGTTCGCCGCGAGCCAACTGCTGCAGCGTGACCCGGTCGAGGTCGGAGCCGAACTGCGCGAACGCCGCGAGCGACCGGTACTGCGCCAGGTCGAGGCGCAGGGTGCCGGAGTTCTTGCGCATCGCGCCTACCTGCGCGTTGCCGCCGACCCGGCTGACCGAGATGCCGACGTTGACCGCCGGGCGCACGCCGGAGAAGAAGAGGTCGCCCTCCAGGAAGATCTGCCCGTCGGTGATCGAGATCACGTTCGTCGGGATGTACGCCGAGACGTCGCCGGCCTGGGTCTCGATGATCGGCAGCGCGGTGAGCGAGCCGCCGCCGTTCGCCCGCGACAGCTTCGCCGCCCGCTCCAGCAGCCGGGAGTGGAGGTAGAAGACGTCGCCCGGGTAAGCCTCGCGGCCCGGCGGCCGCCGCAGCAGCAGGGAGACCTCGCGGTACGAGGCGGCCTGCTTGGAGAGGTCGTCGTAGATCACCAGCGCGTGCTGGCCGTTGTAGAGGAAGTACTCGCCCATCGCGCAGCCGGCGTAGGGGGCGATGAACTGGAGCGGCGCGGGCTCGGAGGCCGAGGCGGAGACGACGATCGTGTGCTCCATCGCGCCGTTGTCCTCGAGCGTCTTCACGACCTGGGCAACAGTCGAGCGCTTCTGGCCGATCGCGACGTAGACGCAGATCACGTCGCCGCCCTTCTGGTTGATGATCGCGTCGACGGCGACGGCCGTCTTGCCGATCTGGCGGTCGCCGATGATCAGCTCACGCTGGCCGCGGCCGATCGGGATCATCGAGTCGATCGCCTTGATCCCGGTCTGCATCGGCTCGGACACGGGCTCCCGTTCGACGACGCCGGGGGCGATCCGTTCGAGCGGGTAGCTGTCGGCGGCCTCGATCGGCCCCTTGCCGTCGACCGGGTTGCCGAGCGGATCGACCACGCGGCCGACCATCGCCGGCCCGACCGGGACCTCCATGATCCGGCCCGTGCGGCGAACCTCGTCGCCCTCGTCGACCAGTCGGGACTCGCCCATCAGCACTGCGCCGATCTGATCTTCCTTGAGGTTCAGGGCCAGCCCGAAGACGTCGTTCGGAAACGCCAGCAGCTCGCCGGCCATCGCCTGCTCCAGCCCGTAGACGCGGGCGATGCCGTCACCGACACTCAGGACGGTGCCGACCTCGGCGACGTCGACCTCGGCCTCGTAACCCGCCAACTGGCGCTCGAGGACCGCTGCGATCTCATCGGCTCTTACCTGCATGTTCTCTCTACTCCCCTGAAGGTGCGCTCCGGGGTTCCGGAGCGTCTCGAAAGTCGTGACGTCGTCAGGCTTCCGCCGCCGTGGTCGGCGGCTCCGCCGTCAATCTGGATTCCAGCGCGGCCAACTGGCCGCGAACGCTCGCGTCGTAGCGGTAGCTCCCGAACTGGGCGACGAAACCACCGATCAGGCTCGGGTCGACCTGACTCTCCAGCCGGACCTCCGCGCCGGAGAGGCGTTCGAGGGCTCCCTGGAGCCGCGCCTGCTGATCGGCATCGAGTTTCTCGGCCGCGGTCACCGTGGCGCTGACCACGCCGTGGGCCCGGTCGAGCAACTCGTCGATCGCTTCGAGGATCGCCGGCAGGTGGACCAGGCGGTAGTTGTCGAGCAACAGTCGCAACAGCCGCCGCGTCAGGTCGCCGGCGCCCAGCATGTCTGCGATCTCGTCGACCACGGCCCGCTTCGTCGCCGGCGGCACGCCGGGATTCGAGGCCATGCGGCCCAGCCGCGGCACGGCCCGCATCCCCTCGGCGAAGGCGGCGAGTTCGTCGCGCGTCGCCTGTGCCGCCTCGAGTGAGCCGGCGGCGCCCATCAGGGCCTGCGCGTAGGGCCTCGCGTAGCGGTAGATCATCGCGCGTCCGCTCCGGCAGAGGAGTCGTCCGCCCGGCTCTCCAGGCTCAGCAGTCCGCGGTCGAGAATGCGCCGGCGGGCGGCCGAGTCGACTTCGCGCTCCAGGCGAGCGGTCGCCAGCGAAGTCGCGAGTCGCGCCGCATGCTGGGTGAGCTCGACCCGGGCGCGTGCCGCGCGGCTCCTGATCTCGGCTCGGGTCTGTTCCATCATCCGTTCGCGTTCGCGCTCGGCCAGTGCGACGATCTCCCGCGCATCGCGCTCGCCCTGCCGCTCCGCACGCTCGACGGCCTCCGCGACCTCCGCCTCCAGCGCGGCCAGTTGACCGGCGAGGCCTTCGCGCAACTCCTCGGCGTCCGCGCGCTGCCGCCGGGCCGTCATCAGGCTGTCGCTGATCTGGACGCGGCGATTCTCGAGCGCCGCCGCGGCCTTGGGCCAGATCAGGTAGCCGAGCCCGCCGAAGAACACGAGCATGTTGAACCAGGAAAAGACCACCCGCGGCAGGCCCAGGAAGTGAGTCGCTTCGCCGACTTCGGCGCCGAACGCCGCGGCCGCGCCGGCGAACAGCGTCCAGAGCAGTACGGCGAAGAGCGTCCTCGCGGCCACTCGCCTCACGACGGTGCTCCCCGGAAACGCGGGCGGTCGACCGCCCTGCGCAACAGCCCGGCTGGCCGGCGCCGAGAAACGTCGCAGCTCACGACGGTGCTCCCATCAGCTTCGCGGTCATCTCGGCGGCGAGGCGCTCGGCACGGACCTCGAGGGTCCGGCGCTGCTCGGCCGTCTCCGCGTCCAGCGAGGCGATCGCCTGCTGGAGCTCCGCGTCCGCTTCCTGCCGCGCCTCGGCGACCAGCCGTTCGCGCGCCTGCTGCGCCTCGCGCCGCATCTCGTCGCGGCGGGTGGACGCCTCGACGCGGGCTGCCTTCAGCTTCTCCCGCTGCTCCTCGATCCTCGCCTCGACTTCGGCGTGGGCGCGGTCGAACGTCTCCTGCGCGGTCACGATCTCGCTGTCCCGCTCCCGGAGCATCTTCATGACCGGTCCGATGAGGAAGATCCGCACCACCACGTAGGTGGCCCAGAAAATCGCCATGATGACCAGGAGGCTGGCGTCGAAATCCACAGCTACTCGTCCCGCGGTCGTCCGGGTCTGTTTCGACGAGCGGAGACCTCTACCAACGCCTGCCAACCTCTCTCGCCCGCGCCCGAAAGCGGCGGTAACGTAACACGGCAACAAGGGTCGGTCAACGTCCGCAGCGGGCGGCTGAACGGACGATTCCGAGTAGCGGGATTCGGTGGCCGATGGGCATCCAAGTTGCACGGGGATTTTCGACTGCAGTCGAAACCACTCGTGGGGATTTTCGACTGCAGTCGAAAATACTGGTAGCCTCACGGCCGTGGCGGCGCTTACCAGGTACCTGACCGGCCAGGTCGAGCGAGACCTCGAGCGGAAGATGGTCTTCGTCGCCGGCCCCCGGCAGGTCGGCAAGACAACGCTCGCCCGCAGCCTGCCTGGCGCCGAGGCTGGGTACCTCAACTGGGACATCGCCGAAGACAGGGAACGGATCCTGAGACGCGAGCTTCCCCCCGCCGGCTTCTGGGTGTTCGACGAGATCCACAAGTACCGGGACTGGAGGAACTACCTCAAGGGCCTTTACGATGCGCGGGCTGCCACGGGAACCGCGCGGCACACCGGCGCCGACGCCGGGCGCCGGATCCTGGTGGTCGGCAGCGCCAGGCTCGACGCCTACCGGTTCGGCGGCGACTCGCTCCAGGGCCGCTTCCATCTCCTCCGCCTGCACCCGCTGTCCGCGGCCGAGCTTGGGCTGGAGACCGCCGGCGAACTCGGCGACCTGCTGCGCCTGGGCGGCTTCCCCGAGCCGTACATGAGCGGCTCTGAAGTCGAATCGCGTAGGTGGTCACGGGAGCACCGCACCCTCTTGATCCGCGAGGAGGTCACCAGCCTCGAACGAATCCAGGACCTTGGCCGGCTCGAGCTGCTCATGCTTCGCCTCCCGGGACTGGTCGGCTCGCCGCTCTCGATCAACGCCGTCCGCGAGGACCTGCAGGTGAGCCACAAGGCCGTCGCGGGCTGGCTGGAGGCCTTCGAACGGTTGTACGCCGTCTTCCGGCTGTCGCCTTTCGGCGCACCGACGATCCGGGCCGTCAAGAAGCAGCAGAAGCACTACCACGTCGACTGGTCGGTCGTGCCGGAAGACCCGCCTCGTTTCGAGAACCTGGTCGCCAGCCACCTGCTCAAGTGGGTGCACCATCAGCAGGACACCCAGGGTCTCGACCTCGAACTTCGCTACTTCCGCGACACGGACGGGCGCGAGGTCGACTTCGTCGTCACCGACCGGCGGCAGCCTTTGCTCTGCGTCGAATGCAAGTGGGCAGACGGGCGGCTCGACAAGAGTCTGCGCTACTTCAAGGTCCGCTTCCCGGACTGCGAGGCGTGGCAGGTGTCGGCCACAGGGACGAGGGACTACGTCACGCCCGAGGGCATCCGGGTTGCGCCGGCGCTGGAGTTGCTGGGCCGGCTCGTGTAAACGGGCTACCGTTGCGGAGGTTCTGAGGAACTCAGGGAGTCAGTACGCGCGCAACCCGGAAGTTCCCGCCCTTGAAGTGGGGATTCTCCAACGGGCGGCGAAAGGCGGAGCGCAGTTCCCTCGGGCCGTCCCGCCACGAACCGCCGCGGATCACGTGGTCCGAGCAGTCGCCTTCCAACCGGGCGCTGGCGTCGGAGGGAGCGCCTTCGTGAGTGTCGTTCCAGCAGTCCTCGACCCACTCCCAACCGTTGCCGACCGCGTCGTGGAGGCCCCACGCGTTCGGCGGGAACCGGCCGACAGGCGCGGCGAACTCAAACTCGTCACCACAAGCCCAGCAGTTCGCTCGGTTCGATCCGAGTTCGTCGCCCCACGGGTACGGAGTCGTCGAGCCCGCCCGGGCGACGTACTCCCATTCGGCCTCGCTCAGTAGCCGGTACTCTTCACCTGTTTCTTCAGACAGCCGCTCCGTGTAGGCGCGGGCATCGGCCCACGACACCCAGCTCGCCGGACTCTCGAACTCGTAACCCTCTCCGGCTCGCCCTCGCGCAACGCGGAACTCCGCGAGCGTCACGACGTACTTCGAAACCGCGAACGGCTGATCGATCGTCACTTCGCGGACCGGAAGCTCGTACTCGCTGCAACCTTCGGCCGAGAGGCACCCCATGCGGAAGGTACCGGCGGGGACTACGACCATCTCAGGGCCCGGTTCCCCCGAAGTGAGCGTGTCCGAGAACGTATCCCCGGGTTGCGGATCCGCGGGTTCCTGACTCGCAGGCTGGGCCTCGAAGGCGACGGCTGCCCCCGCTAGCAGGACAGCCAGGAACGCTGTGTGCACGACGGTACTCTTCATCGGAGGCATCCTCCCTGTCATCAGGATTGGAACCGATTCAATCTACCCCAGTGTTGCAGAAGCTCATCGGGTCAGGTCGCGCTAGCCTGTTCGCATGGTCCGCCTGGAGTGCGTTCCGAACATCAGCGAGGGGCGGCGCCGGAGTGTGATCGACGCCTGCGTGGAGGCGGCTTCGACGCGCGGCGTACGGGTCCTCGACGTCTCTTCGGACCCGGACCACAACCGGACCGTGCTGACGCTGCTGGGTGAGGCCGATGACCTGGTGCGTGCCGTGACGGCGCTGGCGGCAGAAGCGATCGACCGTATCGACGTGGCCGAGCACGCAGGCGTCCATCCGTTTCTGGGCGCCCTCGATGTCGCGCCGTTCGTGCCCCTGGAGGCGGGGCAGATGCCGGCGGCCGTCGACGCCGCGCGCAGATGCGCGGCTGCGCTCGCGGCGCTCGATCTGCCGGTACTCCTGTACGGCGAGGCCGCGTCCGACCCAAGCCGCGCCGCGCTCGCCGACCATCGCCGTGGAGGCCTTGCGCGGCTCGGCGAACGGATGGCCAGCGGCGAATGGCCGCCGGACCGCGGCCCCAGGCGGCCGCACCCGACTGGCGGTGCTGTCTGTACTGGCGCGCGGCCGCCCCTGGTCGCATTCAACCTGCTGCTCGACACCGACCAACTTGCCGCCGCGAAGCGAATCGCGGCCTCGCTACGGGAGTCCGGCGGCGGGCCAGCAGGCGTGAGGGCTCTCGGGTTCTTGCTGGAGAGCCGCGGACAGGCACAGGTCAGCGTGAATCTGACGGACTGCGACCGGACGTCGCTGCTCGACGTCGTGCAGTTGGCCGATGAGCTGGCCGCTGTGGGCGGGGTGCGGGTCGTCGAGACGGAACTCGTTGGGCTGGCACCACGGCGCGTGTTGCCGGCGGGTGGAGCCGAAGCGCTCCGGTTGCCCGGACTCTCGGACCGGCAGATTCTGGAGGCTCATCTGTAGCGCGGCTAGTGTGGTCGCCGCTTCGCGGCGCGTCTCGAAGCCGCCTGCGGCGGCAGCCGGCGGGGACGCCGGCGCACCTGTACCTTTCCGTGGTTGATTTTCGGTCACCGTCTCGTACCGATCCGCCGTAGTCGCCGGGGCTGCGGCAGCTGTGGGAAACCGGTCCGCCGGTTTTCCAAGGTCCGGCGGGAAACGGCTTGCCGTTTTCCGCGGGGCCGGCAGCTTCCGCGGCCCGCGCCGCGGCGGACCCTCCCGCGACGGTGTCCGGAGCCTTGTGAAGTCGGCGGGCAGCCAGGAGCACCAACGGCGCACTGTGCCTCGAGCACCCAACTGGGATTTGTGCCCTGGCTGCCTGCACCGCGATGGACATCCAGTGGGGAGTATGCGCCATGAGCGCCAGTACAGGTACCGAACGGCATCGCGGTGAGCCGACAAGCCAACGCTAACGCACCAGGGAGGGGACGACATGACGACGACGTTTACCGCCGGCGTGGACTGGGGAAGCCGAAAACACCACGTCTGCCTGATGGATCACCGGGGCAAGGTCGTGAAACAACGAGCCTTCGACCATGGCGGCAGGGGGCTTGCCGCCATGAACGACTGGCTCCGCGACCGCGCACGGCGTCCGGCGCATCGGATCAGGGTCGCCATCGAAGTGCCGCACGGACCCGTGGTCGAAACCCTGATGGAATCGGGCTTCCCCGTCCACTCCATCAACCCCATGCAACTCGACCGCTTCCGCGACCGCTTCTCCGCCGCCGGCGCCAAGGACGACCGGCGAGACGCCAAGGCCCTGGCCTCGGCCCTGCGCACCGACCCGGACTGCCTCAGGCCGGTCCAGGAGCCCGATGACGACGTCATCGAAATGCGCGGCGCCGCCCGCGCCCGGAAGGAGCTCGTCGAAGACCGCAACGCGATCGCGAACCGCATCCGACAGCATCTCGTGGACTACTACCCGCAGTTTCTCGACGCGACCGACGGCGACGTGACGACGCCCTGGGCGATCGACCTGTACAAGCGACTGCCCACACCGGAAAAGGCCCGGCGCACAACCAAGTCCACCCTCGCCAAGCTGCTCAGGAAGCATCGCGTCCGCCGGATCGACGCCGACCAACTCGCCGACCGCCTGAAAGCACAGCCGATCAAGCGACGAAGCGCCAGTGTCGAATGCGCCAGAAACCGCATCCTGAGCCTGCTGCCGATCCTCGAGCAGTACAACGCGCAAATCGACAAGGCCAGGCGCCAGCTTGAGAAAACCCTCAAGCAGGCCAAGCAGAGCACGACCGACCACGCCGAACCCTCCGACGCCGCCATCCTCGACTCCATACCCGGAATCGGAAACCACGTGCTCGCCACCCTCCTGACCGAGGCCGAACAGGCACTGAGACAACGAGACCACGAAGCCCTCCGATGCCTCGCCGGTGTAGCCCCCGTCACCGTCAGGTCCGGCAACAGAAAGACCGTCCGACAGCGACGAGCCAGAAACCACAGACTCGCCGACGCCGTCTACCACTGGGCCAGAGTCGCCGTGCAGCGAGACAGCCAATGCCGAGACAAGTACGACCTCGCCCGAAACCGAGGCAAGACGCATGGACACGCCCTGCGCATCGTCGGAGATCGACTCCTCCGCATCGCTTGCGCCATGCTCCGCGACCGCACGCTCTTCCACGCACCGCAAGGCAAGGAGCGACACGACGAACACGCCGACGCCCCGCACGTCACGCGGGAACAGGCCCGACGTCAAACAGCTCGAAACGCGGTCACCGGATACCCCGAACCGGAAGCCCCGCATCAGCCCGCCGAACCCTCTGCCCAACTGCCCGGCGAACCCGACAACAACAAACCGCCAAACCACCTCAACCCAGCCACCGGCTCGCCTCACCGCTCGACGTGACTGCGGAAAACCGAACAACGCACAACACCGATCGCGAGCGATACACCCACTTGACAAATGGTGGGGAGTCCCAGTGCGGAACGTCTAGCCGGTCAGGCCGTCGGCGAGTCGACGCGGCATGCCATCGAACGATCCGGACGACATGGTGACCAGGACGTCGCCGGGCCGGGCTTCCGCCAAGGCCTTCTCAAGCAGCACATCGTTCGATTCGCATGCCGTCGCCTCGGCCCCGAGCGAACCGATATCCGCGGCCATCCGCTCCGGGTCGAAGCCCTCCTCGCCCAGGCGTTCGCGGTGGAACACGGGGGCCAGGAAGACCCGGTCGGCCGACGACAGCGCCGCCGCCAGGTCGGCCGCGAACTGACGCCGGCCTGCGCTCAGGCTCCGCGGCTCGAACAGGGCGACCAGGCGTCGTCCGGGGAAGCGCTGCCGCAGCGCCGAGAGGGACGCCGCGACCTCCGACGCGTGGTGGGCGAAGTCGTCGATGACGACGACGCCCTCCGTCTCCCCGACGACTTCAAGCCGCCGCCTGACGCCGCGAAAGGTGCCCAGCGCCTCGAGCACGGCGTCCCGCTCCAGCCCGTCGGCCCGCGCCGCGATCCAGACCGCGGTCGCGTTCGCCGCGTTGTGTTCGCCCCAGACGCCGAGTTCGATCCGCTGTCGCCCACCCGCGTCTTCCAACTCGAACGAGATGCCGTTCTCGCCCCTCTCGACCGTGCCGGCGAGCCGGACGTCCGCCGCCCCTGCACCGTAGGTCACGACGCGGCACGGACTCGCCTGGGCCACCCGTTCGACGGCCGGGTAGTCGGCGCAGGCGATGAGCAGCCCGCTCCCCGGCAGCCGCTCGACGAGCCCGAGGAAAGCCCGTTCGAGCCCCTCGAAGTCCGGATAGAGATCGACGTGGTCGTGCTCCAGGCTGGTCAGGATCACGGTCTCAGGCCGGTAGTGCCAGAACTTCGGGCCGCGGTCGAAGTAGGAGGCGTTGTACTCGTCCCCCTCGATCGCGAAGCGCGGGCCGCCGCCGAGCGCAAACCCGGACGGCAGGCCGATCGGCGCGCCGCCGATGAGATAGCCGGGATCGGCGCCGGCGCGCGAGTAGACCCAGGCCGCCAGCGCCGTCGTCGTCGTCTTGCCGTGGCTGCCGGCGACGACCAGCGGCTTTCGATCCCGGAGCACGAAGCGGTCGAGCGCCTCCGGCATCGACAGCCGCGGCAGGCCGAGTTCCTCCGTCGCCACCGCCTCCGGGTTCGTCCGTGGGACCGCGTTGCCGACGATGACCAGATCGGGCCTCGGCGAAAGATGAGCCGGGTCGTAGCCGACCAGCGGCTCGATGCCCGCGTCGGCGAGCAGGTCGCTGGTCGGCGGGTAGAGGGGTCCGTCGGATCCGCGGACGTCGTGACCCAGGTCGCGCAACAGGCAGGCGAGCGGCGCCATGCCGGTGCCGCCGATCGCGATCAGGTGAATGTCCAAGGCTACGACCGCGGCGGTCGCTTCCAAAGACTGGCCTCGTCGCGGGTCGCGGCCGGCCCTCGCCGGCGGCGTTCCAGCGCGCCGTCCACCTCGGCCAGCCGTTCCGAGAGGGTGCTCCGCTGCAGTTCCGTCAGGTCGGCGATCCCCGCGAGAGCGAGATCGAGCAGGCCGTCGAACTCCGGCCGCGTGAACACGCGGCCCTCCGCCGTGCCCTGCACCTCGATCAGGCTGCCTTCGCCGGTCGCGACGACGTTCAGGTCAACCTGGGCATCCCGATCCTCGACGTACTCGAGATCGAGCAGCAGTTCGTCCTCGCAGATCCCCACCGAGACGGCCGCCACGGAGTGAACCAGCGGCCACTTCTTCAGGTCGCCCTCGAGCAACATCTTCGCGAGCGCCGCGACGACGGCCACGTAGGCGCCGGTGATCGACGCGGTCCGGGTGCCGCCGTCGGCCTGGACCACGTCGCAGTCGACAGCGATCGTGACTTCCGGGAGCTTGCGCAGGTTGACCGCGGACCGGAGCGAACGGCCGATCAGGCGCTGGATCTCCGACGTGCGCCCCGAAGGCCGGCCGCGCGACACTTCCCGCCTCGAACGGGTGAGCGTCGCCCGCGGCAACATCGCGTACTCGGCGGTCAGCCACCCTTGGCCCTTGCCGACCAGGAAGGGCGGTACGCGGCGCTCGACGCTGGCGGAACAGAGCACCCGCGTGTCGCCGCATTCCACCAGCGCGGACCCCTCCGCGAACTTCATCGCGTCCAGTTCGATGGACACCGGCCGCAGGGCCGACACCGACCGACCGCCGCTCCGTACGAAGCCGCCTGATCGTTCTGCTCCAGTCACCGTACTTCCACCTCCTGAGGTTGCGTTTCGGCCTGGTTCACGTCGATCCACTCCAGGACCACGGGTTCGCCGAGAATCCGCTCCGCGAGTCTCGCAAACCGGGAACCCGCGTCGGTGGCGAAGAGTCTCACACTTGGGTTGCGCGCCGCACTCCCGCCACCCCAGCCGGCCCGCCGAAGCCGCTTCTCCACAGCCAGGCTCGTCGATTCTGCCGAGTCCACCAGGGTCACGCCCGGCCCGCAGACCCGCGCCAGCACGCTCCGCAGCAGCGGATAGTGCGTGCAGCCGAGGAGCAGGGTGTCGATCTCCGCGCGGAGCAGCGGATCGAGGTAGCGGGCAACGATCCGTTCCGTGATCCCGTCGTCCTCCCAGCCTTCCTCGACCAGGGGCACGAGCAGCGGGCAGGCCTGCTGACTCACCCGCAGCTCCGGGTCCAATCGTCGGATCGCCTGCTCGTAGGCGCCCGACCGGACCGTCGACTCCGTGGCGATCACGCCGACGTGCCGGCCGGCGGCCGCCACCGCCGCCGACGCTCCAGGCTCCAGCACGCCCCAGTGCGGGGTCCGCACGTCCAGGTCCTCGAGCGCCATCGCCGACGCCGTGTTGCAGGCGACGACCAGGGCGTCGACGCCGCGCCGCTCCAGGAAGTTCACGTTGGCCTGCGAGTAGCGCGCCACCGTCCGCCGCGACTTCGTGCCGTAGGGCAGCCGCGCGGTATCGCCGAGGTAGAGGATCGACGCCGCGGGCAGGCGCCTTCGAAGCGCCGCGACCACAGTGAGGCCGCCGACGCCCGAATCGAAGACGCCGATCAGGGGCTCGGAACCGGACACCGTCAGATGCCGCCCGCCGGCTCCGCGTTCCGCGACAGGTCGGCCATCAGGGGACGGGTCGTGTCGACGTGACCGGCGAACGTCGGCCGCTGCTCGCCGTTCCACATGAGCACCACGCGGTCCACCCCCAGGTTGTTCGCGGTCAGACTGTTCACCAGGCTGTAGACGGCGAGGAGTTCCTCGGTCAGTCCCATCGCCGGCCGTTCCAGGACCAACGCCGACCGGCCAGCCGCGCGGACCGCCCCCGTTCCGGAACCGGCGTCGACGGTCGTCAGGTCGACGTAGGCGACTCCGTCGATCAGTTCCACCGCCAGCAGACGAACCCCGGCAGGCAGGGCCGGCAACAGCTCTTCGCCGGGCTCCGGCGGCTCGCCGTCCTCATCCGCATCGGCGGAAACGGGAACCGGGTCCACGGCCTCCGCTTCCTCAGGCCCCGCCATCAACGCTTCGACGATGACGGCAGCCGTTTCCTCCACGCTCTCTTCGGCACGGACCGGTCGCCGGTCGCAGCGAAGCGACCCGAGGGTGCTCGGGAAGCACAGGGTGGCGAGGAAGTCCTCGCCCGGCGCCACGAGTTCCATCTCCCCGTCGCCCTCCCCGTCCTCGCCCGCGCCGCCGCAACCGGCCAGGAGCACCAGGACGACGACCGAGCAACGGCCCAGCCGCGGGCGGATCACGATCCCACACCCTCGGGTGCGGTCTCGGCACGACTCGCGGAGACGCCACGATAGAGGCGGATCGCCCTCCCGATCGCTTCGATCAGGACCTGACGGTGGGACCTGTCGAGCAGCGGCGTCCCTTCCTCCTCGTCGCCACCCAGCGAACCGAGTTCGATCAGAACAGCGGGCATCGCAGCTCCGGTCAGCACGCGCAGCGGAGCGCGACCGACACGGCGGTTCGGCTGCTCGAGCGCGTCGCTGACATGACTCTGGATCAGCCGCGCCAGGAGTCCGCTTCGTTCGAGCTGACCGTCCTGCACCCGCTCCCACGGTTCGAGCGCCGGGACGGCAACGGGGATCTCCCGTTCGTCGTCCTGGTTCCCGTCGCCCGGATCGTCGAACGGGTCCTCCCCGGACACGCCCTCCTCGAGAGCGTCAGGGTCGAAAGCGTCCTCCTCGGGACTCTCTTCTCCGACCGGCTCGCCCCAGTCGGCATCGTCGATCGGCCCGCTTTCCGAGCCTTCCTCGTCGACCGTCTCGAAGAGAGCCGGCGGCGGATCGAGGACGTAGGTCTGAAACCCGTCGTCCGAAGCCCACGGGGAGTCCGGACTCACGTGCAGCGACAGGAACAGATCGGCCCGGCGCTGGTTCGCCACCGCGGTCCGGTTCTCGAGCGTCACGTCGCTGTCACCGCTTCGGGTCAGCACGACCCGCGCGCCCAGAGTGTTCGCCAGGTGCGCTCTCAGTTCCTGCGCGATCGCAAGAACCAGATCCTTCTCGGCGACGCCGGACGGCGACGACACGCCCGTGTCCCCACCGCCATGGCCCGGGTCGAGCACGATGCGGAACTCCCCCGTTTCCTCGTCGCGCCGGGAGAGGGCCCGCGGCGTGCGCCCTATCCGGTCCCGGGTGATGTCCATGACGAGCTGCACCCGCGGCGGCCGCCCGAGGATGTACGGCTCCGACGCCTCGGCCCGCGGCGCCAGACCGATGTCGACCGAGCGCTCGCGCACCTCCAGCCAGCGGACGAGAGGATCGTTCAGCCGGACGCGCGGCCGCGGCTCCAGGACGCCGCTCAGCAATCGGAGCCGCACGCCGCCGCGGTACTCGTCGACGCGGTAGCGGGGCCGGCCCGAGAAAGTCACTACAAGCGTCGTCGCGCCAAGATCGTGAACGCGGTCGACCTCGACCGCGAGCCGGCGCTCGCCTGTTCTCGAGACCTCCAGGCGTCCCCGTCTTCGATCGAAGTCGAACCGGTAGCCCTGCTCCGCCGGCCAGGCGCGGGCCAGCGCGTCTACCGGCACGTACAGGTGCCACGGCGGCAGCTCAGTGGACAGCAGGTCGGCAGCCGCCTCGTCGGAATCCGCGTCCTCGGCAGCCGCTGCCTCGTCCGCCTCGTCGTCGGACTCGTCCTTCGGCCGCAGGTGCTCGGGAAGCGCCGGCTCCGGCTCGAGCCACGGCCTGATCGACAGCGTGTGCATCTCGCCGTCCACCAGGACGACCCGGCCCAGCGGCCCAAGCACGACCTCGCGACCGGCGACCCGCAGCGTGTGCGCCTCGCCCAGGGGACCGACCTCCAGCTCGCCTCCGAGGACCTCGACAACCGGCTCGAGGGCTACCAGCGGGCCGAACGAGGACTCCGCCCAGGGCAGCGGCGCCCGCTGCCGGCCCACGATGATGCTCCCCTCCCCCCGAGAGAGGATCTCCGTCTCGGGCTCGTCGTCGGCCTGCGCCCGGACCGGTGCGAGCGGCACGAGGGCCACCGCGACTGCTACCAGCCAGCAGGCGCGCCGGAACATGCCGCGTCGAAGAGACACTACGGCAACCTAACACCACGGCCGGAAGGTGTGATTCCGAACTCGCCGAGGGCAACCACCTGGACGCGCGCTGGTAGCCCGTACGGGATTCGAACCCGTGTTACTGGCGTGAGAGGCCAGCGTCCTAGACCCCTAGACGAACGGGCCACGCGTGCGCAGGGCCGCGCAATTTAGCACAGCGTCCCCGTCGTCAGGGCACCTCCGACGAAGCCCTGTTCACGTCGACCTGCGTGTCGGGATTCAGGTCCTGATTCGGGTCGACCAGATGGCCGCCCGGGAAGCTGACCGAGACCGCCGGGGCGGACGTGTCGAGGCACAGAAGATGGTTGTTGTCCCGGTCCCCCAGATCCGCGAGGGCCGCCGGAGCGATCTCGTCACTCGAACCGTCCGAGCGCTCCACGGTCACGCGATAGAGGGCGCGCTCGGCGTCGCCAGGTTCGTCGCCATTCGGAAGTCGTACGCCTCCGGCCCAGGTCGCCCGGACCACCTGCTGGATGCCCTCCGGGCAGGCGGTCCCCCGGCTCTCCGTTGACAATCGGTCCTCGGGTACGACCTCCGCCAGCACCAGAGAGGGCCCGGCATCGAGCGGCGTGACATCAGTCTCCGTGCCGCGGAAGTTCACCGGCTCGCCAGTTACTCCATCCGAAAGCAGATCGTCGACAACGAGCACCTTCACCGGTGGGTCGTCGTCCGCGTTGCCGAACTCGCCGATGAGGAGCACGGTCCTGAGTTCGCCTGGATCGCCGGCCGGCCTGAGGGTCAGGCAGTGGGGAGTGCGTTCAGACCCCGACTGCGTGACGATCCGGAAGTCCCCGGGCTGCAAGGTCTCCGCGTCCACGGTATGGGACAGCACGACCGGCATGCCGTCCTGCCCGGCCGCGCCCTGGCAGAGGAGATTCGCCCCGGCCGGCAGGGCGTTGTCCAACCCGAAGAAGGCCGACACCGGGCGCGCCGTCTCGCCGTTCGCGTCCTGCGCCGCGGCACCGCCTCCGGCGACTGCCGCAGCGAGCACTCCTGCGGTTATCGCAGCCATCAACCAAGACCGGTCATTCACTTCGGCTTCTCCTTTGGATGTTCCGGCGAGGCGTGATCGTCACTCCGCGAGCCGCCACCTCGGCGGCGCCACGAACCCGTCACGACCTTCCCAGAAAATCGGCACATGCTCCTCCGGCTGCAGGGCGCGAAACGCAAGCGCCTTCCCGGTCAGGCGCGCGACGATCTCCGGGTGCTCGGCCGACAGGTCGTTCTGCTCGCCGGGATCGTCTCCGAGGTGAAAGAGCATGGTCTGCGATTCGGCGAGCGCCGCGCGGTCGAGCGGCTCGGGGCCGATCACGATCAGCTTCCAGTCCCCTTCCATCGCCATGAGCTGCTCGCGCTCGTTGCTCAACTGGGCGCACCAGGAGTAGAAGTCGCGGTCGCCGGCGACGTCGCCGCCCCGAAGCGCCGGCAGGGCATCGCGGCCGTCCAGCTCGAGGTCGGGACGGTCGGAAAGGGCCGCGGCCTCCATCAGCGTCGGCAACACGTCGAGATAGTTGAGCGGCGCGTCGATCGAGCCGCCGCCGCTCACCCCGCCGGCGGGCCAGCGAGCCGCCGCCGCGACCCGGATGCCGCCTTCGAAGACGTTGCCCTTGGAGCCGCGAAACGGGCGGTTCTCGCCGATGCCGGTGTCGCCGCCGTTGTCCGAGAAGAACCACACCAGAGTGTCGTCCGCCACGCCGGCCTCGTCCAGGGCATCGAGGATGCGGCCGATGCCGGCGTCCATCGCGTGGACCATCGCGCCGGTGATCCTGCGGTTACGGAGGCGGCCATCCACGTCCTCGAGGCGCGCCCGGCTCATCGCGTGACCGCCGAACCACTCGTACTCCTCCGGCGGCACGCCCGGGCCCACGACCGCCTCGATCGGCACCGGCTCGAGGTCCGCGTAGAGCGGTAGATCCTCTTCCTTCGCCTGGAAGGGTGAGTGCGGCGCGTTGTACGGCACGAACAGGAAGAAGGGCGCGTCGCCGCCGGCGTGCTCGCGGACGAAGCGGACCGCGTGCTCGGAGATCAGATCCGTGCTGTAACCCGGCTCGTCGACGGACTCCTCGTCGTGGAACCAGTCGACCTCGCCGTAGCGCTCGTGCGTGAAGTAGTCGAAGCCCCAGCCGAGGTGGCCGACGAAGCGCGTGAAGCCGCGCTCCAGGGGGTGGTACTCCCTGCGCGACAGGCCCAGATGCCACTTGCCGACGAGGCCGCGCTGCTCGTAGCCGGCCTCGGCAAGCACCTCCGGGATGAGAGTCGCCTCGGGATCGAGACCGTAGTCGTGGTACCCCATGACGACGCCGCGCATCATCCCGTAGCGGATCGGATGCCGGCCGGTCATCAGGCCGGCGCGGGTCGGCGAACAGATCGGCGCCACGTAGAAGCGATCGAGCCTGACGCCCTCCGCGGCGATGCGGTCGATGTGGGGAGTCGCGATGTCGCCGCCGTTGAAGCTGACATCGCGCCAGCCGAGGTCGTCGGCGACGACGAGCACGACGTTGGGCGGTCGCTGCGCCGGCGGTTCCGCGGCCTCCTCGGCCGGCGCACAGCCGAGCAGGACGATGATCGTCGCGAGCAGGATCCACTGTGAGGTCTTCATCCCGTCACCGACCGTCCGCGGGTTTCGGCCTGAACGATCCGGCGTTCCGTCATGGGTCGGGCGCTCCCTCTTCGTACTTCGCGTGCCGGGCTGCGCGGAGATCGATCGTACCCGCTCCTGCTTCCACGCATCAACGGGCGTTCCGGTTCGCGAGCTCACCAGTCCTTGACCAGCCGGCCCGACCGCGAAGAACGAGGACCGGAACTCGTCCTAGTCCATGAAGGGCTGCCCGGTCTCCGTCAAGAAATGCCTCTCGTCGGCCGTACAGGCAAGATAACGCTGCACATGTTCGCCAACGACCACGGCCCGGATCCCCACGTTCATCCGCGCTACAATCGCAGGTTCAGCAAGGTCAGCATCGCGTCCGGCGAGGTCCTGGGCACCACGAACCTGACCGTACGGCAACTACGCAGCGTCCGCCGCTGGATTCGCGAACACGAAGATCGTCTCCTGGATCAATGGCTGGCGCTCAGAAGAGCACAACGCGAACGAGAGCGCACTTGAGGTGAAGGAGATGGGTGTCGCGACCACCGAGTACCTGCCGTTGAAGTCAGCGGATCTGCCGGAATGGCCGGATTCGCAGCCAAGGCCGGTGGCGGTGGAACATCTAGGCGGCTACAAGCTGTGGGTGAAGTTCACCGACGGCGCGGAAGGCGCCCTGGACCTGACTCTGACGATGACCCGACTGAACGGCCCGATCATCAGAGCGCTGAGGAAGCCGGAGATGTTCCGCCAGGTCCGCATCGACCGCGAGCAGGGAACGCTCGTCTGGCCGAGGACCGATCCGAACGATCCGATGACTGCCTACGACATCGCGCCCGACTACCTGTATCGCCGTTGCGTCTACGGCGACGGTCATCCGTTCGCGGACGACTGCGAGGCGGACCTGCTGTTCGCGGGCCGTTTCAAGACCACGAAGCGCCGCCCCCCGACGCGGCGGACTCTCCGCCAGCCGCAACGGTCGGCCTGACAGCGGTCAGCGCCAAGCGCGCCCGGTCGGCCTGGCGCCGGCATCTGAACTCCCACCGGGAAGACCCGGCTGTCGGTCATCAAGCCGCCGTCAGATCGATGGGCTCCTGCCTCACGATCTTCCGGCAGATCGTGAGGCACGGCTGAAAGCTGTCCCGCTGCGTCAAACGCTCGACGAGGCCGGCCACTCCGGGCCACCGCGACGCGTCGAGCGGCCCGGCGACGAACTCGAACTGCGCGATCTGACACGCGAGCGAGATATCCGCGATCGTCAGCGCGTCTCCAACCAGGAACGGGCCGTCGCCGACTTCGCCCTCGAGATAGTCGAGGCGCCGTGGAAGCCGCTCCGCGTACGTCTTCCTGGCCGCGTCGACATCGGGCTCCTCGCCCATGAAGCGTTTGAACTGGATCGGACGGAAGATCCCGAGGCCGATCGCCATGGCCAACTCGGTGTCGCAGTACTCCTCCAGCCAGACCGCGCGGCCCCGTTCGTAGGGGTCCGCCGGATAGAACGCGGGCTCCGGGAACTTCTGCTCGACGTAGGCGCAGATCGCCGACGAATCCGGGATCGTGCCGGGCGGACCTTCCTCGCCGACGTCCGTGTCGCGCAACACCGGAATGCGACGCGCCGGACTGATCTCCTTGAACCAGTCGGGCATCGGCATGATGTTCACGCTCTCGAGCTCGAAGGGCGCTCCCTTCTCGCGCAGCAAGGCATCCGCCTTTCGAACGAAGGGAGAGAGGGGGGCTCCGTAGAGGATGAGGCTCATCCTGGCGGCGCCTAGCGACCCGGCATGACCAGCGGTTCGATCGGCACCTCGATCGTGACCGTCTCTTCCTTCGGCACGTAGCAGACCGTCTCGCTGCAGGCCTGGTAGACGACGTCGACCGGAATCTCGATCGAGGTCGGCTTCTCCCGAATCGGCCAGTTGAGAATCTCGGAGTTCAGCGCGATCGGGATGGCGATGTCGGTCGCGCCTTCCTCGTAGACGTTGAGCGTCACGCCGAGCTGGGGGAACTCACGCTTTCGGGTCGGCGGGTAGACCGGCTCTCCGAGCCGCACGCCCTTGGTCGGCACGACGGTCGCCGTCGATGCGATGAAGCCCTCGGGCAGGGGATCGGCGTAGATGTGGTAGCCGTCGGCGACCTCGAAACGCACGTGGAGGGTGCTTGCGTACTCGAACCTGAGCGCCTCGTCGGCGAGGAAGACGGACACTTCGACGTGCTCGTCGCCCAGCTCGGCGGTCGGCGCCTCGTGCCTGGCGAGGATGCGGCCGATCGCGCTGTCGCGAATCGTTCCGGCCGACGTGCGCGTCGCGTAGTGGCGGTGGAAGAACTTCTCCGCCACCCGGCCATCACGGTCGGTGACGTAGACGCCCGGGAAGGGAATGCCGTAGAAGCCCTTCTGGGTCGCCCGGTTGAGCACATCCGAGTCGGGGTCGATCGTCGTGTTCAGGATGCCGAAGCGCTTGATGACCGCCGAGTCGGCATCGGAGAGCAGGTCGTAGGTGACGTCCCGATCCTCGGCAAAGGTCTTCAACTGCTCCTGCGTGTCGTAGCTGATGCCGTAGACCTTGATGTCCTCGGCGTCGAAGAGTTCCAGGTTTTCTTGCAGCTCGACCAGCTGCGTGCGGCAGTACGGTCACCAGACGGCGGAGCGGTAGAAGACGACGACCGCCTTCGAGTCGCCCCGGTCCGCGTGGAAGTCGATCAACTCGCCGTCCTGGTTCGGCAGCTCGAACTCGGGCAGGCGCTCGCCGATCGCGGGACCGGTCGGGAACTCGTGTTCCGCCGGGTAGCGCCGGCCCGGGTGGCTCGCCGGCACCGGCACCGTGATGCCGAGATCGTCGTTCAGCGAGTCGGCCGGCAGGTTCTCGTGCGCGGCTTTCACCTTTTTGTCTCCGTCCTCGGCAAACGCCGGAACGGCAAGGAACATCGGGACAAGGACGAGCAACGCAAGTCGGCCTCTTTTCATGGGTTCGAACGCTCCCTCTCTCTGATTCGGATGCCGGGAGCGGCATCCGTCTTATTGGTGTCGATTATCTCTCGGTGCAGCGCTTCGACGATCCGCCCGACACGCAAGCCCCGGCGCGCGCCATGCTGATCGAGGAATAGCGGTAGCTCCTAGCCCTGAGCCCGCCTAGAACGGTGACCAGGCGGGGTTGCTGTTGGATATGGCTCTGCTGCCGTCAGACCTCTCGATTCCTGTGCCCGTCAGTCGAATCGGATTGGAGCCATCCAGGTTCATGACATAGATCTCCCTCCCTCCGCCGCGCGAAGAATCGAAGGCGATCCGGGTGCCGTCGGCCGACACCGAAGGGTTGGAGTCGGCACCTGGGGCGGTGGTCAGACGGCGCTTGTCGGAGCCATCGACGTTCATGATGTAGATCTCATAGTTGCCGTTCTGCGGTGCCCCGTCGCGATCGGTGGAGTAGACGATCTGCCTGCCGTCGGGTGTCCAACTGGGGACCTCGTCAAGAGCACGAGTGAACGTCAATCGCTGCTGGTTGGTGCCATCGACGGCGTTGGCTAGATAGATCTCCGGGTCGTCGCGGTCACGGTCGGCTTCGAAGGCGATCCACAAACCGTCGGGCGACCAGGCGACGAAGTTGTTTACGCGCCCCAAAGGATGGTCTTCGGTGAGCTGCGTGAGGTTGTATCCCCAGTTTCCGGCGTCGACGTTGGTACGCCACACCTGAGAGCTGCCGCTGCGATTCGAATCAAAGGCGATCATCGAGCCGTCGGCCGACCAGGAGGGGCCGCCGTCGTTGGCCGCGTGGCTCGTGAGACGGACGACGTTGGAGCCGTCGGCGTTCATGATGTAGATGTCGGCGTTGTCGTTGCGAGATGATGCGAATGCGATCCGGGTGCCGTCGGGCGACCACGTCGGGGCGCCATCGAAGCCCGGATCGTTGGTCAGCCGCGTCAGGTCGGAGCCACCTTCGTTCATGACGTAGATCTCCGGGTTGCCGTCCTGATTGGATACGAAGGCGATCCTGGAGGAGCTGTTCTGTGCCGCCGCTGGCTGCACATGTGTTGCAGTCGTGACGGCAAACAGAAGGCAGATGAAGAGAACGGCAGGGGGCAGCGCTATGCGGTGCATGTGGTTCTCCGCTTTCCGGCATCGCCTGGGGACGAACCTCCTCCAATGTCCGACCGGGCACCGGGGCGATGTTGGGTTGGCGAAGAGGGATGGTACCGGATCATGCTCCGAGGCATCAACCGGTCCTTGCCATCAAGCTCACGCGCCGCCGGTGAGGACCCATCGCGTTGATCTCGTAGGCTACCGCCCCAACCACTCGAAAGGACAAGAATGATGAATCGATGCGGCGCACGACGCGGCCTGGTCGCCCTCGGGCTCACCGCGACCTTCGCGGCCGCCGCCGCGGGCGCGGTTGCCTACCGGCAGAGCACGCCCCAAGCGACCCAGCCACCCCAGCAGCGGCAGCCCGCCGAGATCGGTCCAACGCAAACGATCGACTGGCAGTCGGGCACCGACCCCATGGGCCGGCCAGCAGGAGAGAGGCCGCCCAACATCGTCGTCATCCTCGCCGACGACCTGGGCTGGAATGACCTGAGCTGGCTCGGTGGCGGCGTCGCGGGCGGCACGGTGCCGACCCCGAACATCGACTCGCTGGCCCGGGACGGCGTTCACTTCGCCAACGGCTACTCCGCGAACGGCACCTGCGCTCCGTCGCGGGCCGCGCTGATGACCGGCCGCTACGGCACCCGCTTCGGCTTCGAGTTCACGCCGACGCCGCCGGGATTCGCCACGATGGTGCCCCAGCTCTCGAACCAGGAAGGCAGGCTCCGGAAGACGAGCGCCAACGACGAAGGGGCTTCGGTTCCCCTCGCCGACAAGGGGGTGCCGCCGTCCGAGATCACCCTCGCCGAGCTGCTGAAGCCGGCCGGCTACCACACCGTGCACATCGGCAAGTGGCACCTCGGCACGGGCAACGGCATGCGAGCCCACGAGCAGGGCTTCGACGAGAGCCTGCTCATGAGGAGCGGTCTGTACCTGCCCGAGGACGACCCGAACGTCGTCAACTCGAAGCAGGAGTTCGACGGGATCGACCGCTTCCTGTGGCGTTTCTCGCGCTTCGAGGCCTCGTTCAACGACAGCCCGGCCTTCGAACCCGGCGGGTACCTAACCGACTACTACACCGACCAGGCGGTCCAGGTCATCGAGGCGAACAAGGACCGGCCCTTCCTCCTCTACCTGGCGCACTGGGCGGTGCACACGCCGCTCCAGGCGCTGCGCGCCGACTACGAGGCGCTGTCCCACATCGAGGAGCATCGCCTGCGGGTCTACGCCGCGATGGTGCGCTCGCTCGACCGCAGCGTCGGCCGGGTGCTCGAGGCGCTGCGCGAGAACGGCCTCGAAGAGAACACGCTCGTCTTCTTCACCTCCGACAACGGGGCGCCGGCCTACATCGGCCTGCCGCGCGTCAACGAGCCCTTCCGGGGCTGGAAGATCAGCTTCTTCGAGGGCGGTATCCATGTGCCCTACCTCCTGAAGTGGCCGGCCCGCCTCGACGGCGGCCAGGTCTACGAAGCTCCGGTCCACGGCTTCGACATCTTCTCGACCGCGGCGGCCGCGGCGGGAGTCGACCTGCCCGGCGACCGGACGATCGACGGCGTCGACCTGGTGCCGCACGTTCTGGGCAAGGCCGAAGGCGCGCCGCACGACCGTCTCTTCTGGCGCACCGGCGGCTACGAGGTCGTCCTCGCCGACGGCTGGAAACTCCAGATCAGCGAGCCGCCCGGGAAGGTCTGGCTCTTCAACCTGGAGAAGGACCCGACCGAGCAGCACAACCTCGCCGAGGCCGAGCCGGAGCGGGTCGCGGCCCTCAAGAAGCTCCTCGCCGAACACAACAAGGAACAGGCGACGCCGATCTGGCCGTGGGCCGCCCGGACCCCGATCAACATCGACAAGACGCTGCTCGATCCGGACGCGCCGGACGACGAGTACATCTACTGGTAAAACTGACCTCTTCTACCGCGACAGATGCCGGTCGAAGAACCGCACGATCACGCGGTGCACTTCGTCCGACTCGGGCAGACGGGGGTTGAACGCGAAGGTCGCGTGGCCGAGACCCTCCCAGACGTGCAGGTCCGCCTCGACGCCAAGGCTGACCAGCTTGTTGTGGCTCGCCAGCACGCCGCCCAGGGCGAAGTCGCGGGTGCCGCTGATGAGCAGCGCAGGCGGGAAGCGGGCTAGCACGTCGTCGTGGTCGCCGGGAGCGACCACGGGGTCGCCGACTTCGACGCTGCGGAAGTAGCCGCTCGGCTGGGGCGGCTCCGCCGGCTCGACCGGACGCGGGAAGCCGCCCAACGCCGACACCAGGAAAGCGCTCTCGCTACGGCCCATCTTGAAGACGCCCGGCGTGTCGCCGTCGGTCGTCGGTATCCCGGCGCAGAAGAGGCCGATGGCGCCCGGCAGGGGCAGGTCGTTCTCGAGCATGTAGGCGACCGTCTGCGCCGTCAGCATGGCGCCGGCCGAACAGCCGTAGATCCCGATGCTGGAGGCGTCGTAGTCCTCTAGCATCGCCTTGTAGACGGCGATGACGTCCTCGACGCCGGCCGGGTGGGTGGTTTCCGGCGCCATCCGGTAGTCGGGGCTGATCACCCTGTAGCCGCCCATGTCGGCGACCTGCATCGCCTCGGTATGGCTGAAGTAGCGGGCGCCGACCCGGAAGCCGCCGCCGTGGATGCTGATCAGCAGACGATTCGTGTTCTCCTCGGCGACGCCCCGCTCGGGAACGAACACCTCGGTGTACACGCCCGCGATCGTCTCCGCGGTGATCTCCACGGGATGCTTCGCGACGGTGTCCTGGTAGATGGCGGTCTCGTAGTAGCCCTCGGCCACGCACTGGCGGGCGGCGCGCACCGCGTCCAGGTCAGAGGCCACGTCGTTCAGACTCGCGCAGCCCTCGGAGAAGGTGCCGAACTCCGGCCCGTAGACCTCGCGGAAGTGCTTCATCGCCGCCCGCGACTCCTCGCTGAGGTAGGAGGTCTCCGGCAGATCGAACGCGGGGACGTGAACGGTGCCGTCGGCCTCCACGCGGGGACGCTCGTCCTGCTCCGCGGGCTCCGAGCAGGACACGACGCCCACGGCAAGGGCGACGGCGACAAGGCCGAGCTGGTTTCGCATGACGGACAGTCTAGGCGCAGGGTGCACAGGAGCGCCGGGGGACGGAAGTAGCTATGGAGCAAGTAGAATCCAGCGACGATGAACGGACGGAGAACCTGCAGGACCAGGGATCTGCTGGCACAGAAGATCGACGATCCGACCCGGGAGGTTCTAGCCGAGATCGCGAGCCTCAAAGAGCTGGTGCTCAGCCGACTGGAGCAACAGGACAGGGCCCGAGCCGCCGAGTACTCGACGATGAAGTGGTCTATCCGCTCGATGATGGCCGCCATGGCCCTGCTGGTCGCCATGATGGCCCGGTTCACTCTCCTGCAGTAGTCAGGAACCACGGCAGGACCCTGAAGCCCTTCAGGTCGAAGCTGTCGTCGCCGCCGTGAACCAGAACGCCGCCCCGGTTGGGATTGGCGGGAATCGACGTCCACCATTCGAGGGTTGCAACAGCGTCCGCGGCCACGGTGCGGCCCGACTTGACCTCGATCGGAATCAGGCGATCGCCGGCATCGAGAAGAACATCGATCTCATGCCCGGCGGCGTCCCGCCAGAAGAATAGCGGCGAGTCGCGTCGTGTCGCCGAAAAGGCCTTGATGAGCTCCGCCACGACGAAGGACTCGAAGATCGCGCCGCGCAGGGGGTGGCTCTCCAGCGTCACGCCGTCCCGAATGCCAAGCAGGTAGCAGATCAGACCCGTATCGAGGAAGTGCAGCCGTGGGCGTTTGCGCAGGCGTTTCCGGTAGTTGGCGTGATGCGGGGGAAGCGCGGTCGCCAGGTAACCGATCTCGAGCGCGGTGAACCAGCGGCGAGCGGTCTGCTGCGTCACGCCGACGTCGCCAGCCAGGCCGCTCAGGTTGAGCTCGGATGCCGTCCGCGCGGCCGCCAGCCGCATGAACGTCTCGAACTGCCGCAGGTCGAGCACCTGCGTCACTTCACGCAGATCGCGCTCGACGTAGGTGCGGAAGTAGTCGGCCAACCACTCGCCGGCCGGGACACCGCGGTCATGGATCGGCGGAAAGAAGCCCGTGACCAGGGTGTCCCAGAGCGCATCGGCGGTCAGCGGCCCGGCCCCGGCTGGCTTCCTCCCGCCGGGGCCGTCCGCGGCCGCCGGCTGATCCAGGCTCAACGGCTCAAGCGACGGCAGGCCGCGCAGCTCCGCCAGCGAGAACGGGTGCAGGACGAGCAACGCCGTCCGGCCCGCGAGCGTCTGCGAAACCGACCTGAGAAGGAGGATGTTCTGCGACCCGGTCACGATGAACCGGCCGCCGCGAAGGTCCTCGTCGACGAGCCCCTGTATGTACGAGAGCAGTTCGGGCGCTCGCTGGATCTCATCGAGGATCATGCGGTCCGCCTGAGCCAGGAAGGCGCGCGGATCCGCGAGGGCCCGCGCGCGCACGTCCGGCGATTCAAGCGACAGATACCGGTGCTCGGGGAAGACGGCTCGCACCAGGGTCGTCTTCCCCGACTGTCGCGGCCCGGTCAGCGTCACGACGGGATAGTCCTCCGCGGCGCGCTTCAACGCGGGGGTGATGTGGCGGGAGATCATGGCAGGAGAAGTCTGCTTCGCCGGGCCACTTGTGTCAAATCGGTGATTGCATCATCGAAATGACATTCTAGCGACGCACGGCATCGAAGCAGCGGAGCCGGCCTTGCGGCCGGCGCGTGTTGAAGCCGCCTACGGCGGCAGCCGGCGGGGACGCCGGCGCACCCAGTGTGGTCCGTCGACGTTGTCGGAGGCACAACAGCCGCTCGTTAGAGATAGCCTCGTTACTCCAAACCGCAGGAGAACTCCCATGAGTCATCGAGTCGTCCGTCTCTCCGGGTCCCTCGGCGCCGAGGTCCACGATCTGCCGCTGGCGGAAGCCGGCCCCGAGGAAGCCGCCACGATCCGCGGCCTGTTGCTGGATCATCAGGTCCTCTTCTTTCCCGATCAGCATCTGGACGTGGCCCAGCACGTCGCCTTCGGCCGGCACTTCGGCGAGCTGGAGGGGCACCCCCACCTGAACAACCCGTTCCTGGACCACCCGGAGGTCTTCGAGCTGGTCGCGACCCGCGGCGGCGTCGCCGACGAGTGGCACAGCGACATCAGCTTCCAGGAGAGCCCGTCGGTGATGGCGATCCTCAACATGGTGAAGTGCCCGGAGGTCGGCGGCGACACGATGTGGGCGAACATGTACAGGGCCTACGAGGAGCTGTCGGCGCCGCTGCAGGAGCTCTGCGAGGGGCTGACCGCGCTGCACGACGCGACGCCGCACGGCAAGCCGGAGAAGATGACGATCCACCCGGTCGTCCGCGTCCACCCGGAGACCGGCCGCAAGTCGCTGTTCGTCAACGAGCACTTCACGCGCCGCATCGTAGAGCTCAGCCACGAGGAGAGCGACCACCTGCTCGGCTACCTGACCCGCTGGGCGACGAACACGCGCTTCACCGTCCGTTACCGCTGGCGGCAGGGCACGCTCGCCATGTGGGACAACCGCTGCACGCAGCACTTCGTGTTGAACGACTTCAACGAGGAGCGCATCATCCAGCGCGTCACCGTGATGGGCGACCAGGTCGACGCGGCCGGCGAAGCCCGCTGGGAGCCCTACGTGCGCGCCCGCCACGCCGGCGCCACGAGCCGTTACGACCGGCAGCTCAACAAGTACCTGAAGCGCAAGGTGCAGTCGCTGGAGTCGAACGCGAAGAAGGAAGTCGCGCTGGAGATGTAGGGCGTGCGAGCACTCACCGCCCTGCTTCTCATCGTCGGCCCGGGCCTTGCGCAGGGCCAGTCCGCGGAACAGTGCGTCCCCGAGGGCGCGAACCCGCCGATGCCGAAGAGCGCCAGCGCCTACGCGGCGATGTGCGAGCCGCACCTCGGCGTGGCGCCGACGGTCGACTGCGGCCAGGGGGCACGCATCCGGATCCGGCAGGACGGCGAGGAGATCTTCGAGGACCCGGGGCTTCACGCCTGTGACGACGGCAGTCTCCAGATCGGCGACTGCATGCCCGGCTCGAGCCTCCAGCGCCACGCGGGCAGGAACGCCGACGGCTCGCCGCGTCCCGAGGTCGTCTGGGTGAGCTTCTGCCGCCACGACGGACGTGACGACGTCTTCAACGTGGACATCGGCGACTCGGTCCAGATGATCGGCTACAACTATGAGACGGGCGCCACCTGCTTCTTCGAGTCCGGCGACAACAGTCCGTGGACCTCCGTCGGCGAGAACAACCGGCTGCTCGGCGTGCTGCCGGGCCCCGACGACCCGGAGTTCGACGACGCGTACATGCCTGCCGGAGAAATCCAGTGCGTCCGCTGCCACCAGGCGGACCCGTTCATCCACAACCCCTGGATCAAGTCCGCGCGGCTTCCCGAGAACCCGCGACAGCCCGTCGTGCCGGTTCTGCAGGGCCCGAACCCGCCCTACTACGTCGTCGGCGCGCCGGACTGGGACATGCGGACGATCCACATCGAGGGCAACGGCTGCCTCGGCTGCCACCGGATGCCCATGGAGACCCTGGAAGAGTTCACCGGCGACTTCTGGGATCCGAACGAGCACATGCCGCCGCACGACCCGGGCTCGCTGGCGGCGGATCTCGAGGCGCTACGGCAGTGCTGGGAGGACGGTCCGGAGAACACGCCCGGTTGCGACTGGGTGATCCCGCCGGCCGGAGAATGCGCCGGGGGCGTCGTGGGGCCGGAGTATCCGCACGCGTCGAAGGGCTTCAACCGCGGCCTTCAGAGCGCGCCGCACAGCTCGGGCAAGCGCTGGATGACGCCGCGAGAGCGTTAGCGCTACTGCTCCACGACCAGTAGCTGGTCGGCCGCGACGTTCTCGCGCTCCGTCGTCGAGCCGTCGGGCCAGGTCACGACGACCGAGTCGACGGTGGCGGCGTCGCCGAGGCCGAAGTGCTGCCGGAAGTCGTCCTGGGACAGGTAGCTCGTACCGCTGCGGATGTTGCGGATCTGGCTTCGCTCGCCAGCCGTCACCCGGATCACCGCGCCGATCGCGTCCGTGTTCCTGCCAGCGCCTTCCAGCCTGACCTGCAGCCAGTGGCCGCCGCCGGCCTCGTTGCGCAGCACCGTCGGTGAACCGTCGAGGTCGTTGATCACCAGGTCCACCCGGCCGTCGTTGTCGAGGTCGCCCATCGCCAGGCCGCGGCTGACCCGTTGTTCGAGGAAGGCCGGACCGCCCCGTTCGGCCACCTCTTCGAAGGTGCCGTCGCCCAGGTTGCGGTAGAGCAGCTTGCGCTGGCGGTACCCCGCCGAAGCGCCGAGCCGGGCGCCGTCGAGCTGGGGGTACACATGGCCGTTCACCACGACCAGGTCCTCCCAGCCGTCGTTGTCGTAGTCGAAGAACGCGGTCCCCCAGCCGACGTAGGGCAGGCTCGACGCGCCCGTCCTCGAGCGGAAGGAGGCGTCGCTCGAGTATTCGCCTTCGTTGCGGTAAAGCGCGTTGTACTCCTCGGCGAAGTTGCTGACGAACAGGCTCAGCCGGCCGCTGCCGTCGTAGTCGCCGACCGCGACGCCCATGCCTCCCTGCTCGCCGCCGTCCTCGCTCACCGCGACGCCCATGAAGAAGCCCGACTCCTCGAAGGTGCCGTCCTTGCGGTTCATGTAGAGGTAGTTGGGGGTCGAGTCGTTAGCGACGTAGAGGTCGAGCCAGCCGTCGCCGTCCACATCGACCCAGGCGATGCCGAGGCCGAAGTAGCCGTCCGGATCGCGAACCCCGGCCTCCTCGCCGACCTCGGTGAAGGCGCCGTCCTCTTCCTGGCGGAACAGGAGGTCGGAGGTGCCCGGCAGGCCGCGCGGTCCGCACTGGACGGCGACGCCGCGGTACTCGCAGGTCTTGCCGCTGCCGAACTCCGGCAGGTTGTCGAGATCGAACTCCACGTAGCGGCTCACGAACAGGTCGAGATCGCCGTCGCGGTCGTAGTCGGCGAAGCCGCAGCCCGCCGACCAGCCCGAGGCCGCGACGCCGAGTTCCGTCGCCACGTCGGTGAACGTGCCCTCGCCCGAGTTGCGGTAGAGCCGGTTCCGGCCGATGCCGGTCACGTAGAGGTCCTGCCAGCCGTCGCCGTCGACGTCGGCGATGCACAGGCCCATTCCCCAGCCGGGGTGGGCGACGCCGGCCTCGGGGGCCACGTCCCTGAACGTGCCGTCGCCGAGGTTGCGGTAGAGCGCGCTGTCCGACGACTCCGGGTCGTTCGCGGTGTCGACCGTGAGGGAGTTGACGAAGTAGATGTCGAGCAGGCCGTCGCGGTCGAAGTCGAAGAGCCCGACGCCGCCGCTCATCGACTCGACGATGTACTTCTTCTCGGGCGCGGAGTTGTGGCGGAAGGTGATGCCGGTGGACTCGGTGACGTCGCGGAAGAGGGGCGCGTCGCCGGTGGGCTGGGCGCGCGCCGACATGGGCCAGACGAGGAGCACGATCGTGGCTGCCGCGGCGGGATTCCGGAGGCCGGCGCTGACGCGCCGGATGCCGGCGGGGGCGCCGGCGCACCCAGTGGCTGCCGGCCGAGTTCCTGGGGCGTCGGCGCACCCAGTGGCTACCGGTCGAGTTCCTTGTACGCGGGCTCCGTTCAAGGTTCGGTCCTTGAGCCGAGCGGCGGCTGGGCGCGCAGACGCTCGATGTGCTGTTCGATCGCGGCCTGGGCCTCGCGGGAGAACTGCAAGTGGCGCTCCGCCCCCTCGCGGTCGCCGAGGCGGGCAAGCGCGAGGCTGAGCTGGTAGTGCCCCTTGATCGACTGGGTCTCGACGGCGACCGCTCGAGTGAGCGCGTCCCGGGCCTCCTCGAAGCGACCTTCCTTCACGCGCGCGGTTCCGATCGTCACCAGCGCTGTCGGGTGATCGGGATTGACCGCCAGCGCCCGTTCCGCGAGTCCGGTCGCTTCTTCCAGGTCGCCGAGTCCCTCGACGGCCTCGGACAGGGCGGCCAGCGCCTCGACGTTGCCGGGCTCCAGCCGCAGCGCCGCGGCCAGGGCTTCCCGGGCCTCGTCGAAGCGGTCCACGCGGTTGAGGGCCAGCCCGAGGCCGATGTGGGTCAGGGCTCGACGCGGATCCAGGTCTGCCGCCTCGTGGAGTACCTCGGCCGCTTGCGCCATCTCGCCTACCTGCATGCGGGCCACGCCGAGCAGGTAGGCGTACTCCGCCTCTCCGGGGTGCATGCGAGCCAGCGGCTCGAGCGCCAGGATCGCCTGGATCGGGTTGCTCCGGGCGAGGGAGAAGCGAGCGTAGGCGTTGAGGACGTCCTCGGAGTTGGGGGCCAGGGAGATGGCCCGGCCGAGTGCTTCGGCGGCGGCTTCGGCTTGGTTGCGGCCGGCGAGGGTGCGGGCCTGGTCGAGGAGGTGGCGGACGGACTCGGTCGCGGCGGCTTCGGGCTGGGCTGTGAGAGCTGTTGTCGCAACGAGGAGCAGGAAGAGCGCCGAGCAGAAGAGAGGAGGCGGCCTTCGGCCGGCGCGCTTTCTGGCCGCCTTCGGCGGCAGCGGGTCAGAAGACCCGCGCACCCAGCGGACGAAGACGCGTGCACCCGGCGGGTCAGAGGACCCGCGCACCCAGCGGAAGTTCACTGGTCGGACCTTCCCTTGAGTCGCTGGAAGATCTCGAATTGCTCTCGGGCCTTCTCGCGGTCTCCGAGCTTCTGGTAGGCCAGGCCGAGCTGGTTGCGGATGTTGGGATCTTCCGGCGCCAGTTCCGCGGCCGCGAGCAACTGCGCGGCGGCCTCGTCGACCCGGCCGTCCTCGAGCAGGATCTTGCCGCGGAGGTAGCGGGCGTCGGCGAAGTCGGGTTCGGCGTCGAGGACGAGTTCCACTTCGCGCAACGCGGCCTGGGGCTGGTTGTCGAGCTCCAGCACGGTGGCCAGCACGTAGCGCGACTGGTGGTCGGCGGGATGGGAGGCCAGTTCGGCGCGCAGCGCGGCGCCGGCTTCCTCGAGGCGGCCCTGGCGGAGATAGATGTTGCCGAGCGTGGCCTGCGCCTCGGCGACGCCGGGCCGAAGTTCGATGGCGCGCTCCAGGTGCTCCACCGCCGCGTCGAAGTCGCCTTCCTGGGCCGCCGCCTGGCCGAGCAGCACGTTGAGTTCGGGCCAGTCGGCGTGCTCGTCGAGCAGGCGGTCGAAAATCGGTTGCGCCTCGACGCTCCGGCCGCTCCGGACAAGGGCCAGGCCGTAGGCGTACTGAAGCGAACGGTCGGCCGCGCGGGCCGGATCGGTAGCCAGGAGCTCCGCCGCGCGATCGTAGGCCTCGGCATTGAGCCAAGCCAGCGCGAGCATCCGTCGCAGCGCGGGGTCGTCTGGCTGGAGCTCCAGCGCCGCAGACAGCGGCGAGGTCGCCTGCTCGAACTGCCCGGCGTTGAAGCGGGCGACGCCCAGCGAGTACTGGACCCTCGGGAAGGCCGGATCGACCGAGGCGGCCTGCTCGAAATGACCCGCGGCCCGGGTGAAGCGCCGGGCCTGGGTCGCCATCACGCCGAGATTGAACGAGGCGCGGGCGAGAGTCGTTCGCGCCGTTCGCACGAGTTGTGCCCGAACCTCCGGCGACAGGCCGGAAACCGGCGTCTCGCTGAAGACGGACAAGCCGACGACCCCGGCCGACGGTTCCTTGCCGTGGCCGTCCAGGTAGTTCGACATGCGGTCGCGCGAGGTCTGGGCCAGGGCCACCGAGAAGCGCTCGGCGCCCTCGAAGTGAGGCAGCGCCCGCGCCTCGTCGCCGGTGCGGCGGAGCGCTAGGGCGAGCTGGTAGTGGAGGCTCTCCATCTGGTTGGCGTTGAACGAGCTCCCGTACCCGCCTTCCGCCAGATCGATGGCGCGCTCGAGCGCGGTCGCTGCTTCCGCCGGCCGATCGAGTCCGAGCAGAGCGCGGCCCAGATGATGCAGGGCGTTGGGTCGGGTGGACTGAGACTCCACCGCGATCTCCAGCGAGGCCAGCGCCTCCTCGAAGCGCCGGGCATCGACCAGCACCATTCCCAGGTAGAGGTGGTTCACCGGATCCTCGGGCGAGATGCGGCGTTCCTCCTTGAACTGGTCGATGGCCTCCTCGACGGCGCCCCGGCCCCGGTCGAGGAGCTCCACGGTCCCCAGGTAGAAGCGGGCCCGCGGCACCCGCGGGTCGTCCTCGATGGCCCGCTCGAGCGCCTCGCGGGCCTTCCCGTACTCCCCGTAGTCGCGGTAGGTCCGGCCGATCAGAATCCAGGTCTGCGGAATCGGACGCTCCGCGGCCACGTCCCGGAAGAGCTTCTCGGCGGCCTCCGGACGCTCCAGGCGGAGGTAGCCGCTGGCGAGCGCGAAGCGGGTCTCCACGTCTTCCGGCGTGGACTCGACGGCCCGCTCCAACTGCTGCACCGCCATCTCCGGCTGTCCGCTCGCGTTGAAGGCCCGGGCGAGGAGCCGCACGGCGCGACCGTCTCCCGAACTGCGCGCCAGCAGACGCCGGAGGTGGTCCGCCGCGCCGTCGGGATCGCCGCGCTCAAGCGCGAGTTCGGCGAGGGCGAGCAGCGGGCGGCGCGCTTCGAGGGCGGAGACGAGGGCCCGTTCGTAGGCGGTCTCCGCCTCGGCCGGGGCGCCGTTGGCGCGGTGCAGGTCACCGAGCAGCAGCCAGCCTTCGAGCAGCGCTTCCCGGTACCAGCTCTCGGCCGCCTGCGGTTCGTCGCGGCGGAGCGAGGTCTCGGCCTCCGACAGGGCGCGCTGCATGGCGGCCTCGGGCGGCTCTTCCTGGGCCGGCGTCGACGCCGGCGTCGTAACGGCAAGGACCAGGGCCAGGCCGCCAAAGAGGAGCTGGCCTAACGGCCGGCGCATCTTTCCCGCCGCCTCCGGCGCAAGTTCACCGGGGGTCAGAAGACCCCCGGCTACGGACCCGCGCACCCAGCAGACGCAGCCAGTTCGGCGGTGCATCGAACTCAACGTCAGTTCCCGGCCCCCTCGCCCACAGCCAGGGTGGTCGAGACGAACGCGGTCTCGCGCGTGGCGTCGTCCCGCACGCCGACCGCGACGAGGTTCAGGCCGTCCGGAATGTCGATGTTGAAGACGAGGTCGAGAAGGCGCGTGTCGCGATCCGGGGGCGCTTCCACCAGGAAGGTCTTCTCGTCCCTCACCACCCTCGAGGTCTGGGCGTGGCGGCTCGCGACCTCCACCCTGATCTGCGCCATCTCCTTGTCCTCGAACGGCAGGAAGGCGACCTGCGCGGCCGGCACCATGACGTGGAGGGGCAGCCGCCGCTTGCCGCCGCCGGCCGCGCGAACGCGGCCCGCGCCCAGCCGCACGCCCAGCGGGTTCTCGACCAGACCGAGATAGAGCGCGCCGTCGAGCTGCTCGCTCATTCGCTGGTCGGAACTCTTGTCGCGGTAGCCGCGACGGTGGCGGACCTGCACGTTCCGGCCCCGGACCCGCACGCGGATCTGGTGTTCCCCGCGGTCGCCGCCATGGGGCGGGCGGTAGGCGAGCGAGTAGTAGCTCGCCATCTCGCTGGCGATCTGTTCGAGTTCGCCGCCGAACTGGTTGCGGTTGAAGATGGCGCGGCCGCCGGTCTCGTCGGCGAGGACGGCCATGCCGTCCCGTTCGGCTTCGCGAACCGAGCTGTTGAAGGGGTTCGCCCCCTGGAAGTCGATCGAGGACTGCTCCGCCGCGCTCAGGAACGCCGGGCGGAGGCCGCTGGTCTGGAGCGAGTAGACCGTCACGCGGTTCGCGTTGGCATGACGGGTGAGCTCGTGGAAGCCGCCCGACAGTTCCGCCACCGGCGACTGCGAGCGGAACCGGTCGCCGGCGGGGCACAGGCCGGTGATGAAGTCCCGCAGATCGCTGCCGGGAGTCCGTTCGAGAGAGTCGCTGATGTAGAGCAATGTCTTGACGCCGGGCAGCGCGGCCAGAAAGCGGACGGTCGTCGTCAGGTGATCGAGCGTCGCGCCGATCCGGTCGCGGCCGATGTGGGCGGCGTTCTCGACCTCGGGCATCGCCTGGCGCACGAACGTTCCGCAGGGCGCCGGCGCCGAGTTCCGGCGGCTGCTGCCCGCGGAAGCGAGCGTCCTCGCGTCCTGCCAGAGCTGGTTCAACCGCCGTATCGCGAGCCGCTTCGCCTGCTGCGACTGGCCGCCCATTCCCGGCGAGGCCGCGATGCGCTCGAGCGCCGCGTCCAGGTCCTCGCGGCTGGAGCCGAAGTAGGCCTCGGTGACGAGGTCGCGGTCCTGGCGGAAGATGAGAACACGTTCGGCCGGGAACGTCTCCTCGTCGAGGAACGCTCTCAGGTCCTCGATCGCCTGCTTGCGGCTGGCCGGACCGAGATGGAGCTCGTCGAAGTAGAGGACGAGATGCGCGGGTTCGGCCGTCCCGCCCGTCGATGCCGGTTCCGCCGCGGACGCCGGCTCACCGGGCTCTCCGACCGGACCGGCGGCGACGGCATCCGTGACCTCGCTGAAGAAGTCGATCGTCACCGGTTCGCCGTCCTCCCGCACCTCGAAGTCGTCCGGACCCAGGCCGGTCACCGGACGGCCGCGCCTGTCGCTGACCCACACTTCGACGTTGACGAGCTGAACGTCGACGACTTCGCTGAAAGACGGCGGCTCGGCGTCCTGCGCCTGGGCGAAGGCTGGCCCCAGCACCGAGAACGCCATCGCCGGCAACGCGGACCAGCAACCCGGGGGTCGGCGCCGCGGCCGCGCTGCGCAGGCGCGCGGGGGGCCGGCAGGAGCGCGGCCTGAACTTCTCAACATCATCACGTCAGTCTACTTTCGCTGTCAGGTGAGTAGTGGTCCGGCTGCGTGTCTTCGAAGCGGCGGAGCACGCCGAAGCAGAGAGCCAGGAGAACGAGGCCGCCGACCGGAGCGACGAAGCCGGCCGCCAGCCGGTCAGGCCCTCCGGCGAGCTGCGCCGTCAGCCAGGGCAGCACCGCGCCGCCGGTGCCGGCGACGGCGAACACCCAGCCGGTGCCGCGAGAGCGGGTCGCGGCGGTGAGATCGGCGAGGAACGACAGGGCCAGGGGAAAGAGAGGCGCCAGCCCTGCGCCGGTTGCGGCGGCGGAAACCGCGATCCCGGCAGCCGTCCGGGCCACCATGAGTCCGATCAGCCCGGCGGCCGCCAGGAGAATGCCGGCCGCGAACAGGGTGGGTTCGGTCATCCGGCGAAGCAGGAGCGGCGCCAGTGCCCGGCTCGCCAGCAGCGCCGCCCAGAACCCCGATCCGACCAGGAGGGACGAGGCGGCGGGCGAGGTCTGGATCTGATCGGCCAGGCTGACCAGCCAGCCGCCGACCGAGGTCTCGATGCCGACGTAGAGGAACATGATCCCGGCGATCGCGAGGAGGGCGGCCAGCCGTCGCCGGCCTGCCGACCGCCGGGACTCGGGGGCCTCGGCAGGGATGTCCCTGCCCGGTGCCTCGCCCCGCATGGCCACGAGGGAGAGCAGGATCACTCCGCCGAACACCGCCAGGACAACCAGCACCGCGTCGCTGGACATTCCCCGCGGCCGCGCGGCGAAGAGCAGGGGGCACGTGACCGCGCCGACGCCCCAGACCAGGTTGAGCGACGACAGCGCCGCACCGCGCCGGGCCGGCTGGGCGTGGGCCACCCACAGGTTGGTAGACGGAATCGCCAGCCCCAGGCCCAGGCCCATCGCGGCCACCGGGACCAGGGCGACCGGCCAGTCGGCAATCGCCAGCAGCGCCAGCCCGAGAGCGATCAACAGGTAGCCGACCAACAGGCTGAGGCCGAGTCGATAACTCGAGACGAGCGAGCCAACGGCGCTGGCCAGGAACTGGGCTACGAAGAGGGACCTGAGCTCCTCGACCGGCAGGCGCCACTCTCCGGCCAGTTCGGGCAGCAGCGGGCCCAGCAGCACCGTGGCCACTCCGGTGGCGAAGAAGCCCACGTAGAGCGGCACGGTGCGCCCGGCAGCCACCCCCGGGGGGGTCGACCCGGCCCTGACTTCAGCCACCGCCCCGTGCCGGACCGGTCGAATCCCGAACGACCAGTTCCGGTTCGATCGTGATCGCGGGGGGCGACTCATCGCCCGGAGCGGCCAGCTTGCGCAGCAACTCGGCGGCCGCCCGCCGGCCCATCTCGTGCAGAGGCTGACGTACGGTGGTCAGGCTCGGGTTCTGAAAGGCCGCGCTCAGGATGTCGTCGAAGCCGACGACCGAGACCTCGTCGGGAATGCGCAGGCCGCTCTCGCTGAGCGCGCGCATCGCGCCGATCGCCGAGATGTCGTTGAACGCGAACAACGCCGTGAACGGCGCCCCCGTCTCGAGCAGCTTCCGGCCGAAGACGTCGCCCTCGCGATAGCCCTCTTCGGGTGAGAACTCTCCGCCGGCCGGTTCTCCGGAGAGCTGGAGGGTCAGCCGCGGGTCGATCTCAAGACCCAGATCGGCCGAGGCCCTGACAATCGCCTGCCACCGCGATTCGGTGTCCGCCGAGTGCACGTGGCCCTTGAAGAAGGCGATGCGGCGGTGGCCGAGTTCGGCGAGGTGGGCCAGCGCCAGCCGAGCCGCCATCCCGTGGTCGATCACTACGTTGGTCACGCCCTCGATCTCGCGGTGGCCCGCCACCGCGACCGTCGGCAGGGCCAGAGCGTTCTCGATCGGCGTGTTGACCAGGATCAGCCCCTCGACCGAGCGCTCCGTGAGGAGCTGCAAGTAATCGTCGAAGAGGTCGGGCTTCGAGTGGTGGCCGGCGACCAGGTAGAAGTAGCCCTCCTGCAGGAGCTGGTCCTCGATGCCGCCGAGGATGCCGGCCGCGTAGCCCTCGCTGATCTCCGGCAGGAGGACGCCGACCGCAAAGGTGCGCTGGCGGCGAAGCGACCGGGCGATGAAGTTCGGGCGGTAGCCGAGCTCTTCCGCAGCCGCGCGGACTCTCTCCTGGGTTTCCGGCGGGATCCCCTTGGCGGCCGGCGAGCGGTTCATCACCAGGGAAACCGTGGTCGGCGACAGGCCGAGATGGGCCGCCACGTCCTTGAGCCGGACCGGTTTTCCGGTGTTCGGCTCGCCCCGAGGGGGGCTGGTTCCTCTGGTGGCGCTCATCTTCCTCACGGCCGGATCCAAAAAAGTGGGTGAACTTCACAGGATCTTGACAACCCTACGCGGCGTGTGCAGACTCAGGCTAGCATGCTAAAACGATTTAGCCCGACCCTTCCGTCTGCAGCGGCAGGAAGCCGGGCCCTTTTCACGGCTACCGGCTAAATCGGTTTACCCGTCAAGGAGGTACGAAGCCATGGCACGAAGACTCGCTCTCATCCTCATCCTCGCGCTGCTCGCGGCGCCCCTCGCGGCGCAGCGCTTCACGGCCAGCATCCGCGGCACCGTCACCGACCCGAACGGCGACGCCCTGCCCGGAGCCACGGTGAACCTGGAGGGGACCGAAACCGGTCTGAACCGGACGACGTTCACGAACGCGGCCGGCATCTACACCTTCGGCGACCTGCCGGTCGGCGCCTACGAAGTCACGTTCACGCTCGACGGCTTCAAGTCCTCCGTGGTCAGCGCCCTCGAATTGAACGTCGCCGACGTCCGCGAGGTGAACGCGGCGCTTGAACTGGGCGACGTCTCGGACACGATCACGGTCGAAGCCGAGGCCATCCCGGTCGAGACGATGAGCGGCGAGGTCTCCGGTCTGATGACCGGCGAGCAGATTCGCGAGTTGCCGCTCAACGGCCGCAACTTCGTCCAGTTGACTCTCCTGCAGCCGGGCGTGAGCTCGCCCGAAGGCTTCGACACGAAGAATAAGGGCCTGCTGGCCGGCGTCGACCTGTCGATCAGCGGCAGTGGCACGACCGGCAACCTCTGGACGATCGACGGCGCGAACAACAACGACGTCGGCTCGAACCGCACGATCCTGATCTACCCCTCGGTCGACGCCATCGAGGAGTTCAAGATCCACCGGAACAGCTACAGCCCCGAGTTCGGCGGCGCGGCCGGCGGCCAGATCAACATCGTGACGCGCGGCGGCACGAACGAGTTCCGGGGCAGCGCCTACACGTTCATGCGAGACGACTCCTGGAACGAGACGAACTACTTCCTGGAGCAGGCCGGGCTGGACACCGAGCCGCTCGACCGCCAGGACTACGGCTTCACCCTCGGCGGCCCGATTCAGCAGGACAAGCTGCACTTCTTCCTTTCCGGCGAGTGGAACCAGGAAGAGCGCGGCATTGCCCGCACGGGCTTCGTCCCCACCGCGGCTGAGCGGGCGGGCGACTTCAGCGGTCCGTCGATTCCAGGGTGCACCCCGGCGATCCCGACCGACCCGACCACCGGCCAGCCCTTCCCGGGCAACGTGATTCCCTCGGACCGGATCAACGCCGGCGGCCAGGGCATGCTGAATCTCTACCCCCTTCCCAACGTGACGCCCACGGGCGGCAGTTGCAACAACTGGGTCGAGGCGGTGGTCACGCCGATCGACTGGGACCAGGCGAACCTGCGGCTCGACTACGACGCCACCGACCGCACCCGGCTGATGCTCCGCTACACCCGGGACAACTGGGTGAACGGCGCTCCGAACGCCGGTGAAGCGAACGGCCTGTGGGGCGACGACCCCTACCCCGCCGTCGACACGAACTGGGATCAGCCCGGCCACTCCCTGGTGGCGCAGCTCAGCCAGACGATCGGCGACGACAGCGTCAACACGGTCACCTTCTCCTACTCGGGCAACGAGATCAGCCTCAACCGGGGCGGCACGAACCCCGGGCTGAACAGCCAGATCAACGCGGCGATCCCCGCGATCTTCGACGGCAAGACGGGCGGCGCGGACCGTAGCCACCCGGTGTTCTGGGGCGCCGCCGGCTACGGAGCGCTGTGGAACATCGCGCCCTGGGAGAACAAGCAGGACCTGATGGTGCTCAAGGACGACTACTCGCAAGTCTTCGGCAAGCACTGGCTCAAGGTGGGCGCCCTCTACAGCGAGAACAAGAAGAAGGAGTACATCGGCGGCAGTTCGGCGTCCGAGACGCCTCAGTTCTGGGGTCCGAGCACCGGCCACAACGGCTGGGGCGCCAACACCGGCAACATCCTGGCCGACTTCCTGCTCCAGGACATGACCTTCGGCTACGCGGAAAACTCGCACCAGCCGACGCCGGAGCTGAACTGGGAGGACATCGAGTTCTACGTCGCCGACTCCTGGCAGGCGAACCCCCGCCTCAACATCGACTACGGGATCCGCTACTCGAACTACAAGTGGCCCTACGCCAGCGACGACCTGCTCACGACATTCGATCCGCGAGCGTTCGATCCCGCCCTGGGCGGCGACCCGTGCAACGGTCTGCTCCAGGTGCCGGGAACGGACCCCTGCGGCGACGCGGGCCTGCTGGGCGGCTCTACCGGGCCGGGCCGCGGGCTGGTGGACAGCGACACGGACAACTTCGCGCCGCGCCTCGGCCTGGCCTACGACCTGTTCGGTAACGGCCGGAGCGTGGTCCGCGCCGGCTTCGGCCAGTTCTTCCAGCGTGACCGCGTGAACATCCAGCTCGAGTTCGCGGGCAATCCGCCCTTCCGCTCCAGCCTGAACGGCATCCGCAAGCTGGACGAAGCGCCGGAGCCGTGCCTCGAATGCGGCCTCGGAAGACCGCAGACGGGCATCGACCCGAACTTCCAGACGCCGTACAACCTGCAGTTCAACGTGGCCTGGGAGCAGCGGCTCGGCCGGAGCAGCACGATCGAGATCGCCTACGTCGGCACCCGCGGACGCCACATCACGCGGCGCTCCGACATCAACCAGGTGGCCTCGGGCGACAACAACGGCAACGGCATCCCGGACCGGCTCGAGTACGTCACCGCCCCGGAGGGTGACGGCGGCGCCGGCGTTCGTGGCGCCCTGCGACCGTACTCGGTCTTCGGCGACGGCAACATCCTGTTCTGGGAGTCGAACGGCATCTCCGAGTACGACGGTCTGCAGATGCAGTACGTGCACCGTTACGGTACGGGCTCGCAGTTCCAGGCCTCCTACACGCTCTCGAGCTTCAAGGCCAACGATCCGCTGAACGACGCGGGCGCCGGCGCCTTCGCCGGTCAGATCACGGACCGCGAGAACCCCGATCTCGATTTCGGCTACGCGGGCCTGCACCGGGATCACGTGTTCAACGCGAACGTGCTCCACAACCTGCCGACGCTCGAGAACCAGGGCGGCTTCGTTCGTGCCCTGTTCGGGGCCTGGCAGTTCGGCGGCATCGTCCAGTACTCGTCCGGGCAGGCCCTGACGGTGCGGACCGGCAGCTTGACGGGTGTCAACGGCGCCGGCGGCACCGGCTACACCGAGAACATGCGGCCGCTCCTCACGGGCGCCTCCTGCGGCGGCAGCGGCCTGCAGGTGATCAACCCCGACGCCTTCACGCTGGTCGGCTGGCAGCTCGGCACGCTGAGCGCTACCCGGCCCGGCGTATGCGAAGGGGCGGATTTCTTCCAGGTCGACTTCTCGCTGACCAAGAACATCCGCATCACCGACCGCATGACGGGCCAGTTCCGCTTCGAGGTCTTCAACGTGACGAACCGCGACAACTTCGTCGGCATCAACACGGTGATGAACCCGAGCAGCGTCACCTACGACAGCGACGTGGCCACTGAGCGGCGCGCGATCACCGGCTACACCCTGCCGAACAACTTCGGCCAGGCCCAGGCCGCTCGCGATCCGAGGCAGATTCAGCTCGGCTTCAAGCTGTTGTTCTAGGAACAACTTCACCCCCAACGCAGAGCAGCCGAACGTGGTCCGACGCCTACGCGCCGCGCCGGCTGCTCTGCTCGCGGTCTCTCTGGCGGCCTGCTGCGCCGTACCCGGATCGGCGCAGCAGGTCCCTGATGTCCGCGCCGACTTCTGGCCCGAGCTGACTCCGCCGCTTCCGGCCGATCCGGAGCTCGGAGCGCGAGTCGACGATCTGCTCGAGCGGATGACCATCCGCGAGAAGGTCGGCCAGATCATCCAGGCGGAAATCCGCTCGGTCACGCCGCGGGACGTGCGGAGGTTCGACCTCGGCTCGGTCCTGAACGGCGGCGGCTCGTTCCCCGGCAACGACAAGCACGCCGCGCCGGAGGACTGGCTGGCGCTGGCCGACGCGTTCCACGAAGCCTCCACCGACACCTCGGACGGCGGCATCGGCATTCCGGTGATCTGGGGCGTGGACGCGGTGCACGGCCACAACAACGTGATCGGCGCGACGATCTTCCCGCACAACATCGGGCTCGGCGCGGCCCGGAATCCGGAGCTGATCCGCCGCATCGGCGAGATCACGGCCCGCGAGGTCCGCGCCACCGGCCTCGACTGGAACTTCGGGCCGACCGTCGCCGTGGCCCGGGACGATCGCTGGGGCCGTACGTACGAGAGCTACTCGGAAGACCCCGAGATCGTCGTCGAGTATGCGCGCGCCCTGGTCGAAGGCCTCCAGGGCGCCGTCGGCAGCCCGGACTTCCTGGGCGAGGAGCGGGTGATCGCCACTGCGAAGCACTTCCTGGGCGACGGCGGCACCTTCGAGGGCGTTGACCAGGGAGACACGCGGGCGAGCGAGGAGGAACTCCGCGACATCCACAACCCGCCCTACGTCGCCGCGCTCGACGCCGGCGCCCAGGCGGTCATGGCCTCGTTCAGCAGTTGGCACGGCCGGAAGATGCACGGCCACGCCGGGCTGCTCACGGACGTGCTGAAGGGCCGGATGGCGTTCGACGGCCTCGTCGTCGGCGACTGGAACGGCCACGGCCAGTTGCCCGGCTGCAGCAACGACGACTGCGCCGACACGATTCGGGCCGGCCTCGATCTGTTCATGGTCCCGGAAGACTGGAGGGCGCTCCACCGGAACACGCTCCGGCAAGTGCGTTCCGGCGCGATTTCCGAGGCAAGGCTCGACGACGCGGTGCGGCGCATCCTGAGAGTGAAGATCCGCGCCGGCCTGTTCGACAGCGGCCCGCCCTCGGAACGGGCCCTCGGCGGACGCTTCGAGCTGCTGGGCGAAGCCTCGCATCGCGAGGTGGCCCGGCAGGCGGTGCGGGAGTCCCTCGTCCTGCTGAAGAACAACGACGGCCTCCTGCCCCTCGCTCCGACCTCGCTCGTGCTGGTCGCCGGACCCGCGGCCGACGACATCGGCCGGCAGAGCGGCGGCTGGACGCTGACCTGGCAGGGCACGGAGAACACGAACGACGACTTCCCCGGCGCCACGTCCATCTGGACCGGCATCGAGCGGGCCGTCGAGGCGGCGGGCGGCAGGGCCGTCCTCTGCCAGGGATGCGCGTACAGCGGCGAACTGCCGGACGCGGCCATCTACGTGACCGGCGAGACGCCCTACGCCGAGAGCCAGGGCGACGTGTCGAGCCTCGAGTTCAGCCCGGGCGACAAGTCGGACGTCGAACTGATGGGCCGGCTCCGGGCCGCCGGCATTCCGGTCGTCACGATCTTCCTGTCCGGGCGTGCGCTGTGGACGAACCCGGAGATCAACGCATCGGACGCCTTCGTCGCCGCCTGGCTGCCGGGCTCCGAGGGCGGCGGCGTGGCCGACGTCATCTTCGGCGCGGCCGGCGGCGGAACGGCCCACGACTTCAAGGGCAAGCTCTCCTTCTCCTGGCCGCGTTCGCTGGACCAGACGGTCCTCAACGTCGGCGATCCGGACTACGACCCGCTCTTCCCCTACGGCTACGGCCTGACCTACGCCGACGAGGGCGACCTCCCCGAGCTGGACGAGACGCGGCCGGCCGGATCGACGCCGGTTCGTACGACGGACGCCGGCGGGTCGGCCGACCGCGTTCTCTTCGAAGGACGGACGGCGGAAGGGTGGCAGTTCTACCTGGGCGACGAGGCGGACTGGCGGGTCTCCGCCCCCGACGGCCGCGGCCAGACCCGCCGCCGCGTGTCCGGCGTCGTCCTCTCGGCCGTCGACCGCAACGTCCAGGAAGATGCGAGGAGAGCACAGTGGCGGGGCCGCAACGAGGCCCAGATCTACCTCCAGTCGAGTCCCATCGACCTGCGCGCCGAAACGGCTGCCGGCATGACTCTCGAGATCGACTTCCTGGTGGAGCAGGCGCCCGCCGGCAGAGTCCAGATGCGGATGGACTGCGGCTTCCCCTGTACCGGCGGTCTCCTCGTCACGCCCATCTTCTCGGGCGTTCCCGAAGGAACATGGGACACTCTGCAGATTCCCCTCCGCTGCTTCGAGGCTTCCGGCGCCGAAATGGACCGCATCGACACGCCCTTCCTGATCACGACGGACGGGCCGTTCACCCTTCGTTTCTCACGCATCGCGATCGCGCCCGCCGATCCCGCCGCGCTGACGGCGGGTTGCTGAGCGAGGAGGACACGCCATGCTGACGGCGAAGATCACGACCCTCGACTGGACCGTCGTCGCCCTCTACTTCGCCGGCGTCTTCGCCATCGCGCTCTGGGCCATCCGGCGGGTCCGGCACGGCGAACGCACCTCGTCGAGCTACTTCCTCGCCGGCCGCAACGTCGGCTGGTTCGTCGTCGGCGCTTCCCTCTTCGCCTCGAACATCGGCTCGGAGCACCTCGTCGGCCTGGCCGGCACCGGCGCCCAGAGCGGCCTCGTTCTCGGCCAGTTCGAGCTCCAGGCCTCGCTGATCCTGCTCATCCTCGGCTGGCTGTTCGTGCCGTTCTACGTCAAGAGCGGCATCTTCACGATGCCCGAGTTCCTCGAGCGGCGCTACTCGCCCGCGGCCCGCTGGTACCTCTCGGTGATCTCGGTCATCGGCTACGTCCTGACCAAGATCTCGGTGACGATCTACGCCGGCGGCGTCGTCTTCGAGACCCTGATGGGCATCAACTTCTGGACGGGCGCCCTGGTGGTCGTCGTGATCACGGGCGTCTACACAGTGCTCGGCGGTCTCCGCGCCGTCGTCTACACCGACCTGCTGCAGGCCATCGTCCTGATCGTCGGCGCTTCCACGGTGACGATCCTCGGCCTCGCCGAACTCGGCGGCTGGCGGGTCATGGTCGAAACCGCCGGTCCAGGCTTCTTCGACATGTGGAAGCCGATGTCCGACCCGGACTTCCCGTGGACCGGCATCGCCTTCGGCGCGCCGATCATCGCGGTCTGGTACTGGTGCACCGACCAATTCATCGTCCAGCGAGCTCTGTCAGCCCGAGGCATCGACGACGCCCGGCGCGGCACGATCTTCGCCGGCTTCCTCAAGCAGTTGCCGCTCTTCCTGTTCGTCGTGCCCGGCGTGATCGCCTACTGCCTGGCCGAGTCCGGGAAGCTCGAACTCGCCTCCTCCGACCAGGCGCTGCCGGCCCTCGTCGTGGCGCTTCTGCCGGCGGGCTTCCGCGGACTCGTCGTCGCGGGACTGCTGGCGGCGCTGATGAGCAGCCTCTCCTCCGTCTTCAACTCCTGCTCGACGCTGATCACGATCGACATCTACAAGAAGCTCCACCCCGGCGTCTCGGAGCGACGCCTGGTCCTCGTCGGGCAGACGGCGACGATCGGCCTGGTGGGCCTGGGCCTGCTCTGGATCCCGCTGATGCAGAACATCTCCGGCACGCTCTACCAGTACCTCCAGAGCGTCCAGGGGTACATTTCCCCGCCGATCACCGCGGTGTTCCTGCTGGGGCTGTTCTGGAAGCGCCTCAACGCCCAGGGCGCGATCGCGTCACTCGCCGTCGGCTTCGTCCTGGGAATGGGCCGGCTCGTCGCGGAGCTGAACAAGGAGAGCCTGAGCGGCTTCCTCTACACCTTCGCCGACATCAACTTCATGCACGTCGCGATCTTCCTGTTCCTGATCTGCGCCGCCGTGCTGGTGGCCGTCAGCCTCTGGTTCCCGCCGCCCTCCGAGCAGCGCGTCGCCGGCCTGACCTGGAGCCGGGCCGGCAACGCCGACCTCCTGGCCGAATCCGACCCGGCGAAGCGCCGGCTGGACCGGACGCTGTCGGTCGTCCTGGTGCTGATCGTCGCCGCCGTGATGGTCTACTTCTCGGGCTAGTAGCGCCTCGAGTCCAGCAGGGTCTCCATCATCCGGTGCGCCGTTTCGGCACCGCTGTTCTGGTTCTGGCCCGTCACCAGACGGCCGTCGACGACGACGCGGCTCGCGAGCATGTCGCGAAACCTGGTCTCGCTCTCGAACAGGGCTCCGGCGGCCCGCAGGTCACGCTCCGGGTGCATCGGCGTGAAGGTGATGCCGAGCTCCTCGATCTGCTTGTCCGAAACGGCTGAGACGCGCCGACCCCGCACCAGAGGTTCTCCGGCCGGAGTCATCGCCTGGAGCAGTCCCAGGGGACCGTGGCACACGCCGCCGACCACGGCTTCCCGGGCGTACGCCTCGCTGACCTTCCTGCCCAGGTCGTCCGACTGGCCGAAGTCGTACGCCGCGCCCCAACCGCCGGCGAGAAAGACGATGTCGTAGGCGCTCGCGTCGACGTCGTCGATCGCCAGCGAGCCCTCGACTTTGGATCGAAACTCGGTGTCACGGAGGTAGCGTCTGTCCGCCGCGGTGGCGACCGGCCACCGAACGGACTGGCGCTCGACCGGGATCGCGCCGCCCTGGATACTCGCCACGTCGACCGCCATTCCGGCCTCCGTGAACGCGTAGTAGGGCACCGTCATCTCCGAGGCCCAGACACCGGTCGCCTTGCCCGAGTCGCCCAGCGTGTCGTGGCTGGTCGTCACGATGAGAGCGCGTTTGCCGGCGAGATCGATCGCCGGAATCTCGTAGTGGGCGTGAAGGCCGAGGCCGACGAGCACTCTCGGCAGTCCCAGCCAGACGGCGGCCGCCAGAACGACGACGGCCAGCCCGAGTCCGGTCCATAGCCTGGTCTTCATGAAGGTCTCCTTTGCGCGGTCGGTGAAGTAGTTGATCGCAAGCTGTCGGCTCGGCGAATAGAAGGCCGGGACTTCGGCCACGCCCACGCGCTCCGCGTAAGCCTCGTAGTCCGCCAGCATCCCGGCGAACCGCTCCGGCTGTTCGGCGGCCAGGTCGCGGGTCTCGCCCGGGTCCTCCGCGAGGTTGAAGAGGCGCCAGTGGCCGTCGCCGACCGGAGCACCGACGCGGACGAGCTTGTGGTCGCCCTTGAAGACGCCCCTGTGGCCCGCGGTCTCGAAGCCGACGGCGTCGCGCGGCGGATGGACCCGGGCTGACGGATCGCGCAGGGCCGGAGCAAGGCTGCGGCCATCGATGGGATGCGCGCCGGACGGCGTGTCGTTCCCCGTTCCGGTGAGCTCGAGGATCGTGGGGACGAGATCCGTCACGAAAGAGAAAGCCGGGACGACTCCTCGCGCCTCGATGCCAGGCCCGGCGACGATCAACGGGACGCGAATCCCGCCCTCGCCGCCGTGGAACTTGTAGTACGCGAGCGGAGCGGCCGCAGCCCGCGCGAAGTGCGGGCCGATGATCGCGTAGCTCCCCTTCTCGCCGAGCGTCTCGAGATCGCGGCGGTAGCCGACACGCTCCGCCCAGCGCGCGAACTGACCGCTCCGGGCCGGGTCGCCGGCCTCCGGGCCGTTGTCGGAAAGCACGACGAAAACGGTGTTCTCCAGGAGTCCTTCCTCACCGAGGTACTCGACGAGCCGACCGAAGTGGTGGTCCATCGCTTCGAGCATCGCCGCGTTGACCGCCATGTTCTTCGCGGCGAACGCCTTCTCCTCCGGCGAGAGAGCATCCCAGTCCGCCTGTTCGGGGATGGTCGACGGCGCGGCTCCGGGGGGAAAGACACCGGCTTCGACGGCGCGGCGGTGACGCTCTCTCCTCAGCGCGTCCCATCCTTCGTCGTAGACGCCCTCGTAGCCCTCGATGAACTCCCGCGGCGCCTGAACCGGCAAGTGGACCGCCTGGAAGGCGAGGTAGGCGAAGAAGGGCTGTGGCTCCCCACCCGCGACCCGGTCCGCGTCGATGAACTCGACGAGCTTGTCCACGAGGTGCTCCGACGAATAGAAATCGTCCGGCAGATCGGTCGGCTCGCCGTCGGCGAACCAGGGAGGCTCGCCGTAGATGGGCAGGTAGGGCTTCTTCTCGAAGTTGTCGGCGCCGGTGGCGTCAAGCGCGAACGTGCGATCGAATCCGCGCGCGCTGGGCAGCGAGGTCGGGCCGTGGCCGAGGTTCCACTTGCCGCTCAGGTAAGTGCGGTAGCCGGCGGCCCGCAGCCGGCTGCCGATCGTGACCACGTCTGTGCTCAACTCGCCGCGGTAGCCCGGTCGACCGCGATGACGAAGCGGCGTGGCCACATGCAGGCTGGCGACATCGGTCAGGTGCGAGTCCACACCGGTGAGCAGCATCGCCCGCGACGGAGAGCACATCGGCGAAGCATGGAAGTTCGAGAAGCGCACGCCGCGCTCGGCGACCGCGTCGATGTGGGGCGTGCGAATCTCGCTACCGTACGCGCCAAGGTCCGTGAAGCCGACGTCGTCCGCGACCACGACGACGACGTTCGGCCCGGGGACGGCAGGAGCCACGGACTCCGCCGCCGCCGACGCGGACGCCTGCAGGGCCGCGGCCGCCATGAGCGCCGACGCCAGCACTCGCACGCCGCCCCGGCGCTTCCTTCGCCGTCTGGAGATGAACCCGTGAGTCATGACTCGGCACCGACGTGCTAATGTCTATCATTAGTGCTGATGAATGTCATTAGTCCTCCCCTCCCCATGGCGGCGAAGCAGGTCCCCGGGTTGCGATGAGCGGCGGTGCACGCGCGGCGACGGTGGCGGCCGGCGAGACGACGCGGGAGAAGCTCCTTCGCGCCGCCGAGAAACTGTTCGCCGAGCAGGGCGTCGGCCCGACCTCCACTCGCGCCATCCTGCGCGAAGCGGGCCAGCGCAACGAGTCCGCCCTCCAGTACCACTTCGGCGGCCGCGAGGGGCTCATCGACGCCATGTACGTCAAGCGCGGCGCACAGATCGGGGAAGAGCGGGAGCGCATGCTCCACGAGCTGGATGAAGCCGGCGAAGTGCAGGACGTGCGCCGCCTGTGCGAGGTGGCGGTCATGCCTCCCGTGCGGATCGCCCGGCGGGATCCGGAGTTCGCGCTCTTCCTCAAGGTGGTCGGGCAGCTCGTATTCCTGCCCGGCGAGGAACTCCGCGAGGGCGCGATCCGCTACACGGGCGCGGGAGTGGGCGAGGTGGCGAAGCGCATCCGCGCGCAGCTTGGCATCCCCAAGGCGCTGGCGGACCGGCGCTTCGACCTGATGCACCGGATGGCGGCGCTGGCCCTCGCCCAACGGGCGCTCTCAGGCGGCGCCTTCGACGGCGCCGACGCCGAGCTGTTCTTCGAGACGCTGCTCGACGCGATGGCGGCCATGCTCGAAGGACCGGTTTCCCGCGCTACCGAACGCGAACTTTCGAGGCAGTCTCGATGAGCCCGCGCACCCGCCTCGCGCTCAGCGTCGCGGCGGCCGCAACGGCGGCTCATCCCGGAGGGGAGAACAACCAGCCGGCCGGCACGGCCAGCACTCCTGGGGCCAGGGCGTAAATCTCCATGTGAAGTGACGATCTTGGCGTAAAATCGTTGCTTACCTGCCGATCTTTCGCACATCCCGCCGAAGGCCATCTTCGGCACATCTCAGGCCACCGCCTGACCACGGCCGCTACCAGTCGTCCGGGAGCTGTCAGGAGAGTTGGGCGCCCAGTTGCTGGGACTGGTCCCACTCGGCGCGGATCGCTTCTTCGTCGAAGCGGAAGTAGGACCGCGGGGGCAGTTGGCCCCAGGTGTTCGAGGCGAAGGCGTCGTCGGGGAAGTGGCGGACCTGGTGGTTCGGGCCGAGGACTTCCATGTCGGCGAAGAACTCGATGAAGGTGCCCTCCTCGGGCATCCGCCAGTAGGCGAACAGGTTCTGGGCCATGCCGTGGCGGCCCGGACCCCAGACGATCGGCCGCCGGTGGGCCGCGAGGTGGTCGAGGCCGACCCGCATCTCGCCCCAGTCGGCCAGCTCGAAGGCGACGTGGTGGATGTGGGCGTAGCCCTTGTCGAGGAAGGCGAGCACGTGATGGTCGCGGTCGGCGTGGAGCCAGCAGGCGTCGTCGCCGATCCAGTCGGTGATCTTGAGGCCGAGCGCCTCGACGTACCACTTGACGGCGCGCGGCGTGTCGGCGGTGAGGTAGTTCACGTGCTGGAGCCGCCGCGGATGGAAGCCGGGCAGGGTGTCCGACTGTTTGCAGACGTCGGGCCGCGGGTCGTCCGGTGCTGTGTGCTCGACGACGACCACGCCGTTGCCGTCCGGGTCGGCGGTGCGCAGCCCGAAACGGCCGGACGGGAGTTCGATCGGTACGGCGAGCGTTCCGGCGTCGGACAGCCGGTCGCCGGCCTGGGCCAGGGTCACGCCGGGTTCGAGTTCGTAGGCGATGTAGTCGACGCAACCGCGGTCGCCGGCGGAGAGGCGGACGCAGAAGTCCTCGTAGGCGCAGCGGAGCAGCGCGCCGTCATCCGTGGCCAGGCTGAGGCCGAGCAGGCGCTGCCAGCGGGCCGAGGCCTCGGCGAAGTCGGTGACGGTGAGGCCTGCGTGGTGGATGCCGCCGATCACGGGCTGTCTCCTGTTGCGGTGGCCGCGAACGCGGAGGTCCGTTGGCAGACCGTCTTCACGTCGCAGTAGAAGTCGAACGAGTGGCGGCCGCCCTCGCGGCCGATGCCGGAGTGCTTCGTGCCGCCGAAGGGGGTCTCCAGGTCGCGGACGTAGAAGCAGTTGACCCAGATCGTGCCGGCGCTGATCCGCCGCGAGAGACGGTCGGCACGAGCCTCGTCGCCGGTGAAGATCATCGCGGCGAGCCCGTAGTCGGTCGACTCGGACAGGGCGACCGCCTCTTCGTCGCCATCGAACGTCTGAAGGGTGAGCACCGGCCCGAACACCTCCTCGCGGAGAACGTCGGCACCGGGCGGCACGTCGGCGAACAGGGTCGGCGGGTAGTAGAGCCCGCCGCTGCTCTTGCCGCCGAAACGGAGCGCCGCCCCCTGGGCGAGCGCCTTCTCGACGTGGCTTTCGACGCGCGCCAGCGCGCGAGGATGGATCAGCGGGCCGTAGGTCGTCGCGGCTTCCCGCGGGTCGCCGACGCGGATCGCCTCGACTTCCGCCAGGAACCGCTCCATGAAGGCCTCAAGGCAGCTCCGCTCGATCAGCAGCCTGGTTCCGGCCAGACAGACCTGACCCGAGTTGTCGTACTGGTACGCGGCGGTGCGCGCGGCGGCCTCCAGGTCGGCGTCGGCGAAGACGAGAAACGGCGACTTGCCGCCGAGTTCGAAGGAGACGGGAGTGAGCTCCGCCGCCGCGGCGGCCCCCACCGTGCGCGCGGTCGCCGGCGAGCCGGTGAAGGCGATCCGGTCGACGCCGGCGTGGCCGATCAGGAGAGCCCCCGTCTCCGGCCCGCCGTGGACGATGTTCAGCACCCCCGGCGGCAACCCGGCCTCCTCGGCCAGGTCGCCGAGCAGCGAGCAGGTCAGCGGTGCCCACTCCGGCGGCTTGAGGACGACCGTGTCGCCGGCCGCGAGCGCCGGCCCGACCCGCCAGGTCGCCAGCATGAAGGGCGCGTTCCAGGGCGTCGACACGGCGACGACACCGGCCGGATCGTGCCGGACCGTGTTCCGCTCGCCGCCGTGCAGCGTGCGGGCCGGCTCGGCCAGGCGCGACACCGCGTACTCGGCGAAGAAACGGAAGTTCATCCCGCCGCGCGGGATCACCCGCTCCCTCATCGCCTCCAGCAGGGAACCGTTGTCGATCGTCTCGACCTGGGCGATCTCGGCGGCTCTCCGTTCGACCTCCGCGGCAAGGCGCAGCAGGTACGGCGCCCGGCCCTCCGGTCCCAGCGCCGCCCAGTCCGGGAAGGCGCCGCGCGCCGCCGCGACGGCGGCGTCGACTTCCGACGCCCCCGCCTCGGGCAACTCGGCCAGCTTCCAGTCCCAGTCGATCGGCGAACGGACCTCGAAACCGCCGCCTCCACCGACACGGCGGCCGCCGATCAGGTGGCCGGTCGGTACGGCGACGCCTTCGACGTTGACGCGCGCCTCTCGACCTCCCGCCGTCACGAACCCGCCGCCTCCGCCGCCGCCATCACCTCGGCCTCGTCCTCCGGCACGCAGAGCGCGACATGCAACGTGTTGCCGGTCACCTCGGGCTGCTCGCCGACCGGCTGCAGGTCCCGGTCCAGCTCGACGATCGGGTTGCGCAGCGTGCCGATCTCGTCGCAATGCACCTCGACCACGTCGCCCGGCCCGACCGGCCGCGAGTTCGCCGGCGTGCCGGTCATGATGACGTCGCCGGGTTCAAGCGTGATCAGCCGGCTCAGGTCGGCGATCTGGTAGGCGAACGAGAACAGGAGGTCCTCGCCGGTGTTCCCCTGCTGCACCACCTCGCCGTTGACCAGCGTGCGCAGCGTCAGGTCGTTCGGGTCGACATCGCCGGCATCGACCAGGGCCGGCCCCATCGGCCCGAAGCCGTCCTGGCCCTTGACCCGCAGCATCGAGCCGCGGTCGGCGTGCCGGAAGTCGTGGATGCCGAAGTCGTTGACCAGCGTGTAGCCGCGCACGTAGTCGAGCGCCTCGTCGATCGGCACGCCGGTCGCCCGCCGGCCGATGACGACCGCGATCTCCCCCTCGTAGTTCAGGAAGCGGCAGCCGCGCGGCCGCGCCACGGGCGCCTCGTGGGCGCTCAGCGAGGAAGTCGGCTTCATGAAGTAGGACGGCACCTCCGGGATGCGCTCCATCTCGTACTCCACGCAGCGCGAGCGGTAGCTCAGGTGGACGCCGATGATCTTCGACGGCGGATCGATCGGAGGCAGCCAGGCGCCGTCGCCGGCGCGGCGCTCGTGTCTCATCGCAGTTGCTCCCGGTCGTGCGGGCCGACGACCTCCACGCCGTCGACGCTATAGGCGAAGGAGAACCGGAAACCGCGGTGCACCTCGCGCGGCGCGATCGCCTGCAGGTCCTCCAGCGTGTCGCCGCCGAAGGCGAGCCTGGCCGGCCCCTCCCAGATCTCGGTCGAGTCCCGGTCGTAGCCGCCGGCCCGGACCATCTCGAACACCGTGGGTTCGAGCCCGGCCGCGGCGGGGAAGTGGCGCGTGTTGAACATGGGCGGAGCGTTCACCGTCGGTCCGGTTTCGCTGATCCCCTCGAGTTCGACGACGGCACGGACGATCTGCCGGTCGTTGGCGGTGCAGGTCGCTCCGAAGCGGGTGCCGGGAGCGAGCCTGCACGCCGCCTTGCCGACCTCGAAGCTGCGGGTCATGTGGATCGAGCCGAGCTTCTTCGGGAAGCCCTGCACCCAGCCGCGGAACATCGCGAAGTCCTTGTCGACCCAGATGTAGACGCAGCGCGACACCGGCTCGCCGCGCCACGTCGCGCCGACGACGATGAAGCACTCCTTGTACTGGGACTGGATCGGGTCCTCCAGTTCGTGCAGGTCGTCGGAGCAGGACTGCCAGTCGGCGAAGATGACGCAGGCCATGTCCGGCCGCTCGGCCGGTTCGAGCTCCGCCGGCAGCAGGGCCGTGATGGCGTCCGGATCGGTGCTGTACTCGACGATCAGGAAGTCGCAGGAGTAGTGCCAGGGCGGCGCCGGCACGAGACCGCCGCGTCCGCTGGCGGAGAGCGGGCCGCTGTAGCCCTTGAGTGGCATGTGCGCTGAATCCTCAGGCCGTTGATGGATGGGATGAGCAGAAGTCGACGAGGGCGCGGAACAGGCGGCCGCCGTCTTCCGGCGCGGTGACCTCGGGGTGCCACTGCACGCCGAGACAGAACGGAAGCCGGGGATCCTCGAGCGCCTCGATCACGCCGTCCGGCGCGGTGGCGGCCACCCGCAGGCCCTCCCCCAGCCGGCCGGCGCCCTGGTGGTGGTGCGATGCGATCTCGACGTCCCCCGCCTGCAGACGCGAGCCGCCCGCCTCCATCGCGGCCGCCAGGTGCGTCCCCGGCTCGATCGTCACCATGTGCCGCGTGAACTCGCCCAGCACGTCGCGGTGCGGCTTCATGTCGAGCCGGTCGCCGAGGTGCTGTTCCAGGTCGCCGCCGTAGAGGAGGTTCAGGAGCTGGAAGCCCCGGCAGATTCCCAGAATCGGCATCCGGCGCCTGAGCGCGGCGCGGCCGATCGCCAGCTCGACCTGGTCGCGCATCTCGTCGTGCTCGTCATTCTCCGGGTGCGGCTCCGCGCCATAGATCTTCGCATCGAAGTCCTTGCCGCCCATGAAGACGATGCCGTCGAGGCCCGCGAGCGCCGCCTCCGGGTCCTCGTCGTACGGCTCGACGCTCGGGATGATGACCGGCGCGCCGCCTGCGGCGGCAATGGCCGACACGTAGTCGTGCGGGACCATCGAGACGACCTCGTCCCACGGACCGATGATCGCGTCCCGGACGTCGCCGACGACGCCGATCCGCGGCCTGTGCCCGCGCCCCAGGTTGTCCGCAACGCCTCCGCTCACCGGTGGCGAACCCCCATGTGCTTGATGCCGTTGAAGAAGTTCGAGCGCAGACGCTCCGGCTCCGAGACCAGTTCGAGCCGACCGAGATGCGGCCGCAGCTCCTCCAGCGCGATCCTGATCTCAAGCCTCGCCAGGTACGCGCCGAGGCAGAAGTGCGGCCCGATGCCGAAGGTCAGGTGCCGATTCGGCCTGCGGCCGACATCGAAACGGTGGGGATCCTCGAACACGTCCTCGTCCCGGTTGGCGCTCGTGTACCACATCGCGACCTTGTCGCCGGCGCGGATGACCTCGCCGCGCATCTCGACGTCCTCGGTCGCCGTGCGCCGGAAGTGGTGAACCGCCGTCACCATCCGCAGGATCTCGTCGGCGGCCGTGGTCGCCAGATCCTCGTCGCCGGCGACGACGCGCTCCGCCTGGTCGGGGTGGCGCAGCAGCTCGTGTATGCCGCCCGACAGCGAGTGGCGGGTCGTCTCGTTGCCGGCCGCCGCCAGCAGCAGGAAGTACAGGTCGAACTCGTGCGGCGTCAGCGGCTCGCCGTCGACCTCCGCGAACACCAGGTCGGTCACGATGTCGTCGCGCGGTTCGGCGCGCCGCGCGGCCGCCAGCTTGCGCCCGTACTCGAACATCTCCAGGCTGGCCGGGCTCGAGAACGGCAGGTGCTTGAAGCGCTCCCGCTCCGTCTCGTAGTCGTCGACGTACTCCGGGTCGGTCGCGCCGAGGATCCGGTTGCCGATGTCGACGATGAGCCGCCGGTCCTCCTGGGGCGCGCCCAGCATCTCGGCGAACACCCGCATCGGCAGCTCGACCGCCACGTCGTCGACGAAGTCGAAGTCGCCCCGGGCGATCGCCGACTCGAGAATGCCCCGGAACAGTTGCCGAATGTGGCCCGAGAAGGCCTTCAGCGCCCGCGGCAGGAAGCGCTTGTTGATCAGGGCGCGCAGCTTGTAGTGGCGCGGCGGGTCCATGTCGATCATCGACTTGCGCGCCTCGACGTGCTCCGGCTCCAGGTCCTCGAGCGACGTGCCGCCGACTTCGGACGAGAACCGCTTGGGATCCTTCGAGACGCGGACGACGTCCTCGTGCCGCGTGATGGACCAGAAGCCCGGGCCCTTCGGCTCCGGCTGCCAGTACACCGGCGCCTCCGCCCGCAGCCGCGCGAACCACTCGTGCGGCACGCCCCGCGCGAACCGGTCGTGATCGCAGAGGTCGATCCCGGCCACGGCAGGGAGGTTGGCTGCGTGCGCCACGGGCCCGCCGACTCCTACAACTGAATCCGGTACTCATTGCGCTCCCAGTCGGTCACCCAACCGTGGTAACGCTCGAGCTCGAAGCGCTTGAGAGTCAGGAAGGCGTCGACGATCTCGCGGCCCACGCCGTCGCACAGCGTTTCGTCGGCCTCCAGCGCGTCGAGGGCCTGATCGAGGGAACCCGGCAGCGGCGGAAGATCCTCCCGCCGGTAGGCGTCGCCCGCGGTCGGCTCGGGCGCTTCGAGCTTCCGGCGCACGCCGTCGAGGCCGGCCTGAAGCAGGGCGGCGATCGCCAGGTGGCAGTTCGCCGTCCCGTCGCCGACGCGGATCTCCAGGCGGGCGGCCTTGCCGCGCTCGGGCGGCACGCGGACGAAGGTCGTCCGGTTGTCGAGCCCCCAGGACACGTTGATCGGCGCCAGCGAGTCGGGGGCGATCCGCTTGAACGCGTTGACCGTCGGATTGAGAAAAGCCATCAGCGCCCCGGCGTGCTCCAGCACTCCGGCGATGAAGGAGAGCGCGGCGGCGCTCAGGCCGTTCGGTCCCGCCGGATCGCCGATCCGGTTGGCGCCGTCGCCGTCCTGAAGCGACACGTGGAGGTGGAGTCCCGAGCCGCCCTGGTCGTTGAAGGGCCGGCCCATGAAGGTGGCGCGCATCTCCTCCAGCACCGCCATTTCCTTGACCGTCGCCTTGAGCCGGAACCCGCGGTCGGCGGCGTCCAGGGCGGGGCCGTGGCGCAGGTTGATCTCGTACTGCGAGTTCATGAACTCGTGGTTCGCGGCGTAGGCGCCCAGACCCATTCCGGCGCAGGCGTGGAGCATCCGGCCGGAGATGCCGCCCGGGTCGCTCTCGGCGCCGACGGTGTAGACCCGCGACAGCGTGTCGACGTAGCGGACGGCGCCTTCCGGCGCGCCGTCGTCCGGTTTGAACAGGAAGAACTCGAGCTCCGGGCCCACGATCGGCGCCAGGCCGAGTTCGGCCAGACCGTCCGCGGCCCGGCGCACCGCGCCGCGCGGGTCGAACGGATGGGGATTGCCCTCCTCGTCGACCAGGTCGACCAGGCAGGCCGCGATGTCCGGCGCCCAGGGCAGCACCGCGGCGGTCGAGAGGTCGGGCCGGGCGAAGAAGTCCGGGTAGCCGATCTCGCCGCCCATCACCGGCGTATGGGCGAGGTCCGTCGTCATGATCGCCGAGCAGAAGGCGACGCCGTCCTCGATCTCGTGGCCGGCGTCGGCAAGCACCAGGTCCTTGCCGCGGGCGATCCCGTGGAGATCGGGATACATCACCCGCAGCGTCCTGGCGCCCTGCTCCGTCAGCCGTTCGATGTCGCTCATGTTCGACCCCTGTTGACGTCGCGGCTCCCTAGGCCGCGTCCGTTGATTCGTCGATGAAGTGGCCCAGGCGTTCGTAGGCCTCGGCGTCGCGCCGGCGGATGGCGGCGGCCCAGGCGATGCCGGCGAGGAAGAACAACGGCACCGCGGCCCACAGCGAGCCGACCAGGCCGGTGCTCGCCCCGGTCAGCGCGTCCCAGTTGACGACGACGAAGACCATCGCCGCCGCCAGGCCGAGCGCGCCCAGGCCCGGCGCCACCTTCGTCTGCCACGGCCGCGCGTCCAGGCCCGTCCGCCGGAAGAACGCGATGACGGAGAGCGAGGTCAGGCACTGCAGACCGATGATCCCCAGCGCCGCGATGCCGCTCAGCCAGGCGAACAGGCCGGCGTACGGATCGAGGCCCGCAAGCACGAACACCAGGGTGATGACGAAGGCGACCCCGGCCTGCAGGATGCCGGCGAGGTACGGCGAACCGTAGCGCGGGTGGGTGCGGGCGATCGCGCGCGGCAGCAGTCCCTCCCGGGCCATCGCGAAGAAGTAGCGCGCGGCCGCGTTGTGGAAGGCGAGCAGCGCGGCGAAGATCGAGGTGAGGATCAGCCACTCCATCACGCTCGCCGACAGCGGGTGGACGTAGCTCGCGCTCGCGTCCAGGAACAGCCCGTCCGGGTTCCCGGTCGCCGCGGCGACGACCTCGTCCTCGCCGTAGGCCTGGACGATCGACCAGGAGGTCAGCGCGTAGAACACGGTGATGATCGCCACCGCGACGTAGGTCGCCCGCGGCACGGTGCGCTTCGGATCCCGGGTCTCCTCGCCGTAGATCGCGGTCGCCTCGAAGCCGACGAAGGTAGCGAAGGCAAAGACGAAGGTCACCCCCGGTGCTCCCGAGAAGATCTCGGCCGGGTTGAAGGAGTTGAGCTGGAGGCCGCTCGCGCCGCCGGTGAACACGATGGCGACGTCGAGCACGACGAGGACCAGGACCTCGAGGATCAGCAGCACGCCCAGAACCCTGGCCGAGAGCTCGATCCCGAAGTAGCCGAGCACCGCGGTGATCGCCATCAGCGCGAAGGACCACCAGTACCAGGAGATGTCGACGCCCAGCCTGGGGTTCAGGATGTTCACGGAGAAGAAGCCGAACAGCCCCCACAGCGCGCACTGGATCGTGTTGTACGAGAGGACCGCGACCAGCGCGCCGCCCAGGCCCGCCGGCCGCCCCAGGCCGCGCGCGATGTAGGCGTAGAAGGCGCCGGCGTTCGTCACGAACCGGCTCATCGTCGCGTAGCCGACCGCGAACAGGGTCAGCACGAGACCGGTCAGCACCCAGGCGCCGGGCGCGCCGATGCCGTTGCCGATCGACAGCGGCGGCGGCACCGCGCCCATCATCGAGGTCAGCGGCGCCGCCGAGCCGACGACCAGGAACACGATGCCCCAGAGGCCGAGCGCGCCTGAGCGGAGTGTTCCTTGATCGTTGGTCATCTGGCCGCCGATCCTACGGTCGTCAGCCGTACCAGGGCGCCGGGGTTGTTGAGCAGCAGGTAGAGCGCGCCGTCCGGGCCGGTCTTGATGTCGCGGATGCGGCCGTGGCCCTTGAACAGAAGCTCCTGGCGGGTGACGCGGCCGCCGTCGATCTCCAGGCGGCGGAGTTCCTCGAAGGAGAGCGACCCGACCAGCAGGTCGCCTCGCCACTGCTCGAAGCCGGGGCTCGACACGAACTCGATCGGGCCGACGGCGAGCCCCGGCGTCCACTCGACGACGGGCGGCACGATGCCGTCGGCGTGCGTCCGGTCGCTGATCACCGAGCCGTCGTAGTTGACGCCGAACGTGACGACCGGCCAGCCGTAGTTCCCGCCCGGAGCGAGGAGGTTCAGCTCGTCGCCGCCGCGCGGGCCGTGCTCGGCGGCCCAGATCGCGCCGGTCTCCGGGTGCTGGGCCATGCCCTGGACGTTCCGGTTGCCGAGCGTGAACACCGCGCCGAGCGCTCCGTCCTCGCCGGCGAAGGGGTTGTCCTCCGGGATGCCGCCGTCCGGGCGGATGCGGAAGACCTTGCCCGAGGGCATGGCGGCGTCCTGCGAGTTCATCGCCGCGCTCATGTCGCCGATCGAGAAGTACAGGAGGCCTTCGCGGTCGAAGAGCAGGCGGCCGCCCCAGTGCTTGCTGTCGGGCAGGTGGTACCCGGGATCGAGCCGGAACAGGTACTCCGTGTCCAGCCAGCGGTTGCCGTCGACGCGGCCGCGGATGATCCGGGTCAGCCCCGGGGCGTAGCGGTCGTTCGGGTCTTCCGAGTGGCTGATCGCCGCGTAGACCCAGCCGTTCTCCACGTGGTCCGGGTCGAGCGCGATGTCCATCAGCCCGCCGGTCGAGGTCGCGAGGTCGACCGGCGGCAGTCCGGTGATCCGCTCCGGGTCGACCCTGCCGTCCCGGTACCGAAGCAGGTAGCCCGCGTCCTCCGAGATCAGCCCCTCCGACGGCCCGGTGAACTCGATGCCCCAGGGGTTCTCCAGTTCGTCGGTGGCCAGGTACTCGACCCGCAGGGTGTAGTGCTCGGTCTCCACCGCGGACGGCAGCGGCCTGGCGATCCAGATCGGCTCCGTCTGCAGGCTGTAGATCAGCTCGACCAGGGCCGACATCTCCTCGTCCGAGAGCTCGCCGAGGTAGCCCGGCATGTCCGTGCCCGGGATGCCGTGGCGGATGTTGCTCTCGACCGAGAAGCCGTCCCGGCCGAAGCGCCAGTCCGACTTGATCAGCGGCTCCGCGAGTCCGCCCTCGAGCGCCTGCCCGTGGCAGCCGCCGCAGTGGAGGCGGTACAGGGCGCGCGCGTCCGGTTCGGCGGCCGCGACGGGGGCGGCAAGGAACAGAAGCAGGACGCTTCCCACTGGGTGCGCGGGTCTTCTGACCCGCTTCCGCCGGAGGCGGACCAAGCGCCGGCCGAAGGCCGACAGTCTCCCCGGCCTGCGCCGCTCCGCGGCGCCAGGACCGGCGGGCGGGTCAGAAGACCCGCGCACCCAGCGTCTGCCGCCGGCGTTGCTCCTAGTTCGCACCGGCCGCGTACACCCTCTCACCCGCGATGAACGTCATCTCCACCTTCGTCCGGTGGACCGCCGTCGGCTCGACATCGAACGGGTTCTGCGACGTGACGACGAGGTCCGCCTCCTTGCCGACCTCGATCGTGCCGACCTTGTCGCCCTGGCCCATCAGGCGGGCACCGTTCCAGGTCAGGATGCGCAGCGCGTCCTCCAGCGTCACCTGCTCCTGGAGGCCGAGGGTTTCCTCGCTGCCGCCGGGGACCTGGCGGGTCACCATCGTCTCAACCGCGAGCCACGGGTCGACCAGGGGCACGACCGGCCAGTCCGAGCCGGCCGCGACCAGGGCGCCGGTTTCGAGGGCGTCCCGGATCGGCACCCAGCGCTTCATCCGCTCGTCGCCGACGGCCTTGCGGATGTCGATCGCGGCCATCGGCGTGGGGAACCAGATGTAGGGCGAGAACTCCCACGCCATGCCGAGCTCGCGCGGCCTGGGAATGTCGGCCGGGTCGGCGAAGGTGCTGTGGGCGACATCGTGCATCGGGCCGCCGAAGCCGTTCCGTTCCCGGGCGGCCGCGACCGCGTCGATCGCGGCCCGCACCGCGCCGTCGCCGGCGGCGTGCATCTTCACGTGCAGACCCTGGCGGTCGAAGGCCGTCACGGCATCGTTCAGCGCTTCCTGCGGAACCAGGAGCAGCCCGAGCTTCGGCCGCGGATCGTCCGCACCGGTCGTGTCCTCGTAGGGCGCGAGCATCGACGCGGTGTGGCTCTCCGTCGGCACCCCGTCCAGCATGATCTTCACGCAGTCGACCTTCAGGCGCACACTCTCGTAGGTCGCCCGGATCGCGAGCTGGGACTCGGCGGCATAGGCCTGGGCCGGGTCGTGCCCCCAGGCGACGCAGGCCCGCACCCGCTGCTTCAACGTGCCCTCGCGCGCCAGTCGAGCCAGCGCGCCGAGTTGCCAGGAGTTCGCGTAGGCCACCGTGAACGAGGTAATGCCGTGGGCCAGCATCTCGTCGGTCGCGATCTTCATGCCCTCCATCTTCCGCGCGTCCGAGGCGGGAGGGATCACGGACGCCACCATGGCGTTGGCCGTCTCGCGCAGCAGGCCGTTCGGCTTGCCGTCCGGGCCGCGCTCGATGATGCCGCCCTCCGGATCCGGCGTGTCGCGGTCGATGCCGGCGACTTCCAGGGCCTTCGTGTTGACCCAGACGCTGTGGTGGGACTCGTCGTACAGGAAGACCGGGTTGTCCGGCGCCACCGCGTCCAGGAACTGCCTGGTCTGCTGGCCAGGCTCGAACACCGCCGCCACCCAGTTGCCGCCGTTGATCCACTCTCCCGGCTCGGCCCGGGAGGCGCAGTCGCCGACCGACTCCGCGATGATGTCCGGCGTCGCCCCCGGAGGCAGGCGGCAGGAGAACTCCTGCATGCCGGCGATCAGCGGATGGACGTGGACGTCGTGGAAGCCGGGGAAGACGGTCCGGCCCGCCAGGTCGATCACGTCCGTCGAGTCGGTGCGGAACGCGGCGACGGAGGCGCTGTCGCCGACCGCGACGATGACGCCGTCGCGAATCGCGATCGACTCCGCCCAGCCGCCGGGCGTGTAGACCTGGCCGCCGTCGAGGATCGTGTCGGCCGGGTCGTTGCGCGACGGCGCCGGTTCGCCGGCCTGGAACTGGGCAACGGCGGGCTGGGAGACGATCGCGACGAGGGTGAGGAGGACAAAGCGGATGCCGGCCTTGCGGCCGGCGCGTTCCTCTGGCCGCCTGCGGCGGCAGCCGGCGGGGGCGCCGGCGCACCCAGTGGCGACCCGGTCTCTAGTTCTCATGGACGATCTCTCCTGCGTAGAGGGTCAACTCGACGGTCGTCTCGCTGACGTCCTCGATCGGCACATCGAAGAGGTTGCGATCGAGGACGATCAGGTCGGCCGACTTGCCGGCGGCAATCGTTCCGGCCCGCGACTGGACGCCCAGCAGGCGTGCACCGGCGAGCGTGTAGAGCTCGATCGCTTCTTCCAGGGTCACCGCCTGCTCCGGCGCCAGGGTGCCGGGATACCCGCCCCAGGGGTCGGCGCGGGTGACCAGCGCCTCCATGCCGGGCCAGGGGTTCATGTCCGGGATCACGGCCGGCCAGTCCGAGCCGACGATGACGTGGGCGCCGGCGTCGAGCAGCTCCCGCACCGGCCAGGAGCGGTCGGCGCGGTCGCCGATGGCGGCGCGGATGGAGTCGGAGATCAACGACGGGTACCAGATCGCCGGCGACATGTCGGCGATGGCGCCGAGCTCGGCGAAGCGCGGCACGTCTTCGACCGCAACGAAGCCGGTATGGGCGAGCTGGTGCATCAGCCCGGAGTCGCCGTTCTGCTGGCGCGCGAACTCGACCGCATCGAGCGCGACCCGGACCGACCGGTCGCCCGCGGTGTGGATGTTCACCGTGACGCCGAGCGCGTCGAGCTGCCGCAGCCAGGCGTTCAGCGCTTCCGGCGGCACCAGCAGTTCGCCGTTGTGGCTGGGGCCTCCCGGCACTTCCGGCTCGTAGTCGTCGAGCATCGCCGCCGTCCGCGCGATGGACGGCACGCCGTCGAGGAAGATCTTCACGTGGTCGACGTCCAGGTTGGCGGCCCGGTTCTCCTCGCGCAGCCGCTCCAGGGCGTCGACGTCCAGGTCGAGCGTGCCGGGGACCAGCGGAATCGCGATCGAGGCGGCCATGTGGACGGTCAGCGCGCCCTCGTCCGCCAGCGCCTTGTAGGCGGCCACGCCCGTGCCCTCGTCGCCCGCTTCCTTGAGGCCGACGATGCCGAAGCCGTTCGCCGTCCGGATCGACTCGCGGGCCGCGCGCAGGAACTGCTCCGCCGTCTTCTCGGGAATCGCCTGGAACACCGGGTACATCACCGCTTCGAGCAGCAGGCCGTTCGGCTCGCCGGTCTGCTCGTCCAGCACGACCTCGCCGCCTTCGACGGCCGTGCTGGCGTCGATGCCGGCCAGCTCCAGCGCCCTGCTGTTCACCCAGCGGTTGTGGCCGGTGTCGTCCGCGAGGCTGATCGCCACGCCGCCGGAGAACCGGTCCAGCCACTCGCGCGGCGAGCCGATCTCGTGGTCGACGAAGAAGTTGCTCGTCCAGCGTCCGCCCTCGATCCAGGCCGCGTCCGGATCGGCGGCGACGCAGGCGGAGAGCGTCTCCTCGATCTCCGTTGGTCCGGCGGTCGGCGGGAACAGGCACTGGAGCAGCACCTCCGTGCCTCCCAGCACCGGATGGACGTGGACGTCGTAGATGCCCGGCATCGCCATCCGGCCTTCGAGATCGCGGACTTCGGTGTCCGGACCGCGGTGCTCGAGCACGTCGGCCGTCGAGCCGACGAACGTGAACTCGCCGCCGGCGATCGCGACCGCCTCCGCCCAGGGCCGGGCGGCGTCGAGCGTGTAGACGCGGCCGTTGGTGAGGATCAGGTCGGCGTCGCCCTCGCCCGAGGGAACGCAGGCGAGGACCAGGGCGGTCAGCAGCACCTGGAGTGCCACGCCCGATCAGAAAACCGTCGCCGCCGGCTTGACCTCGAAGGTCACGTCGCGCGGCGGCTCGACGCCGAGCAGGTGCTCGACGAAGTAGTCCCAGGTGCGGAGCAGGGCGTACGGCTCGGCGCCGCCGCCGTGGTTGCGGTTCGGCAGGTAGAGCAGGTCGTAGGCCTTGTTCGCCTTGATCAGCGCGTCGACCATCCGGAAGGCCTGGGCCGGCGGCACGTTCTCGTCCATGTCGCCGTAGACGAGAAGGAGGCGCCCCTCGAGGTTCCCGGCCATCGCCGTGATGTCGAGCGGCTCCCAGCTCTTCGGCGCCTCGTCCGGCCGCGTCCGCGTCCTGCCGCCGTCGGAGTACACCGCGGGTCCCGTGAACGCCTCGAAACCGGGGTAGATCGCCGCGTAGTCGTAGACGCCCGCGCCGGACACGGCCACGTCGTAGAAGTCCGGCCGGCTGAGGATGGCCTGGGCGGTGAACGTGCCGCCCCAGGACCAGCCGTAGATGCCGACCCGCTCCGGGTCCATCTCGGGCTTGAGTTCCGCCCACTGCCGGATGGCGGCCACGTGGTCTTCGATGGCGACCTGCGTGAACTCCGGATAACCCGCGTCGCGGAAGGCGCTGGAGCGGCCCGGGGTGCCGCGGCCGTCCGTGACGACGACCGCGAAACCGAGGCGGGCCAGCGCCGGCTCGGCCGACGGGTTGCGCGCGCCCACGGCCTGCACGAAGTTCCGCGGCGCCACGTACACCTGCGGGCCGCCGTAGACCGCGTCGATCACCGGGTGCCGGCCGCCCTCGACCTCGCGCTGCGGCGCGAAGTAGACCGAGTACACCTTCGTCTCGCCGTCGGCGGCGAGGAAGGCCCGGCGCTCCGGCGGCACGAAGCCCGCCTCGAACAGCGCCGAGGCGTCCGTCTGCTCGACCTCGGCCAGCACCTTTCCGTCTTCCGTCGAGCGCAGTACCGTGATCGGCGGGCGATCCACGGTCGAGTGGGTGTCGAGGAAGACGCCGAGGTCGGGGCGGATCCGGGGCGGCGGCGGAGCGAGGCCGAAGAGGGCCTCCATCATCGGCACCGGCGCCGGCTCGAAGTGGTGGTCGGCATCGTTCGCGGTCAGCAGCGTGACTTCGCCTGCCCGAGGCGATGCGGGATCGAACGACGCCCGGTACAGATGGCGCAGGTACGGGTCGCGGCCGGGCTCGCGGCCGCCGCCCGTGAAGTAGACCTGCTGGCCGGCCTCGTCGACGTGGATGATGTCGAGCACCGTCCAGTCGCCGGACGTCACCTTGCCGACGAGATCGGCCGAGTCGTCGTCGGCCAGCTCGTAGACGTAGAGGTGTCCCCAACCGCTGCGGTCCGAGTACCAGAGCACCCGACGCTCGTCCTCCGGCCCACGCACCAGCCGGACGTTGGGACGGTTGTACATGTGGGTGTTCGACTCCACCCGCGTCTCGTTCGTCTCCCAGATCACGGGCGTCGCCTTGCCTGACTCGACGTCGATCGCGACCAGGGCGCCGCTCTTGCCGGCGTAGCCCCCGGCCCGGAGGTAGACCCGGTTCCGCTCCAGATCCCAGCCGATGACGGCACCGAGCCCGGGCCTGTCGGTTTCGTCGGGCAGCGAAGCACCCTCGAAGTCGACCAGGACCCTCCCGCCCTTCTTCGTGTCGAAGAGGAACCAGTCCACGTTCATCTCGTCTTCGTCGCCCGCGATCGGTTCGCGCAACAGGTGCACGACCGGCCGGCGGCTGCCGTCGGTCGGCACCCATTCGACGAACGGCACGGCCTCGAGCAGCCGCTCGTCCATGCGCGGCGCGAGCAGGAAGCGGCTGTCCGGCGACCAGCTCGACAGGTAGGGCGGCTGGCGCAGGCCCGTCTTCCTGGCGGCCACGGTCAGCAGCGAGGAGTCGGGCCACTTGCCGTAGGAGAAGTAGGTCTTGCCGTCGTGCGTGAGGCGGGTTTCCTTGCCCGTCTTGAGATGGCGCACGAACAGGTTGTCGTCGCGGGTAAAGGCCGCGCGGGTTCCGTCCGGCGACGGCAGCAGGCCGGGCTCGGGCGGCTTGATCGCCTCCGCGGCGCAGTCGAAGTCGGCTACCGAGCAGGTGACCCGCTGGGCGCCGCGGCGGGCGGTCAGCGTCGTGAGGTCGTCGGAGAGCGAGAGTCCGACGAGTCCGTCCAGGCTCGGGGTCTCTTCCTCGTCTTCCTCGCCTTCCGCGTCCCCCTCCGCGCCCGCGCCCTCGGCGGCAGCCGTCAGGGCCTCGGCGATCGACGCCGCCATCCGCGCATGATCGAAGGCAGGCCGGCGCGACCGCGCCTCCAGGTCGAACACGACGAGTTCGGGGCCGGCTTCGCCGTCGCGGCCGTACCAGAAGCCGGTCGTCTCGAGGTCGGCGTCCAGCCAGTGCGGCGTGATCTCCGCGTTGCGGAGCAGGGCCAGCAGGTTGCCTTCGACCAGCGCCGCCGCGGCCCGGTAGTCCTCCGCGTCCGGGCCGGCCGTCTCCTGGGCGCCGGCGCTGCCGACCGCCAGACCGAGGACCAGAGCCGGCGCAAGCACTCCGCAGGCCCAACGGCTGCGGTAAGCTCGCGCGGATCCGGACACTTGCGGGAGGGTAGCGATGACGAGTCGACGCCTGGTTGGTTTTGCGCTCTGCCTGGTCTTCGCCGCGGCGGCCCACGGCGCCGCAGACGCGGAAGGGCCGACATTCTACGAGGATGTCCTGCCCATCCTGCAGCAGAACTGCCAGGAGTGTCACCGGCCGTCGGGCAGCAAGATCTACCGTGGCGGCGTGCCCATGTCGCTCACGACCTACGAGGAGGCCCGGCCCTGGGCGCGCTCGATCGTCCGGATGACGGCGTCGAAGGAGATGCCGCCGTGGGATGCCTCCGAGCACTTCGACGGGGTGTTCCGGAACGAGCGCGGCCTGACCGACGGCGAGATCGCGACGCTGAAGCGCTGGGTCGAGGCGGGCGCGCAGTCTGGCCGGCCGGAGAACGGCCCCGTGCCCATCGAGTGGCCCGACGACGACGGCTGGGTGTTCACCGACCCGGACCTCGTGCTCAGGATGCCCGAGCCCTACTACGTCGATGACGACATCAAGGACGTCTACACCAAGCACCGCCTGGTCCTGACGCCGGACCTCCTGCCCGAGGACAAGTGGGTGCAGGAGATCGAGTTTCGCCGCGGCAGCGAGCTCGTCCACCACTTCAACATCTTCGTCAAGAGTCCGGACGACGAGGAGACCCGCGGCGACGGCCACTTCCTCGGCGGCGCCACCTCCGGGTCGCCGCCGCATGTTTGGCCGGAGGGCTACGGCTCGCTGCTGCGGACCGGCGACACCTTGACCTTCGATCTCCACTACCACAAGGAGCCCGGCCCCGGCAGCGGCGGCTGGGACCAGTCGTCCATCGCGCTCAAGTTCGCGACGAAGCCGGTGGAGCACCCGGTCCACTTCTTCCCGATCAGCAACTTCGAGTTCGAGATTCCGGCCCGCCACGACTACTCGCACGACACCGCCGAGCGCACGTTCGAACGCGAGGTAACGGTTCTCGGCATGCTCCCCCACATGCACATGCGCGGCCGGGAGGCGAAGTACACGGCCTTCTACCCGGACGGCAGCGAGGAGTTGATCCTCCACGTCCCGGACTGGGACTTCGACTGGCAGGAGATCTACTGGTACGACGAGCCGAAGCTGCTGCCGAAGGGCACCCGGCTGCGGATCGACATGTGGTTCGACAACTCGCCGGAAGAGGCGGAGCGCTGGGGCTTCAACCCGGACCGCGACGTGGTGTTCGGCCCGATGTCGACCGACGAGATGCTGATGGGCTTCATCTCCTGCGTCTACAACGACGAGGAGCCGCCCGGGGCGCGCGTGCCCGGCGTGATCGAGACGACGGGCGGGGAGTAGGCAGAGCGCCCGAAGCGGGTCAGCACCCGGCTGGCGCGTCTTCGCGCCAGCCGTGAACCAGTCCGTGCGCCCGTCCTCGGGCGGACGGATGACAGACCCGCGCACCCAGCGGAAGCGGGTCAGAGGACCCGCGCACCCGGCAGGCCCGCGTCAGTAGGACAGGTTCTCCGTCACGCGCACCCACCGTCCGTCCTGTACTTGCGACAGGAAGGACTCGTTCGTGCCGAGGTGTTTCTCCGGCCCGAAGCTCAGGACCGGTCCGCCGAAGATGTCCTGGTAGTCGTCTACCGACTCGATCGCCGCGACCAGTGCGTCGACCGTGAGGTCCGGCCCGGCGTCGCGCAGCGCACGGACCGTGAAGTCGGCGAGCACCCAGCCGAAGAGCGAGCCGGTGTTGGGCTCCTGGCCGTAGCGTTCGTCGTAAGCGGTGACGAAGTCGCGGACCTCCTGGCGGGGATGATCGGGGTAGGGAAACTCGAACGAGGTCATCGCGTAGAAGCCGTCCGTCACGCCGCCCTCCGCCTCCGCGACCTCGGACTCGAACGCCGCGATCGTGCCGACGAAGTCGACGTCCCAGTCGATCCCCCGCGCCGCCGAGATCGCCAGGATCGTGTCGCCGATGATCGTTCCGAGCAGGATCAGGTCGCAGTCGGCCTGCCGGAGCTTGAGGATCGCCGCGCTGAAATCGGTGTCGAGAGGCCTGTGGGCGGTCGAGTCGGTGACCTCCCGTCCCATTTCGCCGAGCTGATCGTTCGCCGCGTCGGTCAGCTCCGTTCCGAAGTCCGTGTCCTGGGCCATGGTGCAGATGCGCTCCTTGCCCCTCTCCTCGATGAAGTACTTCGTGGCGGCGCGTATCTGTTCGTAGTAGGTGGAGATGCCGGCGAACTTCAGCGGATGCAGCGGTTCCGCCATCGAACGCGCGCCCGAGAGCGGGAAGATGTTGGGAACGCCCGCCTCGAACTGGCTGCTCATGACGGCGTTGTTCATCGGCGTCCCGAGGGCGCCCACCATGGCGAAGATTTTGTCGCGGTGGATCAGCTTGTTGGCCGCCTGGACCGCGCGAGGCACCTGGTACTGGCCGTCCTCGACGACGAAGCGGATCTGGCGGCCGTGGATGCCGCCCTCCTCGTTCGCCTGATCGAAGATCATTCGCGCCGAGTTGACGCTGCCGACGCCGATGGCCGCCGCCGGACCGGACAGGTCCGTGTAGGTGCCGAGCACGATCTCCCCGGGCGCGTCCGAGGTCTCGGGATCGGAACTCCCGCATCCCGCCAGGACGGTCGCGATCAACATGAAAGCGACGGTGAGGGAACGGGTTCTGTCGGTCATGCCTGCTGTCCTCCGTACATCGAATCGATCAGGGGTCGGTACTTCTCGTTCACGAACTTGCGCTTGAGCTTCATCGTCGGCGTGAGCTCGTCGTCCTCGGGGGTCAGCTCCTGGTCGATGAGGCGGAACTTCTTGACCTGTTCGACGCGCGCGAACTTCGCGTTGACGGCCTCCACCTGACCGTGGATCAGCTCGACGATCTGCTCCGCGGCGCACAGGCTCTGGTAGTTGGTGAAGGGCACATGATGATCCTGAGCGTACTTGACGACGTTGTCGTGGTCGATCATCACGAGACACGTCAGGAACTTGCGCTTGTCGCCGATCACCACCGCGTCGGCAATGTAGGGCGAGAACTTGAGCTGGTTCTCGATCTCGCTCGGCGTGATGTTCTTGCCGCCGGCCGTGATGATGATGTCCTTCATCCGGTCGGTGATCCTGAGGAAGCCCTCGTCGTCGATCTCGCCGACGTCGCCGGTGTGGAGCCAGCCCTCGCGAATCGTCTCGGCCGTCTTCTCCGGCTGGTTGAGGTAACCCATGAAGACGAACTCTCCGCGGATCAGGATCTCGCCCTCTTCGGAGATCTTCACTTCGCCATAGGGAACGGAGCGGCCGACCGTGCCGGGCTTGTTGTCGGCCGGCTGAAGCATGGAGGCGATGCCGGTGTTCTCGGTCTGGCCGTAGCCCTCCACCATGTCAATGCCGAGTGCGAGATACCAGCGGATCAGATCGGGTGAGATGGGCGCCGCCCCGGTGCCGATCCAGCGGCAGCGGTCGAGGCCCAGGAACCTGCGAATGTTGCGCAGCACGAGCGCGTCGCCGACGCGGTAGGCGAGCTCCAGGACCGCCCCGGGCTTCTTGCCCGCGAGGCGTCTGTCCGCTCGTTTGAAGCCGATCCCTATCGCCTTTCCATAGGCCCATCGCTGCAGGAAAGTGGCGTCGGAGAGGGCGATGCTGATGGCCGAGTAGAACTTCTCCCACACGCGCGGCACCGAAAAGAACAGCGTCGGCTGGATCTCCTGGGCGTTCTCGGGCACGGTTTCCGGATTCTCGACGAAGTTGAGTTTCGTGCCGGTGTAGAGGGAGCCGTAGACGAAGATCCGCTCGGCGATGTGGCACAGCGGCAGGAAGGCCATGCGCTCGTCGTCCTCGCCCTGCGAGAGAACGTGCGGGGCGTTGACGCACTGGAACACGAGGTTGTGGTGGCTGATCATCGCCCCCTTCGGAGGCCCGGTCGTGCCGGAGGTGTAGACGAGGATCGCGAGGTCCTCGGGCTTCGCCAGCTCCAGGCACTCGGCCCAGGCCTCGGGATGGAGCTCGTCCTGTTCGCGTCCGAGCGCGAGCAGGTCGTCGTAGCTCATGGCCCGCGGATCCTCGAAGTCCCGCAGGCCCTCCATGTCGAAGATGACGATCTGTTCGAGCGTGGGGCACTTCTCGCGCACGTCGAGCACCTTGTCGAGCTGCTCCTCGTCTTCGACGAACATCACCTTGCAGCCCGAGTCGTTGACCAGGTAGTCCACCTGCTCGGCCGCATCCGTCGGGTAGATCCCCGCGCACACGCCGCCAACGCCGAGCACCCCCATGTCGGCGAACATCCACTCGACGATCGTGTTGGAGAGGATGCAGGCGACGTCGCCCTTGCCGAAGCCGAGCGACCGCAGCCCCAGCCCCGTGTGGCGCGCCTTCTCGCCGAAGGTGCGCCAGGAGACGTCCTGCCAGATGCCGAAGTCCTTCTCGCGCATCGCGATGCGGTCGCCGTACTTCTCGACGCGGCTCCAGAACATCGTCGGCACGGTGCCGGCGAAGCTGGTGTCGCGCCAGATCTCGAGTTCGCGGCCGTCGTCGGCCGTGCGCGTCTCACGCACGAGGTCCGGGTTCGATTCGGGGCCGGCCATGCTCACCTCCAGGTCTTGCGCTTCTTCCACCGGCGGACCCCCCTCGGCATCTGGTCCTTCATGCCGAGGTAGAACTCCTGGATGTCCGGCGAGCTCTCGAGCTTCTCGCAGGTGTCGTCCATGACCACCCTTCCGTTCTCGAGCACGTAGCCGTAGTGCGAGTGCCGCAGCGCGACGTGGGCGTTCTGCTCGACGACGAGGATCGTCATGCCCGCCTCCTCGTTGATGCGCCTGATGATCTCGAAGATCTGGTGGACCAGGATCGGCGACAGGCCGAGCGACGGTTCGTCGAGCAGCAGCATCCTCGGATGCGCCATCAGGGCGCGTCCGATGGCGAGCATCTGCTGCTCGCCGCCGGAGAGCTGGCTCGCCGGTTGCGAGCCCCGATCGGCGAGCGCCGGGAAGTAGTCGTAGACGCGATCGAGATCGCCGGCGATGCCGGCGCGGTCGCGGCGGCTGAAGGCGCCCATTCGCAGGTTCTCGTTCACCGAGAGGAAGGGAAAGACCTCCCGGCCCTCCGGCACGTGGCTCAGGCCGAGACGCATGACGGCGTCGGGATCGCGACGCGCGATGTCCTCGCCGGCGAAGAGGATCTCGCCCTTCTGGGGATCCATCACGCCGGAGATCGTACGGAGGATCGTCGTCTTGCCCGCGCCGTTGGCGCCCAGAACGGCGACGATCCGGCCTTCGGGCACCGCCAGGCTGACGCCGCGGATCGCCATGATGGGACCGTAGTAGGTCTCGACGTTCTTGAGCTCCAGCAGCACTCAGTCCGCTCCCAGGTAGGCGTCGACGACGGCGGGGTTCTTCTGCACCTCCGCGGGGCTGCCCTCCGCGATCACGCGACCTTCGTTGAGCGCGAGCACCCGCCCCGCCACCCGGCTGACGAGACCCATGTCGTGAGCCACCATGACGACCGTGACGCCGAGGTCGCGATTGATGTCCTCAATCCAGAACCCCATGTCCTCGCTCTCCTCGGGGTTGAGCCCGGAGGTCGGCTCGTCGAGGAGCAGCAGCTTCGGCTCCAGGCAGAGGGCGCGGCCCACCTCCACGACCTTGCGCACCCCGTAGGGCAGGTTCGCGATCCGCTGCTCGCGGTAGTGGGCGAGCTCGAGGAGGTCGATCACGTCTTCCACGCGGCGCCGGTGCTCGAGCTCCTCCCGCCTCACCGCGGGGAGGAACAGGAGATGGGACAGCGCCGTCGAGCGCCGGTGGACGTGACGGCCGATCAGGAGGTTCTGCAGAACGGTGGCGTGCTCGAAGAGTTCGATGTTCTGGAAGGTGCGCGCGAGGCCGAGCGGCGCGATGCGATGCGCCGGCAGCGAGGTGATGTCCCGGCCCGCGAAGCGGACGCTCCCGCCGTCGGGGAAGTAGATGCCGCTCACCAGGTTGAAGAGCGTCGTCTTGCCGGCGCCGTTCGGTCCGATGATGGCGAACACCTCGCCCTCCTCGACCTCGAAGCTCACGTCGTCGACGGCACGAATGCCCCCGAAGCTGATCGACAGGTCCGTAACGGCGAGGTAGCTCACCGCAGTCGCTCCGTGCGCAGGTAGGTCTTCTGGCGGCGGTGCGTCGCCCGGCGGTAGAGCGGGAACAACTGGAAGTAGCTCTTGATCTTGAGCCAGCGGCCGAAGATGCCCTGGGGCTCGAAGAGGATGACCAGCACGAGGATGAGGCCGAAGATCCCCGGCTCGAGGCCCGGAGCCTGGGCGATCTGTGGCGGCAGCGTGTCGCGGGCGATGGCGAGGAGCTGGGGCAGGAAGCCGATGAAGAGCGCGCCGTAGATGACGCCGCGCATCGAGCCGACCCCGCCGACCACCACCATCAGGAGGAGCTGCAGCGAGATGAGGAACGTGAAGGCGTCGGGCGAGAGGTAGCCGAGGCGATGCGCGAAGAGAGCGCCGGCGAGGCCGGTGATGCCGGCGCTGAGAGCGAAGGCGAGGGTCTTGTAGACGGCGAGGTTGATGCCGACGCTCTCCGCCGAGATCTCCGAGTCACGGATGGCGACCATGGCCCTTCCCGTCGAGGACCGCAGAATGTTGAGCGCCATGAGCAGCGTCACGACGAGGAGCGCGAGCGTCAGGTAGTAGCGCTGCCAGCCTTCGGTGAGCGGCATCCCGAAGAGGCTCGGCTGCGGCACGGCGAGGCCGCGAAAGCCCCCGGTGAGCCACTCGGCGCGCGAGATCGTCTGCTCGGTGAGCATGGCGAATGCCAGGGTGGCGATGGCGAGATAGATGCCCGTCATCCGGAGCGCGATCCACCCCACGCCGGCGCCGACGAGCGCCGAGACCAGGACCGCCGCGACGAGCGAGAGGAGGAACGGGACACCGGCGCCCAGAAGGAGCGAGTGGGTATAGGCGCCGATCGCCAGGAACGCCGCGTGGCCCAGGCTCACCTGGCCGGTGTAGCCCACGAGCAGCATCAGACCGACGCCGGCGATCGCGTAGATCATCACCAGGTTGAGCTCGCCCAGGTAGAACGTGCCGAGCGCCGCCGGCGCCGCCGCGACCAGCACGAGAAGCAGGCCGTACCAGAACCGGTCGCCACCGTGCTTCAGGTGGTCGATGTCCTGGTTGTAGTGGGTCTTGAAGAGGAAGCGCATGATGCTCGCCGGCCGTCAGACCTTCTTTCGCTGAATCTGCGCGAACAGGCCTTCGGGCCGCAGGATCAAGGCCACGATGAGAATGCCGTAGGCGGCCATCTCCTGGAAGCCGGCGGGCAGGTAGACCCCCGCGAACTGCTCGGAGACGCCGATGATCCAGCCACCGAGCAGCGCGCCCGGGATCGAGCCGAAGCCGCCGATCACCGCGGCCGCGAAGGCCTTGATCCCGATGAACCCCATCCCGGGCTGGACGAGCGAGACGGGCGCCAGGAGGATCCCGGCCACGGCGGCGACTCCGGCGGAGATCGCCCACACCAGGGAGAAGACCCGCTTGACCGGGATGCCGACGTAGTAGGCCGCGAGCTGGTTCTGCGACGTGGCCTGCATGCCGATGCCGAGCCGCGTGTGGCGGAAGAAGACGAACAGCACGACGCAGAGGACGAGGGTGCCCAGCAGGATCGCGAGGTTCTCGTAGCTCACGACGACTCCGCCGACACGCAGCGACTCGCCGGTGTACGGAGTGGGAAAGCTCCGCGGGTCGTAGCCCCACACCAGTCCCGCCACGGCGCGGAAGATGAAGCCCAGCCCGATCGTCAGCATCACGATGGCGAACTGCGGTTCGCCCAGAACGCGGCGCAGCACGAAGGCGTCGAGCAGATAGCCGAAGACCGCCAGCGCCAGGACCGACAGGAACAGCCCCAGCACCCAGGGCATGCCGACGTCGCCGATCAGGGTCACCGCCATGAAGGCGCCCAGCATCATCAGGTCGCCCTGGGCGAAGTTCACCATCTCGGTCGCCTTGTAGACGAGGACGAAGCCGAGAGCGATCAGGCCGTAGATGCAGCCGACGGCCAGACCATTGACGAGAACCTGCAGGAGCTGACTCAGAGTGTCTCCTAGGCCTCGCGGGCCAGGACTTGGCAGCGCTTCATCAGGCGTCGCAGGTGATCGGGGAAGGCGTCCCGGCGATGAAGAACGCGACGGTTGTCCCAGATGAGGACATCGCCGACCGTCCACTTCTGGGTCCAGACGTTCTCGGGCAGAGCCGCGTAGCTCCAGAGGTCGTCGAGCAGCGCCTCGCTCTCGTCGACTTCCAACCCCATCACGTACGCCCACTCCCGCCGGCCGAGGTAGAGGCCCTCGCGACCGGTCTCCGGGTGGCGCAGGACGGCACGGTGGACCGCGCCGGGGGACTCTCTCGGGCTGTCCACCTCCTCGAAGCCGACCCGCAACTGGCCGATGCTGGTGTGCGCCGCGTCGTGCTTGATCTCGATCTTCTCCGCCTGCTGGCGGAGCGCCGGCGGCAGGGACGTCAGAGCCGCCTGCTGGCAGGCGAACTGGGTGTCGCCGCCCTCGTCCGGCACCTCGATGCTGAGCAGAACGCTCGCCGGCGGCGGCGTCTCTTCGTACGTCATGTCGGAGTGCCACATGGCCTCCGCGTTGCCGAGACCGCCGATCGGCTTGCCGTTCTTCCTGATGTTCGAGAGGGGCGTGACGTACAGGCTGTCGAACATCTTCCTCAGCTTCTCTTCCGGCAGCTTGACCGGGATCTTCTCGAGCGGCCCGAAGCGCGCGCTGAAACGCTCCAGTTGCGGATCGTCGAGGCTCTGGCCGCGGATGCGCAGGACGCCGTGGTCGAGCCACGCCTGGTAGATCGTCTCGAACTCCGCGTCGCTGATCGCGGCCAGGTCGACACCGTCGATGTTGGCGCCGAGGGCCGGGGAGAGAGGCGTGATGTTCATGCGGCCGATGCTAGCGTCACCGGGGCGGAGCCGGCCTTCGAAGCGGAGCCGGCCTGACGGCCGGCGCGAGTAGATGGCGCACCCAGCGGAGCGGAGCCGGCCTGGCGGCCGGCGCGTGTTCCTGGCCGCCTGCGGCGGCAGCGGGTCAGAAGACCCGCGCACCCGGAGATAGGGCTGGGTGCGGGCGTGGTTCTGTTCTGGAACCGTCAGGGCGTCACTTCGAGCGGTGGGCTTGCAGTAGAGATGCTGGCTGCGGGAAGGGCCGTGCTCTGGGTGCGCGGGTCTTCTGACCCGCTTCGGGCGAAGTCGCGGAGCGACGAAGCCCGAGACAAACAGCCACCGGCCGGAGGCCGGTGACCTTTCACGCGCGCCTACCCTCAGACGTACGGCTCGACGCCGGGCATCAAGTCGTCCATGTAGACGCGGGGGACCATGGCGCGGCGGCCGAACATGCCGAGCGCGCGGTGTTCCGAGCCGGCGAGTCGCACCGCGGCGGCGCCGATGAGCCGGGCCAGGGCCGTCTCGCGCCAGAACCAGTCCCGCAGCTCGAGCGACGTCGCCCGGCCGGGCCGGCCCTGGGCCGCTTCCATGTACCACGTCCGCAGGTCGTCGCAGCCCAGGCGGACCCATTCGGGCAGCGGCAGGTTCGTGGCGACCGACGGGTCGTTCGCGCCGCCGGCCAGTTCGCCCAGACCGCGCACGATCTGCTCGTGGCTGAGGCCGCTCGCCGCCGGCGCGGACCGGCCGCGTTGCGCCACGTAGACCTCCTGCCAGGGAGCGAGGCGGCGCAGTTCCGCGAGGACCTCCGTCACCAGCGCCGAATCGTCGGCGGCAACCCCGGCGAACGAGACCGGGCAGGACCAGCCGCCGTCGTCGTCATCGTGAACAACGGGTGCGTCGTCCGGAAAGTCCTCCAGGACGACCGGGCCGTCTCGCCGCTCCAGCAATCCGAGCGCGGCCCGCAGGACCCGGCGCTGGAAGTCCGGCTCATGGGGCGCGCCGAACGGCCGTCCCAGCTCGAAGGGCACCCACAGGAACCTGGGCAGCTCCATCCGCTCCGTGTTGACCCGCACCAGGCTGATACCCGTCGTCGCGATGCCTTCGTCTTCGAGAAAGTGACTTGCCGCGCCCACGGCGCGGGTGCAGTTCGGTCACACGGGGCAGAGGCAGACCGCCTCCACCTCGTCCTCCCTGAGCCGCGCGGCGAGCTCACGCACCGTCGGTTCGATCGCCTCGGGCGGCCAGCCGGCGCCCATCAGCGAGTAGTGGAAGTCGGCCACCGACCCGATCTCTCCTTCGCTCTCCAGCTCGCGCAGGCGGTCGAGCGGGAAGACGACGTTCACGTCCTCGCGGAATCCGGTCCGGTCGAAGTGGACGGACGAGTGCGTCATCGTCAGGTCGCTCGTCGAGATCGAGCCCGGAATCACGCGGTAGCTCAGGTCGACCGTGGAGAAGGCCCGGTCGCCCACCCGGTGCAGGCCGGCCGAAGTCACGAGCGCCACGCGCCGCTCCGCCAGCGGCGGACCCTCGACCCACGGCCGCGTGGCGAACGGCACGCACTCCTTCGCCACCACATGGGCAGCTTCGACTTCGGGCATGTCGGACAAACGGACCATCGCGTCTCGGACTGCCCCGCCGCCGGACGCCCGCGGGGCTGACACAATCTAGCGGCTCGGGGCTGCCGGCCGCGAGGGAACTGGGTGCGCCGGCGCCCCCGCTGCTCTATAGGATCAAACTGGGTGCGCCGGCGTCCTCGCCGGCTTCCGGAGAAAACGCGCCGCGCAGCGGCGACCATTCGGCCAACCAGCAGGGAGTAACGTCCATGACTATCGCCGCCTCCGTAGATACTCGTGTCCCCACGGCCCTTCCCGACCTGGACGACCCCGGTCTGCTTCGAGCCCAGGCCTACATCGACGGCCAGTGGGTCGACGCGGACTCCGGCGAGACCTTCGCCGTGGAGAACCCGGCCACGGGCGAAACCCTGGCCGAGGTCGCCTGCTGCGGCGGCGGCGAAACGAGTCGCGCCATCGAGGCCGCCGCCAGGGCCTTCGAGCAGTGGCGGCACACCACGGCCAAGGAGCGCGCCGCGCTGCTGCGGCGCTGGTTCGACCTGATGATGGAGAGCCAGGAAGACCTGGCGCAGATGATGACGGCGGAACAGGGCAAGCCCCTCTTCGAGGCCCGCGGCGAGATCGCCTACGGCGCCAGCTACGTCGAGTGGTTCGCCGAAGAGGCCAAGCGGGTCTACGGCGACACGATCCCCCAGCCTTCCAACGACAAGCGGGTCGTCTGCATCAAGCAGCCGGTGGGAGTGGTGGCCTGCATCACGCCCTGGAACTTCCCCAACGCGATGCTCGCCCGCAAGATCGCACCGGCCCTCGCGGCCGGCTGCACGGTGGTCTGCAAGCCGGCCAACGAGACGCCGCTGTCGGCCAATGCCTTGGCCGAGCTGGCGGAGCGGGCGGGCATCCCGGCCGGGGTGATCAACATCCTCTGCGGCCAGACCGAGGAGATCGGCAAGGAGCTGACGTCCAGCCCGACGGTCCGCAAGCTCACCTTCACCGGCTCCACCGCGGTGGGCAAGCTGCTCATGACCCAATGCGCGGGCACGATGAAGCGGATGTCGATGGAACTGGGCGGCAACGCGCCCTTCATCGTGTTCGACGACGCCGACCTGGACGCGGCGGTCGCCGGCGCGATGATCTGCAAGTTCCGCAACGCGGGCCAGACCTGCGTCTGCGCCAACCGCATCCTGGTCCAGGAAGGCGTCTACGATGAGTTCGCAGAGAGACTCGCCGCCGCCGTGGCCGGGATCAAGATGGGCGACGGCACCGAGGACGGCGTCACCGTGGGCCCGCTGATCAGCACCGAGGCCGTCGCGAACGTGACGAGTCGCGTCACCGACGCGGTGGACCGGGGCGCCACGGTCGAGATCGGCGGCGGCCCGTCCGATCTCGGCGATTGCTTCGTCCAGCCCACGATCCTCACCGGCGTGACGGACGACATGCGGGTCTTCCGCGAGGAGATCTTCGGCCCCATTGCGCCGCTCTTGAAGTTCAGCACGGAAGAGGAAGCGATCGCCATGGCCAACGACACCGAGTTCGGCCTGGCCAGCTACTTCTACGCCCGCGACGTCGGCCGCATCTGGCGCGTCAGCGAGGCGCTCGAGTACGGCATCGTCGGCATCAACGAAGGGATCATCTCCAACGAAATGGCCCCCTTCGGCGGCATGAAGGAATCCGGCCACGGCCGCGAAGGGTCGAAGTACGGGCTGGATGACTACCTCGAGATCAAGTACATGTGCATCGGGGGGATTGACGGGTAGGGGAGGAAGGTCACCGGCCGCACACTGGGAGGCCCCACACTGGGTGCGCCGGCCTTCTGGCCGGCTGCCGCAAGCCGGAGGACCCACACTGGGTGCGCCGGCCTTCTGGCCGGTTGCCGCAAGCCGGAGGACCCACACTGGGTGCGCCGGCGTCCCCGCCGGCTGCCGCCGAAGGCGGCCAAAAGGACGCGCCGGCCGCAAGGCCGGCTCCATACTCCGACGGCTACTCCAGGAAGCCCGCACCAGTATGGTCGCCGCTTCGCGGCGCGGTTCTTCTCAGAAGCCGGCGAGGACGCCGGCGCACCCAGTGTGGACCGTCTCCCCCCAGAAGTGGACCGTCTCGCCCGCTACGCCGCCTCGCGCGAGCCGCTCACGAGCCCTGCCAAATCGCGGACGTCCTCCACCACGTCCAACCGCAGCGAAACCTCCCGCAAGCGATCACTCGCCTCCGCACCAAGCAACGGCGCCGTCAGCCCGGTCATCTTCGCCGCCAGCTTCGCTCCCTGCGCTTCCAGGTCCGTCGCCGGAATCCCCGTGTCATGGAACTCCTCGAGCGAATGCCCGTTCGCCCGCAGCTCGACCCGGGCCTGCGTGTGACCAAGCCCGCGATCCGTCCGCACCTCGACCCTGTCGATCATCCGCGCAACCTCGGGATTGTCGAGCGTCTCGTCGACGAAGGTTCCGGTATCCGTCGTGTCGATCCCCAGCATCGCCAGCGAGGTCGTCGCGACCAGACTGAACTTCGCCTCCAGCCCCGTCTTCGGTTCCGGGATGCCGCAGACATCCAGCAAGCCCGGATGCACCGTGACGACCGCCTTCTCGACATCCCCCGCCGCGACGCCCTCGGCCGCCAACCGCGGCCGCAGCCGACCCACCGACTCGATGGCCGCATGCGTCAGGTAGCAAGCCGCGTGGTACTTGAACAGCGTGTCCTCGATCAGGAAACGCCCGTCCTGTTCCTCGAGCCGCTGCCAGTTGACCTCCTCGTGGCCTGAAGCCGCCGCGTCGGCGTAGCCCTGCCGGCCGTCGACCGCCTCGGGGTTCGACGTGAAGCCCCGCATCGCCAGCCGTGCCGACAGCAGGCCGCGCTCGGCGGCGTGGCCGGCATGGAACGGCTTCGTCATCGTCCCGAAGTTCGCCTTGAGGCCGCTCGCCTGCGACGCGGCAAGACCAAGCGCGTGCGCGAACTGCTCGTTGCTCGCGCCCATCAGGTGACACGCGGCAGCCGCCGCGCCATGGACGCCGATCGTCGACGTCGAGTGCCAGCCCTTCTTGTAAGCCGACGGCCCGACCAGCGCACCGACCCGCGACTCCACCTCGATGCCGACGATGAACGCGACCAGCAACCGTTCGCCGCTCGCACCCATCTCCTGCGCCTGCGCCAGCGCAGCCGGAAACACCGGAACCGTGGGATGGCCGCCCATCATGCTGTGCGTGTCGTCGAAGTCGAGCGCGTGACCGGCCGCGCCGTTGACGAGCGCCGCGACCCCGGGCGCGCAGTGCAGGTCCGTACCGACGATTGAGCACGCCCCGGCCTGCCCGCCCAGCTCATCGCGCAGGATCCCGGACAGCGGCTCGCGGCTCCCAACCAGAGCACAGCCGAACCAGTCGAGCACGCACTGGCCGGCCACGGTACGGGCCGACTCGGGAATGTCGTCAAGACCCAGGCGACCGAAACGGTCCCAGAGATGGTTGGCAAGTCTCATCGTCAGCTCCTCCGCGACGGCTTCCCCAGCAACGCGTCAGACACGATCTTCAGCATGATCTCCGACGTCCCCTCGAAGATCTTCGTCAACCGCGCATCGCGCCAGTAGCGCTCCACCGGGTAGTCCGTCGTGTAGCCCGCGCCGGCCAGCACCTGCAGCGCGTCCGAGCACACCCGCTCCGACATCTCGGCGGCGTAGTACTTCACCATCGCCGCCTCCTTGGCGCAGGACACGCCGGTGTCGATCTTCGCGCACACCGAGTAGTTCAACTGCCGGGCCGCCTCGACCTCGGCCGCCATGTTCGCGATCTTGAAGCGAATCGCCTGGAAGTCCGCGATCGGCCGCCGGAATTGGATGCGCTCCTTCGAGTACGCGATCGCCTGCTCCAGCGCGCCCTGGGCGAGGCCGATCGACCGGGCCGCGGTGTGGGCCCGCGCCGACTCCAGGCCGCGGGCCATGCCGTAGAACGCTTGACCCTTCGCCTCCTTCTGGCGCTTCGTGATCGGCACGCGGACGTTCTCGAAGTGAAGCTCCCAGGTCTTCCAGCCGTGGTAGCCGATCTTCGGGATCGGCGAGCCGGTGACGCCCTCCGGCAACTCGCCGGGCGGCTTCTCGATCCCGATGCCGGTCAAGGCGGCGTGGCGCTTCGACGGATCGCCCTCCGTCCGCGCGATGACCTGGATGAAGTTCGCGCCGTCGGCGAAGGTGCACCAGTACTTGTTGCCGGTGATCACCCAGTGGTCGTCCTCCATCCGCGCCCGGCAGGTGATCGACGAGATGTCCGACCCGACCTCCGGCTCCGACATCGCCAGCGCGCCGAGGTACTTCCCCTCGGCCATCAGCCTGATCCGCTTCAGGCGCTCCTCGCCCTCGAACGGGATCGAGCGGTAGAAGCCGTTGCCGCGCGCGATGATGCTCGCCACGCTCATCCAGCCCCGCGCCAGTTCCTCGGCCACCAGGCAGTACTCGAACGCGCCCAGCCCGGCGCCGCCGTACTCCTCCGGGATCACGATGCCGAAGAAGCCCAGCTCCCCCATCTTGTCGATCAGCGACTGAGGGATCGTTTCCTTCTTCGGGTCCAGCTCGTTGGCGACGGGGAGGACCTCCTTGTCCGTGAAGTCCCGCGCGATCCGGCGGAGCATCTCGCGCTCCGGGGTCATGTAGCCGACTGTCCGGGTTGATGCGACGTCGTTCATGCGGTGGTTCAACCGGGGTCTGCGAGGGTCGTTCGTGGCGCGGGGCGGGAGTCGGCGAGCCTAGCCGACGCAGAAGAGGCCGGAGCTGTGACGAGCTGTGACACGAGCTGTGACATCGGAGAGGATGACGGCTGGAGTCCGCCTCCGACCCTTGCTTTTTGAACGGCAGACGTTAGATTAGCAAGGATGATCCGCCGCCGTGCAGAGCAGCGAGTCCTCCGCAGCCTGAGCGAGGCGCCGGCCGTCGCGCTCCTGGGACCGCGTCAGGTCGGCAAGACGACCCTCGCCCGCGCCATCGCGGACCAGGTTACCGGCAGCGTCTACCTAGACCTGGAGGACCGCGACCATGCCGCCTGGCTGACCGAACCGACTCTCTACCTGGAACGGCAGGCCGAACGGCTCGTGATCCTGGACGAGATTCAGCGCATGCCGGGTCTGTTCGAGGTCCTGCGGGGCCAGATCGACCGACGGCGCCGCGAAGGGCGTCGAACGAACCAGTTCCTGCTGCTCGGTTCGGCCTCGCAGACCCTGCTCCGGCAGTCCGCGGAATCGCTGGCGGGCCGGTTGATCTACGACGAACTCCCCGTCCTGGACGCCCTGGAGGCGCCCGCGGACCGGGACCGCCTCTGGATCCGGGGCGGGTTCCCGGACCCGTTCCTGGCCGAGAGCGACGAGGCCGCCGCGCGCTGGCGGCTCAGCTTCATCCGCACGTACCTCGAGCGGGACATCCCGCAGTTCGGCGTGCGGGTTCCGGCCGAGACGCTGAGGCGCTTCTGGACCATGCTCGCCCACGGGCAGGGCGGTCTGCTCAACGCCTCTCGACTCGCGGCCAGCATGGACGTCTCGGCGCCGGCCATCAAGCGCTACGTCGACCTCCTGGTCGACCTCATGCTCGTACGCAGGTTGCCCCCGTACTTCGCCAACGTCGGCAAGCGGCTGGTCAAAGCGCCGAAGGTGTACATCCGGGACAGCGGCGTCCTGCACACGCTCCTCGGCCTCGCCACGCTGGACGACGTTCTTTCGCACCCCGTCGCCGGACCAAGCTGGGAAGGCTTCGCGATCGAGAATCTCATTGCCGCGGCGCCCTTCGGGACGGTCCCGTGGTTCTACCGGACCACGGCCGGTGCCGAGATCGACCTGCTGTTGCAGTTACCGGACCAGCAACTATGGGCGATCGAGATCAAGAGAACGACGGCGCCGCGAACGAGCCGCGGCTTCGAACTGGCCGCGAACGACCTCGCCGTGGCCCGACGGTTCGTGGTGTACTCGGGTGCCGAGGAGTTTCCCCTGTCGGCCGAAACGACCGCAGCGCCGCTGGAGACGGCGATGGCGGAACTGGCTGCGTTGTCCGCCCGCTGAAAGGAGCACCTGACAGCCATGGTCGCAACGGGGGCCCAATGCCGAGTTCTGGCTGCGCCGGCAGGAGACGCGAGCGCTAGCGGCCCGCGGCGGCGGCCGGCGAAAAGGCCGGCGACCCCAGCCGCGTCTGGTCGCCGACAATCTCCGCCAGGACCGGCTCGACGTACCCGAAGAACCGCTCCGGGTCCTCCGACATCGGGAAGTGGCCCAGGCCCTCCATCGTCCGGTACGTCGCGCCCTTGATCTGGCCGGCAACTTCCTTGGACGCCTCCGGCGGCGTCGCAGCGTCATACTCGCCGGTCAGCAGGAAGACCCGAGTCTGCGAGGTGTCGATTTCCGACGCGCGGTCGCCCAGGTCGTGGTCGGTGCCCCAGTAGAAGAGGTCGCCCCGGAACACCCGCGGCGCGCCCTGGCTGTAGCACCAGCCGACCTCGCGGCGGAAGGCCTCCGGCGCCTCGGGCGAGGTGATCCCGATCATCAGGTCGCTCTTGTAGCCGTTGTTGATCTCGGGGTGGTCGAGCAGGTCGATGTTGCCGGGGTCCGACTTGATCGCGGCCTCCAGCCCGATGACGGCCTGGAACAGGCCCGGGCGGTGCAGCGCCAGGTCGAGGGCCAGGTGGCCGCCGATCGAGCTGCCCATGTAGACCGGGTCATCGAGCTGCAGTTCGCCGACGAAGGCCGTCACGAAGTCGAGCAGGAAGCTCTTCGTCAGCCTGTACTCCTGCTTCCACCACTCGACGCCCGTGGGCGGCACTGACTTGGCGTGGTAGGGCAGGTCGTAGGCCAGCAGGTGGAAATGCCGGCCGATCCGTTCGTCCTCCAACTGGTGGCGCCACTGGCGGCCGTCGGAGCCGGCGGTGTGCTGCAGCACAAGCGGAATGCCGTCCGGGTTGCCCGCCGACTCGAAGTAGACCTCGTAGGAAACGCCCTGGACCTCGAGGTCCAGGTAGCGGCCGACGCGCTTCGCGAACGTCGGCATCAGGCCGCCGCCCGCCGGTCTCCGAGCAGCATCCGCTTCACGTCGCCGTCCGTCTGCTGGCTCAGGATGAAGAGGTAGAGCGTCAGGAACGGCACGCCGAAGAAGAGAGCGACGACGGCGAGCAGGAGGCCGCCCGGGGAGAAACCGTTGCGCCACGCGACCCACAGCCCCGACAGGGTGAGGAACCCCATGAAGTCGAGGTTGAACTGGCCGTTCCAGGTCATCGCGGCGATGTCGCCGAAGAAGATCTGGAGCAGACCCAGGCCGTGTTCCATGGCGACGAACACCGTGTAGACGACGATCACGCCGAAGACGGCGCCGAGAAACAGGCGAAACGCGTTCATGCGGAAGCTCCCTCGGTTTCGTTGGCCACGTCGCGCATCACCTGGACCAGCCGGCGCAGCGCCGGGTAGTACGCGGCGTACGCGAGCTGATCGTGGTTCATCTCGATGCCGTGATGCACGCTGGCGAAGAACGGGTCCTGGTAGAAGGGCCGCGGCACCTTGCGCAGCAGCTCGCGCCACTCTTCCTCCGGGCCGGCGAGGAAGACGTCCGACGGCGTGTCCGCCTCGCACGGCTCGAGCGCCGCGATGGCACCATCCTCGAAGCGGATCGCGTGGTGCGCGTCGCCCACGCTGAGGCGCAGGCTCGCCGTCCAGTGCCGGATGGTGTACCGGAACTCGGGATCCTGCTCCAGGGTCGATTTCAGGTTGTTCCAGGGAATCATCCGAGAATCGTAGCGCGCAGGACGACCGGATGCGCCGTTTCCCACTGGGTGCGCCGGCGTCCCCGCCGGCTGCCGCCGCAGGCGGCCAGGGAACCGCGCCGCGCAGCGGCGACCACTCTCCGCCGGGCGCCTCTCGTGACTCCGGTCCTTCTCAGCCGGCGCGGGCGCCGTTCGGGATAGGGCGCTCGGGAGTCAGCAACGCTGGCTGAAGGCCGTCCTCATAGCCGACATCGAACAGCATTCCCTGCGACGTAGTCCCCATCATCTTCCTCGGCTCCAGGTTGACGATGAACAACGCTTGCCGACCTTCGATCTCGGTCGGGTCCTCGCGCTCCTGCTTCATCCCCGCGAGGATCGTCCGCTTGTGGTCGCCGAAATCGACCTCGAGTCGTACGAGCCTGGTCGATCCTTCGACGTCGCTGACGCTCTCGATCGTGCCGACGCGGGCGTCCACCTGATTGACGACACCGATTTCGATGGCGGGCTTCACCGGTGCGGGTTTCATCTCTTCCAAGGCCGATCCTCCGCTGTGTTCCGTTCGAGGGGGCGAATCGTACTGGGAGAGCGGTCGCCGCTTCGCGGCGGGGTTCCCTGGCCGCCTGCGGCGGCAGCCGGCGGGGACGCCGGCGCACCCAGTGTGGAAACAAAAGGCGCCGGTCGAGCGTTTGGCCTACACACAGACCGAAAGGAGACCTTCTGTGATCTGGAGAGCCTTGCTACTCGCGGCCTCAGCGGCGGTGCCGGCGGCGATCGCTCAGGAGAACGGCGCACCCCACCAGCCTGCCCCTGTGGACGTCGTCGAGGAAGAGATCCAGGTCGTGGGAGATCTCCCCGGGCCGCCCCTCTGGAAGGTCACGAAGGACGACCACGTCCTGTGGATCCTCGGCACTCCCGGACTCGTGCCGAACGATCTCCGCTGGCATCCGGACTCCGTCGAACACGCGCTGGCCGATTCTGCCGAGTACCTGACGGCCCCAGGCGCGAGCATCGGGACGTCGAACCCGGTAAAGGGGATCCGGCTACTCAGGAAGTACATGCGTTCACGACGAGTCCCGGACCAGGGAACCCTCGACGACCTGCTGCCGGAAGACCTGTACCAGCTCTTCTCGGAGACCAAACTCAGATACGCGCCGAAGCGAGACAATCTCGAGAGACTGCGGCCGAGCGTTGCGGCCAAGGAACTCTTCGATTCGGCGGCGGAATCCGCTGGCCTGGAGTCGGGCCGCTCGATTCGGCGGGCCATCGAGAAAAGCGCCAGGAAGCACGACGTCAAGAAGGTGCCAACAAGCCTCTCCGAGCGCTACAAGGACTCGCCTCTCCTCGATTCGATGCAGGGAATGTCGGCCAGTGCGGAGCAAACCTGTCTGCAGGCGCGTCTTCAAGGGCTCGACGCCCAACTCGAAGCGCACACCCGCCTCGCAACTGCCTGGGCCCAAGGCGATCTGACATCGCTTAGAGCCCAGCCAGTCGATTCGGCCACCGACGCCTGCGTCTCCACCCGACTGGCCCTCCACCCGGACGTGATGAGCCAGATGGACTCGCGTCGCTGGGCGTTCTGGCTTGAGAACGTCGATCGTGCCTTGAGCGACAACGACTCCACCTTCGCCGTCCTGCCTCTCGGCGCCCTGCTCCGGACCGACGGGCCCCTGTCGTGGCTCCGGCAGAGGGGCTACGAGGTCGTGGAGCCAGACGAGACGCCTCCAGAGGGCTAGCTGCTAGCTGTGCGGGTCCTCTGACCCACTGGGTGCGCCGGCGTCCCCGCCGGCTTTCGGGCGGCGCCGCGGAGCGGTGACGCACGAAGTCAGCTCGCGAGGCCGAAGGCCTCTCCTTGTTGGACCGCGCGGCACAAGAAGGAGCGAGGCTGGCGCCTCGCGCGTCTTCAAGGCCGCCTGCGGCGGCAGCCGGCGGGGACGCCGGCGCACCTGTACCTTTCCGTGGTTGATTTTCGGTCACCGTCTCGTACCGATCCGCCGTAGTCGCCGGGGCTGCGGCAGCTGTGGGAAACCGGTCCGCCGGTTTTCCAAGGTCCGGCGGGAAACGGCTTGCCGTTTTCCGCGGGGCCGGCAGCTTCCGCGGCCCGCGCCGCGGCGGACCCTCCCGCGACGGTGTCCGGAGCCTTGTGAAGTCGGCGGGCAGCCAGGAGCACCAACGGCGCACTGTGCCTCGAGCACCCAACTGGGATTTGTGCCCTGGCTGCCTGCACCGCGATGGACATCCAGTGGGGAGTATGCGCCATGAGCGCCAGTACAGGTACCGAACGGCATCGCGGTGAGCCGACAAGCCAACGCTAACGCACCAGGGAGGGGACGACATGACGACGACGTTTACCGCCGGCGTGGACTGGGGAAGCCGAAAACACCACGTCTGCCTGATGGATCACCGGGGCAAGGTCGTGAAACAACGAGCCTTCGACCATGGCGGCAGGGGGCTTGCCGCCATGAACGACTGGCTCCGCGACCGCGCACGGCGTCCGGCGCATCGGATCAGGGTCGCCATCGAAGTGCCGCACGGACCCGTGGTCGAAACCCTGATGGAATCGGGCTTCCCCGTCCACTCCATCAACCCCATGCAACTCGACCGCTTCCGCGACCGCTTCTCCGCCGCCGGCGCCAAGGACGACCGGCGAGACGCCAAGGCCCTGGCCTCGGCCCTGCGCACCGACCCGGACTGCCTCAGGCCGGTCCAGGAGCCCGATGACGACGTCATCGAAATGCGCGGCGCCGCCCGCGCCCGGAAGGAGCTCGTCGAAGACCGCAACGCGATCGCGAACCGCATCCGACAGCATCTCGTGGACTACTACCCGCAGTTTCTCGACGCGACCGACGGCGACGTGACGACGCCCTGGGCGATCGACCTGTACAAGCGACTGCCCACACCGGAAAAGGCCCGGCGCACAACCAAGTCCACCCTCGCCAAGCTGCTCAGGAAGCATCGCGTCCGCCGGATCGACGCCGACCAACTCGCCGACCGCCTGAAAGCACAGCCGATCAAGCGACGAAGCGCCAGTGTCGAATGCGCCAGAAACCGCATCCTGAGCCTGCTGCCGATCCTCGAGCAGTACAACGCGCAAATCGACAAGGCCAGGCGCCAGCTTGAGAAAACCCTCAAGCAGGCCAAGCAGAGCACGACCGACCACGCCGAACCCTCCGACGCCGCCATCCTCGACTCCATACCCGGAATCGGAAACCACGTGCTCGCCACCCTCCTGACCGAGGCCGAACAGGCACTGAGACAACGAGACCACGAAGCCCTCCGATGCCTCGCCGGTGTAGCCCCCGTCACCGTCAGGTCCGGCAACAGAAAGACCGTCCGACAGCGACGAGCCAGAAACCACAGACTCGCCGACGCCGTCTACCACTGGGCCAGAGTCGCCGTGCAGCGAGACAGCCAATGCCGAGACAAGTACGACCTCGCCCGAAACCGAGGCAAGACGCATGGACACGCCCTGCGCATCGTCGGAGATCGACTCCTCCGCATCGCTTGCGCCATGCTCCGCGACCGCACGCTCTTCCACGCACCGCAAGGCAAGGAGCGACACGACGAACACGCCGACGCCCCGCACGTCACGCGGGAACAGGCCCGACGTCAAACAGCTCGAAACGCGGTCACCGGATACCCCGAACCGGAAGCCCCGCATCAGCCCGCCGAACCCTCTGCCCAACTGCCCGGCGAACCCGACAACAACAAACCGCCAAACCACCTCAACCCAGCCACCGGCTCGCCTCACCGCTCGACGTGACTGCGGAAAACCGAACAACGCACAACACCGATCGCGAGCGATACACCCACTTGACAAATGGTGGGGAGTCCCAGTAGACGGACCATGCGGCCGCGCGGAGACCTCAAGTGAAGATACTCGTCATCGCCGACGTGCACGGGAACGCCGAGGCGCTTTCTGCGGTGCTGCAGAAGGAACGCGACGTCGACGCGACGATCTTCCTTGGCGACACCGTTCTCTCAGGGCCGCAGCCGAACGAGACGATGGCCCTGCTCGCGGACCTCGACGGGGTCCTGATCGAGGGCAACCACGACGTGGAGATGTTCGAACAGGAGCGGTTCGAGGGCTGGCCGGCTCCGTGGAGGGCCTACACGAACTGGATCCTCGAGACGCTGGAGCCGGCGGGTTGGGAGCTGCTCCGCGGCCTCCAGCCGGCGGGCGAGTACGACGTCGGCGGCCGGCGGGTGTTCCTGCACCACGGCGTGCTGCCCGACGAGCCGCGGCAGGCTTTGCCCGATACGACGGACGATCGGCTGGCCGCCCTGGCCGGGGGCACCGATTGTCCCGTGGTGCTCTTCGGACACTCCCACATCCAGTTCCGGCGCGGAATCGACGGACAGGAGTTCATCAACCCCGGCAGCGTCGGTCAGCCGCGCTGCGGCCGGCGGGTCGCTTGCTACGGGGTGATCGAGGACGGCGTCTTTCGTCACTGCCAGGTGGAGTACGACCCTGGTCCGTGGCTGGAGGCGATTGACGGCATTGGGCCGCTCGACGGGTTTCCCGAGTTTCGGGTGTGGCTGAGGAAGGCGCTGCTGAGCGGGTACGGGATCGGCGAGCGGGAGCCGTGGACGCGGTTTGCGCGGGAAGGGTACTTGTAGCTACTGGGTGCGCCGGCGTCCCCGCCGGCTGCCGCCGCAGGCGGCCAGAGAGACGCGCCGGCCGGAGGGCGGCTCGTTACAGCGGTGGCGGCGCGCTTGGCAGCCAGTGGCGCAGGCCGCTTTGCGGCCGCGCCCGGATGCCGGCGGGGACGCCGGCGCACCCAGTGGGCGCACCCGGTGGGCTACAGCTCCTCGACCGCGATCGCCCGGACCCAGGTGGCTTCCAGCCGCTCGACGTTGAGCGGCATGGCGATGAAAAAGGCGCGGTCCTTCTTCAGTTTCTCGACGTTCACCAGCGGGTAGCAGATCGGGATGTTGTTGCCGAGCATGTTGCGGTGGGTGGGCGAGTTGTCAGGTTGCGGAGTCTGGAAGTCCGACTCCCAGGCGATGCCGGGGGCGCCGACGGCCAGCAGCTTGATGCCGGTGTCGGCCAGCCACCTGGTCGTCCCGGCCGGCAAGGTTGGCTGCTCCGCGCCTCGGAACGGGCTGCCGAGGAGGACGATGTCGCCCTTGCGGACGTTCGACAGGTGCTCGGGCAGGATCGGCTGGCCGACCTTGACGATTTCCCCTTCGCCGTTCTTCTGCTCCACCGGTTCGAGTTCGTCGAAGAAGCAGACGGCAGCGGGGCCGAAGAACGTGTCGAGGGGCAACTCCCACAGGCCGCGGACATCGTCGGGAAGGCCCTCCCAGTGGTCCATGTGGCCCTTGCCGCCCTCGATGTGCGAACCGCCGCAGTGGGCGCTGACCCTTCCGGGCGGCCAGTAGGAGTCGCCCTCCTTGCCGCCGACCAGCGTGTATAGCGTGTCGTCGTAGGGCACGCGGCCTTCTTCCAGGATCCATGGCAGGCCGTAGATGTCCTTGTTCCCCTCCTCGACGCTGCCGTCGAGCCGGGTGATGCGCCCGACCATGCGCGGGCTGAGGTCGACTACGTGGTGGCCTGCGAAGTCAATCATCGTTGCCGTTCTCCATCTCCGCCGACCACTCGCCGAGGGTGGCCAGTCCGTTCATGCGGGCGCGGTGGCGGAGCGCCGTCTGCCCGCTCGATTCGTCGGTCCTGCCGTCCCAGGCCTCGACCGGGGCGCGGCCGATCGCGCGGCCGAACGAGAAGCTGAGCGCCCATGGCTGCGGCGCCAGCCGGTTCATCGCGTCGAGGTGGGCCGTCGCGTCCAGGTCCGACTGGCCGCCGGACAGGAAGCCGATCCCTGGCAAAGCCGGCGGCACGACCCGGCGCAGGCAGCGCAACGTCTCCCGCGCCACAGTGTCCACGCCGGCCTGCTCGGGGCAGTCGCTGCCCGAGACGACCATGTTCGTCTTGAGCACGATCTCCTCGGGCGCGACGCCGTGCTCGTACAGGGCCTCGAACGTGCGGTGCAGGAAACGCTCGGTGACCTCGAACTGGCGCTCGATCGAGTGGTCGCCCTTCATCTCGACCTCGGGCTCGACGATCGGGACGAGGTCGAACTGGTGCGCGAGCGCCGCGACCTCCGCGACGCTGCGGGCGTTCGTGACGAGCGCGCGCTCCGTGGGAAGGCCGGGGCGCACGCGCGCCGCGACCCGCCACTTGACGAAGGCCACGCCGCGCTCGCGCCAGGCCTCGAGCCGCTTCGCGAGTCCGTCGAGGCCGCGGGGGACGTACTCGTGCTCGGAGCCTCCCAGGAACTGCCAGCCGGTGGTCGGCGTGATGCCGAGCAGCAGGCCGCGCTCCGCGATGAGTTCGACGAACGGAGTGCCGTCGCCCGCGCGGCGGTCGAGCACGTCGGGGAAGACGATGATGCTCGACAGGTGCTCGCCGAGCCCGGGGGTGCGGCAGACCATCTCCTGGAAGTCGGCCGCCGTGTCCTCGTTCGGAGCATGGCCGGACTCGCCCCACCAGCCGCGAACCAGGCCCTTGAGCGGGACGTCGGCGGCGAAGATGCCCTTGCCGGGGGCGACCATCCGCTGCGCGGTCGCGGCCAGGGTCGATTCGGCGGTCATGTGCGGCCCCCGTTCCCGGAGGCCGGCGCTTCGCGCCGGATGCCGGCGGGGACGCCGGCGCACCCAGTCTGTGCCGCGGCTAGCTTGGCGCGGTAGAACTCGAGGCCTTCACGCGCCGCTTCGTCCAGGTCGCGGCCGCCGGTCATGTCGCGCCACACCCCGAGCAGGTTGCCGACGCCGCCGCCCATGTGGACGATCGGCTCCATCACGGTGTCGCGGTCGAAATCGATCTCGTGGAGCGCGGCCACCACCTCGTCCCAGGGGATGTGCCCCCGGCCGGGGGGCCGGCGGTTGTTCTCGCCGATGTGGAATGTGCCGAGCTGGTCGCCGGCGCGGACGATCGCCTCGCCCAGCGAGTCCTCCTCGATGTTCATGTGGTACGTGTCGAGCATCATCTTCAGGTTCGGGCTGCCCACGTCGTCGAGGAAGCGCAGCGCCTCGTCGCAGGTGTTGATCAGGAAGTGCTCGAAGCGGTTCAGGACCTCGATGTGGAAGGTGACGCCGAGGTCCTCGGCGGTCTTCATCGCCTCGCGCATGGCGGCCACGGCGTGCGCCCAGCAGCGCTCCTTGTCGCGGCCGTCGAGGCCCTGGCGCATCACGCCGGTGATTGCGCCGCCGACGTCCGCGCCGCCGCCCCCCGCGATCCGCTGCATCTCGCTCGCCTTCTCGGCGAGGGCGCGCAGGTGCGCGATGCCGCGCTGCCGGTCCTCCCCGGAATCGGAGTTGATGTCCTGCTTCGGACCGAGCCCCGCCATGTAGTTGACCCTGATCCCGTGTTCGGCCGCCGTGCCGAGAAAGCGCTTCTTCTGCTCCGCGGTGTACAGGAAGAGAACGTCCTGCGAGAAGGACATCAGGTCGAAGCCGATCGCGGCGGCCCGGGCCATCCGGCGCTCGTACTCCTCGATGTCCTCCATCCACTCGTTGCCCCAGTAGTTGAAGGTGATGCCGATTCTTCCCATGCCGTTTCTCTCCCTGAACGCTCTTACGGAGCCGTCGCCGCGGCTGCCGCCTTGCCGGCCGGCTGAGCGGCCATCAGTGCTTCGACCTCGGCCATCGACGGAATCCCCTTGCGGTTGCCCAGCACGGTGCAGTGGAGGGCCGCCACGGCCGACGAGAAAGACGCGCAGCGTTCGAGGTCCCATCCCCTGGCCAGGCCCACGAGGTAGGCGCCGTGGAAGGTGTCGCCGGCGCCCGTCGTGTCAACGACGTCGACCTCGAACGCGGGCGTGTGGAACTCGGCGTCACGCGTCCCGGTTTCACGGGCGCCAGTTCCTCGTGAGACTGTGTAGCAGCCCTTCGCGCCCTCGGTCTGCACCACAACTCGGGGTCCGAGGTCGAGGGCGGCACGGCCCGCCTGCCAGATGTCGTCTTCCCCGGTGAGCGCGGGGGCAAAGCCCGAGCCGCAGATCAACACGTCGGTCTCCGCCACGAGCGCCCGGGCCGGTTCGAGGACCTTGTGGCTGGTTGCGGCGGCGTCCAGCACGACCGTGCCGCCCGCCTTCTTCATCCAGCCCGCCGCGGTGAGCGCGGCTTTGCCGTGACTGCCGTCGATGTGGAGGATTCGAGCGGACTCGATGTAGGCGCGGTCGAGTTCCGAGGGGTCCACGGGCCGGGAGAGGAAGCCTCGCCGGAACGAGAACACCCGCTCTCCGGTCGAGGCGTCGACGTAGACGACGACGACATGGTCCTCCGGTCCTTCCCGCGGCACGAGCCGGCTGGTGTCGACCCCCGCTTTCTCCAGCGATCGCCGCCGGTGCTCGCCGAGATCGTCGTCGCCCACGGTGTCGACGAAGCCTGTACGGAGCCCGAACGTCGAGGCGACGAAGCAGGCCGTGCCGGCGGGCCCGCCGTCGGCAAGCGTGAAATCGAGAAGGCCGCGCGGATCCTCCCAGACCGGCATGCGGTCCACCCGCAGCACGACATCGACGATGGCGAGGCCGAGGCCTACGACGTCCAAGCGAGCTCTAGCCGGCCCGCTTCGGGCGCGCTTCGACCGAGATGGACTTGCGTTCGAGACGACGGAGTTCCTTCTCGATGCGGGGGCGGACGTCGGGAGCGGCGAAAGCGAGCAGTGCCACGTAGAAGCCGCACAGGCTCTTCAGCCGGTAGACCTCATCGTCGAGGATGCCGAAGGCCCACTGGTCGAGGGCGAGTTCCCAGCCCACGTAGAGCTGTGTCTCGAGGAACGGCTGGCCGACCGAAGTTCTCAGTTGACCGCGGTCGAGGGCGTCGCCGACCGCCGTGTGAATCGCTCCCTTGAGCGATTGCAGGCGCCGGCCCTCGTCCTGCTGGACCAGCCGCGCCCAGTGGCCGGTGCTGAAGTCGGCCACGATGAGCGGCCGCAGCAGGTCGCCGTTGTCGATCATGTAGCCGAGCAGACCCTCCATCGCTCTCGCCGCCCGTCGCAGCGGATCGCGAGTGGTGCGGGCGTCGGGGGCCGGCTCATCGAGGCGCTGTACCGAGTCCCGGATCAACGCCTGCAGGATCTCCTCGCGGGATCCGAGCAGGTTGTACAGCGTGGTCACGCTCAAACCGGCGTTGCGGGCGAGCTTCCGCATCGAAAGGCCGTCGGGCCCGGACTCCTTCAGCAGCGTGCGAGCAGACTCGAGGATGCGCTGCCGGCGCGCCGCTACGTTCGCCTCACGCCGGCCCGTAGTCCGCGTGGCTGTGGGACCGTTGGCATCGCGACTCATCATGACCTGGGGACCGGCAAGGATCATACGCGGGAGGGAACCCGCCCGAAGATGGTACATTGTTTCAAGTTTGAGCGGGCGCGCCGCCCTCGCCGGCTTCGGAGGAAGACGGTCAGGGCAGGAGCGGCCGCTACCAGTTCCGACCGCTCGGCAGGCCCGCCGGGCAGACCAGGGAGAACGAGAAGTGACCGAAATCAACGTGGCCGACCTCGAACCGGTGGGGGAGTTCGGCTCGAAGGCCTGGTGCGAGGCCTGCGCCGAGTACGGCGTGCAACTCCTTGAAGATGGTGATCTGCCGCCGGACACCGCGTGGGGATTCACCGAGATCTACACCCACGCGCCGGCACGGCTGCTCGAGGGCGGCCGCGAGATGTCGGCGTACTTCATCATGGTCAAGGACGGCCGGATCACCGGCGGCGACGGCGCCCCCGAGGAGTGCCGCGCCCTGCCGGGCTTCCACGTCAAGCTCCCCTGGGCCTCGATCTGCAACCAGTCGCGCACCAAGTACGGCCGCGAAGGTCAGATGCGGCGGTCGGCCCAGGAGAAGGTCATGTTCCAGCAGATCGAGGAGTACGTCGGGCGGCCGAATCCCCTCGGACTCGGCGGCGGCCCCAAGCACGTCTGGCCTCGCGAAGTCGGCATGGCCCTGGGCAAGGGCATGGAAGAGGGCGGCGGCCTCCACAACATCGCCGCGAGCCTGCAGACGTCCTCGCCCGAGTTCGCGGACTTTCCCACGACGGACATGGCCGTCCCGGACTTCGAAGCGATGACGGACGAGCAGAAGCGGCGCTTCCTCGAGTTACTCGCCGTCAGGGATTAGCGTCCAGAGAGAAGCGCACCGCCGTCCGGTAGGTAGCTCCCACCGCTTCACCGTCCTCGACGGCCGGCCGGAAGACCGCGCGCCTCATCGCCGCGACGGCGTTCTCGGTCAGGCCGTGGGGCAGTCGCTCCAGCACCTCGACATCGACGACGCAACCTTCCTCGTCGATGCTGACGCCGAGGCCCACCACGCCCTCGACGCCGGCTTCTATCGCTTCGTCCGTGTACTCGTGGGCGACCTGGTAGATCATCTCGCCCGGCCTGCGGTCCGAGTTGGCGTTGGCGCCGACCTCCCCGGCCGAGCCCCGCGAGTGGCAGACCAGGATCCTCGCCCGGTCGGGGATCGGGCCTTCAGGCGAGGTGGCCAGGATGCTCCTCGCCTCGGCGACGCCTTGATCTGACCGGCCGGAGTCCACCAGCAGCCGCGCGAGGCTGTAGCGCGGCGCCGCGGACGCCTCGTCGTCCATCACCGCGATCACGCGGCGGAAGGCGTCCTCGGCCTCGATCACGTCCTGCTCCGTGCGGTCGGGCTTGTCGAAGAGCGCCACGCCGAGCGCGTTGTAGGCCCGCGTCCGCAGGCGGATGTCATTCCCGGACCTCGCGCCGGAGCCGCGATTGGTCAGTTCCAGCGCCCGGCGCGCGGCGTTGGCCATCTGTTCGAGTTCGGACCGCTGGTAGTGCGCAGCCGCCTCGGCGAGCCACTGTTCGGCGGTGTCCGGCAGGGACGGCGCTTCGGTGACCACGGCGGGTACCTCCGGCGCGGCCGGGGCGCTGCCGGCGTCCAGGTCGAACGTGACGACGGAGGTCGTTGCGGCGAGATCGTCGCGCACGCCGACCGCGATGCGATGCGGTCCGGGCGCGGTAACCACGTCGACCGCGAACGGCCACGAGAGTTCCCGGGCGTCCTCGATCTCTCCTTCCTTCACCAGGACGGGGACGGGATGCTCCGTCACCTCGGAGAGGCGCGCCTCCTCGTCCATCACCTGAACCCAGAGGCGGACCTTCGCCTCGTGGCCGTCGGCGGCCGGGGCCAGGGTCAGCGGGCCGATCGGGATCGCGACCAGCATCCTCGACTGGATGTCGCCGTTGTCCAGCTCGACCTGGCTTCCCGTGCCGCGGACCGGCGCGATGCGGACCCCCATCGGGTTCGCGGCCTCTCCCATCGACAGGGCCGCCAGCGTCAGGTCCGCCATCTCGTTCGAGACCGGCTTGTCGACGTAGCTGTCGCGGTGGCGAAGCGTCAGGCGGCCGCGGTAGCGCCGCTTGGCCTCGTCGGTCAGCTCGATCTCGATCCGATGGGTGTTTCCCCGCTCGAGGTGGGTCGGCGAGTACCCGAGCGAGTAGCGGTTCTGGAGGTCGCTCGCGATGCGGTCGAAGCCGCCCGCGAAGTTGCGCGTGTTGACGATTGCCCTGCCGCCGGTGCGATCGGCCAGGCGCAGCAGCGGCTCCTCGAGATTGTTGGCGCGCGTGAACTCGATGCTGGTGGAGAAGCGGAGGTCCGCGGTGTTCATGCCGCTGATGCGCGCCCCGGCGGCGGCGACACTGTGGAAGGTGACGCCGTTGGCGTTGGCGAGCGAGGCGAGCTCGTCGAATCGCCGGGAGAGGTCGTACTGGTAGGCCTCAAGGGAGGCGTTCGCCGCGTCGATGCTCCTTGCGTCCCTCGTCGGATCGGCCTCTGAGGAGGGCCATCTGGGGCCGCCACGCCACTGCCCGCGCGAATCGTTGAATCGCTCCTCGACCGCCCGGAACAGATCCTCCGCCGGCCGCATGGGCAAACCGTTGCTGATGTACAGGATGGCCTTGCGCCCCGGCAGGCCCGCCATCGTCCGGATCGCGTTCTCCAGGTTCACGATCGAGACATCGACCTCGCTTCTGATCATTGCGGCGAAGTCGCGGATCAGCTCCATCACCGCGCTGTAGCGGGGCGGGGGGTAGTCGGCGTTGAGCTCGCGCAGAATGTCGAGGCGCCGCGATTCGATGCGGTCGCGGCTGCCGACGACTCTCTCGATCTGGTGGGTTTCCTCGGCGACGCGCCACGCCTCGGTCGTGAAGGGAAGCGCGACCTCGAACCTGCCCGCATCGTAGACGGCGAGCATCGCTCGGTCGTACGGGCTGAGCTGGACGCTCAGGAAGTTGCGCAGGAACGGCAGCAGCCGGTTGCGGTCCGTCGGCGTCAGGTTGCTGTTGTCGATGTAGACCATCAGGCTCAGCCGGTGCTCCGGCGGCGGCGGCTCGGCCGGGATGAAGCGGTCGAGGTCGCTCTGACGCGGCCGGCGGTCCCGGAAGGTGGAGGCCTCCCTTTCGCGCGTGCTCGCGTCGAGGCCGTCCGTGAACTCGAAGAAGTTCGACAGCTCCACCGGGCGACCGTTCTCCCGCACCTCGAAGTCGTCGGCCGTGAGGCCGGTCACCGGGTTGCCGTCGCGGTCGGTCACCCAGACGTCGACGTTGACGACGCGGACGTCGATCGTCTCGCCGAAGGTCTCGGGCGCGGGCTCCTGTTGCGCCTGGACGGCGCCGTTCACCAGGAACAGCAGGAACAGCACGGTGAGGGTGGCAGGACGCTTCATCCGCGGCAAAGCGTATCTCCCGGCTGCGCTGGTCTTCGTCCGCTGGGTGCGCGGGTCTTCTGACCCGCCCCGGGCGGAGCCGCGGAGCGGCGTAGCCCGGTTTGAAGCGCCGCCGGCGAAGCCGGCGACGATGTTGGTCGCGGGGGAACTGTCGGCCTTCGGCCGGCGATTCGAAGCCGCCTGCGGCGGCAGCGGGTCAGAAGACCCGCGCACCCGGAGAACGGCCTTGCAGTGCGCGCACGAGCTGTCAGGAGTCGTGCAGCGTCACGATCCCCGCATCACCGTCGACGCTGATCTCCTGCCCCTGGGCCACCCGCTGCGTGATGTTCCCGGTACCCACTACCGCGGGAATGCCGTACTCCCGGGCCACGATCGAACCATGGCCAAGGATGCCGCCGATATCGGTGACGAGCCCGGAGGCATGGGCGAACAACGGCGTCCAGGCCGGATTCGTCATCGGGCAAACGAGGATGGAGCCGGACCGCATCCGGTCGAACTCGGGCGGCGACTTGATCAGGCTGGCCGGCGCGGTGACCGTGCCGGGGCTCACCGGGACGCCGCGCAGCGTGGGGCTGTTCGGGTCGTTCCTGGCCTGCGTCTCCTTGAAGGCGATCGACGGGTGCTCGCTCGCCTCTTCCGGCACGGTGCCGGGCGGGTGCAGGCGCTTGCGGGCCTCGCGGAGTTCGCGGCGTTCGGCGGCGAGCCGGCCGATGTCGGGCCTCGCCTCGCCGCGCTCGCGGGCCTCGATCGCCTCGCGGAGCTCGTCCGTGACGCAGAAGTAGACGTCATCGGGTCGCCCGAACGTACCAGCCTCGACCAGGCGCCGCCCCAGCTCGGCCGCCAGCGAGCGCAGCACGGGCCAGGAACTGCCGAGGTAGAACATCGTCTCCTCGCGGATCGGGTAGAAGAGGTACGTGAACCACAGACGGAAGCGGAACTGCCAGTACTCCAGGCCGTCGAGCAGCTCTTCGATGTCGGCGAGCGCCTTCTCCTTCTTGGCCTTCGCGTCGATGTCGTGCTGCTCCGGGCTGTAGTCCCGGTTGGCGACCATCGTCTTCAGCGTGGCGAAGAACGGGGTCGGCTCCTCGCTCTGGGGCGGCTCCACGAAGTCGAGCGTGTAGCCCTGGTGCCCGAAGGTCCGGAGATAGTCGTCGATCGCGGCGAGCGCGGGGCCGCTCGCCGGGTGCTCCTGGAGCGCGTCCATCAGCCGTGACGCCGGGGTCGTCATGACGAGTTCCCACAGCGAGTCGTCGGCCCGGATGCGCTTCGCGACCTCGTAGATCGCGTCGTTCGCCTCCATCGTCTTCGACTTGAAGCCGCTGAGGAACTGGCCGCTCGTGAAGCGGTGGTCGGGCAGCGTCTCGCGGAGGAAGCACTGGAGCTGGTCGTCGGTCGACTTGGCGACGCCGAAGGTGTGGCCGGTGTCGTTCGACCAGTAGTCGCCCTCGGCCACGCCGAGGTCGACGATGCCCTGGAGCAACGTCTCGTCGGAGGCCGACGCCGGATCGACTTCGCGCCACTCGCCGGTGATCCGGACCAGGCGCGGCATCGTCTCCTCCCGCCACTTCCTGAGCACGCCCTCGTTCCACTGGGTGCGGTTGAAGGCGATGAAGGTCGGGTTCCTGCTCTCGGGCATGGTCACCCGCTGCGCCAGCGACTCGCCGGGTTCGGCCGAGGCCGCCCAGGCGTCGAAGGCGCGGCGGTCCTCGTCGCCGAGCGCGTGCAGAAACAGCTTGAGGTCGTGCTCCGCCATCTCGACGTTCTCTGCGGGGGAATCCTTGCGCCGTTCGGCCATCGCGCGTTCCGCGGCCTCCATCTCCTCCTCGGTCGGCTTCCGGATCTCCGTGTTGTCGCCGTCCGGGAAGAGCATCTGCCAGTCGCCGCGCTGGTAGGCGAAGCCGTTCATCGTGACGAAGACCGGGCCGCCGCCGACCATCATGCTCTTGCCGCCGCGGGCCTTCTCGAGGCCGATCGTCAGGTAGAGCTCCTCGAACAGCGGGCAGATCGGGTCGGGCATGTTCTCGACGATCTGGCGGCGCGTCAGGATGCGGGCCGGAGGAGTCGGCACCCATTCCACCTCGATTGGCTGCGGCGGCAGGTTCGTGATCGGCCGCGACTGCAGCAGGTGGAGCTTGCCGCCGGAGATCGCCCACTCGATGTCCTGGGGTACGCCGTCGAACCGCGCTTCCACCTCGATTCCCAGGTCGACGAGCTCCCGGATGGCCTCCGGCGACAGCGACGAACGGCCGCGCTCGGCCTCGTCGACCTCTTCGAGCCGCGTGCCCTGGTCGCCTTCCTGGACGATCTGGTGTTCCTTGGTGCCGATGATCGTCTCGGTGGCCTCGCCGGTCGCGCGGTCGACCACGTAGGTGTCGGGCGTCACCTGGCCGCCGACGACCGCCTCGCCGAGGCCGAAGCTCGCGTTGACGATCGCTTCGGAGCGCTCGCCGGTCGCGGGATTCGCGGTGAAGAGGATGCCCGAGACCTCGGACGGCACCATGATCTGCACCACGACCGCCATCGCCACCTTGCCCTGGTCGATGCCCATCTGGTGGCGGTAGGCGATCGCGCGCGGCGTCCAGAGGGAGGCCCAGCAGTCGCAGACGGCCTGGACGACGGCTTCCTCGCCGCGCACGTTGAGGTAGGTGTCCTGCTGGCCGGCGAACGACGCATCGGGCAGGTCCTCGGCGTTGGCGGACGAGCGCACGGCCACCGGCGCTCCGGCCGGCTCGAGTCCGCCGTAGGCGGCAGCGATCTCGGAGACGGCGAGGTCGGACGGGGCGTGTTCCGCCAGGAGTTCCTGGATCGCGGCCGACGCCTGGTCGAAGGAGACGGCGCCGTTCACGAGTTCGGGCTTCGCCAGCGCCACGATGCGCTCCTGCAAGCCGTGCTCCGCCACGAAGGACCGGTAGGCCGCCGTCGTGACGTGGAAGCCGCCCGGCACCGCGAAGCCCGCGTTCGAGGCGCGCGCCAGCGAGCGGCCCTTGCCGCCCAGCAGGTCGAGATCGTCGTCGGGGGTGTCGAGCGGACGAACGAAGGTTGCCGTGGTTTCGGAGATCAGGTCCATCGGTCAGTTCCAGAAGCGGTCGAGCCGCGTCCAGGACCGGATCGGGATCACCTCGCCGGTCAGGAGCGCCGAGGCGGGCGAAGCGAGGAAGAGGCAGAGATCGGCGACGTCCTCGGGGTCGGGCGGCCGCTCGAGGCGCGGCACGGGAGTGCCGTCCTCCTTCTCGGCCGGCTGGATGACGCCCCACTTCACCATCGCGGGCGTCGCGATGAGACCCGGCGCCACGCAGTTCACGCGGATGTTGTGCTTCGCCCACTGGAAGGCGAGGTTGTTGCTCAGGCTGATCACGCCGGCCTTGGCGGCCGAGTAGTGGAGCATGCCGGGGTGGCCCTTCGTGCCGGCCACCGACGAGATGTTGATGATGTTGCCGCTCTGCTGCTCGATCATCTGCTTGCCGGCGGCGATGCAGCACAGCCAAGTGCCGGTCAGGTTCAGGTCGACGATGCGCTGCCACTCGTCGTAGGGCGTGTCCTCGGGCATGCGCGGCGTGGCGCCGCCGCCGGCGTTGTTCACCATGACGTCGAGCCGCCCGAAGGCGCCGACGGTCTCCGCGATCAGTCCGGCGACCTGGTCGGGGACCGTGATGTCGCAGCCGACGGCCATGGCCGTCCCGCCGGCCGACTCGATCTCGCCGACGACGCCGTCCAGGTTCTCCTTCTTCCGCGACGCGACGACGACCCTCGCGCCGGCGTCGGCGTAGGCCTTCGCAATGCAGGTGCCGATGCCACCGGCGCCGCCGGTGACGATGGCGACCCGGTCCGTCAAGTCAAGCTTGCTCATTGACTTACTGGGTGCGCCGGCCTTCTGGCCGGCTGTGGCCGCGGGTCTTCTGACCCGTGGAAGAACTCGCCGCGAAGCGGCGAGCGCTATGCATAGTCTGCGTCACGTTCAGTTCTCCTCCTTCACTCTTCCCGTCGGCACGCGACCGCCCTCGCCGGCTCCGGCGACGACGCCGCCCGGGCAGCCGCCGCCGGGCGGGACGACCCAGTCACAGCCCGGCGTGTTCTCCGGGCCGTCGTCGTGGCAGGCCAGAAGCGCCGCGTAGTCCGCCTTCAGGCTGCCGGGCCTGCGCGGCGGCATGAACTCGTTCACATGCACCTGGCCAGCTTCGAGCAGCCGGGCGGTCCGGGTCGGCGCGCGGTGGCAGTCGAGGCAGGCGTTGCCCTCGATGTGCGGCGTTCTCATGTCCCAGTGCGTTCCGCCGACCACCCAGTAAGGCGCCTCCGGGTCCACCCACCCCGGCAGGACGGGCTCGCTCGGGTTGGACGGCAGCTTGGCGCCGTCGATCCACGGGTCGTGCAGGAAGGCGTTGTTCTGGTGGCACTGAACGCACTGGACGCCGGGAGGCGGCGGGATGAAGGCCCTGTCGAAGTCCTCGTCGGCGGGACCGGGGAGCTTCCCGGCCAGCAGGCCACGTTCGTCCATGTGAAGGTACTCCCTGCCCTGAATGAGATCGCCCTTTCCGTCCGGCGACTCGAAGAAGCAGGTGGCGCCCGTCGTCTTGTTGTGGCCGATCATCTGGACGGACGCGATGCCCTTCTCGAAGAGATCCTTGCCGGCGGAGCGGCAGAGGTACGCCCAGACGACGTCGTCCAGCGGGCTGCCGTCGGCCGCCTTGCCCTGCACCCTGCCGATCCGCGAGCCGACGTTGCAGTTGCCCTTGAAGTCGGGCGTGTCGCACTGGCGGTAGCCCGGACTCTCGAAGACCTCCACCCCGTCCACGTGGATCGGGATGCGTACTCCGGCGCCGCAGTCGACCGTCGGCGGCACGCCGACGTGGGGCAGGCACATCGCGGCGTACTCGGACGCCGTCTCCGGCATCGTCTGCACCTTGCCGCCGGGTATACAGGTGTCGTCGGCCGCTATTACAGGCTGTGCCAGCACGGCGAGGAGCGCACAGGCGGTTGCGTGGGGGATCGCTCGAAGCCTCATTCGTCCTCCTTGTACGGACGGACAGTGTAGCGAACTTGTAACAGTGTCTCAACTTGGGCTTGCGCGTGACGACCGAACCCCACACTGGGTGCGCCGGCGTCCTCGCCGGCTGCCGCCGGAGGCGGCCAGACAAACGCGCCGGCCGTCAGGCCGGCTCCGCAAGGGGCGGCAGTGCAACGTGGTCGCCGCTTCGCGGCGCGTTCTCCTCAGAAGCCGGCGGGGACGCCGGCGCACCCAGTTCCTGCGGCCCGGTTTCTTGGCAAGTCTGGAAGGCGGCCGTATCGCGTGACATCCCCGTAACTTGTGACGAAGGTGAAACGCTGTATCATGTTTTTTGCGTACCCTTCACGAAACTGCAAGGAGGACGAGCATGGACCGCAAGCGTCGCTTTGGCCGGAGGACTCGGAAACTCATCCTGCCGGCTCTTCTCGCGGTGATACTCGTTGCCCTACCGGCCGCGGCCCAGGACGGGAGCGTCTCGGGCACGGTCTACGACCGCGAGGGCGGCGCCTTGCCGGGCGTCACGGTCAGCCTGCAGAACGCTGACGGCGACGACATCGGCAAGAGCACGCAGACCGACGCCGCCGGCGGCTTCCGCATCGACGGCGTTGCCGACGGCGCCTACACGGCGACGGCGTCGCTCCAGGGCTTCCGTTCCTCGAGCGAAGCGGTCGAAGTGTCGGGCGGCATGGCCTCTGTCGAGTTCGCGCTCGGCCTCTCCGTGGTCGAGCAGATCGTCGTCCAGGGCGAGATCGGCGAGGAGAACGTCCTGAGACGTCCGATGACCGTCACCGGCTTCAACGAGGGCATGGTCGTCGAACTCGGCATGAACAACAACAACGACCTCGAGGCGCTCACGCCGGGCCTCCAGATCGGCCACCAGTCGCCCGATTCGGGCCACGGCAACCACCTGTACCTGCGCGGCATCGGCTCGCAGCGCAACCAGGAGTTCTTCCAGGCCACCGCGGTCGCCACCTACGTCGACGGCATCTACACCGACGAGATCTACGGGCTCGAGCCCGGCAACCTCTTCGACGTCGAGAGCATGAACGTGGCGCGCGGCCCGCAGGGAACCACCGGCGGCCGCGCCGCGATCGCCGGGGCGATCAGCTTCAACACGATCAAGCCGACCGCGCAGTTCGACGTGAACGCCCTGGCCGAGTACACCGACCAGACCTCGCAGCGCGGAGACCTCGCGATCGGCGGGCCGATCGGCGACAGCAGGGTGAGCTGGCGGCTGACGGCGGGAAGCTGGCAGGGCGACGGGGCACAGCCCAACATCGGCCCCGGCGGCGACTACGACGAGCCGGACAACACGCACTGGGCGCCCCAGCTCCGCTATCTCGGCGAAACGGTGGACTTCAACCTGCGCTACGCCGGCCGCGAGGACAGTGGAGCGCCCCGCACCTCGGTCGAGCTGACCGGCCGCGACGTGACGACCGAGTGCCTCCTGACCGGCACCGACCCGGAAGGCAACCCGACCTGCCTGTTCCCGAACCCCTTCCTCGGCGCGGCGAACCAGGCGCCGTCGGTCAGGGACTGCGACCTCAGCGATCCGAACCAGCTCATCTGTCCGGGCGACGACCTGCGCAACGTCGTCGACTACAACACGCCCGGCAACGAGGACTCCGAGCTCCAGATGGCCGTGGCCGACCTGAACATTCGACCCAGCAGCGGGTTGTCCCTGTCCTACAAGGGCGGCTATCGCGAGACGACGGAGAACGCGCAGACCGACACCGACGGCACTTCGCGCGTCGGCGGTCCCGACAACCCGTTCCTCGACGCGAACGGCTACCCGTTCTCCGACACGATGACGAACTACTTCCGCTACTCGGAGCAGACCTCACACGAGGTGCGGCTGGCGTCGAGCTTCGCGGGCGACTTCCAGTTCGTCCTGGGCGGCTTCCAGCGCGACGGCGACGAGCCTTACGACGCCCGCTTCTTCGACTTCTCCAATCCCGCCTTCAACACGAACACCCTGGCGACCTGCCAGGCGGCGCTGCCGTTCTTCGGGCTGCCTCTGCTGAGCGACTTCGGCACCACGTCCCGCCAGTCGGGTCAGGGCGGCGTCTGGGCGTGCCCCGGCGAACTGCTCGCCTGGTCGAACGCGGGCGCCATCGGCGCGTTCTCCGACGGCAACATGAACGGCCACTGGCTCGACTTCTACGGCCACTCGCAGTTCGAGACGCGGGCCTGGTACGGAAACGTCGAGTACCAGCTCGGCGACAGGTGGACGCTGTTCGGCGGCATCCGCCACGACCAGGACATCAAGACCCACGTTCAGAACGACGTCCGGATCGGCATCAACTTCGGCTTCGCGGTCGATCTCTGGATCTTCCGGAACGCGGCGGTCGAGGGCTTCGAGGGCAAGAACGACGCGGAGTGGAACCAGACAACCTGGAACGCGGGCTTCCAGTACTCCGCGAATCCCGCCAGCATGTGGTACGGCCGCGTCTCCAAGGGCGGCCGCCCGGGCGGCTTCGTCGGCTTCGGCAACATGAACGAGGTGACCTTCGACTCGGAGGAGCTGATCAACTACGAAGGCGGCTGGAAGGGCCTGCTGGCGGACAACCGGCTGCAACTGGAGGCCGCGGTCTTCTACAACGACTACCAGGGCTACTGGATCAACTCCAGCCGCCTGCTGCCGGTCGAACAGCGGATCCCCGGCGAGAGCATCTTCGAAGGCGAGATGAACACGATCGACGGCAGTTGGATCTCGGGGCTCGAACTCACGGCGGCGTTCCGGGCCACGGACCGCTTCACGATTCGCGGCTGGTACAACTACCTCGACTCGGAACTGGGAGACTTCGGCACGATCTATTGCTGCGACCCGGCCGCACCGACCGAGACGGTCGAGTTCCAGGACCGCGAGGGCAACACCTTCACGCAGGAGATCGCCAGCCTGACGAACTTCGGCGGCAACCAGATGCCGTTGCAGCCGAAGCACAAGTTCTCGCTCACCGCGATCTACGACCTCGGCAGCCTCCGTTTCCTGGGCACGCTAGGCCACACGACGGACAAGAACACGGACATCAGCAACCTGCCGAAGTACAAGATCCCCGAGTACACGCGGCTCGACCTGCGGGCTATCTGGTTCACGCCCCGCGAGGGCCTGCAGATCCACGCCTTCGCCAAGAACGTGCTCGACCAGATCGCCGTGCAGCAGTGGCGGCCGAACGAAGGCTACGGCTTCGGCACCGGCGTGATCCGCGGCTCGCTGACCGACCAGCGTGAAGTCGGCGTGACGGCCAACTTCCGTCTCGGCGGCCGCAAGACCCTCTACGGCCTCGGCGGTGGAATGGGTCCGTCCGCCGGCGGGAAGTAGACGCTAAATCGTCGCCGGCTTCGCCGGCGGCGCTTCAAACCGGGCTACGCCGCTCCGCGGCTTCGCCCGGGGCGGGTCAGAAGACCCGCGCACCCAGCGGACGGTGCCATCCGCCGCGTTTCGCTAATCTGCCGCGCGTGAACGGCGCCACCCGGGACAACAGGCGGCGTGCATGCGACGAGATCACGACTCCATGAAGATCTACACCTACCTGCAGGACGGATGGGCAGATTGGGAATGCGGCTATGTCCTAGCAGGGCTCCGTCGCAACTTGGGTTGCGAGATCGTCATCGCTTCGCCAGACGGGAAACCTGTGACTTCCATTGGCGGGATTCGCACTACGCCCCACGCCGCGTTCGACGCCATCGAGGCGTCACCGGATGCCGGTTACCTGTTGATCGGGAGTGACGATTGGCTTGAGTTTGATTGCAAACCAACGAGCGAAACACTCACGCGCGCTTTCGAGCTGGGGTGCCCCATCGGCATAGTGTGCGCAGCAACAGTGTTTGCGGCACGAATCGGGTTGTTCGAAGACAGCGGACATACTAGTAATGGTTTCGAGTTTCTGCGGGAACACGCCGGCGACTATCGGGGAAGCCAACACTACGTCTCCTCCCCATCTGCGGTTTCCGACCGGAATCTGGTTACCGCATCCGGCCTCGCGGCGCTCACCTTTTCCCGCGAGTACCTGAAGCTGGTCAAAGGCGCCACGCCGTTCGATGAGGAGCGGTACTTCGGCATGTACAGCAGAGAGAGGTCGCCAACCCGGTCGTCTTAGTCGAGCTGCCGATGCGGATTCGCGCCGCCTACGGCTGGAAGTAGCGGTGCAGCAACGTCGTAGCTCTGGGTGCGCGGGTCCTCTGACCCGCCCCGGGCGGAGCCGCGGAGCGGCGTAGCCCGGTTTGAAGCGCCGCCGGCGAAGCCGGCGACGATGTTGGCCACAGAGGAGAAGGTCGGCCTTCGGCCGGCGATTTAAGGCCGCCTGCGGCGGCAGCGGGTCAGAGGACCCGCGCACTCAGCGGACGGTGCTCTGCGCCGCGTTGCATCCGTTAACCTGCCGCGTGTGAACGGCGCTTCATCCGGCTGGACCACCGGCCTTCTGCTCGCCTGCCTTCTCGCCGCACCGCTTCCGGCCCAACCGACCGAGGCCGCGGAGGACGCCCCGGCCGAGATGATCGCCCGGATCGAGGCGCCGCGCGAGCCGGGGTCGAGCGAGGACGCCGGCAAGAGCGTCGCCGAGCTGATGGAGGCGCACGGCATCTCCGCGCTGAGTGTCGCCGTCGTCGAGGACTACCGGCTGCACTGGGCCAGGGCCTACGGCGTCGCGGATGAAGCGACCGGCGCCCTCGCCGACACCTTGACCCTCTTCCAGGCCGCCTCGATCAGCAAGCCGGTCTCGGCGATGGCGGTGCTTCGGGCGGTGCAGGACGGTCTCTTCGAGCTCGACGACGACATCAACTCGCTGCTTCGCTCCTGGAAGCTCCTGGACGACGCGGAGCTGCTCGCCGAGACCCCGGTGACGCCGCGCATGCTGCTGAGCATGACGGCAGGCACGACGGTCTCGGGGTTCCCCGGCTACAAGCCCGACGCCGAGCTGCCGACCGTTCCCGAGGTTCTCGGCCGCAAGGGTGAGGAGACGGCCGCGAACACCGATCCGGTCGTCGTCGGCTGGCAGCCCGGCACGCGCTACGAGTACTCGGGGGGCGGTTCGACCATCCTGCAACTCGCGCTGAGCGACGTTCAGGGCAAGCAGTTCGAGGAGATCCTCCAGAAGACTGTCCTCGACCCGCTCGCCATGACCCGCAGTTGCTTCTGCCAACCGCTGCCCGACGCGCTCCACGGCAACGCCGCGCGGGCCGGCGGGTCGGCGACAGGCGGGGCCCGAGAGGACCGCAAGCCCCGCGCTCCCTCGCACGTCTACCCGGAACTCTACGCCGCGGGCCTCTGGACGACGCCGACGGATCTGGCGAAGTTCCTGATCGAGGTCCAGCTCTCCCTGGAAGGACGGTCGAACCGCGTCCTCACGCCCGAGTTCACGCGCAAGATGGTGACGTCCGGAGGCGTGGGCCACTACGCTCTCGGCTTCACCACCGGCTCCGAGACCCCGCACCGCCCCGCGCCGCCCGGAGAAGCGGACCGCTACTTCGGCCACACCGGCGGCAACTGGGGCTTCCGCGGGAACTTCGTCGGATCGCTCGAAGGAGGCAACGGCTATGTCATTCTGGCCAGCGGCAGTGTCGCGAACCCGGTCATCTTCTTCGAGCTTCCGATGCGAATCCGCGCCGCCTACGGCTGGGAGTAGAAACGTCGCCCACTGGGTGCGCCGGCGTCGCCACCGCCGTTCGCAGGGCGTCTCACACTGGGTGCGCCGGCGTCCCCGCCGGCTTTCCGAGGAAGAAGCGCGAGGCCGTAGGCCTCGCTCCATATCGGTCGCCGGCCGTTGGCCGTCGCGAGTTCCTGGCCGCCTGCGGCGGCAGCCGGCGGGGACGCCGGCGCACCCAGAGGGCGGCCCGGTCAGGCTCCTGTTTGCAGCTACTGCCGCAACCATCCTGACCCTTGCCTGCGCCCAACCACCAGCCCCCGAGAGCACGTTGACCGAAACCGAACGCCTCTTCCAGCAACGCCTCGACGAACTCCGCACGGAACTCGGCTTCATCGGCGCCACCGCCGCGTTCGTCCTCCCGGACGGCGGCGAAGGCGTAGCCGCCACCGGCTACGCCGACCCGGAGAACGATCTGCCGATGACGTCCGAGCACCGCATGCCGGCTGGCAGCATCGGCAAGACGATCGCCGCCACTACCGCGCTCAGCATGGTGAACGAGGGCCTGCTCGGCCTCGACGACCTGGCGTCGCGCTGGCTCGGCGACGAGCCCTGGTGGACGCGCCTTCCCAACCACGAGACGATGACGCTTCGCCACCTGCTCAGCCACTCGAGCGGACTGACGGACCACGTTTACGACGAAGCCTGGCGAAACGAAGCGCGGTCGCGACGCGGCCCGGCCGGCGACCCCGACGCGTACTTCGAACCGCGGGATCTGGTCCAGTACGTCCTCGACAAGGAGCCCCTGTTCCCGGCCGGCGAAGGCTACGCCTACACCGACACCGGCTTCATCGTCGCGGGCCTCGTGTTGGAGGCCGCCTCCGGCGGCGCGTACTACGACGAGGCCAGACGCCGCGTCCTCGACCGCCACGATCTGCCGCGCACGGTCGAGCAGATCGGCCGCTCGTTCCCCGAGCTCGCGCCGGGTCACATCGGCGAGGACAACCCCTTCTCGCTTCCGGTGAAGACGGCCGAGGGCGACCTGATGGCCTTCAGCCCGCGGACCGAGTGGACCGGCGGCGGCTACGTCTCCAACTCACGCGACCTGGCCCGCTGGGCAAAGATCCTCTACGAGGAGCGCGCCCTCGACGGACCGTACCTGGAGGAGATGCTGAACTCCGGCTACCGCGGCGAAGACGCCGGCGCGACCTACGGCCTCGGCGTCTACCGCGGCGACTCGCCGCACGGCGAACTCGTCGGCCACGGCGGCTGGTTCCCCGGCTGGCGCTCCACGATGTACTACCACCGGGACTCGGGCATCGCCGTCGCCGTCCAGTTCAACCAGAACGAACTCGACTTCCGCAACCAGGTCCGCGACGCCCTGTTGGCCCTGCTCCTCGAACGACATTGACCTCGTCCCACACTGGGTGCGCCGGCGTCCCCGCCGGCTGCCGCCGAAGGCGGCCAGGAAACGCGCCGGCCGCAGGCCGGCTCCGCCTCGCCACCACCACCTTCCTCGCCCTCGCCACCACCGCCCTCCTAGCCCAGCCCGCCGACCCGCCCGTCTACAGCCTCATCCTCAAAGGCGGCACGATCCACGACGGCGACGGCAGCGCCCCCTACACAGCCGACATCGGCATCGCAGGCGGCAGGATCCGCACCATCGGCGACCTGACGGACGCGCGCGCCGCCGAACGCCTCGACGTGACCGGCCTCGCCGTCACCCCGGGCTTCATCGACATCCACAGCCACGCCGTCCGCGGCGTCTTCCGTCACCCGCTGGCCGAGAACTACCTCCACCAGGGCGTGACGACGGTCATCGAGGGGCCAGACGGCAGCTCGCCGTTCCCCATCGCCGAGTTCCTGGCGCGCATCGACCTCCATCCGCCGGCGATCAACTTCGGACTCACCGTCGGCCACGGCACGATCCGCGGCCTCGTGATCGGCAACGAGGACCGCGCGCCGACCGAAGACGAGCTCCAGGAGATGAAGCGACTCGTCGAGCAGGCGATGCGGGAGGGAGCGTTCGGCCTCTCGACGGGTCTCAAGTACGTGCCCGGCGCCTACGCGGCAACGGAAGAGGTCATCGAGCTGGCGCGCGTCGCCGGCCGCTTCGGCGGCTTCCACGTCAGCCACATGCGCGAGGAAGGGCTCGATCTCATCGCCTCGGTCGAGGAGACGATCCGCATCGGCGAGGAGGGCGGCCTGCCGACCCAGTTGACTCACCACAAGGTCGTCGGCGCGCCGATGTGGGGCGCGAGCGAGCGGACCCTGGCCCTGGTCGACGCGGCGCGGACGAGAGGCGTCGACGTGACGATCGACCAGTACCCCTACACCGCGTCGAGTACCTCGCTGTCGATCCTCTTCCCCGCCTGGAGCCTGGAGGGCACGGCGGAGGACCTGCTGGCGCGCCTCCGCGACGCAGACTCCAGGGCCCGGATCAAGGCCGCCATCGTGGAGAACCTGCGGGTCGACCGGGGCGGCGGGCACCCGAAGAACGTCGTCATCTCCTACTGCGAGTGGGATCCGTCGCTCAACGGGCTGAGCCTGGCCGACATCCTGGCCGGACGCGGCGAGGCCCGGGACGACCTGGAGGCGGCCGCGGAGCTCGCGCTCGAGCTGCAGGAGAAGGGCGGCTTCAGCGGCATCTTCCACGCGATGCAGAAAGACGACGTCGTCCGGATCATGCGCCACCCGCAGACGATGATCGCCTCGGACGGCGGCATCGTCGCGCCGGGCGAGGGCGTGCCGCATCCACGCAACTACGGCACCTTCGCCCGCGTCCTCGGCCACTACGCTCGCGACGAGGGCGTGCTGTCGCTGCCCGAGGCGATCCGCAAGATGTCCTCGTTCCCGGCCGACCGGCTCGGCCTCGCGGACCGCGGCCGCCTGCGCGAGGGCGCGGTGGCCGACATCGCCGTCTTCGCCGTCGACGAGATCGACGACCCGGCCGCGTTCGGCGATCCGCACCACTACGCGGCGGGCGCGCGGCACGTCCTGGTGGACGGCGTCTTCGTTCTGCTCGACGGCGAAGTGACCGGCGCCCGGCCGGGCCGCGCGCTGCGGCGGTGAGGATCTCGACGGCCTCAAGGCCCGGGTCTTCCTGATGGTCGCGCTCGGTGCCGGATCGACCCGGCAGGAGATGGAGGGGTATCTCGGCGAGCTGTCTGGCCGAACCGCGCCCTGATCAGGCGCGGATGGCCAGGGCCTCCTTCAGGTCGTCGTGCTCGAACGCGCTCGCCATCCGGTCGACTTCCGCTGGCGCGGCGCCGACCGCCAGGGCGACCTCCCGCCAGCCGCGTACCGCGGCCCCCACCTCCTGCGGCGCGGTTCTTCAGTCATCGGATCTCGACCGGGCAGGCCATCGACTTCTTACTCTGCGGGGCAGCTCGGCCGTCATCAGCGCGTGACCGAACTCGTCTCGCCGCCAGTCGGCTACGTCTCCGAGGCCGTCGAGCAGCCCCAGAGCATGGATGACGGAAGCGTAGATTCCCATACCGACCCGATGGTCCCCCGCTTCGACCCGCTGCAAGGTGGATCGGGACGTGAACGCCCTGTCCGCAACGATCTGCATCGACAACCGACGTCGCCGCCGCGCATCGTGCAGATCAGCGCCCAGCTTGCGCAGAGTCCTGCGGACAGCGGCTGTCGGATAGTGGGGAGTGGGCATTTCGTAACTCGTTAGGAGCTGTATTGTATTACGAAGATCACATTCTTGGGTTGAGCGACTGCGAACTGGCTTCTCCCTGGCCGAGTGTTCGCTATTGTGCCGATCCGTGAAGGGCACTTCTCGCGCCTCGCCGATCTCGCGGGTTGTCGAGTGCAAGGTCGTGGCGGCCGCCATCGCCGCGCTGTGCTGCCTGGGCGCCGCCGCGGCGCTCGGAGCCCAGGCGAGCACCGGACCCAGCCACGCGATCGCCTACTTCGGCGAACCGAAGTACGCCGCCGACGTTCCCCACTTCGACTACGTCAATCCGGACGCGCCGAAGGGCGGCGAGGTGAGGCTCTTCGTCCCGGGCACGTTCAACAACCTGCACCCGTACTCGGACAAGGGACGCCCCGAATTCTTCAACTGGTGGCGGCGCTCGACGATCACCCTCGATCGGCTGATGATGGCCTCCGAGGACGAACTGTCGACCCTCTACTGTCTGCTGTGCGAGACGGTCGAGATCGCGGAGGACTACAGTTGGGTCGCCTTCACGCTTCGGCCCGAGGCGCGGTGGCACGACGGTGTGCCGGTCACGGTCGACGACGTCGTGTGGACCTTCGAGACGCTGAAGACCGACGGTACGGTCAGCTTCAAGGCCACCTGGCGCCACGTGGAGGGCATCGAAGCGCTGGGGGAGCGCTCGTTTCGCTTCCTCTTCGCCGCCGACAGAAGAAACCGCAGATCGGTGATGGAGGCGGCCGCCTTCTTCCCGATGCCGAAGCACTACTGGCAGGACCGGGACTTCACGGCGACCACGATGGAGCCGCCGCTCGGCAACGGTGCCTACCGCATCGGCGAGGTCGACACGGGCCGGCGCATCATCTTCGAGCGCGTCCCCGACTACTGGGCGAAGGACCTCAACATCAGGCGCGGCTACAACAACTTCGACCGCTTCGGCGTCCTCTACTTTCGCGACATCAAGGCGGGCATCCAGGCGCTCAAGGCCCGCGTCGTCGACTACTACCGCGACCAGGACGAGCGTGAGTTCGCCACCGCCTACGACTTCCCCGAGGTCGACATGGGGCTCTTCAACAAGGAGACCTACCGGATGGCGGAGACCTACGGGATGCACTGGTCCGTCGTCTTCAACACCCGCCTGCCGCTGTTCGAGGACATGCGCGTCCGCGAGGCGCTGACCCTCGCCTACAACTTCGACTGGGGCAACCGCACCCTCCAGTACGGCGCCCTGCGGCGCAACGCGACGTTCTTCCTGGGTTCGGAGATGGCGGCGCGCGGTCTGCCATCGCCCGAGGAACTCGCGCTGCTCGAACCGCTGCGGGAGCACGTCCCCGAGCGCGTGTTCACGCAGGAGTATGCCCTGCCCGAAACGGACGGCTACGGCCGCAACCGGGAGGCGCTGCTGCGTGCCGGGGAGCTGCTCGAAGAGGCCGGCTGGGTCGTGCGCGATTTCCGGCGCGTCAACGCGGCGACTGGAGAGCGGCTCAGCTTCGAGATCATGGTCCAGTTGAGGGAGCACGAGCGCATGCTCGTGCCGTACGTGGAGAACCTGAAACGGCTCGGCATCGAGGCGACGGTCCGCCGCGTCGAGGCGAACATCCACACGAACCGCGCGCGTCGCTACGAGTTCGACATGACGATGCAGAAGATCTACACGCACCGCATCCCGCGGCCGACGCTCATGCGAAGCCTCATGGGGTCCGACGGCGCCGAACTCCCGAACCTGCTGAACTACGCGGGGATCGACAGTCCGGCCGTGGACGCCCTGGTGGAGCAGGTGATCGCCGCCGAGACGGAAGAGGAGATGAACATCGCCGGGCGGGCGCTCGACCGGGTGCTGCTGTGGAGCTTCTACGTGATCCCCGAAGGCGCCCCCAAGGGCCGCCACCTCCTCTACTGGGACCGCTTCGGCCATCCGCCGCTCGGCCGCGAACACCTGAACTGGACCGGCTTCCCGCACCTCTGGTGGTTCGACGCGGAGAAGAGCGCCCGGGTCGACGCGGCGCTGGGCGAGACCCGGTAGGGCCGCCTGGATCGTCGACGCCGCCGGACGCTTCCCATGCTCTTCTACGTCCTGCGCCGGATCCTCCTCATGGTGCCGACGCTGGTCGGCGTGCTGCTGGTCAACTTCGTCATCATCCAGGCGGCGCCCGGCGGCCCGGTCGACCAGGCGATCGCCCGCCTCCAGGGGACCGGCCTGGACGCCGGCGTCGGGCTGCTCGGCGGCGGGGCGGGCGCGACCCTGGAGACCGAGCTCACCGCCATCGGCGGCATCGACCCGGCGCTGATCGAGGAGCTCGAGCGGCAGTTCGGCTTCGACAAGCCGGCGCACGTCCGCTTCTTCATCATGCTGCGCGACTACCTGCGCTTCGACCTGGGCGAGAGCTTCTACCAGGACGTGCCGGTGATCGACCTCGTCCTGGATCGGCTTCCGGTGTCGATGTCCCTGGGGCTCTGGACGCTGCTGATCGTCTACTCGGTGTCGATTCCGCTCGGCATTCGCAAGGCGACCGCCGACGGTTCCCCGTTCGACGTCTGGACGAGCGTGGTCATCCTCGTCGGCTACGCGATTCCCGCCTTCATCCTCGCGGTGTTGCTCATCGTGCTCTTCGCGCGCGGCGGGATGATCGAGTACTTCCCGCTCCGGGGCCTGGTGTCCGAGGACTTCGGCGATCTGGGTCTCTGGGCCCAGGTGAAGGACTACTTCTGGCACCTGGTGCTGCCGATCACGGCCCTCGTGGCGGGCAGCTTCGCGACGCTCACGATGCTGACGAAGAACTCGTTCCTCGACGAGATCCACAAGCAGTACGTGCTGACGGCCAAGGCGAAGGGCCTGAAGACGCGCCGGGTGCTCTACGGCCACGTGTTCCGCAACGCGATGCTGATCATCATCGCCGGCTTTCCGCGGGCGCTGGTCGGGGCGCTGTTCACCGGCGTCCTGCTCGCCGAGATCATCTTCTCGCTCGATGGCCTGGGGCTCCTCGGCTTCGAGGCGATCGTCACCCGCGACTACCCGATCATCTTCGGGACGCTGTACATCTCGACCCTGCTGGCGCTCGTGCTGCAGCTCCTGACGGACATCACGTACACGCTGACGGATCCGCGGATCGACTTCGAGAGCCGGGAAGTGTGAGCACGCTCGCGAAGAGGCGGTGGGCGGCCTTCAAGGCGAACCGGCGGGGCTGGTGGTCGCTGCGGATCTTCCTCGTCATCTTCGGCGCCACGCTGTTCGCCGAGTTCCTGGCCAACGACAGGCCCCTGGTCGTCCGCCATGAGGGGCGGCTCTACCTGCCGATCTTCGCGACGTACGCGGAGACCGAGTTCGGCGGCGTGTTCGAGACGGAGGCGGACTACCGGGAGTCGTTCGTCAAGGACCTGATCCGGGACGGCGGCGGCTGGATGATCTGGCCGCCGATCCCCTACGCGCACGACACGATCGACTACGAGTTGCCCGGCCCGGCCCCCTATCCGCCGTCGGCCCGGCACTGGCTGGGCACGGACGACGTCGGCAAGGACGTCCTCGCCGGCCTCATCTACGGGACCCGGCTGTCTTTCCTGTTCGGGCTGGTGCTCACCGCGCTCAGCTCGATCATCGGCGTGCTGGCGGGCGCCGTCCAGGGCTATCTGGGCGGCAAGGTCGATCTCTTCGGCCAGCGCCTGATCGAGATCTGGGCCGGCCTGCCGGTGCTCTTCGTGCTGATCATTCTCTCCAGCATCGTGGAGTCGAACGTGTTCTGGCTGCTGGGCATCCTGGTCGCGTTCAGTTGGATGGCGCTGGTGGGCGTGGTGCGGGCGGAAGTGCTGCGCGCGCGGAACTTCCAGTACGTGACCGCCGCCCGCGCCCTGGGGGTGGGGGACCGGACGATCGTCCGTCGTCACGTCCTGCCCAACGCGATGGTCGCCACGTTGACCTTCCTGCCCTTCATCCTCACCGGGTCGATCACCCTGCTCACCTCGCTCGACTTCCTCGGCTTCGGCCTGCCCGCCGACTCGCCGTCTCTCGGCCGGCTGCTCGCCCAGGGCCGGATGAACCTGCACGCCCCCTGGCTGGGCCTGGTGTCCTTCTTCACCCTGGCGACCCTGCTGACCCTCGTCATCTTCATCGGCGAAGCGCTCCGCGACGCCTTCGACCCCCGCCGCACCTGATGACCGAGCGCGTCAGACACTGGGTGCCACGCGTTCTCCGGGACTGGGTGCGCCGGCGTCCCCGCCGGCTTCCGGCGCGCAGCGCCGGTTTCTGGGTCTTTGGCCGCGCTCGCAGAATCGTCGCCGCTTCGCGGCGCGTTTTTCTCAGAAGCCGGCGGGGACGCCGGCGCACCTGTACCTTTCCGTGGTTGATTTTCGGTCACCGTCTCGTACCGATCCGCCGTAGTCGCCGGGGCTGCGGCAGCTGTGGGAAACCGGTCCGCCGGTTTTCCAAGGTCCGGCGGGAAACGGCTTGCCGTTTTCCGCGGGGCCGGCAGCTTCCGCGGCCCGCGCCGCGGCGGACCCTCCCGCGACGGTGTCCGGAGCCTTGTGAAGTCGGCGGGCAGCCAGGAGCACCAACGGCGCACTGTGCCTCGAGCACCCAACTGGGATTTGTGCCCTGGCTGCCTGCACCGCGATGGACATCCAGTGGGGAGTATGCGCCATGAGCGCCAGTACAGGTACCGAACGGCATCGCGGTGAGCCGACAAGCCAACGCTAACGCACCAGGGAGGGGACGACATGACGACGACGTTTACCGCCGGCGTGGACTGGGGAAGCCGAAAACACCACGTCTGCCTGATGGATCACCGGGGCAAGGTCGTGAAACAACGAGCCTTCGACCATGGCGGCAGGGGGCTTGCCGCCATGAACGACTGGCTCCGCGACCGCGCACGGCGTCCGGCGCATCGGATCAGGGTCGCCATCGAAGTGCCGCACGGACCCGTGGTCGAAACCCTGATGGAATCGGGCTTCCCCGTCCACTCCATCAACCCCATGCAACTCGACCGCTTCCGCGACCGCTTCTCCGCCGCCGGCGCCAAGGACGACCGGCGAGACGCCAAGGCCCTGGCCTCGGCCCTGCGCACCGACCCGGACTGCCTCAGGCCGGTCCAGGAGCCCGATGACGACGTCATCGAAATGCGCGGCGCCGCCCGCGCCCGGAAGGAGCTCGTCGAAGACCGCAACGCGATCGCGAACCGCATCCGACAGCATCTCGTGGACTACTACCCGCAGTTTCTCGACGCGACCGACGGCGACGTGACGACGCCCTGGGCGATCGACCTGTACAAGCGACTGCCCACACCGGAAAAGGCCCGGCGCACAACCAAGTCCACCCTCGCCAAGCTGCTCAGGAAGCATCGCGTCCGCCGGATCGACGCCGACCAACTCGCCGACCGCCTGAAAGCACAGCCGATCAAGCGACGAAGCGCCAGTGTCGAATGCGCCAGAAACCGCATCCTGAGCCTGCTGCCGATCCTCGAGCAGTACAACGCGCAAATCGACAAGGCCAGGCGCCAGCTTGAGAAAACCCTCAAGCAGGCCAAGCAGAGCACGACCGACCACGCCGAACCCTCCGACGCCGCCATCCTCGACTCCATACCCGGAATCGGAAACCACGTGCTCGCCACCCTCCTGACCGAGGCCGAACAGGCACTGAGACAACGAGACCACGAAGCCCTCCGATGCCTCGCCGGTGTAGCCCCCGTCACCGTCAGGTCCGGCAACAGAAAGACCGTCCGACAGCGACGAGCCAGAAACCACAGACTCGCCGACGCCGTCTACCACTGGGCCAGAGTCGCCGTGCAGCGAGACAGCCAATGCCGAGACAAGTACGACCTCGCCCGAAACCGAGGCAAGACGCATGGACACGCCCTGCGCATCGTCGGAGATCGACTCCTCCGCATCGCTTGCGCCATGCTCCGCGACCGCACGCTCTTCCACGCACCGCAAGGCAAGGAGCGACACGACGAACACGCCGACGCCCCGCACGTCACGCGGGAACAGGCCCGACGTCAAACAGCTCGAAACGCGGTCACCGGATACCCCGAACCGGAAGCCCCGCATCAGCCCGCCGAACCCTCTGCCCAACTGCCCGGCGAACCCGACAACAACAAACCGCCAAACCACCTCAACCCAGCCACCGGCTCGCCTCACCGCTCGACGTGACTGCGGAAAACCGAACAACGCACAACACCGATCGCGAGCGATACACCCACTTGACAAATGGTGGGGAGTCCCAGTGGGGACCGGCGCACCCAGTACGCGGCCGGTTCCATGCGAGTAGCACCTAAGTGACCGCGCCTCCCTTCCTCCAGATCTCCAACCTCGCCGTCGCCTTCAACGGCGTCCAGGTCGTCCACGGACTCGACCTCCGCCTCGACCGCGGCGAGTCCGTCGCTCTCGTCGGCGAATCCGGCTCCGGCAAGTCGGTCACCGCCCTGTCCGTGCTCCAGTTGCTCTCCTACCCCCGCGCCTCGCACCCGACCGGCTCGATTCTCGTCGACGGCGCCGAGGTCGTCGGCGCCGACGAGCCGCAGATGCGCGCCATCCGCGGCAGCCGGATCTCCATGGTGTTCCAGGAGCCGATGACCTCGCTCAATCCGCTCCACACGATCCGCAAGCAGGTCGAGGAGGTGCTGGCCCTGCACGGCGGACTGCGCGGACCCGCGGCCCTCGAACGGACCGTCGAGCTCCTCGAACTCGTCGGCCTCCAGGAGGCGCGGGAGCGGCTGGACTCCTACCCGCACCAGCTCTCCGGCGGCCAGCGGCAGCGCGTGATGATCGCCATGGCGATCGCGGGCGATCCCGACCTGCTGATCGCCGACGAGCCGACCACCGCGCTCGACGTCACCGTCCAGGCGCAGATCCTCGCCCTGATCAAGGAGCTGCAGGAGCGGCTCGGCATGGCGCTGCTGCTGATCACCCACGACCTCGGCATCGTCCGCGCGATGGCGGACCGCGTGTACGTGATGGAGCAGGGGCACGTCGTCGAGGAAGGCCCCGCCGCCGAAGTCTTCCAGCGTCCGAGCCACCCGTACACGCGCAAGCTGATCGACGCGGAGCCCCGAAGTGCCTGCCCGATTCCCGAGGACGACGCTCCGGCCCTGGTCGAGGCGAAGGACCTGACCGTAGAGTTCCCGCTCCGCGGCTGGCCGCGGAAGAAGACCCTCGTCGCCGTCGACGACGTGTCGCTCGGCGTCCGCCAGGGCCACAGCCTCGGCGTCGTCGGCGAGTCCGGCAGCGGCAAGACGACCCTCGCGATGGCGATCGTCCGGCTGCTCAGGAGCCGCGGCGAGATCGTCTTCGACGGCGGCGCGATCGACAGCCTGGGCTTCAGGCAGCTCCGGCCGCTGCGGCGGTCCATGCAGATCGTCTTCCAGGACCCGTACGGCAGCCTGTCGCCGCGCCTGACCGTCGAGGAGATCGTCGCCGAGGGCCTGGGCGTCCACGAACCCGGCCTCCCGGCGGCCGAGCGCCGCCGCCGGGTCGCCGAGATCCTCGGCGAGGTCGGCCTGGAACCCGGGATCCAGAGCCGCTACCCGCACGAGTTCTCAGGCGGCCAGCGCCAGCGCATCGCCGTCGCCCGCGCGATGATCCTCCGGCCCCGTTTCGTCGTCCTCGACGAGCCCACTTCGTCGCTCGACATGACCGTGCAGGCCCAGATCGTGGAACTCCTGCTCGACCTCCAGCGTTGCAACGGCCTCACCTACCTCTTCATCAGCCACGACCTGAAAGTCGTCCGCGCCCTCTGCGACGAGATCGCCGTGATGAAGGACGGCCGGATCGTCGAGCATGGCCCGGCCGACGAACTGTTCGAGGCGCCGCGGGAGCCCTACACCCGGGCGCTGATGAATGCCGCGCTCGACCTGGGCGGCACGCTGCCGCAAACCGGGATGGAAGCCGAATGAGAACAACACCGAATCTCCTCATCGCCGCGGCGCTTCTCGCCGGCCTGCCCGCGGCCGCGACCGGTCAGGCGGCCGCGACAGATCCGGCCGACCCGGCTCGCCACTGGAACCAGTTTCGCGGCCCTTCCGGCGATGGCCACAGCCCGGCGACCGGCGTGCCAGTCACCTTCGGCGCTCCGTCGCTGCGCTGGAAGACGGCCATTCACGACGAGGGCTGGTCGTCGCCGGTCATCTGGGGAGACCAGGTCTGGGTGACGACCGCCCGCGAGGACGGAACCCAGGTGTTCGCCGTGGCCGTCGACCTCGCGACCGGCGAAATCGTGCATGACATCAAGGTCTTCGACGTCGCCGAGCCGCAGGTGGCCTGGGACGGGCACAACACGCACGCGACGCCGACCCCGCTGATCGAGGACGGCCGCATCTACGTTCACTTCGGCGCTTACGGCACGGCGGCGCTCGACACGCGGACCGGCGAGAAGCTCTGGGAGCGGCGGGACCTGAAGACCGATCACCGGGTCCGTCCGGCCTCGTCGCCGGTTGAGTCCGGCAACGCTCTCTTCCTGGCCTACGACGGCGTGGACAGGCAGTTCGCGGCAGCGCTGGACAAACGCAACGGAAAGACGATCTGGCTCAGGAACCGCGAGATCGCAACGGACTTCGCGGAGAAGCTCCGCGCATTCGGCGTCGAGGACATCGAGGGCGCGCTGGCGGCGAAGCCGAACGACAACCGCAAGGCCTACGCCACGTCGACGGTGATCGAGCACGAAGGCAGGCGGCAGCTCGTCAGCCCCGCCGCAGAGGTGACCTTCGCCTATGACCCCGACACCGGCGAGGAACTGTGGCGGGTTGTCCACGAGGGCTGGGGATGGAACGTGGCCAGCCGGCCCGTCTACGCGGACGGCCTCGTCTATCTCACGCAGGGGGTCTCCCGCCTCCTCGTCGCGGTCGACCCCGGTGGCGCCGGCGACGTCACCGGCACGCGTGTCGTCTGGAGTGAATCGCGGGGCGCGCCGGAGATTCCCTCGCCAATCGTCGCGGACGGGGTGCTCTACATGGTCTCCGACAGCGGCGGCGTGGTGACGGCCCTGGACGCGGCGACCGGCGAGCAGGTGTTCAAGGCGCGGCTGCCCGCGGGCGGCGACCACTGGGCCTCACCGGTGGCGGCCGAGGGCAGGATCTACTTCACCAGCAGCGGCGGCACGGTCACGGTGATCGCCGCGTCGCGGGAGTTCGAGGTGTTGGCGGAGAACGAGTTCGATGAAAGGCTCATCGCCTCGCCGGCGATCGTTGCCGGTTCGATCGTGTTCCGGTCGGACAGGCACCTCTACCGGATCTCGAACTAGCGCCGCGGGATCGTCGCCGCTTCACACAGGAGGGATTACTACTGTGACCCGGATAGCCCGATACTCGTTCTTGCCCACCGTGGCGGCGATCGCCGCGGTTCTGCTCATGCCGGCCGCCGTGACGGCCCAGGAGGCGGAGGCCGCCGAAGAGGAACACACCCACGCGGAGGAAGACGAGCACGCGCATGAGCACGAGTTCGACGAGCAGATCGTCGTCCTGGGCAGCCGCGCCCACGCCCGTTCGGTGACCGAGTCCCAAGTCCCCATCGACGCGATTCCCGTCGAGGACATCACGCGCCAGGGCGCCTCCGCGATCGACTACCAGTTGCGGAACCTGATCCCCTCCTTCAACGTCGCGACCCACCCGATCAGCGACGCGGCGACCCTCGTGCGGCCGTCCAGCCTGCGCAACCTGGCGCACGACCACACGCTGATCCTGGTCAACGGCAAGCGCCGCCACCGGTCGTCCGTCGTCGCCTGGTTCGGCGGCGTGACGGACGGCGCGCAGGGGCCCGACATCTCGACCATCCCGGCGATCGCCCTGCAGCGGGTCGAGGTGCTGCGGGACGGCGCGTCGGCGCAGTATGGCTCGGACGCGATCGCGGGCGTCATCAACTTCCTGCTCAAGGACGATGCCTCGGGCGGCGGCATCGAGCTGAACAGCGGCAGCTACATCCGCGGCGACGGCGCGGGCTACAGCGTCGCCGGCAACTTCGGCCTGCCGATGGGCGAGAACGGCTTCGCCAACTTCAGCTTCGAGTACGGGGAGGCCGACCCGACCAGCCGCAGCGTCCAGCGCCAGGACGCGGCCGCTCTGATCGCCGCCGGCAACCACGACGTCCGCCAGCCGGCGCAGATCTGGGGCAACCCGGCGGTCGACGACGACGTGAAGCTGTTCGCCAACATCGGCCACAGCTCCGCCAGCGGCCTGGAGTTCTACGGCTTCGCCAACTTCGCGGAGAAGACGATGACGGAGGGCTTCTTCTTCCGGAATCCGAACTCGCGGGAGAGCATCTACAGCCTCGACGGCGGGCAGACGCTGCTGATCGGCGACGTCCTCCGGGCACAGGGCATGGGTTCGGCGAACTGCCCGGTCGTCACGGTGACGGACAACGTGCCCGACCAGGACGCCCTCGCCCAGGTCTTCGCCGACCCGAACTGCTTCTCCTTCCAGGAGATCGCGCCGGGCGGCTTCACGCCGCAGTTCGGCGGCATCGTGACGGACAGCTCGATCGTCGCGGGGTTCCGGAAGGAGCTGGACAACGGCTTCACCTGGGATCTCTCCGCCAGCCTCGGCTCGCACGAGTCGGACTTCTTCTTCCGGAACACGGTGAACGCGTCGCTCGGCCCGGACACGCCGCGCGACTTCGACCCAGGCCTCTACGAACAGGAAGACGTCAACCTGAACTTCGACGTCTCCTACTCCGTGTCCCACAGGCTCAGCGTCGCCGCCGGCGCCGAGTGGCGCGACGAGAGCTTCACGATCGGCGCCGGCGGGCGGCCGTCCTGGGAGGTCGGCCCCTACGCGGAGCAGGGCTTCATTCCCGCCTCGAACGGCTTCCCCGGCTTCCCCGACTACACGGCCGGAACGTGGAGCCGCGACAACGTCGCCGTCTACGGCGATGTCGAGCTGCACGGCGAGGACGACCGCTGGGGCCTGGGCGCCGCGCTCAGGGTCGAGGACTACGACGTCTTCGGCAACACGACGAACGGCAAGCTGTCGTTCCGCCGGGAGCTGAGCGACACCGCCGCACTACGCGGCGGCGTCAGCACCGGGTTCCGCGCGCCGACCCCCGGCCAGCAGAACGCGCTGAACGTGCAGACGACGATCGACCCGACGACCCTGGAACTCGTCGACAGCGCGACCGTGCCGTCCACCTTCATCGCGGCGGAACTGCGCGGAGGCAAACCGCTTCAGCCCGAGGAGTCGGTCCACACGACGGCCGGGCTGGTGATCGACAACGGGCCGTTCACGCTGACGGCCGACCTCTTCAACGTCGAGATCGACGACCGGCTGTCCCTGTCGCAGGTGATCACGCTGACCGGGGACGAGCGCGAGCTGCTCCTCTCCCAGGGCATCACCTCGGCGGGCAACTTGTCCTTCTTCCGCTTCTTCATCAACGACTTCTCGACCCGCACCCAGGGCATCGACCTCGTCTCGACCTGGATTCCGCTCGCCCTCGACGGCGACACCGAGTTCAGCTTCACCCTGAACTACACGGACACCGAGGTCACGAAGGACTCCAACCTGCTGAGCGCGGCGGACGTGCTCTCCATCGAGCGCGGCGTGCCGCGCCTGCGCTGGAACTTCGCCGTCGGCCAGCAGGTGGGGCCCGTGAACCTCCTCGGCCGCCTCAGCTACTACGGCCCCTGGATCGACTACTACTACACCCGGCTGTGGGTCGACTCCGCGCCGCCGGTCCAGGACACGGCCTACATCGTCGACTTCGAGGCGAGCATCCCGATCGCCGGGGATACGACGTTGTCGATCGGTGCGCAGAACATGTTCGACGTCCTCGCGTCGGCGCCCGCGCCGCTGGTCGACGTGCTGGGATCGCGGTACAGCCCGGTGACCCCGTGGGGTCTCTCGGGTGGCTACTACTACGCCCGGCTGAACTACCGCTGGGGCCGGTAGGAGTTCACCGCGAAGCCCCACACTGGGTGCGCCGGCGTCCCCGCCGGCTGAACCGGCGACGCCGCGAAGCGGCGACGACGGAGAGAATTGCGCGAGGCGTCAGCCTCGCTCTTCATCTCTCCGTGCCTCCCCAAAAAGAAGGAGCGAGGCTGACGCCTCGCGCGTCTTCCTGAAAGCCGGCGAGGACGCCGGCGCACCCAGTGTGGGTCGTCTTCGTTAGGACGGCTGACTTACCGGCCAGCCGCCAGCCGCCGCCGGTACTCATCCTCAAGCACCCACAACCGATCCTGCCCCCAGGCCGCCACGGACCCGACCCGAAACGACGGCACACCCCACAGCCCGAGATCGAACAGCTCCTCCCGGTTCCGTTCCGCCTCCTCCCGCCAGGCCGGATCATCCAGGTAGCCACGCCCCTCCGACCAGTCCAACCCCGCTTCCGCGACGATCCGCCGCAATCCCCGGTCCGATCCCGCATCGACAGCCTGCGAGAACACCAGGGTCATGAACGACCGGAAGTACTCGATCCCCTTTCCCTGGTCGATCGCCCACGGCAGCAGCGAGTAGCCCCGCTCGACCGGCTTGCCCACCGGGTCGGAAATCGGGCCGAACTGAACCCCGTTCCGCCGCGCCTCGCGCGCCGCATCGAGCAGGATGTAGACGCGCTTCGACCGCTTCACTGGCAGGCCGCGCATCACCATCGGCAGGACGAACCGGATCCGCAGGTCGACGCCGAACGCCTCGGCCAGACGAATCACCCGCTCCGTCGAGATCCAGGTGTACGGGCTCCTGAACGAGGCGAAGAAGTGCAAGTCGGGAAGGTTCGCCGCCTCGAGGGCGCCGGCCGGAACCGGCTGTTCGAGCAGCCGCGGCTGCGCGTAGATCGGCGTGCCGCTCGCGTTGGCGGCGCCGCTCGAGCGCTGTGCCCCCAACTCGGCCAACCGCTCCTCCAGATAGGCCAGCCGATCAATCCCCCAGGTCCACTCGCCGCCATAGAAGCAGGTACCACCCAGGTAGTGCCCCAACTCCGCGCGCCGTTCCGTGCCCGCGTTGAGCGCAGCCTGCACCGACGCCGTGCGCTGGGTGCGCCGGCGCCCCCGCCGGCTTCCGGACGAATCCACCCCATCCGACTCGCCACCCCACAGCTCCCGGCCCAACGCCACAGCCGCCTCGAGCGTCGCCTCCGACCCCGGCCCCTCGTTCGACGGCAAAGTCGCCGCCAGCCTCTCCTGCACGCCGAGCACCGCCTCCGGTTCCGGCCGCCTCTCCGAACTCGGATGCAAACCCGCCTTCTCCGCCAACCGCCGCCCGTCCACCAGCGAGTACGACTCCAGCAGCGCCCGCGCCGGCGCCGCCCAGTCCTCCGGCGGCTCCACCAGCCAGGTCACCACCTCGACCTCGTACCGCTCCTCCAGCGTCACGAGCGCCTGAGCCAGCAGATGCGAGTACGGATCGTCGACCTGGTGAAAGAACTCGATCCGATGCGGCTCCCCCTTCCGCCGGCGTTCCCTCTCGACGCGCGCCCGCGCCTTGTCGCGCCGGCGCTCGTCGAGCAGGTGGGTCGAGAACTGCTTCGAGGCGAAGGACTTGATCGACATGGATGCTCCCGGCGTGCGGTGCCCGGGCCGGTTCGGTCCGGAACGGATGGGGATCTCTACGGCGTCCGTGGTGAACGTGGTCTGTGGTGACCTTGGCCAGGTGCTGCGACTTCTACCCGAGCGACTCGAAGGCTCTCTACTCTCTCCACATCCCGCTGCGCAGAGTGGAAGGCCTCGGCGAGGTTCTCCGCTTCCCGGTCGAACTCGATGTACTGAACGCCGCCGGTCCGTCCAACCGTGGCGTCGTCGCAGCCCACCTCGAAGAGCGCGTCGATTGTCGGTTTGGCTTGCAGGTCTGTGCCCTCGACGATCAGGGCGAAGTGGTGAATCGGCATCACAGCACCTAGGGGCCCTTCGGCGGCGTCAAGTTCCCACGCGAAGAACAGGCGCGTCGTACTGCTCGAGAATCCTGTCCGCCGTGATCAGCGTCAGGCCCTCGATTCGGGCCTGGGCCACGAGGATGCGGTCGAACGGGTCCCGGTGGTGCATTGGAAGCGCGGCGACGGCCAAGGCATGAGCCGGCGTGATGGGGAGAGATCTGACTTGGTTCAGGCGCATGCGCTCCGGCACGTACACGGCCGGCGGTTCCGGCAGCGGCAACCTTCCCACTGCGTACTTGATGGCGATCTCCCAGGCGCTGGCGGCCGACAGGAACTTAGATGACGCCGACGACTCCAGGGCCGCGAGGAGGTGCGCGTCGAAGCGCTCCGGTTCCGTCTGCATCCAGAGCCAGCAGTGAGTGTCCAGGAGGTAGTTCACTGGCGACGTGTCGGCGCTTCAGCTCCGGCCTTCGAACGCGCGCAGCAGATCTTCGTCGAGAGGGGCGTCGAAGTCGTCCGGCACGACGAACCGACCCTTGTCGATGCCGAGGACCGGCCGCTCTTCCTCCATGGTGACAAGCTTGGCGACGGGCTGGCCGGAGCGCGTGATCACCACGTCCTGGCCAGCGGCTACTTCCCGCAGAAGCCTCGACAGGTGCGTCTTCGCTGCATGTACGGTGACCTGCTTCATGGCAGCAGAAATTAGACTAAGTCTATGACTAAGTCAACTGCATCCGGCCTTCGGTGCGTCGTCGATTGTCGGCAGGACTCAGCAGAGGTGGGGAGGGCCCACACCGGGCGGACCATGCCTTAGGCTTCGCGTATGTCGAATGCTGACGATCGGAGACCATCCCTTGCAGAAGTTCTCTCGGAGCTCGCCCCGTTGGAAGAGGACTTCCCGAACATCGAGGATCCTCCGGTCGAGCCGGAGGAGATCCTCTGACGCGGCAGAGGACTGGAGCGGCTGATGCCTGAAGCAGCGGAAGCGTTGACGGAGGAGCGAGAGTTCTTCGAGGAGCACTTCGACGAGTACGGCGAGAAGTACCCAGGCCGACACCTGTTGATCGTCGGCCGCCATCTCATGGGTCAGTACGCCACGCGCGAGGAGGCGGTAGGAGCTGGCTACGAGATCGGCGGCATTGACGCGATGCTCATCCAGGAGAGCGGCACTCGTCCCCCGGTCATGTTCCTCCCTACCGTCTTCAGCTCTTGACCGAGAAGCGTCGCGCGATCACAGGGACAGACTCATGAAGAAAGAACAGACAGTGGGCGCCAGGCTGCCCATGGGCCTGGTCCGGGAACTCGAACTCATCGAGGAGGTCGAGCAGTCCGACCGCTCGACGACGGTGCGTCGGTTGCTCGTGAGCGCGGTTCACGACTGGAAGCTCAAGCACTACGCCCGGCAGTACGGCGACGGGAAGGTAACGCTCGCGCGAGCGGCGCGCGACGCCGGCGTCTCACTGTGGGAGATGATGGACTATGCCCGCGCCCGGAAGGCACCGGCGCAGTACGAACTCCAAGACTTGCGGCGGGACCTGGAGACGATCTCGGCGGCTTCCGAGAGTAGAGGGTGGTGACGGTGGCGGGGCGAGCCGTCCCGCCTACGCGCACGCTGCGCCCACGCGCAGGAGCGGTACCAAGCCCATGACGAAGTCAGCTGGCCTCAGCCTCCTGTGCGTCGCCACGGTGTCAATCGCCGGCATCGCCGCCACGGCAGCGCAAGCCCAGCCGGACCCCGGCACGACCTTCCGCGACTGCGACGTCTGCCCCGAGATGGTCGTCGTGCCGGCCGGCTCCTTCGTCATGGGCTCGTCGCCGGACGAGCCCGGGCGCTACGACGACGAGGGGCCGGCGCACGAAGTAACCATCGCGGAGCCCTTCGCCGTCGGCGTTCGCGAGGTGACCTTCGAGGAGTGGGACGCCTGCGTCGCGGCCGGCGGCTGCGAGGGCTATGAGGCAGGCGACGAGGGCCGCGGCCGCGGCAGCTATCCCGTGCTCAACTCGAACTGGGACAACGCGCGCGCCTACGTGTTCTGGCTGACCGCGGTGACCGGCGAGGCCTACCGCCTGCCCAGCGAGGCGGAGTGGGAGTACGCGGCCCGCGCCGGCACGTCGACGCGCTATAGCTGGGGCGACGATCCAAGCGCCCGCCACGCCAACGGCGAGCAGGACCACGGCTGGCCCGACGACGGCCACCGGCACACGGCGCCGGCCGGGTCGTTCGCTGCCAACGGTTTTGGGCTACACGACGTCCACGGGAACGTCTGGGAGTGGACGCAGGACTGCTGGAACGACAGCTACGAGGGCGCGCCGTCCGACGGCTCGGCCTGGCAGACGGGCGACTGCGTCGGCCGCGTCACCCGCGGCGGCGCCTACAACGGCGGTCCGGGCTACCTGCGTTCCGCGATGCGCCTCAAGATCTACTCGCGCTTCCGCAGCTACTTCATCGGCTTCCGGGTGGCGCGGTCGCTGGCGCCCTAGACCGGCGCTTCAGGCCGGAAGGTCGCCGGCCTGCGGCCGGCGCGTTTCCCGCCGCCTTCGGCGGCAGCCGGCGGGGACGCCGGCGCACCCAGTTCCTGAATCGGCGGCTTCAAGAACCGGTCCGTATCCAACCCGTTGGATCCCGGCGCCTTGCTGTTTCCCGAGCCGGGCGGCTGTGCTAGCTTTTCCAACAGCGTTTCAAGTGTCGGCTATCCGCGCGGTAGTCCCCAGAAGCTGAACCAACCCCCGGCTCTCGCGTAGAACGGGGTTGCAACCCATAACTTCTCTTCCTGGGGGAACTTCGCCATGAGAAAGCGACTCGGAAACGGTTTGACGGCAGCCGGCATCGCCGCCCTGGCTGTCCTGCTCTGCGCCGGCACGGCCCTGGCGCAGAACGGACCATCCGTCCAGGGGACGATCACCGAGAAGGAATCCGGCGCCCTGCTCCCCGGCGCGGAGGTGTCGCTTGACGGCACGCCGTACCGCACACGATCGGGCAGCGACGGCCGCTACCGGCTCGACGGCGTGCCGGCCGGCGACTACACGCTTGTCGTGAACTACGTCGGCTTCGAGGACTTCGAAGCCAGCGTGACGGTCACGGCGGGCGAGACGGCGGCCATGCCGATCGAGCTCGATGCCCGCTACGAGTTCGCCGAGGAGATCGTCGTGCAGGCCGTCCGCTTCGGGCAGAGCAAGGCGCTGAACGACCAGAAGCAGGCGATCAACATCAAGAGCGTCCTCTCCGAGGAGCAGATCCAGAGCTTCCCCGACCTGAACACCGCCGAGGTACTGCAGCGTGTCAGCGGCGTCGCGATCACCCGCGACAACGGCGAAGGCCGTTTCGTCTCCATGCGCGGCACGCCGTCGGCGATGACGAACATCACGATCAACGGCCAGCAGGTTGCGTACTCGAACAGCGCGAACCGCATGGTCGAGCTCGACGTCATCTCGGCCGCCCAGTTGACCGGCATCGAGGTGACGAAGGTCCTGACCCCGGACATGGACGCCGACTCGGTCGGCGGCGCGGTCAACCTGAAGACCCGGAGCGCGTTCGACCAGCCGGACGGCGTGACCAACTTCACCCTGGGCGTCGGCGACAACTCGATCGCCGAGGGCACCCATTCGCGCTCGGCGTTCAACTACTCGACCGTCGCGGGCGCGAACGACAACCTCGGCTTCTCGATCGGCGTGAACTTCGCGCGCACCGCGGCCGAGCGCCACAACAACGAGCACAAGTGGGGAAGCGAAGACACCGTCGGCGGCGTCGAGATCCCCTGGGCGCTGACCAACACGGAGGCTCAATTCTCGGCCAACGACCGTGACCGCTACGGCGCCAACGCGCGACTCGAGGTCCGGATCAACGACAACCACAAGCTCGACTTCAGCGTCGTGCAGAACTACCGCGAAGACGACCAGGACCGCCAGATAACGCGGATTCGCTGGGACAAGGGCGACTACATCAGCCCGACGGAGGTCGAGGGCCTGCGGCTCGTGAAGTCCCTGCACGACCGCCTCGAGGAGCAGGAGATCACGGCCTACAGCGTCAGCGGTGAGCATCGCCTCGGCCTGTCCGTCCTCGACTTCAGCCTGTCCACCAGCGGCGCCTTCACGAAGAAGCCGGAAGGGCAGCTCAAGCCGGAGTTCCAGGCGCGCGGGTTCGACCTGAACGTGACCGACATCGGCGGCAAGGCGCCGGGTTGGGATTCGTCCCGGCAGGACATCCACGACAGCGGCGTCTTCGAGTTCGACGCGGTCGACGAGAAGTTCGAGAACACGACGAGCACGATCGACACCGCCAAGCTGGACCTGACCCGGCCGATGCAGTGGGGCAGCGATACCGGCGAGTTCAAGCTCGGCGTGAAGCTCCGCTCGCTGCAGAAGGAGCGCGCCGATCTGCGCTCGAAGTGGAAGTGGAAGGGCGACGACCTGTTCCTGGAGCAGTTCGAGTCCGGCGGCGCCAACATCACCGAGGGCGGCTACAACCTCGGCCGGGAGTACAACCGGACGGGCTTCCGCTCCTTCTTCTACGGCAACCAGGGCCCGGGCGGCTTCGTCGAAGAGGTCCGCAACGACGTGAACCTCGGCGAGCCCTACAACGCCGAGGAGGACATCACCAGCGCCTACGCGATGACCACCCAGGAGTACGGAAAGCTGACGATGCTCGTCGGCCTCCGCGGCGAGTTCAACGACCTCGACTACTCGGCGGCGAACCTCGTGGTCAACGACGACGACGTGCTCCGGAACACGCAGGAGAGCGTGTCGCGGTCCTACGACTTCGTCTATCCCAACCTGCAGTTCCGCTACGCCGTGTCGGACGAGACGCTCGTGCGAGCCGCCTTCACGCGCGGCATGGCCCGGCCCAACTTCTGGGATTCCATGCCCTTCTCCTACACCCACACGGACGACGAGGAGATCATCCGCGGCAACCCGCACCTCGACCCGGCGCTCTCGAACAACCTCGACTTCCTGGTCGAGCGGTTCTTCGACAACGTCGGCATCATCTCCGGCGGCGTGTTCTTCAAGAGCATCGACGACTTCAACTTCGTCACCGCGACGACCCAGCGCGGCGGGGAGTTCGACGGCTTCGACGTGGAGGAACCGGTCAACGGCGGCAACGCGGACCTGATGGGCTTCGAGGTCGCCTGGCAGCAGCACTGGGATTCCGGTTTCGGCATCTACGCGAACTTCACGTACACCGACGTGATGAGCATCGACCTGGGCGAACAGACCGACCGGGACGACATCAACGTGCTGCCTGAACAGAGGGAGACGATGGGCAACCTCGCCCTCATCTACGAGAAGAACCGGATCCTCACCCGGCTCGCCCTGAACACGAGCGGCCGGTGGCTGAGCGAAGTCGGCGAGGAAGCCGGTTCTGATGAGTGGAACGACTCGGCGATGTACCTCGACTACTCGTTCACCTACCTCTTCGACAGCGGTCTCGAGCTGTTCCTGCAGGCGAACAACCTGACGGAAGAGGTGGTCTACCTCTACCGGGGCATCGCGAGCCGGGCTTCGCAGTACGACATCACCGGCCGGACCTTCAACGCCGGCATGCGCTGGTCGTTCTAGGAGGTTGAGCGGCAACAACCGGGTGGGTCGGCGTCTCGGCGGAGCGAGGCCTTCGGCCTCGCGCGGGTTTTTCGGAAAGCCGACGAGGACGTCGGCGCACCCAGTGGTGCAACCCCGTCGCCGTTTCCGGCACTGGGTGCGCCGGCGTCCCCGCCGGCTTCCGAGGAGCAACGCGCCGCGTAGCGGCGACCATACTGTCGTCCCCTAGATAGCCCATGGAACCCCCCTCCCTCCATGCCCTCGACTACCTGATCATCGGGGCGAGCCTCGTCCTGTCGGTCGGGGTCGGCGTCCGCTTCGCGAAGGCCCAGTCGACGACCTCGAAGTACTTCGCCGCCGGCCGCAACGTGCCGGTGTGGGCGATCGGCCTGTCGATCTTCGCGACGCTGATCAGCAGCCTCACCTTCCTGGCCTACCCGGGCGACGGCTTCGCCGGGAACTGGGTGCGCCTGGTGCAGGGGCTCATGGTGCCGATTGTCGTGCTGCTCGGCATCGGCTTCATCGTGCCGATGTACCGCAAGGTCATCGACCTCAGCGCCTACGAGTACTTCGAGCGCCGCTTCGGCTACCTCGCCCGGCTCTACGCCTCGCTGGCCTTCGTGCTGGCGCAGTTCGCCGGCATGGGCTCGGTGTTCTTCCTGCTGGCGCTGGCGGTCTCCAGCATGACTGGCATTGGCGTCGTGACGGTGGTCGTCGTGCTCGGCCTGGTGGTGACCGTCCTGACGCTCCTGGGCGGGATGGAGGCGGTCATCTGGCTCGACGTGATCCAGGGCGTGCTGCTCATCCTCGGCGGGCTCGTCGCCCTGCTCGTCATCGCGGTCAAGATCGACGGCGGCCTCGGCCAGGTGTTCGCGGTCGCGGCCGCGGAGAACAAGGTGAGCCTCGGCTCATTCGACTGGAACCTGGTCGAGCTGACCTTCTGGGTGATGGCGATCAACGGCATCTTCTACGCCGTCCAGAAGTACGGCACGGACCAGACGATGGTGCAGCGCTACCTGACCGCCCGGTCGGACAAGGAGGCGATCCGCGCCTCGATCGGCGGCGTGCTGATGGTGGTGCCGGTGTGGGTGCTGTTCATGTTCATCGGCACCGCGCTTTACGCCTTCTACCAGGGGTCCGCGACGTTGCCCGACGGCCTGCGCGCCGACGCCGTCTTCCCGCACTTCATCCTGAACGAGATGCCGGCGGGCGTCATCGGGCTGATCATCGCGGCGCTGCTGGCCGCCGCGATCTCGTCGCTCGACTCGGACCTCAACTGCCTCGCGGCCGTCGCCGTCGACGACTACTACAAGAAGCTCCGGCCCCGGAGCACCGAGCTGCAGCGGGTGCGCATGGGCAAGATCGTCGTCACCCTGTCGGGACTCGGCGCGATCGTCGTCGCGCTGATCTACGTCGCCGCCGGCGACGCGGGGGTGCTGGCGACCGTGTTCGCGCTCTACGCGATCTTCTCGGGTGGCATCGCCGGGATGTTCCTGCTCGGCATCTTCGTGCCGCGCGTGAACAAGGAGGGCCTCTACGTGGGAATCGGCGTCTGCGTGCTGTTCACGGCGGCGGCCCTGCTCACCTCGACCGAGTTCAGCCTCGGCGGCGAGCCGCGCATCCTGCTCGACCTCGGCCCGCTCAACTACACGCAGCACAACTACATGCTCGGCGTCTACAGCCACATCGTCCTGTTCGGCGTCGCCTGGGCGGCGAGCTACCTCTTCCCGGCCCGGGAAGTGGATCGCAATCTGACCTATGCTGGCTGGAAAGACCGAAAGCGAAGTGAGGCGTGAGGAGGTGTGCAGGATGACGAATCACACTGGGTGCGCCGGCGCCCCCGCCGGCAGCTCTGGGACTGGGTGCGCCGGCGTCCCCGCCGGCAGTTCTGGGACTGGGTGCGCCGGCGTCCTCGCCGGCATCCGGCGCGCAGCGCCGGCTCTGCTTCTGCTTCTTCTCGCCGTCACCGCCTGCACCCCCGCCCCCGACTCCACACCCCCGGCCGCCACCACCCCCACCGCCGCCACCACCACCCCCTGGAACGTGGTCCTCTTCCTGGCCGACGACCTGGCCTGGAACCAGGTCGGCTACCACGGCACGACCTTCTACGAGACCCCCACCATCGACGCCGTAGCCGCCGCCGGCATGCAGTTCTCCAACGCCTACTCCGCCAACCCCGTCTGCTCGCCCACCCGCGCGAGCCTGATGACCGGCAAGAACCCGGCACGCCTCCAGATCACCGACTACATCCCCGGCAGCCCGTACCCCTACGCCCGCCTCCTGCGCCCGGCGGAAGTCCCCGGACTCCCCCTGGAAGAAGTGACGCTCGCCGAACTCTTCAAGGTCCAGGGCTACGCCACCGGCCACTTCGGCAAGTGGCACCTGAACGTCGACAAGGAGTACGTGCCCGGCCGGCCGATGGACCCGGCCTCCCAAGGCTTCGACGACATCCTGACCACCGTCAAGCCCGAGTACGAGGACGACCCGCTCGCCGACGCCCACCACTCCCGCGAGATCACGGAGCGTTCGCTCGCCTTCCTCGACGCGAACCGGGACAACCCGTTCTTCCTCTACGTGACGCACCACGTCGTCCACCGCCCGCTGCTGGAGGACCCGAAGCTGATCGCGAAGTATGAGGCGAAGCCCGGCGCCGACGACCCCGTCAACAACCCGATCATGGGCGCGATGATCGAGACGATGGACACCGGCTTCGGCCGGATCCTCGACCGCATCGAGGAGCACGGCCTGACCGAGCGGACGATCGTCATCTTCTACTCCGACAACGGCGGCTTCGAGCAGCTCCAGGCGCAGGACCCGTTCCGCGGCGGCAAGGCGATGATCTGGGAAGGCGGCATTCGTGTACCGCTGGCGGTCAAGTGGCCTGATGTCGTCGAGCCCGGCACGGTCAGCGATGAACTGGTCATCTCGGACGACTTCTTCCCGACGATCGCCGACATCCTCGACGTCGATGAACTCCCCGCTGACATCGACGGCCTGAGCCTCCTGCCGGTGCTCGATGGAACGGGCGCGCTCGACCGCGACACGCTCTACTTCCACTACCCGCACTACCACCACCTCGGCTACATGCCCGCCGGCGCCATTCGCCAGGGTGACTACAAGCTGATCGAGTGGTTCGAGGGCACGATCGCGGGCGTCGGCCCCGCGGCCAGCCTCTTCAACCTCGCGGACGACCCGGGAGAAACGACCGACCTCTCCGCCGGGAAGCCCGAACTCGCCGACAGCCTGCTCCAACAACTCGCCGCCTGGCGCCAGGAAGTCGGCGCCGGCGAAATGACGATCAACCCCGGCTACGAGAAAGCCCGCCACGACTGGCGCTTCGTCGACGAACACGGAGGCGACGCCAGATGAACGCACTGGGTGCCCACACTGGGTGCGCCGGCGTCCTCGCCGGCATCAAGCGCGATGCCGCGCAGCGGCGAGCCCGAGTTGCGTTCTCCGGTGTCTTGACACAGATCGGAGCCGGCCTGTCGGCCGGCGCGTGTCTCTTGCCGCCTCCGGCGGCGAGCCGGCGGGGACGCCGGCGCACCCAGTGCGTCACGCACGCGAGTCGCCAAGGGCCGATCTCATGACCACCATCAACCGCCGCGACGCCCTCCTGGCCACCCTCGGCCTTGCCGCCGCCGGCGCCGCCGCGCGTCCCCTCGGCGCGCAAACTCAGGCGCAACAACAACCCGGCCCCCTGGAAAAGACCTTCGAAGACGCCAGACCCCTCAACCTCCGCATCACCGACCTCAAGACCTTCCTCGTCGACGCCGGCAACGACGAGAACTTCGTCTTCGTCAAGCTCTACACCAACCAGGGGATCACCGGCCTCGGCGAAGGGACCCTCTCCAACAAGGGCGAAGTCGTCGCCGCCGCCATCGAGAACCACAAGCGCTACCTCGTCGGCAAGGACCCGACCGAGATCGAGCGGCACTGGCGCGGCATGTTCATCGGCCCGCGCTACCGCGGCGGCCCGGTGCTCATGTCGGCCCTCTCCGCGGTCGAGATCGCGATGTGGGACATCCTCGGCCAGGCCCTTGGCCAGCCAATCTGGCAGCTCCTCGGCGGCAAGGCGCGCGACAAGGTGCGGCTCTACTGCCACGAGGGCTACCTCGAGCGGATCAGCCACCGCCAGAAGCGCCGCGCCGCCGACGAGGAGGAAGAACTCGACCTCTGGCGGCAGAAGAAGGAGGCGGGCTGGACTTGCGTCAAGGGCGGCTTCTACCCCGGCGGCCGGCCGATCAACCACCGCGTGTCGATCCGCCGCGGCGTCGAGCTCCTCGCCAAGGTGCGCGACGTCGTCGGGCCCGACTTCGACATCATCGTCGAGGCGCACGGCAAGCCGACGCCGCTCTCCGCCGTCGAGTTCTGCAACCGGGTAGAGGAGTTCCGGCCGTTCTGGGTCGAGGAGGTCACCCAGCTCGAGAACGAGGTGATCGAGGAAGTCCGCCAGATCCGCGCCCAGACCCGCGTGCCGCTCGCGACCGGCGAGCGCCTCACCTCGCGCTACCACTTCGCGCCGCTGTGCTCCGAGCGGCTCGTCGACGTGATCATGCCCGACGTCGTCCACGTCGGCGGCATTTCCGAACTCCGCAAGATCGCGATCATGGCCGAGGGCTTCCGCGTCGACGTCTCGCCGCACAACCCGCAGAGCGAAGTCAGCACGCTCGCCTCCATGCACGTCTGCGCCTGCACCCCGAACTGCACGATCCTCGAGATCGGCAGCGGCCAGGACCCCTTCTGGCAGGACCTCTTCCACGGCGGCCACTTCTCCTACGAACGCGGCTTCGCCAGGCTCCCCAGCCGGCCGGGTCTCGGCATCGACCTCGACGAGGAGGTGGCGGCGAAGTTCCCGTACGAGCCGAAGAGCTGGAGCACCTTGACGACAGAAGATGGCGCCTTCGTCGACCGGTGATTGGTGGGTGCCGCTGCGATAGCCGTGCATGCAAGTAGAGAACACCGCCCGGTTGACGCCCGCTCTCTGGGTGCGCGGACCTTCTGGTCCGCTGCCGCCGTAGGCGGCGGAAACAACGTCGCCGGCCTCTGGCCGGCGGCCGCATTGTCCGGGCTCCGCCGCTTCGCGGCTCCGCCCGAAAGCGGACCAGAAGGTCCGCGCACCCAGAGAACGGTCGTTGCGCTTTCGACCGCCCTTCTGGCGGTGGCGATCGCCTGCACGCCCACTTCCGACCGCACCGCCGAACTCACCGCCCGCGAAGCCGGCAACCCCGGCGGCGAGAACTTCGGTGAGTTCGGCCCGCCCGACGCCTACGAAGGCGACAGCCCGCACCCCTTCTACGGCGCCGAAAACGAGTGGAGCCGTCGCATGTTCGACGAGCGCTCCGCCGACCTCTACTACAAGCGCCGCGGCCAGCGGCAGCTCCTCGAGATCCTCGACGGCGACCCAACCCGCGCGATCGAACTCGCCGACGTCCGGCTCGCCGACGACCCGGCCGATGCCGAGTCGCACTTCATTCGCGCCGTAGCACTGACCCAACTCGACCGGATCGACGATGCCGAAGCAGCCATGCAGGCGGCCCTCGATGCCGGCATGCCCTTCGGCCGCTTCCTCGCGGGCCCGCGCGAGCTGCTCGCTCCCCTCGCCGCCACGGCAACCTTCGCGCTCCACGCGGCGAGCCCCCAGAACGCGATCGTCCACGGCCCGATGCTGGGCTCCGTCACCGACACCGGCGCCCGCGTCTGGATCCGCACCGCCGAGGCAGCCCTCTTCGAAGTCATCGCAACAACCGCCGACGAGCATCACACCGCCTCCGGCGCCACCATCGCCGACCGCGACTACACCGGCACCGCAACCCTCGAAGGGCTCTCGCCCGACACGACCTACAGCTACCAGGTCCGCCTGACGGCGCCGTCCGAGCCGCGGGCGCAGCCGTCGCAGTCGCAGTTGTCCGAGTCGTCCCCGCCGTCACAGCCGTCCGGATCGTCCCAGCCGTCACAGTCGTCCGGGTCGTCGCAGTCGCAACAGTCGCCACCGCTCCAGGCGCCCGCGTCGCCCAGCCACACCCTCCGCACCGCCCCAACCCCCGGCACCCCCGGCACCTTCACCATCGCCTTCGGCGGCTGCGCCGGCTACACGCCTCGGAACGAACGCATGTGGGACACGATCGCCGGCCACGACCCCCACGCCTTCCTCATCCTCGGCGACAACGTCTATATCGACTTGCCCGAGCATCCCGGCCCGTTCCACGACTACACCTACTACCAGCGCCAGTCGCGCCCCGAGTTCCGGCGCCTCGTGAGTGCCACCCCCGTCTACGCCGTCTGGGACGATCACGACGCAGCCGTCGACGACATCTGGCTCGGCCCCTACGTCGACCGGCCGGCCTGGAAGCAGCCGATGGTCGACCTGTTCCGGCGCAACTGGAACAACCCGGGCCACGGCTCGGACTCCCACCCGGGCGTCTGGTTCGGGTTCTCGCTCGGGGACGTGGACTTCTTCCTGCTCGACGGCCGCACCTACCGGACCAACCCGTTCGATGACGGGTCCGCGGATCCGACCATGCTCGGCCCCGAGCAGAAGACGTGGCTGCTCGACTCGCTGGGCGCCTCGGAGGCCACCTTCAAGGTGATCGCCAGCCCCGTCGCCTGGGCGGATGGCGCCAAGCCCGGCAGCCGCGACACCTGGTCGGGCTACCCGGAGGAGCGCGAGGAGATTTTCCGCTTCATCGAGGAGAACGACGTCACGGGCGTGGTCCTGCTCTCGTCAGACCGCCACCGCTCCGAAGCCTGGGCGATCGAGCGCGAGAGCGGCTACGCGTTTCACGATCTTCTGAGCGGCCAGTTGACAAACATCCATACGCATCCGGTGGAGCCGGGAGCGCTGTTCAGTTACAACCTGAAGGACTCGTTCGGGTTGCTGACGTTTGAGACGGCGCGGGAGGATTCGCGGGTGACGTATGAGATCTACTCGATTGATGATGAGTTGGTGGAGACGTTGGTGATCCCGCATGCCGACTTGGCGGTGACCAAGTCTGAGGGCAGCTAGATGGGCGCGCCGATTCCAGTAGAGAAGGGGGCTTCCGGCAACGCCCTATCTCTGGGTGCGCGGACCTTCCGGTCCGCTGCCGCCGCAGGCGGCGGAGACAACGTCGCCGGCCTTCGGCCGGCGGCCGCTTTCTTCGGGCTTCGCCGCTCCGCGGCTTCGCCCGAGAGCGGACCAGAAGGTCCGCGCACCCAGAGAACGGCCCCGGTGCGGGCGGGTTTCTCTACTGCTGTCCCCACGGCCCTCCTCATCGCCCTGGCCGCCTGCAGCCCAGCCCCTGACGCCACCACCGCCCCGGACGACGCCGCCACAACCACAACCGCCCTCTGGCTCTTCGACGAGCCCGCCGGCCTCTACCCGAGCCACACCCTCGACGACATGTCGGACAACGACATGGTCCTCACCCTCGGCCTCGGCGCCCAGGTCGTCCCCGGCCGCTACGGCAACGCCCTCCTGCTCGCCCCGCTCGACCCGCCGCTCGAGGTGCCGCCGGCCGAAGAGAAGCCCGGCGAGTTCGGCCTCGCGCGCCTGCCGATCCCCGAAGGCCGCGCCGTGGAACCGCTGAGCTGGTTCACCGCCCACTACGCGGCGCTGATGACCTCCGGCGAGAACCACCTCCGCAAGCAGGTCGGCTTCAAGAACCCCACGACGAGCGCCCTCAACCTCGGCGACTTCGACTGGACCGTCGAGTTCTGGCACTCCTCGGGCGACGCCTCGGCCACCGCCGAAGCCGTCGTCTTCGAGATCGGTACCGGCCCGCGCGGCGAGAACGACATCGTCACTCGACTCACCTGGTCCGCCGACCGTTCCAGGTTCGTCCTCACCAACCAGCCCGCCGCCCCCGGCACGGCAACCGCCACCGCGGCGGGCACAACCATCACCATCCCCACACAGCCCCCTACCGGCGACTGGCATCACTACGCCTTCACCTACGACGCCGCCACCAACCAGCTAATCCACTACATTGACGGCACCGCCCAACCGCAACCCGCCACCGCAGCCCTCCAAGCCCTCCCCACCGGCGACGAGGCCTACTTCATCCTCGCCAGCGACGGCCTCTTCAACCGCCCCCTGACCGGCCTCCTCGACGAGTTCCGCGTCAGCCGGGGCCTCGTCTACACGGCCGACTTCGCGCCGGATGCCGGCGGGGACGCCGGCGCACCCAGTTTCGACCCACCAGCGACCTTCGCCACCACACCCGAACCCATCGAACTCACCCAGGGCCCGCCCCTCCTCTTCGCCGCCGACTTCACGAGCGCCTCCACCGCCGACGCCTCCACCGCCGGCGACTCCACCAACGCTTCCACCACCACCGACGCCCCCCCGGCACCCCTCAACCTAGGCACCCGCAAGCACCTCTTCATCGACGGCGCCATCCTCGCCTCCGTCGGCGACACGAAGTTCGTCGTCAATCCGCCGAAGCGCGCCGAGCGCGTCATCGACAACATCAAGGGCACCTTCCGCAAGCACCTGACGGTCATCGAGGACGACGACGGCGTCATCCGCATCTACAACTCGGTGGAGGAGGACCACCTCGCCGTCTACACGTCGACCGACGGCGTCCACTTCGACCGGCCCGACCAGGGGCGCGGCGAGATCAACGGCCACCGCAACATCGTCATCCCCGACATGGTCGCCGGCCTCGGCAGCCCGTTCCGGGACCCGCATGGGCCGCCCGAGGAACACTGGAAGTACCTCACGGACTACCAGCGGCGCGGCCTCTACCTCTACACCTCGCCCGACGGCTACGACTGGACGCGGCGCCGCAACATCATCCTGCCGTTCCGGTCCGGCACCCAGAGCAGCACCTTCTACGACGACCAGCGGCAGGTCTACGTGGCCTTCCACCGCTCCGGCATTTTCCACACCCCCGGAGGCGCGACCCAGCGCAGTTCCGTGGTCACGGAGCACGAGGACCTGCGGACGACCCAGCCGTTCGCGCCGCTGACGCAGCAGGAGTACCTCGACCTGCGCGGCGAGTATCCGCTCCGCGACCCGCTGCCCTGGTGGGTGGACAACGGCCCGCTGACGCCGGGCGGGTTCGGCATGGAGTATCCCCACCTGTTCGACCCGACCACCGACGACCCGGCAGGCGTGGACTTCTACCTGACCAAGGCGATCAAGTACCCCTACGCGCCCGACACCTACCTCGCCTTCCCGGTGGGCTACTTCCACTACTACGGCGACGGACCGGAGGCCCGCAGGGTGCTGGGCCTGGAGGAGCGCGGCCTCGGCTCCGGCCCGCTCGAATCGCAGGTCGCCGTCAGCCGCAACGGGCTCGACTGGAAGCGCCATCCCGAGCCGGCCTACGTGGGCATCGGCCGCCACGAGGGCCGCGACGTGGTCACCGCCTACATCGCCCAGGGCATGGTCCGCCGCGGCGAGGAACTCTGGCAGTACTACTTCGGCGAGACCCACTACCACTCGCCCCACACGGAAGACCCGGACGGCCGCGGCGTCTACCGCCTCGTCCAGCGCCTCGACGGCTTCATCTCCCTCGACAGCCCCTACGGCCACGAAACGACCGCGATCACCCGGCCCCTCACCTTCACCGGCAACCGCCTGCAGCTCAACGTCGACACGGACGCCGTCGGCTACCTGCAGGTCGGCTTCCTGGACGAGCGGGGGCGGCCCATCGAGGGCTACACCGTGGACGACTGCGTCTACGTCAACGGCGACTTCATCGCGAAGGAAGTCGACTGGCTGGAGACGGGCGCCGATCTAGGCCCGCTGGTGGGCCGAACGGTGCAAGTCGTCTTTCGCATGCGCGGCGCCAAGCTCTACGCCATGCAGTTCGTAGAAGGAGAGTAAGAGAATGCGATTCGGACAGCCGCCACAGAGAAGTAAGGCATCACACACTGGGTGCGCCGGCGTCCCCGCTGGCTGCCGCCGAAGGCGGCCAGAGACACGCGCCGGCCAAAGGCCGGCGACCACCCTCCGCCCCTTCCTGGGCGCCATCGTCCTCCTAGCCGCTACCCCCGCGGTTGCAGTCCCCGGCCCCCAAACCACCGCCATCGACCTCGACGCCTACGCCAGCGTCCTCCACGTCTCCGCCACCACCGGCAACGACGCCACAGCCACCGGCACTCCCGACGCCCCCTACGCCACCATCACCGCCGCCCTCGCCGCGGCCACCGCCGACGCCTCCGCCCGCACCGCCATCCTCATCGCCGCCGGCACCTACCCAACCCACAACCTCGACCTCCCCCCCAACACCGACCTCTACGGCGGCTTCGACGCCACATCCACCGACTGGACCCGCAACCGCGACATCCAGGACCACCCAACCATCCTCGACGCCCAGGCCGAAGCCCGCGTCCTCACAATCACCTCCGCCTCCGCCGACTCCGCCGCCGCCACCAGCACCACAACCACCAACCGCATAGACGGCCTCCACCTCCACAACGGCCGCACCCGCGCCCCCGGCGGCGCCATCCTCATCGACGGCACATCCCCCGTCCTGACCAACAACACCTTCACCAACAACAGCACCCTCACTCCCGCCAACTGGGCCCCCAAGTACCTCCACGAAACCGCCCACGACGGCGGCGCCATCTACTGCCGGAACGGCGGCGCCCCCGAGATCCGCAACAACCTCATCCTCGCCAACACCACCGAAACCGGCCGCGGCGCCGGCATCGCCTTCGACCACGGCTGCGACGGCGTCATTGCCGACAACGTGATCATCAGCAACGTCGCCGGCACCGCCGACCCCATGCGCAGCAGCGACGGCGGCGGCATCTCCGTCTTCAACTGGTCTTCGCCCGAGATCAGCGGCAACGTCGTCCTCGGCAACCAGGCCCTAAGCAACAACGATGGCGGCGGCATCTTCGTCGCCTACTGGTCCTCGGCCAAGGTCCAGGGCAACGTGATCGTCGCCAACCAGGGCGGAGACGACGGCGGCGGCCTGTTCGTCGGCGGCCAGGAGCACCGCTACGACCGGCCGTTCGACCCGATGCCCGCGCCCGAGGACTTCTTCGTCGAAGTGACCGGCAACCGCTTCTTCGGCAACTCGAACCCGTCCCGCAACTCCGGCGCCACCCGCATCACGATGGAGAGCCGCGGCCGCGTCGCCGGCAACGTCGCCGCGCTCAACTCCGGCTTCTACCTGCAGCGGAGCGAGCTGGAGGTCACCGACAACACGATCCTCGAAGACACCCTGCTCATCGAGACCAAGGAGGGGCTTGAGCCCACCCGCTTCAGCAACAACATCGTCGCCGGGTCGCTCGAGCACGACGGCACGGCGCTCGTCAGCGCGTCGCTCATCCGGGACGGTCTCGCCGGCGCGGGCGAAGGCAACGTCGCCGGAGCGCCCGACTTCCTCGAAGACGGCCGGGAACTCCAGGTCCTCGCCACCTCCTGGTCGCCGTCCACCCACCAGACCCGCGTCACCGTGGCGGCGCCCCTTCCCCCCGGCGACCTCGCCGGCCGCGTCGTCGTCAGCCACGACGACTGGGGCGTCGTCCACTCCGCCTCAGGCCGCCACCTGACCCTCTGGGGCAGCATCCGTTTCGCCACCGAACTCCGCCTGCTCCCGACCTACCGCCAGCTCGCCGATTCCCCCGGCTTCGGCAAGGGCGCCGACGCGGCCCGCGCCGTGTCCGGCTACCAGCCCCGGCGCGTCAACAAGTCCATCGAGCTCCTCGAGCGCGGCCAACCCATCTACTACGACGCCTCCACCGGCGGCTACGAAGAAGGCATGCGCATGGCCGGCACCTGGGGCGACTACATCATCTACAACGTCGAGCACGTGGCGCTCGACTTCGCGGCGCTCCGCGAGTTCATGCGCGGCCTGGTCGACGCCGGCCCCACGCCGAGCGGCCACCGCACGCCGACCGTCATCGCCTCCCTGCCCCTGCTCGGCCTCGACGAAGCGACCGTCACCGCCGGCGGCTGGATGGTCCAGCAGGCCCTCGCCCAGGGCGTCCACGGCGTCCACCTCGCCCGCGCCCGCGACCCCGAGGGAGTCAAGCGCCTCGTCCAGGCCGCCCGCTACCCGATCCACAAGCAGGCCACCGACACCCTGGGCGTCGGCCTCCGCGGCTGGGGCAGCCACACCTACGCCGCCTGGGTCTGGGGGCTCAGCGTCCCGGAGTACCTGCAGAAAGCCGACGTCTGGCCGCTCAACCCCGAGGGCGAGATCATGCTCGGCGTGAAGCTGGAGGACCAGGAGGCGCTGGACAACGCGGCGGAGACGCTGTCGGTGCCGGGCCTGGCCTTCGCCGAGCACGGGCCGCGGGACCTGGGGCTGTCGTACGGCTACCTGGAAGGCCGGGCCGATCCGCCGTTGCCGCCGGAGGTTGTCGCGGCCGGCGACATGGTGCTGGAGCTGACGAAGGAGCGGGGGATGTTCTTCCTGGACAATGTGTTGCCGGGGAATGTGGCGGGGCAGATTGACCGGGGGGTGATGATCGGGGCGGGGCGGCGGGAGGATTCGGCGGAGGTGGGGAGGGAGTACAGCGGGAGATCGATGCCTTGGTAGAGGGCACGGACGCGTCTGACTCAGTTAGCCGGGTCTGTTAGCGCCACCTAGCCCCTTCTCGCCGGGGACGCCCTGAGGATCAGACTACCCTGTCCGGCAACTCTGCGTTTGGCAGACCCGTCGCCTGACGATACCGCTCAAGAAGCACTGACTTTGGGTATCTCGGACCATTCAAACCCACCATGTAGAGCAGTATTTCTCGCAGAGTTACCTTCCGTCCTCCGATGATCGTGCCTCCGTTCGGATCCCAGATAAGCCGCCTGTAAGGCGCTCGATCAAGCTTCCGCGGCAACGCTGCGGCGACGCGTACAGCTGCGTCAAGGCTCATCTCTCTCGTCATTCTGGCGATGACTAGCGAGAAGATCTCTAGGCCGAGGGGTCGAAACAATGCACTCCCGCCGTGGCTTCCACGGTGTTGCTTCACGGCGCCCCTAGTGTCAGAGGCTTCAAAGAACTGTCTTAGCTCTCTGAAGGAGCGACCGAGTCCGTTGAAGAAGTGCTTTGAATATGTGAAGTACTGGTCCAGATCAGCGTCCGTGGGCCGCAATCTCTGAAGTTCAGCGAGCTTCGTCTTACGCAGAGGAAACTCGGACTTCGAAAACAGAATCGACAAGACGTCGTACAGGTTGCCGATGGTCGTGAGCGCGACACGGTTTGCCGCGGGCATGTTGTTACTCGCAACAAGTGCGACCCGGTCTCCGCCAAAGTACTCACTCTCTTCGATGAGACGCCGGACGCAGATTGCCATCACGTCGTCTTCGTCTAGGGCGATAATCTCGCCCTTGGAAACGGCCTTGGCTGTCTTGTTCAGCGTTGTGAACAGGCGCCGGGACCGCTCCCGGCCGCTTGTCGAGTCTTTGTGAGCCACGAAGATGACCGAGACCTGATCGTAGGGAGGACCCTCTAGGCCCTCGTCGATGGCAGTCTTTACGCCAGCTAGACGATGCTGACCATCGAGAGCAAAGAGGCGCTCGTCTCCTCGAAGCGTCAAGAAGCCTACGGACGCAATCGTCTCTTCTTCTAGGCCTGACAGATCGGGGGCGCCTGAACGCGGCTTGACGGCGGAGACGGCGGACCAGGTAGGTTCGCCGCCGTACGTAGCAACGATGAGCGAAGAGAAGAAGCGCTCTGGTTGTGTCCGCAAGTACTCGGCGATCTCACGACCTCGATTCTCCCGAAGCTCTCGTTGGATCATCTGCGAAAGCGCCTCGTGACGGTGAAGCTCATTCGCGTACCGGACGCGGGCTCCAAGCTCTTGAATGTCCATCAGGCAGGAGTAGAAGACCCAGTCGCCCATGACCCCGCGCAGGGCCGGCAACGTGAGGGTCGTGGCACTCGGTCTTGTCATCGGAAGGCCCGTCTTCGGTGTTTGAGCTCGGCGTCAAGGTCCCCTTCGGAGAAGGGGGGAACAAGGGCGGAGTTGAGTTGGCGTTCGAGGCGGAGAAGCTGTTTGGTCGTCACGTCCTCTTCCACGGGAGCGAAATGGAATGTGAGAACGTCATGCCATGTGGCGATCATGCGGGCGATCCGGGCCCGCCTTATCAACTGGCTTGCCCTCAGATACTCGTAGTAGCGGTCGCGAAGAGACCGTCGGGGACTCCGGCCGGCCATGCCGATGTAGAGCACGTAGGCATGGGGAGGCAGGACTTGACTCTCTTGCTGAACGACGAATGCGTAGACGCCGCGCTTGTTGTTTGGGATATCGGAAAGGGCGTCCTCGTCCCCGAATCGGATGGCGTGCCAGGTGAGGTCGGGCACATCAAGACGAGCTTGGAGTAGCTGCGGCGAAAGCACGAAGTCGACGCTGTGTTTGGCGATGGTCTGTGTGGCCGCGTCCACAAACGCGTTGAGGCGAGCCAAGTCGAGCCGCCTGGGAGTTCCTCCTACTTGTGGCATGCCAGACAGACTTTCGCTTTGCCGTATAGATCGTCGATGTCCAGCACTTCGGCTTCGGGGCGCAAGGGATTGGGCTGGAGCCTCGCCCGCAGCCGTGCCAGGCGGTTCTGATGATCCTGCCGGATCTGTGCGACCCGTTCGGGTCGTTCCAACTCCGATAGCGACTCACCTTGGCTCCATGTAAACGGCGAGCCGTGCTCGACGGCCGTCTTTTCGTATGCCTTGGCGTCCTCAAAGGCCTCCGGATGGCGCTCCTTGAGGCGCACCCATTCGATCTTCTGCTGGAAGAAGCAGAATGTGCAGCCACTGCGCGTGCGCCACTCGTAGTAGTTTGGGAGACCTAGGCCGGCGCCGTACAGGAGCTCCAGGACGCCTTCCTTGTTGATGCCTGCTTCCTTCAAGGGCAGGCGGATGGTCAGGTTCTCATGCCTAGAGGAGTAGCCTTCGCGGTACTCTTCGTCGGCCCGAATGGCCACGTAGCTGAGCACCTTGGTGCCGGATTCAAGTGCGGGCCGAACCCACTGCTCGAAAGGCCGCAGCTTGAGCATGCGAGTACACCAGCGACTCTGTGGGGATGGCAGGAAGTCGTTGTAGCGCTTGAGCCAGAAATCGAAGTCCCTGTCTGGGTTGAGACGGAGAATGGGTTTCCCGAGAAATCCCTCAAGCCGGTTGAGGAACTCGTAGACTTCGGGAAGCTCCTTGCCGGTATCGGTGAAGAAGTAGTCGATCTCGAGTTGTGGGTGGTTCTGGCGCATGTAGACGGCCAAGGCGGCGCTATCTCGGCCGCCGGAGAGACCCAAGACGTGCCATTGAGCTTGTTTGGCGCTCATAGAGCGGCCCGTTCTTCGTCCTCACTAGCGGGAGGCGGAGCGCTATCGGCGTCTAAGTAGTGCGAACTCAGCTCCGCGAGGGCTGCGAGAATGACGCTTCGGCGCACGTCGCCACTCTTACTCAAGACAGCCTCGAGGTCGGAAACGAGGGAAGCGATCTCTGGCCGATCGAAGTCGCCGACCGTGAACTCCTGATGCAATGTAGTCGGTGCTCCCTCCAGGCCGACCATCACGGCCATCGAATGGCGCTTGTCCGGGCGTCCTTTCACGTGTGCAAAGGCCTCAGCTCTGCGGAAGCGTTGCGCCAACGAGGCGAGTTCGACGGTGGCATTGTCGATGTCAGGATCGACCCATGTGTGGGTTGGCTTGTTGATCGCTAGAGCCGCAAGGCCCTCGATGTCGACATCGGTCGCCTCGAACTTAGAGAGGCGGACGATGAAGGCCTCTAGATGATGGTCTCCACCGAGCTGACGGATGTTCTCGGCTCTTGCTCGCAGTTCCGCGAGCATGGCGGGCGAGGCGTTCGGCACCTGAAGTTCTGCAAGGAGCACTTCGCGTAGCCGACTGAGCATTGCCGACCATGCTTGCGTGAGTTCAGTCAGTCCCTCACGAACGTGGTCGGCGATTCGCTTGGCCGCATCTTCGTCAGCGTCGGCTAGAGGCTCCTTCAGGAGTTCCGGCATGTCGTCGAAGACCAGACGGTTGGGGTCCTTTGCTTGGCGGAACAAGTGCCGAACTTCGCGGGCGATGCGGGACAGGCGTTGGGTGCGGCCAGTCCAGGGCGGCAGGCAGTCGTGGATCGTCACGAGACCTCGGGCGACATCGATCGGCTCCAGACACTCGAGTGTATTGCCGGTGTCGAGATCACGTACAACATCCGCTAGTTCGGCCAGCAGTTGGCGGGAGACGGCGGTCAGGTCCATCCAGCGGAACTGAACATCCGATGGGTCTCGCACAAGGAAGTCGGTATCTAGGTCGGTTACGCGCGTCTGGAACACCCCCTCGCGGTAGAGGGCGAGCGAGCTGCGTTGGGATAGGAGGAACGCCACCGACAGCACCGGAAGTAGGCCTTCCTTGATCCCGAAAGGGGGTCTGCGCCATACAGAGTAGACTTCAGACACGGCTACCGCGCGATGGGAGTTCCTCTTCAGCAGATCGCGTGCGGCCTCCCACGCTGGTGCAAGATTGTGGCGGTCCTTAGAACCCGGCTCGGGGGAGGAGAACTGCCAGTTACCGTCTTCTCTCCTGCGGTACAAACCTGTCGGTAGCAGCAGTGACACGAAGAGACCTGCTTCAGCCGGGAATCCTCGGATGTCGAGTCGTTCCGCACCTTCGTTCAGCACCATTCTCCGAAGGAGAGAGTTCTGGGCAGCCACAGCGTTGCTTGACGGCTTTGCGCGGCTCAGAAGCTCGTTGCGGAGCCGGGGCGCCTTATGGAACTTGGCGTCAGCTAGCTCGGAAGCGAGGCCACTCAGCCCTGCTCGCGACAGCCGGGATGTTCTCCCTCGCCCGTAGTACCAAAAGGCACTGTCGAACGCACGGGCGAGATCGCGTTCGATCCGTTCTTGCACGGCCGCGAGTCGGGAGCGCACTTCGGCTCTTGCCACTCGGTCACCCTGTAGTTCGGGACTCTCATCCCGCACCCGCTCTAGAGCGTAGAGCTCTGCAGCCAGAGTTGGAATGGTCCACGCACTGGGTGAGAAGCCGGGAACGATGTCCCAGTCGAAGGTAGCTGTGGCGACCTTTCGACATACGGCCCTCGCTTGTTGCGCTGACTCGCCATGGGTCGGAATTGCGAGCAGGAAGGCACCTATAGCCCCTTGGCGTGGCGAGAAGTCATTGGCGGCGGACTCAAGGTCCTGGAGGGGAGCGATACGAACATCAAACCACCTGAGTGCTCCCGTTCGATGGTAGTGCCGTTTGGCCACGACATGATGCAGTTCGGTCAGCGAGTTCAGTACGGCGAAGTCGGGCGGGGTGGCGTCCGGCGACTTCTCTTCGAGCCTTCGGTCGATGTCGAAGTCGCTACCCTCGAAGACCGCCCAAGTGTCCGAGAACTTCCGGAACACAACGAGGGACCGCTTACTCAGGTACTCCAGAGCGGCGTCAATCTCGCCACGACTCAACTCCGACAGAGCCAGACCAATCACGCTTCGGGAGGGTAAGAAGCCTGAGCGATCCTTGAGCAGGTCCAGGAGCGCGATCACCTTAAGCACGCGCAGGTGCACTTCGTCGCCTCCCGACGTCTCGCATCGCTCGAGCGCCAACGCCGCGAGGGTCCAGCGATGACCGTCGGGCGAGACAGCGATCGAAGGCTCAAGATTGGCGCGCAGGTAGTCCCAGAGCCGTTCCGGCGTGTATAGATCGCCCTCGTCGGCTTGACGAAGGAACTCCTGGAAGCCATACGGTTCAGCTGAGTTGAGGAATCCGAAGAGACTTCTTTGGTTCTGCCCAAAACGCCTGCGTGAGAGGGGGCCCAAGAGGCATGCGACGATAGGATGGAGCGGCCAGCAGCCGTCGAGCTTCGTTGCCATGTCGGCGGATGCGCTCTTCCTCTTCGCTAGTCGTGCCGCCTTCGTGGCGAGCTTCGTCAGGCCACCGTGTTTCTGGCCATTCTCGATCGCGTTAGCGAGGAGGTCCAACTGCTCGTCGCCGGCCGTGTTGATTGCTAGATCGGCGAAGCGGCCCTGGATCTTCGCCCATTCGTCACGTGCCTCTCGTGATAGGCGGTGTGCATACTCCTCAAATGCTTGATGGAGGATTCCTACGACTATGAGCCGTCCGTGACTCCGCGAGGAGTACTCCGCGAGCTGCTGGAATAGGTGAACATCCACTCCATCCTGGGCCGCTGCTTCGAGGAACTTGCCCATCTCGTCGATGAACACGAATAGTCCCCCGCCAGCGCGGGCGTCTCGTTCTGCGATCCGCTTAAGAACGTCGAGAACTGCTGGTTCGCTCCAGTCTTCTGTAGATTCGCGTTCAAGCCAGCCAGATGCCTCGATGGCTTCGCCCACTACTCGTGCGGGGCGGTCCCGTCGGCCTGCGACAGGGAGAACTCTCCAGCCGAGCCGTCGGAGTGGCAGGGCCTCTGTCAGAATCGCGAAGGTGCGTTCGCCGAGTACTTCTTCGGCTTTGTCTCGAAGGTTCTTGGAACTGTTCAGGGCCGCACCTAGAACGACAGCCAAACTGGACTTACCCGTACCGTACGGTCCAGTCCAAGTAAAGGCGCCTTGCCCCGTCTCGCGAACGTGGCGGGCCATAGTCTCTAGGACGTCGGCGGAAGATCGAGGGCAGATGAAGCCCTCTACGGCCGCGGGGTCGCACATGTCGGATTCGATACTGATGGCGCGCTGAAACCGCCTCGTGACATGTACGCGTTCAGAGAGCGCCATTAGGCGACCTCCTCACGGTCGGCCATTTCGTAGTCCTGCTTGATGAAGGCGAGGGTCTCCTCTTTACTCACGCTTTGCGTGCGGATCAATTGCTTGAGGCCGGCCGTCTCGGACCAGCGGTAGATGCCGCCTGTGTCGCTCGCGATGCGAAGGAGTCTGTCTGCCAGAGCCTCCTCGTCGAGCTGAAAGACGCGGCCCGGGAGGTGGCGCCTTGGGGAACCGCTGCCACTCCCTTGGTTCCGCGTGCCTATCGGCGCGAGTACTCAAGCGTTCTAGCCGACTCGGCGCTCCGGGCTGCAGCAGGGCTGCCAACACTGACGCTGGGCGAACTTAATCGGTCGATTTGGGAGAGTCTCCCGTGGCACGAGTTGGATGAGAGTCTCTTTTCGCGCTTGCGCCGACAGATTGCAGCATTTGCTGTCCCCGAAGTCACCTACACGATCCGGGCAGGTGCCAGCGCAGAGTGGCTATTGGCGCTACCGCTGCGGGCACGAACGAGAAGCGCGGTCAGCCGATTCTGTAGGCGATGGATGGCCAACGGCCGACTACCGGGTCCTCACTCGGCGGCTGAGCTGCTCAGAATCAGGAGTGCCGGCAAGATGACACTATTGGACTTCCTTTGTGTTGTCGAGGGTGCGGAACCGAATACAGCGGCGACGGCCAAGAGCGATGCTCCGCCAGAACCGTTCGCAGAGGTTGAGCGTGACGACGGGACCCGGGAAGAACAATGGCGGCACAACTTCAGCCCCCTACAGGAACTCCTCGCGGCTGCGCAGGAGTTTCGGGGAGCCAAGACTCTCAAGGATGCCATCGAGTCTGATCTCGGAGAGCTAGCGAACGCAACAGGAACTGCCGAGAGACTGGATGACGTCGACCTCGGAGCCTTGACCGGTGGTCTGCGCGTTTCCGACGCGTTCCTGGCTGCGTTGGGGTCGCTCACGGCCGATTTGCCGGCGAGGAGCTTGCTGATTCTGGACCGACGCCTGTTTCGCCCGAAGCCCAAGACCTTGGACAAGATTGGTGTCGCTTTGGGCGTAACGAGACAAAGGGTCGCACAGGTCGAGAAGAAGCTAAAGGAGGAGATCGAGGCTTCAGTCGGCGAGCACTTGCGCACCCTCGCGGGTGCGCTGAGGTCCAGCGTGGACTCGGTACTGCCCAAGCCTGAGTTGGATCAGCGGGTTGAAGGAGTGTTCGCTGGCTCCGCGCATCCCAATGTTCCGCTCGCTCGCAGGATGCTAAGAGACGCCCTCGGCTACAGGTGCCGCGATGACATCTGCTTCAGTAGAGAGGCAGTGGGTGTCGTCGACATGCTGCGAGGTGCTGCTCGGGAGCGCGCGGACGATGCAGGCTTGATCGACGAGGGGGCACTTCAAGACCAACTCCCAGGTAGAGAGTGGCTGGCTGTGTGGCCTCGACTTGTCGAGCTTTGTCGTCTTCATCGCATCAATGGTCACTTGGCGTTGAGGGACACAAAGACGGCCCGTATCAAGGCCGCCGTCCTGGATATCGGCGAACCTGCGACAAAGGAGGAGATTGCCGAGCGTAGCGGGTTGCCCGGAATACGTGTAGCCAACTACCTAGGTCGGCTTCCGAGCGTAGTTAGGGCGGACATGACGCGCTGGGGCCTTTCGGATTGGGTAGAAGACGAATATGACGGTGTGGCGGGGGAGATCCTACAGCGCATCGAGGAGGATGGAGGAGCGACGAGCCTCGAGAGGCTGTTCGAGGAGCTGCCGCGGCTGTTCAATCTGAGGATAGAGACCATTCGCGCATATCTCGGGGCCCCGCAGTTCCTGGTGCGCGACGGCTTCGTGAGCAAGGCCGATTCGTCAGTTCTCCAACTTAGGCCGCTCGACGATGTGGTGGACGGTCGCGATTCGGATGCTAGGCCCTACTGTGTCTTTCGTGTAGAGGAACGGTACTTTGACGGTGTGAGTCTGGCGGGGCTCGCGCCCGAAGTGGCTCGAGCACTTGGCTGCAAGCCTAATGGAAGGGAACATCTACGTGTGGTTCGGCCACCGGGCTGTGGCCAGTTGTCGCTCATTTGGTCGCTTACGTCGCTCAGCGGAGCGAGTATCGGCTATCTGGCGGAGCCATTGCGGCGTTTACGAGTGGAACCGGGCGACAGAGTCCGACTCGTCCTTCGCGGAAAGCGTGAGGTTGAGCTTCAGAGAGAAGAGAATGTCGTGTCGGACGCTCAGAGGGAGGGCAAGGCAGCCCGGTTGTTGGAGCGTCTCAAGGCCAGACGTAGAGTGCTGTAGTCGTGCTAGTTGACGAGCGCACGCTGAGGCCGGGGCTCTATCGGCTTCCAGACGAGCCGGTAGGGCCGCGTGTCCTGATTCCGGGCTTTCGGTCGTCGACCTCTGTGCGGGGCGCGTTCGGCTGGTTTTCTGCCGGGTGGATCAGACGGCTAGCACCTGGTTTGGCGGAGTATCTCAACCGCGAAGGTACAAGGCCGATTGAGTTCACGGTGGCACCGAAGCTGTTTCTACCGGAACTGAATGCGAGCGAGACGGCGCAGAAGCTCTCTGCGGAAGAAGCGACTCGGCGAGTAGCGCAAGTCTTCGTCGACGGTCGGGTTGAGGCCTCGGCGCTCGCTCGCCATGCGCTGGAGTGTCTGACGTGGATGCTCGCGGCGGGCAAGCTGCGCTTGCGTATCGCGGTGCCGACGCTCGAGTCCAACTACCACCCGAAGCTGTGGCTGTTCGACGATGGTCGACATCAGGTGCTCGCCCGCGGGTCTGGCAACGCTACCGGGCACGGTGTGTCGTCGGGTGTTGAGCACTTGGACGTCGATGTGTCCTGGATCGAGCACAGCAGCGGGCGAGTCGCTGATGGCATTGGACTTCTTGATGACTGGAGCCATGCGCGTAGCCCTGGGATTGACAGGGTTGTCGATCTGCCGGAGGCGTTGTCTGAGAAGATCATTGAACGTGCACCCGACTTCGCTCCTCGGCAAGCCGACTACGACGCGGCGGCAATCGAAGACGGGAATCCACCTTGGGCCGTCGAGCGCTGGGAGCGGCTCCGGCGGCATCTTGGACGTCGTTCTGGGACGGGGAGCGCTAGGCGGCTACGAGTACCCGAAGGGTTGAAGTGGACGACAGGGAGATTTGCGCACCAGAAGGACGCGGTTGATGCGTGGGAGTCTGGGCCCGAGCCTGAACGGGGCACGATCGCAATGGCAACCGGTGCAGGCAAGACCCTCACGGCGCTGATCTGCGCTGCACGCAGCCAAGATCGCGTTCCGGATGCGCCATTTGTGGTCGTGATCTCGGTTCCGTCGATTCCGCTAGTCCTGCAATGGAGGAGTGAGATTGCGAAGTTCGGGATCACGGCGGACACACCGACCTTGAGTTCTAGCCCAGATTCTGCGCTGACTAACTTCCTTCGGCGTCTCGATTCGGGCGGAACGCATGTGTTGGTCGTCACCAACAAGACGCTCTGTTCGTCGAACTTCCGCTCCACGATCGCACTAAAGTGTTCCGGGCGGGAGACAATGTTCATTGCGGACGAGGCCCATCGGTTGGGCGCCGAGGGGTTCGTCTCGAACAAGCCGGAGTTCTTCCAACGTCGGCTCGCGCTTTCCGCCACGCCTGAACGGCAGTACGATCCGGACGGCACGGAGGAGATCTTCGAGTTCTTTGGCGCACCGGTATACGAGTTTGGTCTTGACCGGGCGATCGGCTTTTGTCTGACGCCATACGACTACTACGTTCATGCGGGGACACTCGACGGTGAGGAGCTACGGCACTTCGAGCAACTGACCAAGCGCATAGGACGAGCGCTGGGCTCGGGCACAGACGACGACGACAGCGTCCTGCGGTTGATGGTTGCTCGCAGGAAGATCATCGAGAACGCAACGACTAAGCTACCGCTCCTACGAGAGGTCCTGGAACGACGGGGCCCGTCTTCGTTGCGGCAAACGTTGGTCTACGCGTCAGCGAAGAACCCTCAGCAGTTCGAAGACATCGCGTTGATTCTGACCGAATTGGGCGTACGCTGGGCCGGCGTGACACAGGAGACTACAGCGAAGCGTCGTGTGCTGGAACGGACGTTGGGCACGTTTCAGGACGGTGGCTACCAAGTACTCTTGGCCAAGAAAGTGCTCGATGAAGGGCTCGACATCCCGAGTATTAGGGAGGCATTCATCGTTGCTTCCTCGACGGTCGAAAGGGAGTGGATTCAGCGCCGCGGTCGGGTGCTGCGGACGCATCCCGGCAAGTCCTTCGCGGTCGTGCATGACTTCCTGTCTCTCCCGCCTGCTGAGGTCGTCGAGAACGGCGATTCGGCGAATGTCAAGAAGATCGTTGGGAGCGAGTTGGGGCGGGCCTATTCTTTCGCTCGCCACGCTCGAAACGCTGCGGGAGATGATGGAGTCCTCGCGGAGCTGGGCCGTATCCGCAGGTCGTTCTGGCCAGACGGGAAGGGCCGAATCCCGGCTCTCCAGAGGGCGGGGAGCCGGATTGTCGCTCCCGGCATACCGGAGGCATCGCCATGGTGAACAACTACGATCGGATCTATGCAGAGATAGAGAGACATGCGGCCCGGATGGCGCCGAGGGGCCTGGCCTCCAGCACGTTAGTGGACCTCATTATGGAAGTGGTGGACTTGGAAGATCGGCAAGTAGCTCGCATCAAGCAGAAAGTCGAGAACAGTGTTCGGTCAGTGGCAGTTGGCGCGCTTCGCCCGGATGTGCCGCTGCAAGAGGAGTCCTCCGAAGAGGGGGCCGCGGCTTCAGACGTGGCAAGCCGTGGGGAGATCTGAGATGCTCAGGTTCACGAGGATCGAGATTGACAACTTCGCCGTGTTTGAGAGGCTTGTGGTAGAGCCATCCACGGATCCAGAGCGACCGCTGACGGTGATTCGAGCGGAGAACGGTTCTGGCAAGACAACGTTCCTTAGGGCGGTCGTGTGGGGAATGTACGGGGAGAATGGACTTCCTGGTGAGCGAAGGTCGCGCTACCCCCTACACCCAGCATGGTGGCAACCGGATGCCGGCGGCATCGAGACATCGGTCGCGATCGAGTTTGAGAACGACGGCTCGTCCAGGCAACGGAGCGACTCGGGCCCTAGGACAAGGCTCTATCGTCTGTCGCGTACGGTCAGGACCATCAGTAGACCGGCGGAAAAGGACGATGAACCCGATTTTCAGCGCGTGGACGAGAAGGCTAGGCTCATGGAGCGCGAGCCTGACGGAACGTGGACCCCGCGAGAGGTGGGCGTCGACTTGGCGATCAAGGAGTTCCTTCCATGGGAGCTGCGAGACTTCTTCGTTATGGACGCGGACCAGGCGGTTGACTTCGTCGGCGGCACGGAGAGCAAGGTCGTCGGCCGTGGCGAGGTCGAGCAGAAGACGACCGATGCAGTCCGCAGCCTGTTGGGGATCGACGTGTTTGAGCGTGCAGCGGAACGTCTGCAGTCCACGGCGAGGTTGCTCGGCAGAAAGGCGACCAAGGCCATCGGTGACAAGGGCCTCGACGCCATGCAAACGGAACTCGACGCTCTCGAACAGAGGAGGGAGCGCCTAGAGGAAGCGCTTCGAAGCGAGAGGGCGACTAGGGCGGACTTGGCGGGCCGCTCGGCGGACGTTGGAGAGACTCTCGAGGGGGAGATCCTGAAGATCGGAGCGTATGAGTCCTTGGTGGCGCGGCGTCAGCAGGCTTCGCGGCAGCGAGAGGCAGCAATCGACCGCCGACGAACCGGCCTAGAGAAACTGTCTCGCGGGCTTGAGAGCACTGACCTCTTGGCGCCGCTCACGTTGCCGGCGCTTCGGCGGGTGTCTAGGGACCTGAAGCCCCTCTATGATTCGGGCAGCATCCCGCTCCGGCACATCGCCTATGTCCGGCAACTGCTGAAGGAAGGCACCTGTGTGTGTGGGCGCGACCTCCACGCGGAGGAGGGCCCCCGCGAAAAGGTGACGGCCCGCCTCGCGCAGTCCGTGGAGAGAGAGGAGGAAGCTAACTACCTGGGTGAGCTGTATGAGGCAACGCGGTCCTTGCTCATGGCTGCTGAGAACTCGAGCTGGCTAGAGCGAGAACGCAGGGAAGCGCTGAACGTAGCGCTCGCCGACAAAGAGATCGGCGACGCGGATCTAGACATGAGGGACATCAGCAAGAAGATAGAGGGGATTGACGAAGAGAAGGTACAGCTTCTTCGCGACGAAGTGGCCGCGATAGAAGTCCAAGTGCGCCGTGTCGAGCGCGCCATCGTAGACAAGGAACAGGACTTGGCCGAAGTGGCGGACCTCTTGGAGTCACTCGGGAAGAAGGTCGCTCAGCGCCAGCGAAACGAGGCGGTTGCTGCTGACAGTCGTGCGGCCTAGGACGTGGCGGAGGTCGCGGCCGCGATTCTCGGTCGTTCCTATGAGGCCATTCAAGAGCGGCAAGTCGATGAGCTCTCTGACCGGATGAACCAGCTATTCGCTCAGATGGCGGCGAGCGTCACCGAGGAGGACTTCAAGTCCGAGGGCACGAAGGCGTCGGTGAGGGTAATCGCCGAAGTGGGGATACGCCCTGTTGAGGGCCGCCGCGACCGATTTGAGATCTACGCACTGAATGCCAGGGGTCGTGCAATGGCACCGACCGAGATCAACGGCGCGTCGCGGCGCGTACTTGCGCTTTCTTTCATCTTGGCTTTGTGCGCGGAATCACAGACGCACGCGCCTTTGATTGCTGATTCTCTCTTGAACGCGATGTCAGGAGCCGTTCGTAGCAACACTCTCAGCGTGACCGTGCGGAATTCGGAGCAGCCAATACTGCTGCTGACTGGATCGGATCTAGAATCTCCTACGGAAGTCGAGATTGTCAGGAGACATGCAGGAGCGCTCTACACTCTGACAGGTCAGTGGGATGCTGTGGATGCGGGGAAAGGTGGCGAGGTCGTCAACTGGACTCGCCGAAAGAACGTCGCGTTGCTTTGCAACTGTGGACCGCGGGAGTATTGCAGTACTTGTGAGCGAGTAGATCAGGCGGCCTTGGAAGGTTGGGAGAGACGGACGCGCTAGGAGGTCTATAGTTGAAGTACTTCGCCGCGTTGTTGTCGGCCGCGGCCTACTCGTTGCGGTTGCCTAAGAACCTGAGGGACGACGTCTCTCGCTATGTGCATCAGCACAAGAAGGGGCCAGCGAACCCAGAGCAGGCTCCTTTTAGGAGACAGCTAGATTTCTGGGCGTACAGTGTTGCGGTCGCGATCTCCGAGGAGTTAGAACCAGTCGACGCAAGGAGCGCACGAGGCGGCCACAGCTTTGTGGATACGCGAAGCGTGCAGATGCCGGAGGACCTGTGCGCACTCTTAGCGGTTGTCACGGCGGCGCGTCTCGGGCCTGACCAGGAGGGTTTGGCGGAGCCCAGTCAGATCGTCGAGTTCGGGAACCGGCTTGCGGCTGCCGGCTGCCGGCTCGTGCTTCGGGAACTGCAGGATGGTGACCTACGACTTACGCCCTTGGACAAGGTGCGGTCTCATGCGGAGTCGCTGTTCGGGAAGAGCGGAGTCGCGCGTGCGCAAGACGAAGTCGCTCATGAGGACTCAGGGTTGGAGACGGTCGTCGATGGTGGGGAGTCGGAGACCGTAGAGTTCAAGTCGACTCTTCGAGTCAATCTGCACACGGGCCAGCGGGATCAGGAGATGGAGTCCGCCGTTCTTAAGACTCTGGCGGCTTTTCTGAACACGGATGGCGGAACGCTCGTCGTAGGCGTCGGGGATGACGGCTCGGTGAATGGGATTGAGGCCGATGGCTTCAGGAGCGAGGATGAGATGAGTCGACACCTCGTGAACAAGATAAGGGATCGGATGGACGTGAGCGCCGCGACATTGATGCGCCTTCAGTTCGCGGATCATCGAGGAAGCCGAGTATTCGTGGTGCGCTGCGCGCGGTCCTCGGTTCCTGTCTTTGTAAGCGATAACAAGCGGGCCTCAGTCGAGCGCTTCTACATTCGAACGGGACCGGCCACGACGGAGTTGCCCGCGAGTAAGACGCAGAGCTACATCAGGCAGAGGTTCGACTCGTAGCACGGTAGGAGGTGCTCGAGCGGAGCGTCGCAGTCGGCGGGCACTACGAGCCCACCGTTGCCGAATGCCGGCGGCGGGGCGGGGCGGCGATCATTCTGACCCGGTGGGCGGGCCGCATGTCGCCTTGTAGCCCAGAAGCACCTCCACCAGCCTCCTCGGCGCCTCCTCCGCCAGGAAGTGCCCGCGATCCTCGAACTCGTGCACCTCGACATCCCGAAGCGCCGACTTCCACCGCTCCAGCTCCTTCCTCCGAAACGCAATGTCCTTCAACCCCCACAGAATGAGCGCCAGCTTGTCCGCAAAGGCCGCGCGGTCCTCCGAGGTCGACCGCAGCCAGTCGATCGCTCCCACGATGTAACCCGGCAGCGCGGCGCTCGCGGTCCGTGCCACCGCCGACGGCTGTGCGCCGCGGTAGTGAGCCATGATCTCCGGCGTCAGGACGCTTCGGTCGCGGACCGCCCTCGGCATCACTCCGTTCACGAAGATGTTGTGCTGCTGTAGTAGGTACTGGCCGATCCGCTTCGACAGCAGGAAGCTGAACGACCTGAAGTGGAAGTCGTTGCCGACCGGCCAGCACCAGGTGTTCGCGATGACGAGACGCTTGACGCGCTCCGGGTGCCTGCGCGCGAAGTCGAGGCCGGTCGGCCCACCCCAGTCGTTCATGAACAGGGTGATGTCGCGGAGGTCGAGATGGTTGAGCAGAGCGGCCCAGGCGCGGCGCGTGACTCTGGGGACGATGGTCCTCGCGCCGTGCGCTCCGTTACGACAGGCCGAAGCCGATGTGGTCGAGCGCGACGCAGCGGAACTCCGACCCCAGTTCCCGGACCGGATGCCGGCACTCGACCTCCCAGCGCCAGCCACTGCTTCAGCAACTCCGGATCAGTCCAAGGCCGCGTAGAACCGTTGGACCGGTGCGTCGATCACGCGGGCGCAGCGTCAGGTGAACGTCCGGTTCATTCTGGTGGTCCGCGATGACGGGTTCCTCCGGCCTGTTCGTGCGGGTAGGTCGAGTCGGTGGATTGGGTCCGCGGACACCGATCACGTGTCCGTTTCGAGAAGAGCTGCCAACTAGCTGCCGAGTACCCTGAACGTAGACTGTCCATGAAGCCGGGGAACCTCCACGTTTCCTCGAAGGAACGCCTTCGGGCTGCTTTCGTGCCCGAACCTGCGGTCGAAGGGCAGGTTGCGCCTCCCGCGAGCGGTCGCGACCAGGGCCAGAGGCCCTAACCGGACCAGCAGAACCGCCGGTTTCCGGTTGCCCGGGTCGCGCTCTAGGCGCTAGAGTGCCGCGCTTGCCCGGAATCCACCGGGGGAGAGATTAGAACGTATGCAGGAAGAACGGGAACACCGCGCCTTCGTGGACGCGGTGAGGGAAGCCAACAGCCTACGGCGGCGCGGGGAACCGGGCGGGGAAGAAGCCGAACGGCGAGCGTGTGAACTCATGGGCGTAAGCTGCTTGGAGAATGCCGGCTGGAAGCTCGTTCAGCGGGAGTCGGCGGAAGGACCGTACCAGCAATGGACCGACGCGAACGGAGAACAGCCATGACAGTGCGTCCGTTCAAGGTCGTAGTCAACTTCGGTCCGCCCGACGAGGCGCAGTGCATTCTGGACCTGTACGAAGACTTCGGCGGCGTCTTGCCGGCTTGCTCGGATCTCGTGGTGTTGCCTGACGGCGGTATTGCCAAGGTGGAACAGCGCATCTTTAGTCGGGCGCACAGGGTGCAGGTCACCTGTACGCTCAGGTGCAGTCCGGCGCCCAAGGAAGATGTGTGGTGGAAGGTGCCGGCGGAGGCAGGCCAGTAAGGATTTTCGCCAACTGGTCGCCCGGCCCGAGGCGCGGCGAGTTGTCCCAGTCGCGGCCCGCACCCTTTGGTTGCAGGGCCACGCAAGCAGGGTAGGATCTCGACAGATACCCGTCGGCAGCGTGCTGTCGGCTCAAGGGCTGCCCTCTCTTGGGCAGCCCTTGCTTCTCTTGGGCAGCCTCAGGCGCCAGCGCTGAAGATCTCAGGGAGGAAACATGAGGCCCAGGAACATCCTCGCCGCCATCGTCGGCTACGTCACCATGGCCGCCGCGCTCTTCGCACCTTTCTGTGGCTGACGGTTGGACCCTCGCGCGCCTTCGAGGATCCGTAGTCGATAGTGCAGGTCCAGCGCTCGATTACTCAGACAGACACCAAGCGCTTATGGCCTTCCGTTGGCCCGCGCCCTCCCCAACACCGGTTCATAGATCCGCAACGTCGCCGCATCCACCAACTGCCCGAAGCGCGGCTACAACCCTCCCCGGCGCCTCCTCCGCCACGAAGTGCCCGCAATCCTCGAACTCCCAGACCTCGACATCCCGAAGCGCAGACTTCCACCGCTCCAGCTCCTTCCTCCGGAACGCGATGTCCTTCAGCCCCCAGAGAATGAGCGCCGGCTTGTCCACGAACGCGGCGCGGTCCTCCCAGATCGAGCGCAGCCAGTCGCTCGCGCCCACGATGTAGCCCGGCAGCGCGGCGCTCGCGGCCCGTGCCGCGGGCGACGGCTGTGCCCTGCGGTAGTGAGCCATGACCTCCGGCGTCAGGACTCTTCGGTCGCCGACCGCCCTCGGCATCACGCCGTTCACGAAGATGTTGTGCCGCCGCAGCAGGTACTGGCCGATCCAGCTCGACATCAGGAAGCTGAACGACCTGAAGTGGAAGTCGTCGCCGACCGGCCAGCACCAGGTGTTCGCGATGACGAGACGCTTGACGCGCTCCGGGTGCCTGCGTGCGAAGTCGAGGCCGATCGGCCCGCCCCAGTCGTTCATGAACAGGGTGATGTCGCGAAGGTCGAGATGGTCGAGCAGAGCGGCCAGGCGCTGCGCGTGACTCTGGGGACGATGGTCCTCGCGCCGTGCGCTCCGTGACGAGAGGCCGAAGCCGATGTGGTCGAGCGCGACGCAGCGGTACTCCGACCGCAGTTCCCGGACCGGATGCCGGAACTCGAACGACCATGCGGGGTTGCCGTGGACGAACACGATCGGCTCGCCCTCGCCTTCGTCGATGTAGTGCATCCGGTGATCGGGCGGGAGGTCGAGAAACCGGCTCTCGAACGGGAACAGGTCGTCGGAAACCCAGTCGGGACGGGCGGTCGACGCGGCCCTGTTCATGCGGCGCACAGCTCCCTGAGCTTCTCGAGACACGACGCCCAGCTGCTCCCGTGCTGGTCGCGGGCCTCGTCCTGGGCGAATCGGGCATGAGTGACCGTGAGGCGCGTCGTACCGGCCGATTCAGGTTCAAACTCGGCGGTGACCAGCGTCTCGATGTCGCTGCCTTCCCAGCGCCAGGTGTGCACCAGGCGGCGTAGCGGCGCGACTTCCCGGTACACGCCGCGGGCGAGCCAGCGCTGCCCGTCGGTCCCGCGCATCTCGATGAGGAACGTCCCGCCGACTACCGTGTCGGCGACCGCGCGCGAGGCGACGGCATCCCCCGGCGCCAGCCACTGCTTCAGCAACTCCGGGTCGGTCCATGCCGCGTAGACCCGCTGGACCGGTGCGTCGATCACGCGTTCGAGCGTCAGGTGGATGTTCGGTTCATTCTGGTGGTCCGCCATGACGGGGTCCTCCGGGCTGTTCGTGCGGGTGGCTGGTGTCGGTGGGTTGGGGGCCGTCATCGCTGTTCGCCCTCGTCCGCGTCCGCGTCGTCGGCGCCGGTCTCGACGAGTGCGCCGAGCGCATCCAGGCGCTCCGTCCAGAAGCGGGTGTGGAACTCGAGCCAGTCCTGAGCGTCCCGGAGCGCGGCCGGGTTGAGCCGGCACACGCGTTCCCGGCCTCGCGCTTCGCGGGTGACGAGGCCGGCGCGCTCGAGTACGCCGAGGTGCTTCGACACGCCGGCGAAGGAGAGGGGGAGGGGCTTGGAGAGATCGCCGACGGTGGTTTCGCCGGAGGCGAGGCGAGCGAGGATGGCGCGGCGGGTGGGGTTGGAGAGGGCGTGGAAGATGTGGTTCAGGTCTTGTTCAACCATGTGGTTGAGCGTAGCGGGATCTGGGGCTTCATTCAACCCTTGGGTTGAATGAGGTCTGGAGCCTCGGGCGAACGAGCCGCCAGGGTGGGTCTCCGCTAGAATCCACCTCGTACACTTCGGCCGGGAGGGCGAGCGTGTACTCGGAACGCCCCATACGGAACAGCAGGGACCACTCGTGACCGAGCCTAAAGCCACACCGCCGGATCGCAGCCGGGATGTCGCCGGACAGTCACCCGCGCTTGGGCACCCCCCGACGAACATCGATCCCGATTGGCGGGAACGGATCGAGTTCGCCAAGCGGGTACGGGAGGAGACGCGGAAGGCTCGGGGTGACAAGCCGTCCACGTTCGACCTGCAGGGGCTACCGATCCGCATCCGCCAGTGACGAACCGCAGTCCTCTCTACGAAGCCGCCAACGCTGGGCGGTACGAACGCCAGCAGATCATCCGGAGCTACCAGGAGGCTCACGACTGCCGTCTCGTGGTCGTACGGGATGTGATCTTCCCGCTTCGCAGCGTCCCGCTTCTTGAGGAGACACTGTTCGATGCGGACCCGGAGCAGGATCTTCACCTCATGCTCGGGACCTTGGGAGGGGATGGCGAAACCGCGTTGCGGATGATTCGCCAAGCCCAGTCGCGGTGCCGGGAGCTGACCGTGATCGTGCCGGACCAGGCCAAGAGCGCCGGAACGCTCCTGGTCTTGGGGGCGGACAGCATCTACATGGGGCCGACGAGTGACCTCGGCCCTGTCGACCCACAGTTCCAGCTTCCGGACGGCTCCCTGGCTCCCGCACGCGCCATCATCGCCGCGGTGGAAGAGGCCGAGCGCAGGATTCAAGAGAACCCCACGACCTATCCACTTCACGCATCGCTCTTGACCGACATCACAGCGCTCATGGTCCAGCAGAGCCGCGACGCGATGGACCGAATCGCAGACCTGACTCGGGAGGCTCTGGCGAGCGTTTCGTCACGCAAGCCCCAGGATGTGGAGGCGCTCGCCAAAGCCTTGCACCAGCATCTGATCGGCGAATCCAAGAACCACGGCGCGATCGTGTCGGCGACGGATGCAAAGAGCTACGGACTCCCCGTGGAACAGGCGGATCCGAAGAGCTCGAGATGGCAAGCGGTCTGGCGACTGTGGACGAAGTACTTGATGCTGGGCGCCGTGTACGTCTACGAAGGCGAGTTGGCGTCCCAGATCGGCGATGCCGTATAGCCCTTGGCGTAGGCACTACTCGACATAGTCCTCTGAAGGGAAGAGCCATTAGCCCAAGGGTTCACGGCATGCACCTGGCCCGCGCCACGCTAGCTCGACCCATCTAGCCTAACTGTGACTCTGTTACGCAGGACTATCGGCTTCCGGTTGGCGTCTCTGACGGAGAGACCGGGAAGGTCGCTAGGGTTCAAGTCCATAGGGTAGACGAAGACGTTGTCATACCACTTCGCCGGTGAGTACTTTCTGACGAGCCGGCCCTCTTCCAACCGTCGCGCTTGCAGGTCCAGGAGCACGGCCTGTTCCCTATGGTGGCGACGAAACACCTCCCTGAGCGAGTCGGAGAAGTCTCCCTCGAACGTCAAGTTTCTCGACAGCCATAGCTCGTGCCGGGATTCTTCTCTCAGTTCCCTTATGCGCTCTCGTCGTTCTCGTTGGACGACTGTAGACGGCATTACTTCAGGAACATGTTCGATGATCGAAGCTGTCGTGCCCTTGATGAAGCTGACAGTGGCGTCCACTAGAATGTGCTCAATAGCGAGGAACACTAGACCGCCAGCCAGGAAGTAGCTGACGCGAGCTCTGAGGTCAGATGCAGGGGACATTGGGCTTTGGAGTGAAGAGCTACTGAACCAGGCCGAGAGCACCGCGGACGACTAAGCCGTTCTTGGCACTCAGATCTTGCTGCTTGAGCCGTCTAGAAGCCAGCCGGGCCTGACTGCGGTCTGGTGGAGAGTATCAAAGCTCCTTGATGTTCTGGCGACGGGTCGGACGGGCCACGGCTACGCCCTCCCAGTGGCCCTAGCCCGATCCGACACCGGCTGACAGATCTGCAACGTTGCCGCATCCACAACTGCCCGCCGTTGCTACCGGCCCCAGTGCCGTAGCGGATGCTCAGTCCTCCGGAAGGCTGCCTCCGGACGTTGGTCGGTCGACAAAGGAGCGAGATGAGTCTCTCGAGATGGTCGCGGTCGAGACGGAAGCAGTTGTCCGCCGTGCTGTAGCTGCCTCCTAAGATCGTTCCCGCCGGCTGACCGCAGGCCCCCAAGAACAGGTGCTCTTCGATGGCGAACGCGCGCGGCGGCCAGCTAGACCTGCGAGGAGCAAGCGTTGCGACTGGAGTCGACGGGTTGCTTCCACCCCCCGAGGGTTTAGTCGCTGTCCGCAGTTGGCTCCGGAAAGTACGTCGTCAGGAAGCTCTCTATCTCGTCGAGCCGGTTGGCGAGCTCCTCACCGGCCAGGAAGTCGCCGTCGTCGTAGGTGCCGAGCGCGTCCGCGGCCGCTTCGGCGCATATGTGAGGAAACCAGTCGGCGAAGTTCTCGGGACCCACCCAGATACCCAGTGCTCCGCCGTTCGGATCGGCTCGCGGCGTCGCGTACATCAGAAAACGCCTCTTGTCTGCCGGCGGAGCGATTCTCACAGATGCCTGTTGCGCTTGCACCGGCAGACCGGCCTCTTCCGAGATGCGGACGAAGCGATCGAACTGCTCTCCAACGCCCGCCTTGACGGCCAGGTTCCGGATAGCCCCAACGGTGTAGCGGCGTTTCGGACGCGGCACCGCGACGGCTTCGTCGATCACCTCGCGGACCAGGAGCTTCGGGCCCTCATCCAACTCGAACACCTCGAAGCTGACAACGCTGACCGGAATACCGAAGCGCCCGAGGAAGCCGTTCATTCGCTCCAAGCCCGGGTGGACGCCGGCACCGACGAGCAACAGGGCGATCTCTCGCTCCTCTTCCTCGTCCAGAAGCTGCTTGACTCTCGCTGAAAGTGCCTCCTCGTCCCCAAGCTGGCGAAGTCCGTCTTTCAGGAGCCTGCTGACGTCATCCGTGTCGAGAAGGGCGAGTGACGAGGCGTAGTAGAGCGCCTGGTTCAGTGCGCCGGAGTGGAGAACTCCGGGCTTGACCTCGATCACCACCCACCGGTCGTGCGAGTCGATGGCCAGCAGATCGAGACGACCGTCGTCGATCGTCACTTGGCGGCCGACCAGTGTCAGCCCTTGCCCGATGAGGGATGCATCCTTGACGATCCAGTCCTCGAGGTGTTTCTCCAGGTCGATCTGGGAGGGCTCGATTCTCCGTGGCTCCCATTTCTGCGGGCCTTTCTTCTCGGGCTGTTCCTCGATCGTCCATGCGGCCAGCTTCACCATTCTCGGCTCCCCTCTGCGCTAGTCGGGTCTGGCGGGTCGTAGCCGCGGGTCTGCTGGAATCGTCCCCGGTGTTGCCTGTGTCGCCGCGGAGCGTAGGGGCGTCGCCTACGGCTCACTAGCACGCTCTTCCTCCCAAGCCTCGTAGACGGCTTGGGCAAGTTCGGCCAGGCTCGCCTTGTGGTCGTTCCAGGCTCCCGGCGTCAGTTGGAACTGGATCTCCGGCTGTTCGTCCTCGTTCGCTGGCAGGGCTTCACGACCCGGTGGCCACGTCTTGTACGGGACTTCGTCGACTCGCGGCCTGAACTCCTCCCTGCACAGGCGGATGGCGCGAGGGAAGAAGACCATGGTTACCTCGTCTTCGTTGGGACCGACCCGCGCATACTGAACCGATAATCGTCCCGATGGCGTCGGTCTCTGGAGCTTGAAGACAAGTCCGTGGACATTCGGCCTCTTCATGGCTCGCGGCCAGGCTGTCTCGAACACGCCCTTGACCTCGTGGAACAACTCCGGGACTCCGCATCGACTGAGCTTCTCATCGAGTAGCTGCTGGAGTTCCTGCCGGCTCCTGCGCCTGCGTCTTACAGTCCGTTGGGCATTGTCCGTTGGCTCCACTTCCACCTGCTTGGCCAGCAGGCTCTTTCCGGCTTGGTCGAACCCGTGGAAGGTCAGGAGGGAGATGTCCATGGCGCTGTTGTTGGCGAGGAACCTCACCATCCGCTCCGTCCTATCGTCGACGCCGAGGCCAACCAGAAACAGGCGTAGCGGCTTGAGGGACTCCAACTCACCGAACCGCGGGCCGTACCAATCCTCGAAGGGCTCGATCTTGTCGATGCCGTGAGCACCTGACGCTCCGCCTATGTGACCGGCGAGCTCTTCGAGATCCATGTCGTCGAGGTGAGAGGCATAGTCGATCACCTGAGCGACCGCATCCCGCGACAGTGTGCCGCGCTTCAGCTCGAAGACGGCCAACCTGCCGTCCTGGTCTACGCCCAAGAGATCAAGCGGCCCGCCTTCTGTAGGCGTCTGCCGACCGACCAGGGTCAACCCTTCGAGCAGCAGGTGCGGGTTCTCGACCAAGGCCTCTTCCAGCATCTGTTCGGACTTCAGGCGGTTGGCCGAGGCCAGAGGAATGGCCCGCGAACCATCGAGCTGCCAGATCTTGATTCCTTCCACGTCGGTCGACCTCCTCGTCCCTTCTCGCAACGACCCGTGCGGTGGCGGCGCCGGCCGCCGCCGCTGCTGGGGCCGGAGCCCGCGCGCCCCTAGGCGAGCGGACTATGCGTTCCCGTTTCCTTCCGCATCAGAGCCACCGTCCTCGGCTCGCTGCTCTTCGACGTCATCTCCACACTGCAGGTACTCCTCAATGGCGCGCAGCCTGCCGCCCTGCCGGTTGAGGTCAGGGTCGGCAATCTCGATAGCGACAGCTTCCAGGGCATCGAGGATCTCTGGCCGCTTCGTCTGGTGAGTCTTGGGCGGATCAGCCAGCTTCTGGCTTCCCTTCAGGACGCGGAGGAGGCCGAACCAGGAAAAGTACTGCCACCGGGAGGCCAATCCGCGAGTTCCTGCGTGAAGGCTGTTGTGGTATCTGAGACGGCTGAACAACGTGCTGTTGCTGCTCCCGGCTTGGCCGACGTAGAGCAGGCGAAACTCACGGTCGTAGAGGGCGTAGATTCCCGCCTGGTTGCGAAAGTCCACGGCCTTGTCCTTGACCTTGAGCCGGCCAAGCAGTTTCGCCTTGTTCTTGCTCCAGTCGACCTTGTCTCGGTCCCAGAACAGCCCGTAGCTCTGGATCAGCTTGTGGTGTCTGGCCACTCGAGTCTCCCTTCCCGTCAGGTGACTCTCTAGCCCCCGAACCGGCTGTTGACGTAGCGAAGCGCTTCAGGGGCTGGCAGCTCCTGAGTTGTCGGCCCTGAGCGGACGTAGAAGCGGTGCTCGTTGCCGTCCTTTACGTGCATCGGGCTGGCCGCCGGCGAGCATCGGACGACGAGTACGCGCGTCTCCTCCAGGTCCTCGAAGTGGGGGTGGATGTCTGGGAGGGCGCCGGCACTGATCCGACCTCGGACGAGGTTCACGAGATGCTGGCTCATCCGGTCCTCGTTGGTGAACCGATCCGCTTCGATTCCAACAGGTGTGCCGTCGTCAGCGACGCCAACGATCAAACTTCCCCCGCGTGCGTTGAGGAAACCTGCGACCGTCTTCAGCACAGCGAGTTCGATCCGTGTATCGGGCTGGCCGGTGTGCAGGTTGATCCGTAGGGTCGACTTGAACTCGGTGGAATCGGATTCGCCGGAGGAAAGCGCCTCCGTCAAGTCGAATGGATCGCGTACCGGCTCGGGGTCGATTTCTGTCGCGAGGAGGTTGTAGCCGTCACGGATGACTCCCGCGATCAACTCGCGACGTCGTTCTAGAAAGGAGTGGTAGTCCATGTGCTCCCAGTCTTCCGGTAGAGCGTGATGTCTGTGCATCACGGCCAACTCTGCTGGCCCGAATCGACCCTTCAAGTCCGGAAGGTAGTGAGCGGGGGGCCGGTCGGCAGCATGGACGTTGTCGATCCATTCCAGGTATGCGTAGTTCGCGATCTGGTTGGTCTCGCGTGTGCTGCTGACGCCGAGCCGGGCCAAGTGGGCTCGCGGGAAGAGGTGGTGACGCTCGACCGGCCCCTTGGCTGCTGCGATCGCTGGATCGAGGAGGTCTGCAAGCCGGATCCGGGAGAACAGGGCCTTCGCGTTCAGCTGCACCAGAGCGGCGTGGTAAGCGAAGAGTGACGGGCTGCGGGGCGAAGAAGTCGCCAGATCGTTGGGCAGAGTCACGTCCCAGAAGTCGCCGGTGAGCGTGATGTTGCAGACGTGCCGAAGGCGACTGACGAAGTCACTGGCGCGCGATATGCCGCGGAGGCCAGCCAGGTCGTAGTCCATCGCGGTCTCGGGGCTTCCGGTGAAGCGCCCGGTCACCGCCGACATGAAGAACCACTGGGCGATCGTCTTGCGGAGCTCAGCCTCTTCAACGCCGTACTCCGTCCGGCCGATGAGGTAGAGCATGTAGGAGAAGAGAAGATTGTTGTTGGAGCTGATCATCCTGCCGCTTCGGAAGCCGGCGAGATGTAGGCAGTTCATGAAGTCGTGCCAGTGCTTGAGGTCCAGCGCCCGACCCTGCGCGTCCCTGAGTTGGCGGAACTGCTCGTCGCGGCGCTCGCTGCTGAACTCGTGCGTCGCCAGGTCCTTGCCCCGCAGCAGCGAGTAGACGTGTTGCAGGCGGGCTCGTCGGAACGCGACGCCGACGCCGACTCGCAGCAACTGAGAAGGCTCGGGCTCGATGAAGTGGTTGAAGGGGGAAGCCACTCCTTTGTTTGGTTGGCGAGCCTGGCGGCAGAACTGTTCGAGTTCCGTCCGGCCTTCGTCCCAGAACACGGACATGAGGGTGAGGATGAAGTCCGCCTGGTTGAGAGGCGTGCCTTTGCTGTTGATGCGGACGAAGACGTTCGACACCGCTTCTTCGTCGATGCCGGCTGCGAGCTCAAGAGCCGTGAACGGGAACTTCAGGAGATCGTTGAGCTTCATGATGGCGTCTTGGATCGTCCGTTCCTCGTCGCCGTTGACCTCGCGCGTGAGCCTGAGTCCTGCCAAGTAGTCGCGGGCGACATTGAACAGGCCTTCGCTCCAGACGCGAGATATGTCGGGGATGAACGACTTGTCGCGGCGCGTCGCCGCGTCGGCCACCTCGAATCGGCCCTCTATGGGATTGAAGGCGATCTGAATGCGCTCACTGTTGTAGTTCTTCCGGAGGACGGGTTGGCCGCGTACTACTGCGAAGAGGGACGTGAGGCGCTGCTGGCCGTCCACGATCACTAGCGAGGGCGCCTTCGCCTTCTCTTCGGTACCGATCGTCTTGTCGTCAGCTAGCCCGTTTCGCCACAACAGCAAGTAGCCCACCGGATAGCCGCGGTACATCGAGTCGAACAGGTCCCGGACCTTGACGTTGTTCCAGACGAAGGGCCGCTGGATGTCCGGCAGGCCGATCGTGCCGAGGGCGATCTGATTCAGGAGAGTCTCTAGGTTGTAGTCGACCTTCGTGAAGACCGTGTCACTCATCTGGTCTCAGGCTCCAGTAAGTGGGTTGTCCGCGCGTGGCGGCGAAGGGGCGAGTCGCCTTAGGAGATGACTTCACCCCGATGACGGGAAAGACGGGACTATACAGCGATCAAGAGCGAGTTTAGGGCGAACCTGGTGGGCTATTGAGCGACGAGCGAGCGATCAAGGGCCAAGTGCCGCAACGGAGTCGCCGAGCCGCTCCCGCACCGCCACCCGCGCCTCCCGATACTGCGCAATCAACTCATCGCACAGCTCGGCCGTCGTCTGCACCTCATTGACCATCCCCACACCCTGGCCGGCGAAGAAGATCCTCTTGTAGCGCCCCCGCGCCTTGCCGGGTCGACGATCTGCCCGGGTGGAGTCGCCTTGACCTCGTCGAGATCCAGGCCGGCGTCCTCGATGCTGGGCGCCAGGAAGTTGGCGGGGAACCCGTCGAGGGCGGTGGTGAAGAGGATGCCCTTCGCGGTCGCCCCGAACAGGGCGCTGCGGTAGTCCTCGCTGGCCAGCGACTCGCGGACGGGGATGAAGCGGGTGCCCATCTAGGCGAGGTCGGCGCCCATGGCGAGGGCGGCAACGATGTCGCGGCCGGTGCTGAGCGAGCCGGCGAGGACGATCGGCTTGTCGCTGATCTCGCGGACTTCGTTGAGGAGGGCGAAGGGGTTGAGGGTGCCGCAGTGGCCGCCGGCGCCGCCGCAGACGGCGATCAGGCCGTCGGCGCCGGCTCGATCCCCTGGTCGCGCAGCTCCTGCATGCCGCGGGTCATCTGGTCGAGCCAGCCGGCGAAGACCGCGCGGGTCCGGGTGGAGTGGGCGGGGAAGCTGCCCATGACGCCCCGTGAGCAGGCGGCGAGCGCCATCTCGGGCGACGACACGAGGAACATCGGCGCCGCGATGAGCGGAATGCGGAGGCTCCCTCCGAAGGTGAGGTCGAGGGTCATGGGGTTGGGTCGCTGGAGCGCAGGAAGCGGATGGGAGACTACTGGCTCCGGCGGCATGGAGGCGACCACGGGCGCCCGCCGGCCGGCGTGGTTCAACTGGCTCAACCCGCTGCTCGGAGGCGTGGGCGTCTGGTTCGGATCGCGGAAGTTGCGCGCGTAGCCTTCGCGTGCATGTAACCTTCGCCAAGGAGGAAAGCCCATGCTGACACGAGACGCAATGGCCAGCGCGTCCGCCAGATGGGGCGCTGCCTGGAACGACCACAATCTCGACGGCTTGATGGACCTGTCTCACGACGAGATCTACTTCGAGAGCTGGACCGGAGCCTCGGTCCGTGGCAAGGAGGATCTTCGTGAGACATGGGCGCCATGGTTCGCCAATCATGGAGACTTCAGGTTTCACGACCGAGGAGACCTTCATCGACGAAGTCGAACAGAAGATGCTCGTCCGCTGGCAGCTGGACTCGCCCTCGCGGAGATAGACGAGTGAAGCGCGATCCGTACCTGTACCGAGCAATCCTCCTCGCGCTGGAAGAGGTTCCGCACATGGCGGGACCGAAGTTCAGCAGAGTGGCAAGACAGAGAGTGCTGGCGCTAGACGACAACCTTGAGCGCGTGTACGAGCACCTTCGCTTGATGGAAGAAGATGGCCTCGTTGACATACGAATAGAGCGAACGCTCGGCAATAGGGTTGGTGTAGACATTCTAGCTCTGCGAAGTCGAGGTCACGATGTTCTTGAAGCGATGCGACAGGAAAGCGGGATCAAAGACTTCTTGTCTTGGGCGAAGAAACACGCAGTCGGCTTCACTGTAGACCTACTTCTTGCGTGGGTCGCAAACCAACTAGGAGAGTAAGCATGGACGTTTGGTCCTCGAAGTACATTCCCAAGTTTCAGTATGAGATCCTCGTACGCTGCGGAAGCAAGACCACGGTCAACCAAGTGTCTGCCGACAGTCACAAAGAAGATGGTGAGACTTTGCTCCTGTACCGGGGAGACGAAGAATCGGGACGCTACGATCTAACTACCATCTACGGGTACAACTGGAAACCCAACCCGAGCATCGCGCTTAGTGAATTTGTAAACAGGCAGCGTAGGCACCGCTAGTCTGGTTTCGGCCTTTGACACTCGGAGATTCAGACAGTTTGACCAGTGTCTTGGCTACCGAAATCACGATTTCAAGCTGAGGCACCACCGCTCTTCGAGATTCGCGGGCGTCTGATCATGAACACGGCATCAACTCCTCGCGGCAGGCGATCTCGCAGCACCTGCAGGTCCTGGAAGCCGCCGGGCTGATCCGCACGAAGCGGGAGGGAAGGTCCAAGCTCCACTGGTTCGAGGGCGCTCCGCTCACGGCGATCGGGGAGCGGTGGCCGGTCTCAACAGACGAGGACATTGAGAAATGAGAATCCACCTGACCGGCGTCTTCGTGGACGACCAGCGGAAGGCGCTTCGCTTCTACACCGAGACGCTCGGCTTTTGGGTAAAGCACGACATCCCGGTGGGAGAGCACGCCTGGATCACCGTCGTATCCGAGGAAGCTCCGGAGGGGACGGAGTTGCTGCTCGAGCCTGCTGAACACCCCGCGGTCGGTCCATACAGGAAGGCGCTTGTGGAGGACGGGATCCCCCTTGCCTCCTTCGCCGTCGACGATGTCGGAGCCGAGCACGAGCGTCTCGTGGCGAGAGGTGTGCGGTTCGTTCAGCCGCCAACGGACCTCGGGACTGTCGTTACCGCGGTCTTTGACGACACGTGCGGCAACCTGATCCAGATTGTGGAGGAGAAGGGTCAACCGTGACGACGGCGACAGCCCCCGCCGGCGCCACGGTTCGCCGACGGCCGCGGGCGCGACAAGGCCGCTCGGCGGTTGCGAGTGACGCCCTTAGTCGAGAAGGTCGATGAACTCGCTGCGGCTCAGTCCGGCCTGCCGGAGAATCGACGCCAGTGTTCCCCGCAGAAGCCGGCTCGTTCCAGGGCGCGCCTGACCTGGCGCGGCCTAGCGGACGGCAGCCTGCGGGACTTCGCCACCGGGCAGAAGCCAGATCGGGATGTCGAGCCAGTGCGCCCTGCGGTCCGCTGGCGGCGTGCGAAGAACCGCTGGTACGGCTGGCGTCAGGCGTTTCTCGTCCAGCACCTCCCATAGTGTGCCGAGTTCCGAGAGGCACTCGAAGTAGCCGATTAGGGCTTCTTCGAGCATCTTGAAGGCATGCTCTCTGGTTTCACCCTGGCTGGCCACGTCCAGGGCTGGGCAGATGGCGACCCAGTCGCCGTCTTCCTGGAATGCTTCCACCTGCACCTTCAATGTCCAGGCCAAGCCCGTGGCCGCCTTCTCCATAGTGACCATCCTTCGGGCATGGGCCCGCCGTTCGCGTCGGAGGCGATTCTAACGCGGCGGCCGCGGAATCGCCGTCCGCACGGACCACACCGTCGAGGCGGCACGGCTGCGGGCCTGACGGAACCGTCATAATCGCTGACTTGCCGCCTCAGGGAGGAACACGATGCTCAGGAACATCCTCGCCGCCATCGTCGGCTACGTCGCCATGGCCGCCGTGCAATTCGCACTCTTCTCGCTTCTTTGGCTGACGGTGGGGCCCTCGCGCGCTTTCGAGCCGGGTTCGTGGGAGGTATCCGGCGGCTGGGTGCTCGTCCAGGTCGTGCTGGGGCTAGTGGGCGCGTACATCGGCGGGCAGCTCTGTGCCTGGGTGGCGCACGATGCGAAGGGCGCCACGGTTCTGATTGGCCTGGTGATCGTGCTCGGAGTGGTGAATGCCCTGATGGCGCCGGAGATGGCGGCAGGACCGCGGCCAGACGATGTGTCGATGATGGAGGCGACCGCGGGGGCTCGGCAGCCGGCGTGGTACGTCTGGCTCATCCCGGTGATCGGGGCCGTGGGCGTGTGGTTCGGAACGCGGAGGTTGCGGGCGCGGTCAGGATAAGAGAGAGCCGAAGAGAACTGATCGACTCGGCCTTGTGCCTCACTCCGGGTACACATCACGGCCCGCCGGGGGGTCGGTCATGTACCAACGATGTTGGGAAGCAGGACGAAAACCAGCCCGTTCAAGCCCAGGTTGTAGACGCTGTGCGCCACGACCGCCGGCCACAGCGACCCGCTGCGCCTGACAATCCATGCCAGGGCAAGGGCCACCAGGAAGTTCGTCGGAAGATAGAGAGCGATCAACCAGGGCCTCACGGGGTGCAGCCCGTAGTGAGCCAGGTGAACCAGCGCGAACGCTGCCGCTTGAGCAATGGTCCCTGCCCGATCGCCCCAGAGCTTGGTGCCTACCCGAAGAATGAAACCTCGATAGAGAAACTCCTCGCCGAGGGGACTGAAGACCATCGGGGGGACGGTGAGGAGCCAGAAGAGAGCCGGAGTCGACACCTCCGGAGGGAAGCCTCCGGCGACTTGCCCTAACTGAGCGGCGTGGTGTGTGAACCAGTTGTCGGCGCTGCTCCCGAAGAAGGCCCAGGCTGTTGCCGCACCAACACCCAGCACGGCGAGAGCCACGGCCGACCCGGTCGGCAGCCACCACCACGATACCGGTGCCCGCAGGCCGATCTCCCTCCTGCCGTGCCTTGTGCAAAGCAGCCACGGTAGGGGCCATACGATGACCATCGAGAGGGCGATCATCTGAAAACTCCAGATGCCCCCGAAACGGATCAAGGCGTGCGCGGCGAAGACGGAGGCCACGATCGCAGGTGGCGAGGCCATCCGCCGCACGAAGGAACGGAACGTCGAATCGGACACGGTTGTCAACCTGACGCGAAGGTGGGCTTCGCTCGGTACGAGGCCCTGTCAGCCGTTCGGCAGTGTTCTCGGCGTTTCCTTCTCGGCTGGCGTGCCCCTGACCTCGGCGCCGCCGCCCGTTGCACTCAGGTCCAGCAGGAGCGAGCCGTCCTCCTGGAGGAACCTTCGATCTTCGCTGTCGAGCCCTGACCCACCGTTGCCGTCACTCGGTTGCCGTCCCAGACGATGTCGTTGACCGGCGACGCCACGACCCGGTTCCCGGGTTCGCCGCCGAACCAACGGCCGGGGCCGCCGCCGCGCGGCAGCAGCAACGCGGTGGGTTCCGGGCCCTTCCCCCGGTAGCGCTCGGTATCAACCCGCCAGGCCTCGCCCGGATGCGTCTGGGCGAGTTCAGTCAACACGGCGATCACCGGGCTGACCGGTCCGGGACTCTGCTCCTGGCTGAGGCCCTTCATCGTCGCCGGGGCGGCTAGCAATCCGAGCAAGATGGCAGCTATAGCGCGAGAGCCCCGCGCGGTCCGTTTCACTTCGGCCATTGGTTGCCCACTACGGTGCTTCGACCGCCGGAGTTTCAACGCCTAAACTCCGCCTTCGATGCGATCGACACTGTCGTCGCAGCCTGCCTCGAGTCGGCTATAGGACGCTCGGAGCTCACCCGGCGTGTCGTTGGGCGACCCCTGGTGGCGTTCACCGAAAACCGCGTCATTAGGCGCCGTACCCCGTGCTACCAACCGGGGCATGACGCTACTGGCACTGGTTTTCTTCCTGGCTCAGCCGTTTGGCGCATTCGCCGCTGAGGGGCGCCCGATCCAACCGGACGGCGCGACTCACGTCAAGGGAACCGTTCGAGACACGACGGGTATGCCACTGCCTGGTGCGATTGTCGAAATCGATGGTTCCATGGTCGCCGTTTCAGACACCAAGGGCTCCTTCGAGATCGGCCTGGCGTCCGGTACGCGTTACCGGGTAGTTGTGAAACTGCCTGGGTTCGATCCACATGAATCCGTTCTCGAGGTAAGCCCCGGCGTGCGACTCGACGTCGTGCTGGCGATCGGCGCCATGCAGGAGCAGATAACCGTTACGCCCACGCCCCCGTCACCCGAGGAAGAGGTCGCGCGTTCCTTCCTGCTCGAACCTGTCCAGGTCTACCGGACACCCGGCGCCGACGCGGATCTCTTCAGAGCCCTCCAGACGTTGCCAGGTGTCAGCGCGCCTGACGACGGCGCCGGTCTGTTTGTGCGCGGCGGCGACGTCAGCGAGGTGCTGGTGTCACTCGATGACGCGATCATCGCCCATCCCTACCGGCATGAGACGCCGACCGGCGGATTCAGGGGCACGGTAGACCCGCTGCTCATATCGGGTCTCAGCTTCAGTACTGGCGGCTTCTCCGCCCGCTACGGCAACGCCCTCAGTGGTGTCCTCGACCTGCAGGGGCCCGAGCGGCCCGACGCGCGGCAGACGACCGCGACGTTTGGACTCGCTGGCGTGTCTGCTTCCATCGCCGCACCGGTCGGCGACCGATTCGGGGTGCGGGGCGCGTTCAATCGAACCCTCACCCGCCTCCTCTTCGCCGTCAACGGGAGCCCACGCTCCTTTGACCCGCCGCCCGAAGGCTGGGATGGATCAGCCGGGTTCACCTGGAATCTGGGAAGACGCGGTCGACTCAAGAGCTTCGCGTTGGTTCAGCGGGATCGGCTGGGCGTCGGGATCGAGCAGGACGCGTTCACCGGGCTGTTGCAATCCTCGACGACTCACAGATTCGTCGGCACGCGCTGGGATGGTCCGCTTGGAGGCTGGGCGGCCTCGGCGTCTTTCGGCGCCGACGACTACCGGCGCGGGACCAACGTCGGCATCCTGGATCGGACGGTCACGGACCGCGTCGCATCGTGGCGAATCGATCTCAGCCCACCGCCGGCCGGTGCGGTCGAGTGGCGGGTCGGCGCCAACGGCTCTCTCACCGAGGCGTCGATTGCGGGACGCGTGCCGGTGAGAGGCGGCGACCTGGCTGGCGTTGCCGGCGACGCCCGGTTCGATGTCGCCGTCGACGACTGGTTTGGAGGCGCCTGGCTGGAGGTCACGACACACGTCGGGCCCGTGTCGGCCACGATCGGGGCGCGCGCTGATCGCTTCGGTCTGGCGCGTGCGACGACCATCGATCCACGGCTCAACGTCCGCATCGGTCTGGGCCGCACGCATGCGCTGCGCCTCGCGGCCGGTGTGTACCACCAAGCCCCCTCCCCCGCGTACTACGACCGCGAACGGGGGGCCGCGCGCCTGCCACCCATGCGGGCGCTGCACTACGTCGCCGGCTACGAGACCGGTCGCGAGGCGGAGGGCCTCTACCTTCGGGCAGAGGGGTTCGTGAAGACGTACGCCGACCTGCCCCTCGAAGATCGCGTCCGAGGGTACATAGCCGACGGCTACGGCTCGGCCCGCGGGGTGGACCTGTTCGTCCAGTGGCTGTCGAGCCGACTCGAGGTGCGCGGCACCGCCAGTTGGTTGAAAGCAAGGCGGCGATGGACGCCGGTCGATCAGCGCGAGCGATACGACCTTCCGGCCGGGACCTGGACACCGGACTTCGAGATTCCCTCGTGGGTGCAGATCATCACCACCGTGCCCCTCTCGCACGGCGTGAGCCTGAGTGCGTCGTGGCGCTCGGCCGCCGGCCGACCCCACACCCCGATCGTTGCTGGCCGGGCGATCGGCGACGGCTTCCTTCCCGTTTTCGGTTCCGTCAACTCCGAGCGCCTCCCGCGCTACGAACGACTTGATCTCTCCTCGAGCTGGCTCGTACCGACTGGCAATGGGGCGGTGATCTTCTTTCTGTCCGTCGACAACGTCCTCGGACGGGCCAACTTCTTCGACTACGTCTACGCGTCCGACTATGCGTCACGGCAGCCGGTCGTCAACGCTGCACCCCGTGCGATGTATGTCGGCGTTTCCTTCAGGAGGTAACCGTGGCAAGCACTCACATCGTGGCAGTCGCACTGGTCGCAGCGATGACTGCGCCAGCACTTTCCCTGGCGCAGGAGGTCGCGTCGTCCGAGCTCACCGAGCGGCTCGAACGCGCGGCACTGGCCGGATCCGGGCAGGAACTCCGGGCCGTTCGGATGGACCTCCTCCGGCAACTGATTCAACCCGCGGAACAGGCGCCCGGGCGAGCATTCGTGGAGTACGCGATCGCTTACATCGCGTGGCGGTCGGCCAACCTGACCGATGTTCCCGAACAGGAACAGGCCGACCTCCTGAATGACGGCGTTGAGCGACTGGAGGCCCTCTTAGGCGACGATCCGGAACACACCGAAGCTCGCGCGTTGCTCGGAGCGCTCTACGGTCTGCAGATCGCGCGGGATCCGTCCCGAGGGGCCGAGCTGGGCGTGCGTTCCTCGGGCGCTCTCGACCGGGCGGAGGCCGCGGCGCCCGACAACCCGCGCGTCACGCTCCTGCAAGGCATCAGTGCGTTCCACACGCCGGTCAGGTTCGGCGGTGGCCTCGACAAGGCGGAGCGTCTGCTTCGGCGCAGCCTCGATTCGTTCTCACGCGACCCGCTGGACAAGCCGTGGCCCAACTGGGGACGGTTCGACGCCCACGTCTGGCTTGGCCAGACACTCGCCCGGCAGAACGACCCTTCGGGAGCCCGCGCCGAGTACGATGCTGCCTTGTCCCTGGCCCCCGATTCGGGGTGGGTGAAGTTCGTGCTGCTGCCGGCCCTGAATGACGCTGGTCGACCTTAGTGGAGTAGACATGGCACAGGCTATCGATCCGCCCGGTCCCCATAGGCGCTACCGCCCCTGGCTTGTTGTCGCGGGCTGGATCACGGCTGCCGTGATCCAGGCGGCCGCGCTGGATGCGTCGGGGGCGGCACCGTTCGGCGACCTGTTCGCGAACGGGATCTTCAGCCATGCAGTGCTCGGCATCCTCGTTTGGCAGGTGTGCCGGGCGCACGTCTACTTCGAGCTCTGGAAGCGCCGTCCCCTGCGCGCGGTGTCCGTGCATGCCACCGCGGGGGTCGGAGCGCTCGCGATCTGGAGCGGAGCCGAGGTCGCCTACACGCGTCTCCGGTACGGGGAGGACTTCTGGCCACTCGTGTACGCCAATAGCTGGGCGCTGCAACTGCTGAGCGCCGCGCTCCTGTATGCGGCGGCGGTCGGCCTCGGCGTGATCGTCCAGAGTTTCGACCGGGAGCAGCTCCGCCACCAACGTGAAGCCGAGCTCGAACTCGTGGCCCGGGACGCGGAGCTGACCGCCATCAAGTCACAACTCCAGCCGCACTTCCTGCTGAACTCGCTCAACTCGATCCTGGCGCTCGTCGAGCACGACCCGGCGAGGGCAAGCGCCATGCTCGAACGGCTGGCCTCGTTTCTGCAGTCAGGGTTCGACCGTCTCGACGAACCGCTGGTTCGTCTGCACCGTGAACTGGACACAGTGCGCGACTACCTGAAGATCGAGCAGGTTCGATTCGCGGATCGCCTGCGATTCACCATCGAAGCGGACGGCGAAACGGAGCAGGTATCCGTACCCCCGTTCCTGCTGCAGCCACTTGTTGAGAACGCCGTCAAACACGGCATTCAGCCGCACGCGCGGCAGGGCGAAGTGCGCGTCGCGGCGCGTCGTCAGGGCGCCCGCGTTCACGTCACGGTGTCCGACACCGGAAACGGTCCGAACGCCCTGCACGGCACGAGCGGCAGGGGCATCGACCTGACTCGACGGCGACTGCGTGCGACATACGGCGACGACGGTGCATCGATGACCATGGCCCGCGAAGAGAGCGGGGGCTTCACGGTGAGTCTGGACCTCCCGGCAGAACCTGAGCCACCGGGTGGTTCCTCCTCACCCGCTGCCGATGGCTCCTGACAACCTACGCCTGATCGTGGCGGACGACGAGGTGCTGGCGCGACGGCTCGTCCGGGACTACGCCTCCCGATGTAGAGGCGTGAGCATCGTGCACGAGTGCGTTGACGTGGCGAGTTTGGCTGCCGCCCTTGAACAGGGGGGAGCGGACGCGGCGATGCTCGACATCCGAATGCCGGGACGCGACGTGTTCGAGGTCCTTGAGGACATCAGGCAACGGCAGCCGTTGCCCGCCTTGGTCTTTGCGACCGCGTACGACCGTTACGCGGTTCGCGCGTTCGAGCTGAACGCCGTGGACTACCTCGTGAAGCCCTTCACGGAATCCCGTTTCGCGGAGACGATTGAGCGACTGCGGCAGGACCGGGGGCTTGGTGCTCCCGCCGACGGGGTCCCGCGCCTGCTGCGCGATCTTGGGCGCCGCCCTGACCGGCTGCTCGTGCCCGAGGGGCGACGCATCGTCCCCGTTGCCGTCTCAGCCATCGGCTGGATACAAGCGAAAGGGGACTACGCGCGAATCCACGCCGGCAACAAGAGCTACCTCGTGTACCGCACGCTCAACGAACTCGAGGAGAGGTTGGACCCAGCCGAGTTCCTGCGGGTACATCGCTCCGCGATCGTCCGGCTAGATCAGATTCGCGAGGTAGTACCCATCGGAAGTGGCCGCTATCGCTTGAGTCTGAAGGGCGGTGGAAGCCCGACCGTCAGCCGTGGCCGGGCCCAGGCGCTCAGACGGCTCATCCTGTGACTGGGTGGCGCACGATGCCCGGGGCGCCACGATCCTGATCGGCCTGGTGATCGTGCTCGGAGTCGTGAATGCCCTGATGGCGCCGGAGATGGCGGCGGGACCGCGCCCGGACGACGTGTCGATGATGGAGGCGACCGCTAGCGCCCGGCACGCTGCTCGGTCTCGACCAACCGCCCTTCTCCGCGGTGGCTGGGTGGCCCGACGATCCCTCGCCCAAGGCGTCCAGAACCCTGCTCGGGCCTTGGCTGACAAACGTAGTCATATCTGACAACATGCCGGGGTGAGCGGCGACACGCGGCCAGTCGGGTGGATTCGAGCAGCACGCAGGACCTACGCGAAGTTCCCCGAGCCTGTCCGGGACCGGGTGAACGCGGCCCTGACCGTCGCGGCAGAGGGAGGGAAGGCCGACATTGCGAAGCCTCTCAGGGGACTCGGCTCGGGCGTGCTCGAGATCGCCCTTCGGTATCGGACCGGCGCTTACCGGGTCGTGTACGTGACGGAGATAGCCGGCACGCTGTGGGTGCTGCACGCGTTCAAGAAGAAGTCGATGAAGGGGATCAGGACTCCGAAGCGTGAGATCGATTTGGTCCGGGCGCGTCTCGCGCGGCTAAGGAGGGAGCTACTGCCATGAGTGAGAAAGACAACGAACTTGTCCACGGAAGCGGGAACGTCTTCCGAGACTTCGGTGACCCCCAGGCCGACCTGAAGCAGGCCAAGGCTGTCCTTGCTGCGCGGATCATCGCCGTGCTGGACGACCGTGGTCTCGCCGTCCGCAAGGCGGCGAGTCTCACCGGGTTCGCCGCGGCGGACTTCTCCCGCGTCCGCAACGCCGATCTCGGGCGCTTCACGCTGGACCGGTTGATGAAGATGTTGGCCGCTTTGGACGCCAACGCCAGGGTCACGGTAAAGGTCGACCTGTCTCGGTCGGCCCCGGCTGGCGCGTCGAGTTCGGGCTGATCTACCGCAGACCCTGCTGCGCGACCTCACCGGCCGCGCCGTCTCCGAGTACGAGACGAAGCGCTTGCCCGGAAGTCTCGCCGTAGCCTCTCGTGCGCTGGCAGTCAGGCGCTCACAGTGAAGGACCACGCGCTCAACATGAGGGATAGAATTCGCCGTGTGGAGGTAGCCACCCTCATCGTCGCGACTATCGCGGCAGCGGGAGCCCTTGCGACGCCGTACATCGCGTGGAGACTGTGGAGGCACACAAGACGTGTTGACGAACGCCGGGCCAACCGGGAAATCGCGGAACTCCGCCGGGCGCTGTACGAGGATGTTGTCTACAAACAGTTGACCGTGAATGCTGCGTACAACCGAAGTCGTGCCCGACATGCAGGTCTGAATCCGAACGAGACAAAGTTCATCCTGTCCTACAGGGAGGAACGGGATGCTCTGGACAGCGACAACAGGCTCGATGGAGACGAGCGGAACCGAAAGGCAAGAGCGCTAGACGAGAAGTTGAGGCTCATCCTCTTGACCTCGGACTGCTAGTTGTGGTTCATGGCCCGCAGTAGCATGAGCCGAAAGGCGCCTGCGCCTACTGCGGGACGACAGATGGGCCGCTTTCGGACGAGCACAAGTGGACGAGGAAGAGATGAGAGTATGGATCAATCCGTTGTTGTGGGTGGGCTCCTCCCATGAGCCAGTGGACCACGAGGACTTGTGGAGGTTTGTGAGTGCTCGGCCGGACGGGCCGCCGCCGGACCTGGACGAAATCGCCGAACGCTGGCGCCAGGTCGCTCCCGACGGGTCGACGCTTGCGTTCGTGCCGGCCGAAGAGGGGATCATAAGCAGGATAGTCTGGCCCCTCCGTTCGGCGGTGGTGGCGTTTGGACTCGGTGACAAGACTGCCGCTGTTGCGATGTGTGGGATGGCGGCCGAGATGATTACCATGCTCTGGTGGTCGGTAGAGAATCCCGGCAAGGATGGCAAAGATGCGCCGTGGTTTGCCGGTCGCATCAATGAGATGGAGAGCGCCGGGGTAGACGAGTCTCTAATCAGTGATCTTCGCCAGTTGAAGGACTGGCGAAGGAGGGTCCTCCACGACTGGTCACCGAGCGTTACAGAGGAAGAGGCTGCGGATTGTTGCCGTACTGCCATTCGCGTAGCGCACAAGGCGGTTGGGCCTAGCGGCTTTTCGAATGGCGCGGTGCTCTTCCCGCAGGGCTTGCTGAACTATCTTCGGCAAGCGGCCCGAGAAGATTGAGACCTTTTGGAACTCGCCGTATGGCCCGGCGAACTGGAAGGGAAGAGGACGATGGAACGCACGGGGGATCCGGCGCTCACAGCGCGGTCTAGGGCGATCTGCCGAGTAGCCGGAGCAGAGCGCGCGCCGCGCCGGTCAGGCCGAGCCGCTGGCGAACCCGGCGTGCGCGCGACGCGACACCCTGCATCGCGTCGGCGTCATCGTCGCGCTGCTGCAAGCCGATCTCCGCGGGGCCGGTCGACTACACTCCTCGCGCAGCGAGTTGCCCGTGCCGTCACCAAGGAGGAAGACCATGCTGACCCGAGACGAAATGTCCAGCGCGTTCGCCAAATGGGGCGCCGCCTGGAACGAGCACGACCTCGACGGGGTGATGGACCTCTTTGACGACGAGATCTACTTCGAAAACTGGACCGGAGCCTCGGTCCGCGGCAAGGAGAATCTCCGTGCGGCATGGGCGCCGTGGTTCGCTAATCATGGAGACTTCAAGTTCACGACCGAAGAGACCTTCATCGACGAAGTCGAACAGAAGATGCTCTTCCGCTGGCAGCTCGACTCGCCCTCGTTCGAGAAGGGCCAGGGAGACAAGCACGAAGCGAGGCGCGGCCTCGACATTCTGCACTTTAGGGACGGCAAGATCGTCCAGAAGCTGACCTACTCCAAGACCACGGTCGAGCTGGACGGGGAACGCGTGCGTCTGACGGCGCGGTGACGGCCGTGCCGCCGGCCGAGCGCTGCTGCTGCACAGGTCGAAGCCGAAGAAGACCCGGGACGACAGGGACAAAGAACTGAAAGAGACTAGGGCATGCGGAATAGACTGACCTTTGCTTTCCCGGTGCTCTCACGTAGACTGACGTGAGCGGCTCATGAGCAATGACAGAGAAGACATGGCGGTCGCAGTCGTTCCGAAGGCGGCAACCGAGCTAATCGAGTTGGTTCTTCGAAGCTACAATTTAGTGGCGGAGATGGCGGAGCTGTGCGCGGCGAACCCCTTGCTCCTGGAGACGGTGCGAGAGGACTTTGAAACCCGGGCGAATCAGACCATAGACGCTAACGATGAGGCCTTTTCGGCCATATGCGAAGGCCTCTTGGTCTTGGCGGGAGGAGCCGTGAACGGTTCAGAGGAGGGCTTCAGCGACGTGCCCGACCGGAAGGAGATCCAAGGCAGGATAGATAGCAGGCCCGAAGAACGGTTTTACTATCACGATCCCGCTGCGCGGGCTGGCACGAAGTGGCTGAGACCATACAAGAAAGAGGCAGGAGCTTCGGCGGAACGTCTCGGCGTAAGTTGGCTCCTCGAACGCGACCCCGCAGCCGCTTTCATAGAGCAGCAGCGGGAGGAGAAGGCCACCGCCAGGTGCGCTAGCACCACGAAGGCCGCCACTTGGCGAAGCTGCCAACAGTCCCGCTGACGTGCGGTCTACCTAGGGATGTAGTCCCCGAAACTAAGTACCACGTTGCTCGTCAGTCGCCCAGGCGGTCAATATGCGGATGGTCACCCGTCTCCCGAGAAGCACAGATGAGTTCGATGGCCTCCCTCTTCCAACAGAGTCGGAGTGCCGCCTCTTCCTCCCTCGCCAAGACCCTTCCACTATAGCAGCCCACGAACTCCGTGCCTTTGCCGGTAATCACGGTGTTGACCGGATCCCACGAGGACGGATCGTCCGGATCTACCCTACTGTATGGATCGTCCGTCCTCCAGAACGTTCCTTGGTACACCGCGAACACAGGAGACCCGGACATGCCCTCGCGCGTGCTTGCATCGAGGAAGAACGCAGGGATCGTGATGTTCCGGTCCTTTCCTAGGTTGATATCGAAGTGAGGCTCGGACGCAATGTACCCTGACTTCAGGATAGGCAAGCCAGGACCAACCGTGATCGCTCTAGGGAAGCCGACGATCATCACGCGGCCTGCCGGCAAGACGGGTACACGCTCAGTGGTGATGAGATTGGCCGCGTTGTGCATGGAGCGTGGACAGATTGAAGGCCGTGTCATTGGAAGGGCTACTACGTCGCAGGAGGAACCTCGATCTGGATGTTCGAACCAGAGCGGTTCGCGGTCCGTTCCGTAGATTTCAACGCGGTGTGGCATGATTCGAAACGAAGGATCCCGTTCCGGAGCTAGGTAAGACCACAGGTGTGCTTGTAAGTGAGTTGGAAGCCTGTTCTTACCCGAGAGGGGCTCTTTGGTGAGGAAATCGCGACCGCTTACGTTGTGCCAGTTAGTTACGAGAAACCAATCCTCGTCCGCTGCGAAGAAGAAGGCCGTGCCGACTCCAAAGCGCCCATTGGCGTCACAGATCTCGATCCGGAAAGGGCATTGGGAGTAGACACTTCGAATTCCGTGCTCGATCATCTATTCGGAAATCGGAGCTGCTGTAGGAGTTTGGTTTGTGGGGTATCTCGGCTTCCGAGAAGGGAGCTTTCGCGCCCGACGGAAGATGTCGCTAGAGCGCATCTCCCCTTACTCCTGGGTCTGACGAAGGAGGGTTTGCTAGCTTCCCAGTAGCCCGAGCCCTCTCCAACACCGGCTCATAGATCCGCAACGTAGCCGCATCCACCAACTGCCCGCCCTTGCCTCCGGCCCCGGCCCCCTTCGCCACGGACTCGTTGTAGAGATCGACCATCTTCTGCGCCTGCTCGACCTCCCTGGGCGACGGCGCGAAGACGTCGTTGGCCAGCGGAATCTGGTTGGGATGGATGCACCACTTGCCGACGGCGCCGAGGCTGGCGGACCAGGTGGCCTGCTTGAGGTAGGCCTTGTCGTTCCTGAAGTCGCCGAAGGGGCCGTCGATGGCGTCGATGCCGGCGGCGCGGCAGGCGGCGATCATGCGGACGCGGTGGGCGGACCACATGTCGCCGGGGTAGCGGAAGTCCTTGTCGAGCTCGTGGCCGAAGCGCATGCCCATGCTGGCGGAGAGGTCACCGAAGCCGAGGATGAGGGCTTCGAGGCGGGGTGAGCAGGTGGCGATGGCCTCCACGTTGGCGAGGCCTTCGGCTTCCTCGATCAGCGCTTCGAGGCCGATCTGGCGCGTAAGGCCGAGCTTCTGTTCGAGGCCGTCGAGCATCGTCTCGAAGAACCAGACGTCGCGGGGCTGCTTGACCTTGGGCAGGATGATGACGTCGATGTTCTCGCCCGCGCCTTCGACCATGCTGATCATGTCGTCGACGGCCCAGCGGGTGGTGTGGTCGTTGACGCGCACGGAGCGCACCTTGCTGCCCCAGTCGAGCTCGTTCAGGCCGTCGATGGCGATCTGGCGCGCGCCTTCCTTCCGGTCGGGGGCGACGGCGTCTTCCAGGTCCAGGAAGACGAGGTCGGCGTCGCTCTGCGCCGACTTCTCGACCATCCGCGGGTTGCTGGCGGGCACGGCCAGTTCGGAACGTCTCAGTCGCATGTGTCCTTACTCCTTGATCTCAGGCCTTGATCCCGAACTGGGCGAGGATCTCGTCGCGGTGCTCGTCGAGCAGGGGCGCCCGCCGGCGCACGCCGGTCTTCGTTTCGGTGTACTTGATCGGGCTGCCGACGATCTTGACCGGCGCGTTGTCGCCCGGGAGCTCGACTTCGGCGACCATCTCGCGGACCGCGGTGTGGGGGCTCTCGAAGATGTCGGCCGCGGTCTGCACGGGGCCGCAGGGGACGCGGCCGGCCAGCGCTTCGACGACCTCGGCGCGGGTGAGCGAGCCGGTCCACCCGGAGACGACGCCCTCGACGTAGTCCCGGTTGGCGCGGCGGGCGGCGAAGTCGCTGGTGCGTTCGTCGTCCACCAGGTCGGGCCGGCCCATCTCGCGGCACAGGATCTCCCACTGCGCCGGCAGGGGCGCGGCGATGGCCACGCCGCCGTCCTTCGCGTCGTAGATGCCGAACGGGCACAGGCTGTGGTGGTGCTTGCCGCGCGGCGGGAGCTGGTGGCGCCTGGCGGAGCCGTAGTTCGCGAACACGGACTCGCACAGGAGGTTGACGCCGTCGATCATGGCGACGTCCATGAACTGGCCCTTGCCGGTCCGCCGCGCGTGGTGCACGCCGGCGACGACGCCGAGCGCCATCAGCGCCCCGGGGAACAGGTCGCCGACGGAGGCGCCGCCGGGGTAGCCGCCGCCGGGACGGTCGTCGTCGCCCCGGGGGCCGTTGACGTGGGCGAAGCCGCCCATCGCCTGGGCCACGATGTCGAAGGCGGGCCAGTCGGCGTAGGGGCTCTCGCCGGTGCGCGGGTCGCCGAAGCCGCGGAGCGCCGCGTAGACGATTCGCGCGTTGCGCTCGCGGATGACCTCGTAGCTCAGCCCGAGCCGGTCCATCACGCCGGCGCGCATGTTCTCGAGCACGGCGTCGGCCTGCTCGCACAGGCGGAGGAAGGTCTCGCGGTCGGCTTCGTCCTTCAGGTTGAGGGCGATGCTGCGCTTGTTGCGGTTGATGCTGCCGAAGTAGCCGCCGAAGTCGCAGCCCCCGTCGACGCCGGCCTTGCCCTGGGCGGGGTGGATGAAGTCCTCGGGGATCGGCGGGGACGGTCGCGACATGTCGCCCGTAGGCGGCTCGACCTTGATCACGTCGGCCCCGAGATCGGCGAGGATGGCCGAGCCGAAGGGCCCGGCGAGCGCCATCGTGCAGTCGATGATGACGATGTCGGAGAGGGGGCCTGTGCCTCCGCCCACTACGACCCCCAGTGCGAGCGGCGCTTGATCAGGACTTCGCGCTCGCCTTCGAAGACGATCGTGCCGTCCTGCTTCGTGCCCCAGTGCCTGAAGCGGACGACGCCGGCGTCGTCGCGGTCGGCGTCGCGGACCTCGAGCACCTCGGTGTAGGCGGTCAGAGAGTCGCCGAGGAAGACCGGCGCGCGGAAGCGCATCCTGTCGAGGCCGAGCTCGGCGAGCGCGTTCTCGGCCGTGTCCTGGGTGGCCAGGCCGATGACGGTGGAGCCGGTGACGAGGCCGAAGACGAGGCGCTGGCCGAAGGGGGACGCCTTCATCTTGTGCTCGTCGAAGTGGCCGTCGGCGGTGTTCATGACGAGCTTGGTGAGGAGCTGGCTTTCGACTTCCTCGATCGTGGTGCTGCGGGCGTGGCGCATCTTCTGGCCGGCGGTGAAGTCTTCGAAGTAGGTCGTGCCGGATGTGAGAGCCGTCATGGTGCGGGCTCGCGCAGGGTCGTTGCAGCCCGGATGCCGGCCAGAAGGCCGGCGCACCCAGTGGCGGCGGTCATGAGGCCGGCTCCCGTCGCTTGGCGACCAGGTTCGTGCGCTGGTAGCTGACGACGACGTCGCCGTGCTGGTTGAGGGCCTCGGTCTCCCAGGTGACGATGCCGAAGGCGGGGCGCGAGCCGGACTCGCGGCGGCCGACGACGCGGCTGGTGGCGGTGATCGTGTCGCCGGGGTAGACCGGCCGGTGGAACTTCACCTGGTTGACGCCGAGGAATGGCCCGCCGCCCTCCGAGAGGTCCTCGACCGACATGCCGACCACGGTGCAGAGCACGAGCAGCGGGTCGATGACGACCGAGTCGTGGCCGTGGGCGCGCGCGTACTCGGCGTTGAAGTAGAGCGGCGTGAACCGCATCGTCGACGTGGCGAACAGCGCGTTGTCGGCCTCGGTGAGTGTGCGGCCCCAGTGGTGCTGGAAGGTGCGGCCTTCCTCGAAGTCCTGGTAGCGGTTGCCCTTCTTCTTGAGGGGGAAGGTGGAGAAGTCCGGGTCGGGCATGCGGCGAAGTTTCTACCACGCGGAGAGCGGTCGGCGTCTCCCGGCACCGCTCCACACTGGGACTCCCCACCATTTGTCAAGTGGGTGTATCGCTCGCGATCGGTGTTGTGCGTTGTTCGGTTTTCCGCAGTCACGTCGAGCGGTGAGGCGAGCCGGTGGCTGGGTTGAGGTGGTTTGGCGGTTTGTTGTTGTCGGGTTCGCCGGGCAGTTGGGCAGAGGGTTCGGCGGGCTGATGCGGGGCTTCCGGTTCGGGGTATCCGGTGACCGCGTTTCGAGCTGTTTGACGTCGGGCCTGTTCCCGCGTGACGTGCGGGGCGTCGGCGTGTTCGTCGTGTCGCTCCTTGCCTTGCGGTGCGTGGAAGAGCGTGCGGTCGCGGAGCATGGCGCAAGCGATGCGGAGGAGTCGATCTCCGACGATGCGCAGGGCGTGTCCATGCGTCTTGCCTCGGTTTCGGGCGAGGTCGTACTTGTCTCGGCATTGGCTGTCTCGCTGCACGGCGACTCTGGCCCAGTGGTAGACGGCGTCGGCGAGTCTGTGGTTTCTGGCTCGTCGCTGTCGGACGGTCTTTCTGTTGCCGGACCTGACGGTGACGGGGGCTACACCGGCGAGGCATCGGAGGGCTTCGTGGTCTCGTTGTCTCAGTGCCTGTTCGGCCTCGGTCAGGAGGGTGGCGAGCACGTGGTTTCCGATTCCGGGTATGGAGTCGAGGATGGCGGCGTCGGAGGGTTCGGCGTGGTCGGTCGTGCTCTGCTTGGCCTGCTTGAGGGTTTTCTCAAGCTGGCGCCTGGCCTTGTCGATTTGCGCGTTGTACTGCTCGAGGATCGGCAGCAGGCTCAGGATGCGGTTTCTGGCGCATTCGACACTGGCGCTTCGTCGCTTGATCGGCTGTGCTTTCAGGCGGTCGGCGAGTTGGTCGGCGTCGATCCGGCGGACGCGATGCTTCCTGAGCAGCTTGGCGAGGGTGGACTTGGTTGTGCGCCGGGCCTTTTCCGGTGTGGGCAGTCGCTTGTACAGGTCGATCGCCCAGGGCGTCGTCACGTCGCCGTCGGTCGCGTCGAGAAACTGCGGGTAGTAGTCCACGAGATGCTGTCGGATGCGGTTCGCGATCGCGTTGCGGTCTTCGACGAGCTCCTTCCGGGCGCGGGCGGCGCCGCGCATTTCGATGACGTCGTCATCGGGCTCCTGGACCGGCCTGAGGCAGTCCGGGTCGGTGCGCAGGGCCGAGGCCAGGGCCTTGGCGTCTCGCCGGTCGTCCTTGGCGCCGGCGGCGGAGAAGCGGTCGCGGAAGCGGTCGAGTTGCATGGGGTTGATGGAGTGGACGGGGAAGCCCGATTCCATCAGGGTTTCGACCACGGGTCCGTGCGGCACTTCGATGGCGACCCTGATCCGATGCGCCGGACGCCGTGCGCGGTCGCGGAGCCAGTCGTTCATGGCGGCAAGCCCCCTGCCGCCATGGTCGAAGGCTCGTTGTTTCACGACCTTGCCCCGGTGATCCATCAGGCAGACGTGGTGTTTTCGGCTTCCCCAGTCCACGCCGGCGGTAAACGTCGTCGTCATGTCGTCCCCTCCCTGGTGCGTTAGCGTTGGCTTGTCGGCTCACCGCGATGCCGTTCGGTACCTGTACTGGCGCTCATGGCGCATACTCCCCACTGGATGTCCATCGCGGTGCAGGCAGCCAGGGCACAAATCCCAGTTGGGTGCTCGAGGCACAGTGCGCCGTTGGTGCTCCTGGCTGCCCGCCGACTTCACAAGGCTCCGGACACCGTCGCGGGAGGGTCCGCCGCGGCGCGGGCCGCGGAAGCTGCCGGCCCCGCGGAAAACGGCAAGCCGTTTCCCGCCGGACCTTGGAAAACCGGCGGACCGGTTTCCCACAGCTGCCGCAGCCCCGGCGACTACGGCGGATCGGTACGAGACGGTGACCGAAAATCAACCACGGAAAGGTACAGGTGCGCCGGCGCCCCCGCCGGCTGCCGCCGAAGGCGGCCAGAAAGACGCGCCGGCCGCAAGGCCGGCTCCGATTCCATGCAAGGCAGCGCCGGTTACGATACTCGCCACCAACCCCAATGGACGGCGAGGTGACCGGATGAACACGCCAAGGTGGCAGCGACGCACCCTCCTCTTCAGCCTGCTCGCCGCCGCGGCTCGCAAGCTGACCGCAGCGAAACCCCGACAGCAACAGCAGGAGTCACGCTTCACCACCGGCCTGAAGCGGAGGTTCATCGAGACCGACAACTCCGGCTTCGACCCGGTCAGCCACAGCTTCGAGGACTCGGGACAGTGCGTCGTTTCGGCGGCTGCCATCGAAGGGCCGTTCTACGTCGACGACCCGGTCCTGATCCGAAGCGACATCACAGAGGACCGGGAAGGACTGCCGCTCGAGGTCGTCCTCCGCATCGTCGAAGCCGATGGCTGCACACCGATCGCCGGCGCCGCCGTCGACCTCTGGCACTGCGACGCGCTGGGCTTCTACAGCCACTACACCGCCTACGACCCGAACGTCTGGCCCAGCGGCCGCGCCAATCCGTCGGACAACGAGACCTTCCTTCGCGGCCGCCAGGCCTCGGACGAAGCCGGCATGGTGCGCTTCCAGACGATCTATCCCGGCTGGTACACGCCCCGGGTGCAGCACATCCATGCCCGCATCGTCCTCGAGCAGAAGGTCGCCGCCACCGTGCAGCTCTACTTCCCCGAGAAGCTGAACCGGACGGTCGCCCTGCGGAAGCCCTACAACCAGCGCCCGCCGTCGCCCTACAACAACCTGAACGATTTCGTGATCAGCCAGTCGAAGGGCGGCGACGGAAGCTGGCTCAGGATGACCGAGACGGACGCCGGCTACCGCGGTTCACTGACCGTGGGCGTCAAGGTCTAAGAAGACGACGCGCGTCAGGGGCTGTACCAGATCGGCGACGACCAGGCCCGCTCCTGGATGGTCGACGGCATGTCCCGGCGTGGCTCGACGCCCTCTCGCAGCGCATCCCAGGTCGACCAGCGGCAGGTCGGGTTCTCGAGCACCCGCACGTAGTAGAACGCGCGATGCGCCGGGTCGAAGTCGGGGTCGGTCCACACGCCCTTGAGCTCGTTGGCTCCGACGTCCGCACTGATGGCGCAGGTGGCGAGATCGACGCTCGCCCCGTTGTCCGGGCAGCGATGCGTGTCGGGGTCGACGGCCGCGCCGTCCGAACAGGCGAGGTCGTAAACCACCTCCTCGCTGTTCCCGCTCTCCGACCAACCCTTGATGACCTGCAGCCGGTCGAGCGGAGCGGCGAGCGGATCGCGCAGCGCCCAGGCCGCGAAGGTTGGTGCGGCCCCGTTCGAGGTGGAGAGGTCGCCACCCATCGGCACGCCTTCCGCGTAGGCCTTGGCGAGGAAGTCGAGATCCTCGAGATCGGCGCGGGTGGTCCCCGCCCGGGAGAAGAAGCGCACACGAATGCGCGGACCCGACGTGGCGAAGGTCTCCTTGCGCCTGAAGGCCTGGAAGATCGCCTCGCGCGTGTTCTCCTCCGCCCAGACGCCGGCGAGGCCTGACGCACCCCAGGTGTGGTAGTAGGTGTCGCGGTAGGTTCGGCCGGAGCCGTCGCTCGTGCGCGTGGAGGAGCCGGACCGCTCCGCGGGATCACCGTAGCTGGCGATCTCTCCCGTGCCCGGCACGGAACCGCGCAATAGCGGTGTGGCGTCCAGAATGCCCGTTTTCGACCAGTAGTCGTCCTCCTCGAAGGAGCCGGCAGCGACATGGCTGTCGCTCGACCCGATGAGGCCGAACTCGTACGGGTTCATGACGCCGCCGTCCGCGATCGCAAGGCCCCGTCGATAGGCGTTACGCACGTAGCTGCCTTCTCGCGGCAGACTGAGGACCACGGACCCGATCCTGTACGGCATGATCTCGAATTCGGCCCACTCGTCATTGGGCGACAGCGCCGGATGGGTGTCGGACGTACCCTTGACCTGGGTGATCTCGACCACCGGCTCGTTGCGCGAGCGCAACTCCGAGTAGGCATCGTCGATCGCGCCACCGTCGTAGTACTCGAGCTCGAACATGCGACCTGCTGAGGCGTTCGAGTTGTGCGGAATGGCCAACGCGTCGATGCCCTGGCCGCGCCACTCGTCCATTGCGGCCCAGAGGTCTTCAGGGTTGGATGAGTCGACGCGGGTGAAGGGAAGCGCGGGAGCCGCGGCACCGCGGAAGATCACGTTGCGGTGCAGGTTGTTTCCCCCTCCGCCGGCAGAGGTGTACTCATAGCCGATGAAGGCGGTGAAGGTCCCGGGATCGTTGTGCCGGTTGGCGGCCGCCTGGATCTCCTCCCAAGCGTCGCGCACGATATCCATGTTCAGGTGCTCTTCGGTTCCCGGTTCCGCGTTCCAGTAGGGGCCTACGGCCATGAAGTTGCCGCGTCTCTCATCGGCCGAGCGCGCGGTGCGCACGCTCTCGGCAATGGGGTGATCGTAGGCCGGTGAAGCGGGGTCGGTCATTGCCGCGAGCATGCCGAGATACCAGCCGTGATCGGCCACGGCCTGAAAGTCGAGCGGCCGGTCGAGTTTCATCTCGAAGCCTGCCGGATGCAGGATCGCGGCGCCCTTGGCGAACTCGTAGGCTGCGTTGGGATCCGCCGTGGTGCCGAAGACAAAGGCGTCGAGTGAGTAGCGCGTGTGCACGTGGAGATCGCCGAAGTAGGCGTTCCGCGTCGGATTTGGCGCCGGAGCTGAAGCGCCGGGCGCGGAGGCCGCCGACGGTGTCTCGGCTGCCGGCTCCTCACCGGGGCTGCATGCGATGAACAGGAGGGCAACCGTCAGTAGCGACAACATGTATCTCATACTGTCTCCAGTCACCATCCCCGAATTCATCAGTACCCCAGGTTCTTGTCGACCACGTTACGCAGCGGACGGCCGTTGACGAAACGCTCGATGTTGTCGCGGAAGAGAATGACTCGCCGCTCGATCGAGTGATCGGACACCGTCGCAATGTGCGGCGTGATCGCCACGTTGGGCATCGACCAGAGAGGATGACCGTCAGGCAGGGGCTCGGGGTCGGTCACGTCGAGACCCGCCGCGCGCACCTTCCCGGAGCGCAACGCGGCCACGAGAGCGTCGGTGTCGATGATCGGGCCGCGTGACACGTTGACGACATAGACCCCGTCCTTCATCAGCGCGAACTGCTCCCTGCCGAGCATGCCGTGGGAACGCGGGGTGTGCGGAACGCTGCTGAAGACGACGTCGGCCTGGGGCAAGAGCTCGTCGAGCTCGTCCGGCGTGCCGACGTAGGCAACATCCCGGCTCATTGGAATGTCCTTCGGATCGACCCCGATGACGCGCATCTCGAAGGCCGCCGCGCGCTGCGCGATCTGGCTGCCTATGCCCCCCAGGCCGATGATGAGAGCCGTCTTGCCGCGCAGCTCGATGATGGGAAGACGGTTTGCCCGGTTCCATGTCTCCTGCGCGTTGAAGAAGCGGATGTCGCGAGTGAGATTCAAGAGCAGGGCAAAGGCGTGATCGGCGATCTCAGGCCCCTGCAGGATCTTTGCGTTGGTCAACACGATGTCCGAAGCGACGAGCTCGTCGTAACGCACCAGCCTCTCGACCCCGGCGCCCGCGGTTTGGAGCCAGCGCAGCCGCGTCCCGGCACGGAGAACCTCGTCGAGACCTGTAGGCGCCATGCCGATGACGGCATCGCACTGCCCCACTCTCTCCACCAGTTGCGCGTGATCACCGAAACGGATCATGCTCGCGCCGTCCTGCTGCGCGACCACATCGGCCAACTGATCGGCGAATCGCTCGGTCACGCAGAGGGCGACGTCCTGCGCGCGGGATGGCGTTTGCACCGAGAACGCGAGCGCAACAAGGCAGCCACCTACGGTACTCACGGTCGGGAACATCTTCATCATTGCTCTCCTCCTCATCGACCCCCTGCGCCTTGGGGGGCGGACACGTTGCTGAACTCTCCGTCGCGCTTCGGCAGAGCGAAGACGAAGAGGGTGTTGCCAGAGCTCGGGCGCAGCTCGGGCGTGAGCGGTGAGCCAAGCGCCGCCGACCCAGGGCCGGTCGAGGCGACGACATACTGCCGTCCGTCGACCCCATAGCTGATCGGAAAGCCGGAGACCGCCGAGCCGAGATTGATCTCCCACAGGACGTCGCCGGTTTCCTGGTCCAGAGCCTTGAAACGCCCGTTCGCATCGCCCACGAAGACCAGTCCGCCGCCGCTCGCGAACAGCGCCTGGGTTCCGGCCCGCTGCTCGTGAGTCCAGATGATCTTCCCGGTCTTCACCGAAACGGCGTAGACGGTACCCAGTTGGTCGGTGCCGGGAGCGATCTGGTCATCCACGTTCAGAGCGTAGAGGGCGAGACGTTCCTCCAGGCTGGCCGTCATTCGCGCGCAGGTGTTGCGCAGGGGGAAGAACATGGTGCCGGTCAGCGGGCTGTAGGCGCCGGCCTGCCAATCCCTGCCGCCGAAGTAGCTCGGACAGACGAGGATGGTCTGGCCGAGTTCGGTGAACACCGTCTCGACGTTCTCGGTCACCTCTCCGGTGGCGCCGTCGATGTCGCTGATCACGTTCTGCGTCACGGTGGGAGTGGCCCAGAGAAACTCCCCGGTCTCGCGGTCGAGGGTGTAGACCACGCCGGTCTTGCCTGGAATCCCGGTCATCACCTTCCGCACCTCTCCCGGCTCGAGACGGGGGTTGATCCACCGCACCTCGCTCGGGTCGGGCGCGACCGCGGTGTCGACCAGGATGCGTTCGAAGGGGTGGTCGAGATCCCAGTGGTCGATCAGGTGCTGGTAGTACCAGGCGATCTCCCCGGTGGCCGCCTCCAGCGCCAGGGTGGAGTTGTGGTAGAGGTGCCTGTTCTTCGCGCCGCCGAGGAGGAACTTCGGCGCTGGCGAAGTCACCGACGTTCCGATGTAGAGGAGCTCGAGGGCGGGATCGTAGCTCGGCACCATCCAGGTGCCGACGTGCCTGCGATCCGCGAAGGGCACCCCACCCCAGCTCTCGTCTCCCGGCTCCCCCGGCGCGGGAATCGTGCGCCGGCGCCACAGCTCTCTGCCGCTGTGCGGATCGTGGGCGGTGACGACACACGCCTCCGGCCCGGCGAGGCGGCGGCAACTGCGCCCGGAGATCACCTTGCCGTCGGCGATGATGGGACCGGAGCTCTGGATCGCCGGATGCGTCCGATAGTCGAGAATCTCCGTGTCCCAGACCAGCTCGCCCGTCGTCGCGTCGAGGGCGAAGATGTGCTCGTCGTAACTGGTATCGATGATCAACCTGTCGTAGATGGCCAGATTGCGGTTGTTGGCGCCGAGGCTGCCGACGTAGCTGGCAACGTCCTCGGGAAGGTCGCGGCGGTGCTCCCAGATCAGGTCGCCGCTCACCGCATCGATCGCCTGAATGACATCCTTCGGGTTGGGCAGGTAGAGCACTCCGTCGTAGACCAGCGGAGTCCCCTGCTGGCGACCCTCGCTCATCCCGCGTGACCAGACGAGGCGCAGCTCGTCCACGTTCTCGCGGTCGATCTGGTCGAGCGGGCTGTAGCCCCAGCCGTCCAGGGTGCGGCGCCACATGAGCCAGTCGTCGTCGCTGGGGTTCTGCAGCATCTCGTCGGTGACGGCGATGAACTCGTCCGCCGCCTGGATCTGGGCGGCGACGGACGAGAGCGCCACCAGGAGGACCGAAACTGTGGCTAACTTGCCGGCCTGTCCAGCCTCGCGCTGACTACAACCGGATGTCCAGGACATCATGGAGATACTGGACGTTGTGATCCAAGTAGTCGGCCACGCTTCCTTCCTCGGGGCGTGGTCTGCCGTAGTCGAGGCTCACCCAGCCACTGAACTTCTTTTCTCGAAGGATCTTCACAAAAGCCACGAAATCCACGCCGCCCGCACCCATCCTCTTGTAGAGGCCGACCCGGCGGTGCTCGTCGCGAGAAGGTGAGAGGCCGCGATAGCCGCGGTACTTCGCCGGTATGTCCTTCAGGTGGATGGCCGCCACGCGATCGTAGTGCTTGCTGAGGAACTTGACCGGATCCATACCGGCAAGTGTCAGATGCGCTGTATCCGCGGTCAGGAAGACGTAGCGCGGGTCGGTCAGCTCCAGGACGCGATCGACCTCCTCCTGCCGTTCAAAGGGTGACCAGAGGTGAGGGTGAGGGGCCAGCCTTACTCCAACTTCGGCGGTGCGCTTGCCCAGCTCGTTCAGGGCCTTCGCCATCGTCCGCAGTTGCTCGTCGCCGATCGTCCCTCCCTCACGTTGGGGACCCACGTTGATCTTGAAATGCGAACAACCGAAGTGGGCAAGGAAATCACGCGCAAACGTGGCGTGTGCGGCGATCGTCTTCTCCACCTTTGAAGGATCGGTGAAGTTGTCGGCCATCGATGCGCCGCCATTGGAGCATGTCGCCATGCGAATGCCGGCCGCATCCAGCAGCTCCGTGAGGGCCTGCGGCCTGTCCACGTACTTGACGATGCTGCCCATGTAGGGCTCGATTCCCTCGAAGCCCAGGCGACCGCACTCGCGTATGGCTTCCTCGACGCTGTCGGGCCATATGTTCCCAACGTGGGCGACGCGGAACGTTCTCCCTGAGTAAGGGCGAGCGAACGCCCTTCCCTGCGCGGAGTGGAGAACCGCCGCCGCCACGCCCGTGGCCAGGAACTCTCGTCGGTTCATCATGGCGGCGCCTCGCTTTCTTGTGAGGACGGAAAACCGCACCCGGGTTTTCGGTCTCCTCCGAGGCGGTTTACGGGACTTCAGTGTACAGCCTGACCGGCGTCACGCAACCCCCTAGCGATCCTGGTTGGAGTCGCTGGCGGGGCTCTCGCCCACCCAGAACGGGCTCGACCACGCCATCGCGCCGTCAACCTGGCGCACCCGCACGTAGTAGTAGTCGCCCGGCTGCGGATTGTCGAGATCCAGGTATCGAAAGTCCTGATCCGCGTCGCCCAGGTCGCTGACCACCTGGACGGAGAGGGCGTCGGTGTGGTCCAGCACTCGATACTCCCGCCGGTCGACCTGACCGCCGAGGCTTCCGAGCCGAAACGTCTCGACCCGGGCGGGAAGCCGCTGCGGCTCGCGCTGGTCGCTTCCCGTTCCGCGCGTCTCTTGCGTCGACTCCATGTCCACGATCACGCGCGTGTCGGCGTCAGCCGTGCGCAGCCGAAGCAGAATCGCCGCACTGCGTCCCCGAGTGAGCATTCTGAACCGGATCTCATTCCCCGTCCGCTCCGTGGAGTAGGAACCCGGATGGCGGAACCAGGGGTCCTGGTGACCTGCGATCTCCGCGCCCTCGACGCGAATGACGCCCAGCCACGGCCGACTGCCCCGCGGGCCCCGGAGATCGCCCACAACCTCGGTCGACGCCTCGAAGCTCACCTGGACGACCGCGTCGCTTGTCATCTGAGCCTCGAGGTACCGCTGCGAATACACGATGCGTCCGTTCTTGACCACATCGATGGCGTCGATCGGAGCCGTGCCGTGCACCCGGCATTCCAACTCTCTCCGGTTCGTGGCCGGCTGCTCCTGTCCCATGGGAACTCCGTTGAGCCACGCATCAAGGACAATGCGTTCGCCGGTGGTCGCATACGTCGCCCGACTGCGCAGCGCGTTGAAGATGGCTTCACCGGTGTTCTCCGCCGCCAGGACCGCGGCGAGTCCGCCCAGTTGCGTACCCGACGACTGTCCCGGCCCGCCCATGAAGCCGTAACCCGGGTGGCCCGTGTGGTTGTCCGACGCGCCGACAAACCCGATCCGAAACCCGTTCTGCAGGTACCGGTTTCCGTACCAGTCGAACGTGCCGTGGCTGGACTGGATCTCGACCAGCCTCTCCATCTCCGCGTCGCCGCGGCTCCAGTCGCCCGGCTGATGGGCATGCGGAATGATCAGCACGTCGTCACTCCGGTTCGCAGCTCGCAGTTCTGCGTATAGCTCGTCGAGCAGGGGCTTTCTTTGCGTGCCGACGCGTCGTCGTCCCGGCACGTCGCGGAAGAAGACGTTGTGGTGTCCGCCGTCGGCCGCCGTGGTCGTCCACTCGAACCCTAGAATCGGCGTGAAACGCCCTGGCGCGCGGTACTCCTCGGCAAGCTGTTGCAGCGTTCGCCATTCGCCGTCGTCGAGCCAGCGGTCGTGCTCGGACAACGAAAGAAAGTCGAGTCGGGCCGCGTCACGCCCGAAGCGGAAGTAGCCTTCGGCCGAACCCTGTCCCTCCGCCATCCCGGTGTGACCGTGCGTCTCTCCCCAGTAGATGCGCCGAGCCGGATTCCGTTCGACGAGGATCGGGTTGCTCATCCCTTGCAAGGTCCGGTCGGCGGTGCGCACCGCGAACCGATGGACACCTTCGGAGCGGATGGCGACGTTCTCGATCTGCACCAGCGCTTCCGACTCGGCCGAGAGCGTCCGGAAGGGCTCGCCGTCCAGCAGCACCTCCAGTTCGCCTGGACCGGCGGACGCAACGTTGCGAAAGCGGTCCTCGGCGCGAACCGTCAGGGTGAACTCCTCGCCCGGTTCGACCACCGACGGGGCAATCGCGTTCAGGAACCTCGCCTTCTCCTCTCCGACGACCTCGAACGACGGCCAGTCGGGCCAAAGGAGCACGCCGTCTCCGTCCAGGTCCAGCAGGAACGGAAGTGGGACTTCGTCGTTGGACCACTCCTGCAGCTTCATGCCCGGCCCGCCCCCGGATCGATCCCCGTACGTCACGGTCACCGTGTCTCCCTGTTGCAGCGCGGCGCCGCTCAGACGGAATCCGACCGCGGTTCCGGTCAGTCCAGCCGGGTAGGGCGTCCACGGCTCGACGGCAGAGAGCCGGGCGTCCGGATTCGAAGAGCGAACGGTGACGAAGTCGGCCTCTGTGGCGCGTGTGGAGAGGGCGCCGTTTCGCCGCCCCTTTCCGAGAATCAGCCCGCCTCCTACGGCGACCGGCCGGTCCCCGACGGTGTAGGTCTGCGTTACGGTGGCGTACCCTCCCGCTGGAAAGGGCCCCTCGGAAGAGATCGTCAGACTGCCCAGGGCTCCCGGAACCTCGTCCGGGAGCTGGAGCTGCCGGACCATGGAGCCGATGAGATCGGAAACGCGGTCGACCGGGACTGGTTGACCGGCAAGCCCACGCAAGGCCCGGTTCAGGTAGGACGCGTTCTGAGGGAAGTCGTCAGGGATGCGGCCGCGCTCCCGCGCGTATGCGTTCCCCCATTCCCAGAGAGTCCGGAACCTGGAGATCAACTCGTCGACGTCGTCTGTCGGAACAGAGGCCTCTTCCACAAGCGCGTCGACTCGGGCGCGTAGCTCCTGCGACAGGTAGTCGCCCGAGCTGCGCCGGTCCTGAGCCGCTACGACGCCGGCAATCCCGGCAAGAAAAGCCAGAACGGTGATCGACGCGACGCGAACGAGTCTGATGAGCACGCTGAGTGCCTGCTACTGTACTAGGCCCCTGAACAGACCTCGCTGATCGACTCTGCCCTCTGGAGGACTCCGACGAGCCACCAAGCCGAGACCCGGATCGCCTCGCTCCTCGCGGTCGCCATGGCCGCGGCTGGAGTCGCCTCCGCGAGCGAGATCCCTCGAACCGCCAGCGGCAAGCCCGATCTTTCGGGGAACTACGACATCGGTACCCTGACGCCGCTGCAGAGGAGTCCCGAGTTCGGAAACCGCCTCTTCCTCACCGGCGCGGAGGCCGAAGAGATCAGACGGAGCGCGGCCGAGAGAACGGCTCAGCGCTCTCGCCCCAGCGATCCGAACCGCCAACCCCCGCCTTTCACCGGCCGATTGGGCGGTTACAACGAGTTCTTTCATGATCGCGGCACCGAGGCGGTTGAGGTCGACGGCAGGTACCGCGCATCGCTCCTTACCGATCCGCCCGATGGCCGCCTGCCACCCCTCACCGAGAGGGGGCGCGAGCGTCGCAAGGGCCTCTACGTACGTCGGGAGCTGGCCGACAGGAATGCGAGCCCCGCCTGGTGGCGCGATCTCCAGGCCGGCCCCTACGACGGGCCTGAATCGCTGTCGATCGCCGATCGCTGCATCTTCACGCTCGAGGCAACGATCCCGGTGCTGCCGAAGAACTACAACAACCTCAAGACGATCGTGCAGACCGAGAGTCACGTGATGATCCTCATCGAGTGGATGCACGAGGCGCGCGTCATTCGACTCAGCCCTTCCCGGGCCGAGGCCAGGCATCTGCCGCCGGAGGTTCGCTCGCGCAGCGGCGATTCGGTCGGCTGGTGGGAGGGAGACACGCTGGTCGTCGACACGACCAACTTCCTGGAGGAAAGCTGGGGGACGGTCACCCTGTTCGGCGAGCCCTCCCCCCCGCACGATCAGCACGTCGTCGAGCGTTTCTCTCTCACCGACGAGAACACTCTTCTCTACGAATTCACCGTGAAGAGCGGTGACTGGGAGACGCCCTACAGCGGCGAGTACACCTGGCCCGCCACGAACGACAAGCTGTACGAGTTCGCCTGCCACGAAGCCAACTACTCGATGGGCAACACTCTCCGCGGCGCCCGCTTCCAGGAGAGGGAGGTCGCGGCGCGGCACCGATGAACCTCCAACAGGGCTTGAAAATCAAACAGGATTGGATATAGACTGGTAGTACCCAGAGAACCAGGACAGCCAAGGGAGGGCCCAGCCGTGACCACCAGCACTTCTCGAACCTGTATCTGGATTCTCGCCGTGAGCCTGTGTGCTCCGTTGCCGCTATGGGCCGACGGTCCGCAGACGGGGACGATCGACGGCCGCGTTCTCGACGCCGAGGGGCAGGGCCTGCCTGGAGCCACGGTGACCCTCGAGGGTCCTCAGAGAACGACGACCACCATCTCCGATGCCGAGGGGCGGTATCGCTTCGCGCTGCTGCAGGCGGGTGAGTTCACCGTCAGCGCGGTGCTGGAGGGGCTGGGAACAGCCGAGCTTGCGACGACGCTCAATCCGGGTGAGCGTCGGGGTATCGACCTCACCCTGCAAGGGGGAACCGCGGAAGAGATCACGGTCCTCGGCGAGGCGCCGCTGGTGTCGAAGTACGAGACCGGCTCCATCAGCGCGATGAAGTCGGAAGTCGTCGAGAACGCCGCCTTCGCCACCCGCAACTACGCTTCCACCATCCGCGCGCTGCCGGGAGTCGTGAGCATCGGTGAGTCCGACGCACTGCCCGCGATCAACGGCGGCATTCAGAACGAGACGCAGGTCCTGGTCGATGGCGTGGACACCTCGAACACGAGGCGGCTGGGGGAAGCGCGCCTGATCATGCCGGCGTCGGCGCTGTCGGAGACCAGTGTCGAAACGATGGGCTTCGGCGCCGAGTACGGCCGGGCGACCGGCGGCATCATCAACTCGACCGTCAAGACCGGCACCAACGTGTTTCACGGCGATGCCCTCTACGTCGGCCAGAATCCGAGGTGGAGAGCGGAGGACCAGTTCGGGCTGGAGCGGCCGGACGAGCAGATCAACAGCTACGAGGCGTCGCTGGGCGGGCCCATTTACCGGGAAAGGGCGTGGTTCTTCGCAGCTCACGCCGAGTTGACCGACAACAGGATCGACCGATTGGGGAGCGGCGAGATTACCGACATCAGTCGCAGCTCGCAGCCGCGCATCCTCAAGCTCAACTACCAGCCCAACGATCGGCACCAGTTGGCGGGGACGTGGGTCGATTCGCGCGGTGAGGGCATCGCCAACCCTGCTGTCACCGGCAACCTTGCCGCCATCACGAACCGTCCGCTCTTCGCCAACGTACTGACCGCGAGCTGGAGCTTCGCCGCCACGGACTCGACCTTCATCGAGGTCAAGGTATCCGAGCGCAAGGATCTCTTTCCTCGCACACTCAAGTACCCCAAGGATCCGGACGACCTGTGCCCCGAGTGCTCCGACAATCCGGTCGACAATAATTTCCGCTACCGCGATACGGCGCAGAGGAACGTTCGCTTCAACGGCGTGGTGAGCGGGAACGGGATCGGCTTCAACGACTTCCCCCGCGACACGGCCCATGGCTCGGCGACCATTTTCAAGGGGCGCAACGAGATCAAGTTCGGCATCGACATCCAGGACATTGCCTTCACCAACTACGGCAACGTGGGCAAGGAGTATCGCGGCCGGAACTTCTGTCTCGAGTGCCCCGGAGGCTACGTGACACCGCAGCGCATGCGGGTCTTCCAGGAGTCCCTGCCGTCCCACAGCGAGGGTGTCGAGAGCTCAGCCTATGTGCAGGACCGGCTCGACATCGGTGATCGCTGGAGCCTCCACATGGGCGTACGCTACGACGCCGAGACGATCGACAACGACATCGGCACGCGGGTCCACGATGACAACAATCTGGCGCCGCGTCTGACGGCCGTGTACGACGTCAATGCCGACGGCAGGCTGCTGGTCCGCGGCAGCGTCGGGCGCTACTACCAGAACATCGGCCTGGATTTCGCCTTTCGCGAGTTCAGCGTGCTACCCACCGGGCAGCAGAGCTACGACGAGTTCAACTGGAATCCCGCCACCCAGCGCTACGACCGCTTCCGCGTGAGCAGGAGACCGGCGGGCGAGACCCAGACTCTTCAGCCGGTAGATCATCCGTACAAGGATCAGGTCGCGTTGGGAGTGGAGTGGCAGTTCTCTCGCGACTGGGTGTTCAAGTCGAACGTGGTGATGCACGAAACCGACAACATCTTCTTCGGCAACGACCAGTTCACCGCTGACGGCCTGGGAATCGTTCGCGTGGTGCGCAACTGGCCCGGCGCTTTCCGTGAGTACGAAGCCCTCAGTGTCGAACTCAATCGCAGATTCCGCGGCGGTTGGGCGTTCCGCTCCAACCTGACCATCGGCGAGGCCACAGGAAACACGGCAAACTCAAACACCAACTCCAACCTCTTCGAGGGCCTCGGCGGCATCGAGGTGGGAACCGGCGCGACCGACGTCACCACCAGGTTCCAGAATGGCCGGCTCGGTCACGATATCGATCGGCTGAACATCGTCGCCATGAAACGTCTGGATCTGGGCGAGCACACCGTGACACTCGGCGGCTTCTTCGCGGCGAGCACCGGCAGGTACTTCGGCCCGTCTGCTTCCACCACCGTGGCGCATCCGGTGACCGGTCTCGAGATCGACACCGTGGCCTTCACAGCGCCTCGGGACGGCCAGCAACTGGACGACATCTACACGCTCGACCTGTCGGCCATGTGGACCTTCCCGATCAGGGGCCGGGTGGAGGGGACTCTCGGCTTCGAGGCCGCCAACGTCACCGACGAGCAGAAGGTGCTCCAGGTCGACACCAATACCCTTGCACCGATCAACTCGCTCGCGGCCTGGCAGCTGCCGCGCGAGCTTCGAGTCAAGGTGGGGTTCCGCTTCTGAGCGCGTCGAGGGACAGTGGGCTTCGTTGAGATTCCGAGACACCGGCGGCTCAGCCGCCGGTGTCTTTCTTTCGGACAAGTGCTCTCTCGACGAGAAGTGCTCAAGCGTGTGGGGCTCGGTGCCCTGGCCGCGGGATGCGCAGGCGGTGAAGAGCCGCGTCCTGGAGGCCCGAACGTCCTCATGATCTCGATCGACGACCTGAACGACTGGATCGGCGTCCTCGACGGTCACCCGCAGACGCTCACGCCGAACATCGACGCGCTCGCCGGGCGCGGCGTCACCTTCCGGCGAGCCTACTGCCAGGCGCCCGTCTGCAACCCCTCCCGGGCGAGCCTGATGGCCGGCAGGCGCCCGACGACATCGGGGTGCTATCGCAACGGGGACGTCTGGCGCGACGCGTTGCCGCGGGCCGTGACTCTGCCGCAGCACTTCATGCAGCACGGCTACGAAGCGATCGGCGGGGGCAAGACGTTTCACCAATCGCAGAATGACGCCGCGTCGTGGCAGTACTACAACAGCTTTCGCGGCTTTCTCTGGGCCCCCGACTACCCCGCGAGCGGGCTCGACCGCCTCAACCTCGACTGGGGCGCCCTCGACGTCGACGACGAAGAGACGATCGGTCTGGGCCACCACGAAGTGGTGACGGCGGCAGGACAGTGGAAGCGCGCCGTGGCAGCCTATCTGGCGTGCATCAACTTCGCCGACGCGAACGTGGGGCGTGTGCTGATGGCGCTCGACGAAGGGCCGCACGCCGGGAACACGGTCATCGTGCTGTGGACCGACCACGGCTGGCAGCTCGGCGAGAAGAACCACTGGAGCAAGTTCACACTCTGGGAGCGGTCGTGCCGGGTGCCGATCATCTTCGCCGGCCCCGGAATCGAGGCGAAGGGAGAGTTCTGCGACCGGACCGTCGAGCTGCTCGACCTCTACCCCACTTTGGCGGACCTCGCCGGGCTTCCCGGTGGCGAGGAACTGGACGGGGAGAGCCTGCGGCCGCTGCTCGAGGATCCCGAGGCGGAGTGGGATCGCCCCGCGATCACCTCGGACGCGGCGGACAGACACTCGATCCGCACCGAGCGCTGGCGCTACACGACCTATCCCGACGGTGAAGAGCTCTACGACCACGACCACGATCCGAACGAGTGGCGCAATCTGGCGGACGTCCCCGAGCGCGCCGGGACGAAGCAGCGGCTGCGGGCCATGTTGCCGCGGAACCCTTCCCGCAAGAAGGTGCTGCAGGTCGCCGACCTGCCCGAGGAGCAGCGTCGCTTCACCGAGCTCCTGCCGGGTCGCCTCGACAGGCTGCCGGGGCGCTCCCAAAGGGCAGGCGCGGCGAACGAGGTCGGGCTCGAGCCCGCGCCGCCATAGCGCGGCTTACCTGGTCGCAGCAAGCGCTAGCCGACGTCGGCGGCGCAGCGAAAGCCCATGTGTCCCGCCGCGCTGTCGGGCGTGTTGTGGGTTCGCGCCGACAGGCGGTAGCGACTGCAGTAGGAGACGTGGCAGAGGTGCGACCCGCCGCGGGTGACGCGCGCCGTGCCGGTGGCGGGACCCCGCGGATTGCGGGCGCCCGGCGCGGCGGGACGGGCGCTCCACCAGTCGGCGCACCAGTCCCAGACGTTGCCGCAGACGTTGTAGAGGCCGAAGCCGTTGGGCTCGAACGCGTCGACCGGGCAGGTGCCGCGCCAGCCGTCGAGACCGAGATCGCGATCGGGAAAGCTGCCCTGCCAGACGTTGCAGCGATGCTCGCCATCCGGCTCGAGCTCGTCGCCCCAGGGCTGCGCGGTCTGCTCCACGCCTCCGCGAGCCGCGAACTCCCACTCCGCCTCGGTCGGGAGCCGGCATCCCGCCCACGCGCAGTAGGCCACGGCGTCGTTGTGCGACACCTGGACGACGGGATGGTCCTGGCGCCGGGCGATCGACGATCCCGGTCCTTCGGGACGGCGCCAGTCGGCGCCGCTGATCTTGCACCACCAGGAGGCGCCCGGCAGACGATCCTCGATCGCCGTCCGCCGGAGCTTGCGCGACAGGCGGCCCTCGAAGACGAAGGACCAGCCCAGCCGTTCGCTGTCGGTCCGGTAGCCCGTGGCGTCGACGAAGGCGGCGAAGTCCGCGTTGGACACGGCGCAGGCGTCGATGCGGAACGGGTCGACGAAGATCTCGCGTACCGGCGTCTCGCCGTCGCCCGGGATGGCGTCGGCCGAGTCGGTGCCCATGAGGAATCGGCCGCCGTCGAGACGCACCATGTCGCGGCCGTTCGGTGCCGGTCCCGGGACCGAGGCCGGCGCCGCGGCCGGCTCCGCGCCGCCGGCCGGCCGGCCGGGATCACGCGCGGGAGTGCAGCAGGTCATGGAGCCCGCATGATACGGAGCTTCTTCAACCAGCGTAGAGGCGCTCGGCGACGGCGGTCAGCTCCGTGACGATGCCGGAGTTGCCGGTGTCGTCGATCACGTTGTTGAACTCTCCCGGATCGGCCTCGAGGTCGAACAGCTCCGAGCGCGCCCAACTCAGGTAGTTGAGCTTCCACTTGCCGGTGCGCACCATGAGGATGGGCGGCCTGCCGACGTAGCGGTCGTCCACCGTGAAGCTGCGGTGGCAGAAGTAGTACTCCGAGTAGGCGTGCTCGCGCGGCGCGTACGTTCCGCCCTGGACCAGGGGCGCGAAGCTCCGGCCGTCGATCCCGGAGGAGGGACTCCCCAGCCCGCACAGCTCGGTCAGGGTCGGCAGCAGGTCGGTGTGCTCGATGAGCTGCGTGCGGGCCGTTCCGGCTTCCATCCGGTCCGGCATCCGCACGATCAGCGGCACGCTGACGCTCTGCTCGTACATGTTGTGCTTGGTCCACGTGCGGTGCGCGCCGGCCATCTCGCCGTGGTCCGAGGTGTAGACGACCACGGTGTTCTTGTCGAGCCCCAGCTCGCGCAACGTGTCGAACACCCGCCCGACGTTGGCGTCCGTCTGGGAGATGTTGCCGTAGTAGCCGCGGATCGCTTCGCGCAGAGAGTCGTCCTCCTGGTCGTACCAGCCGCGCTGCCTGGAGCGAATCAGGTGCCCCTCGAAGCCGTCCTCCAGCTCCCGGTCCGAACGCTCGGGCAGACTGAGAGTGATTCCGTCGTACATGTCCCAGTACTGCTTCGCCGGCACCAGCGGCGTATGCGGCATGTAGAACGACGTCCACAGGCAGAACGGCCGGTCCTTGTTCTCGCGCAGGAAGGCGACCGACTCCTCGGCGAAGAAGGTATCGGGGAAGTACCGCTCCGGCAGGGTCGAGGCGGAGCCGCTCAGCCCGGTCGCGTACCCGCCGTCCGCGGGATAGTTCACGTACTGATCGTCTCGAAACGCCTGCTGCTCGGCCTGGGTGAGCCGTTTGTCGTGGTCTGGGCGATGGAGCCTGTGGTCGAAGCCGTGCCGCCGCGTCTCGTCGACGAAGTGCATCTTGCCGATCGCGCCGGTGACGTAGCCGTGATCCTTGAAGTAGTGGGCGACCGTGCGCGCCTCGTTGGGCAGCGGGTCCCGCAGGATCTTCGCCCCGTGCCTGCAGGGGTGGAGGCCGGTGATGATCGACCCGCGGGAGGGGACGCAGACAGGCGCGTTGCAGTAGGCGCGGTCGAAGCGGACGCCGTCGGAGGCGATCTCGTCGATGTGGGGCGTCTGCGCTTCGTTGCTGCCGTAGCAGCCCGTCGCGGCGGTCTGGTGCTGATCGGAGCACAGGAAGAGCAGGTTCGCCCGGTTCGTTTTCGCGAAGCTGAAGGCGGCTCCCAGGGCGGACCCCGCAGACGCGGCGGCGACGCTCTTGACTGCTTCTCGGCGTGTGATCATGATGGCCGGGATTCTAACGCAGGTGGAAAAATCTGACGCCGTAGGCGACAATCAGGCCATGACAACGCACCGAGCCGGCACCGCCGCCCTCGTCCTCGCCCTGGGAGCGCTGGCAGCGCTTCCCCTGCAGGCGGCCGAACCGCCGAACATCCTCTGGATCATCGTCGACGACATGTCGGCCAATCTCTCCTCCTACGGAGAGACGGTGATCGAGACGCCGCATCTCGATCGCCTGGCGAGCCGCGGAGTGCACTTCACCAATGCGTACGTCACGGCGCCGGTCTGCTCGCCCAACCGCTCAGCGTTCATCACCGGGATGTACCAGACCTCCATCGGCGCTCATCACCACAACAGCAGCCAGGGGGAGCTGAAGATCCACCTGCCTCCCGGCATCCGGCCGATCCCCGAGCTGTTCCAGGAAGCCGGCTACTACACCGCGATCACCGGCTGGCCCAACACGGACCGAGCCACCATCGGGAAGACGCACTACAACTTCGAGTGGGACCAGGCCATGTACGACGGCCCCGACTGGAGTGAGCGTCGACCCGGCCAGCCCTTCTTCGCCCAGGTCCATCTCCCCGGCGGAAAGCACCGCGGCCGGTCGCTCGAGTCGTTCCGGCGGATCAGCGACCGCGTCGAGAAGCTCCTGGGGAGCAGGACCGATCCCTCCGACGTGAAACTCCCGCCCTACTACCCGGACGATCCGGTCCTGCTGGCGGACTGGGCGGCCTACCTCGACTCGGTTCGGCTCACCGACAGCTTCGTCGGCGACGTCATCGCGCGGCTCGACGACGAGGGCGACCTCGAGGACACGGTCGTTCTCTTCATGACCGACCACGGAATCAGCCATGCCAGGGGGAAGCAGTTCCTCTACGACGAAGGCATGCACGTGCCCCTGGTCATCGCCGGACCGACGATCGAGCCCGGGCAGGTGCGCGACGACCTCGTGGAGCACATCGACATCGCGGCCCTTTCGCTCGCACTCGCCGGAATCGAGATTCCCGACCACATGCACTCCCGCGACATCCTCGCCGGGGACTACGAGGAGCGGACGGCGGTCTTCGCCGCTCGCGACCGCTGCGACGAGACGGTCGACTACATCAGGGCCCTACGGACGGCGCGCTTCAAGTACATCCGCAACTTCCTGCCCGACCGCCCCCACCTGCAACCCAACCTCTACAAGGACGGAAAGAGCATCGTCATTGCGCTGCGGGAGGCTCATGCGGCCGGGACGCTGAACGAGACGCAGCAGCTTCTCTTCACTCCCACCCGCCCCGCGGAGGAGCTCTATGACCTGGCGAACGACCCGTTCGAAGTCCGGAACCTGGCCGGCGATCCGAAGCACCAGGCGCAACTGAAGGAACTCAGGAAGCGCATGGACGATTGGATCGAGCGCACGAACGACCACGGCGCGGAATCGGCAGCCATGTACGACAGCGAAATGGCCGCGTACTCCAAGCGCGTGAGCGCGAACCCCGAATCCGCGGCCATCTTGAGCCGCAACATCGCCCTGATGAAGCGCTGGGCGGCCGAGGGCAAGTAGCCCGTTTCCACCCTTGCGCGAGCCGCTCAGAGGCGCTCAGTCGAAGAAGCCGCTGGGCGAGGTCTTCGCGCCCGTGAAGTCCGGCCCTTCCTCACGCCAGCCGTTGAAGATCCTCTCTCCCATCAGACGGGCGAACCGGGGCTCGCCGGCATAGCGCTCGAACACCTCGGGATACCGCGTATCGCCACGTCGCTCCTGTGTCGAAAGATGAGGCCGGCAGAAATAGACCGCGAGATTGATGCGGGCGCCCGGCAACTCCCGTCGCCAACCGCCGTGCCACGAGTTGCCGTGCCAGATCGCGGCATCTCCCGGATCGAGCTCCAGGGTTACGCCACCTCGCGGCGCCGTCCACTCGAGGGCGTCCAGCTCTTCCGGATCGAGCTTCTTCGCCATGATCTCCGGAACGGTCTGATGGCCCGCCATCCAGTTCTCGTGGGCCGTGGGCTGGCGCTGTTTTCGATGACTTCCCGGGAAAAGCACCAGCGCGCCCGCTTCCCGGCTGTAGGGCGTCAGAGCGTAGTTGCAGTTGGCGACCAGGGACGTCTCGGTCATGCCGACTCGAACCCCATCGGCGTGCACCGACAAAGGCATGCCGCCGGGCCCGCGAAAGTGACTGCCCATGGAAGACAACACACAACTCTCACCAAGCAGATAGGTGATCATCGCGAGCGGCTTCGGCTCCAGCAGGATCTCGGGAAAGACCGGATCCTCGAAGATCAGGTAGTGCTGATACGCCATACCGCTGAAGTCGTCGGAGGTGGCCGTGTCGGGATCGACTTTCTTGCCCGTCGTCCTCTCAACGCGCCGCAGGATGGCCGCCCTGGCGCGCTCGATCCGGTCTTCGGACAGCACGCCCGGGAGCACCGTGTACCCCTGGGTCTCGAGCTCGGGCAGGTTCTCGTTGAGACCGAGCTCCGCAATGCTCGCCAGCACCCGCTCGCGCGCCTGGTCGTCCTTGCCGGCCATCTGGGCAGCGATGGGTGAGACCCGCTTCGCACCGCTCCGTTCGGCAGTCGGACTTCTCATCGCTCACCTCCGTAACCTGGTAGCCAGTAGCGAGACGACACTCTACAACTGCTACGGTCTAAAGGAGGCGATCCTCGCCCCTGTCGGCCCGGTTCTCAGGAGGAGCCAATGAGAGAGAAGTTCGCACCCCTCTTGCTCGCCACTGTCGTGTCCTCTCCGGCGGTCTCGGAGTCCCCCAACATCGTTCTCCTGCTTGCGGACGACCTCGGCTGGACGGGAACCTCGGTGCAGATGGACGAGCGCGTCCCCGACTCGAAGAGCGACCTCTACCGCACACCCAATCTCGAGCGCCTGGCGTCGCAAGGCATGCGTTTCTCCAACGCCTACTCGCCGGCGCCGAACTGCTCACCGACCCGCATGTCGATTCAAACGGGAAAGACCGCTGCCCGGCTGGGATCCACCGACATCATCGACGTCGTGCCCGACGAGACCGGCCGTGCCGTATACCAGTTCTTCTACGATGACTTTTACCGCAACAAGCCGATGCACGTGCCGCTCCCGGTCTCTGATCTGGCCGATGAGGAGCTGACGATCGCGGAGTTTCTCAAGCTGCAGGATTCGCGTTACGTCGCAGGCCACATCGGCAAATGGCACATGGGCGGCGGCTCGCCGGAGCGTCATGGCTACGACGAGCACGACGGCCTCACGACGAACGCGCCCGGAAGGCAGGGCATGCCCGATCCCAAGCGCACCGGTGAGATCACCGAGCGATCTCTCGCCTTTCTGGAGAGGCACGGCGCCTCCGAGCGACCCTTTCTACTGCAGATCTCCTACTACGCGGTCCATACGCCGGTCCTGGCGAAGCCGGAAACCGTTTCGCGCTATCACGGCTATTCGAGCGCTATTCACTCGAACAGTACGTACGGCGCAATGACCGACGAGCTGGACCAGAGCGTCGGCAAGATCCTCGACAGGATCGACGCTCTCGGCATCGCCGGCGACACCTACGTCATCTTCACCTCCGACAACGGCGGCGAATCGGACCGCCCCGTGACCAGCAACGTTCCGCTGTCGATGGGCAAGACGCACGTGTGGGAAGGCGGCATTCGAGTACCGCTCATCGTGCGGGGTCCCGGTATCGCCGCGGGCAGCCAGAGTCATGCGCCGGCCATCGGCTACGACCTCCTGCCAACGATCGCCGACTGGTTGGGTGCGGGCGATCGGCTTCCCAACCATCTCGACGGCGGCAGTCTGGCCGGCGTGCTGGCAAACGGAGGAGCCGGCGAAGTCGATCGGCGTACGGAGCCTCTCATCTGGTACTACGGCGCCTATCGCAACATGAAGCACGTCACTCCTCAGGCAGCGATCCGTCTCGACCATCACAAACTCATTCGCGAGCTGGAGTCCGGGCGCGAGGTCCTCTACGACCTCGATCTGGATCTCTCGGAGACCACCGACCTCAGCCGGTTTCGTCCCGAGGTCGCTCGCCGGCTCTCACGCCTGCTCGACGACTATCTCGCAAGCGTGGATCTCGAGCTGCCAACGCCGAATCCCGAGTACGATCCAACCAAGGACTCGGGACTGATCTCGGTTGGCGGGATCGGCTCGCCTTGAGCGGAACGCTCTCGCGGCGCGAGTTGCTCGGGAACCTGGGGCTCGGGGGCCTGGGGCTCGGCGCCCTCGCCGCGGGCTGCGCGGGCAGTCGGGAGCCGGCCGCCGGAAGCCCGAACGTCCTGATGATCTCGATCGACGATCTGAACGACTGGATCGGCGTCCTCGACGGACACCCGCAGACGGTCACGCCGAACATCGACGCGCTCGCCGGCCGCGGCGTCACGTTCCGCCGGGCCTACTGCCAGACGCCCGCCTGCAACCCCTCCCGGGCGAGTCTGATGACCGGCAGGCGGCCGACCACGTCCGGCTGCTACGGCAACGGCGACGTCTGGCGCGACGCGATGCCGCGGGCCGTCACCCTGCCGCAACACTTCATGCAGCACGGCTATGAAGCGATCGGCGGCGGCAAGACGTTTCACCAAAGCCAGAACGAGGCCGCTTCGTGGCACTACTACAACAGCTTCCGAGGCTTTCTCTGGGCCTCCGGCTACCCCGTGAACGAACTCGACCGCGGCGGCTTCGACTGGGGCTCCCTCGACGTCGACGACGAGGAGACGACCGACACCCAGCTCGCCAACTGGGCGGCTGACTACCTGTCGAGAGACCACTCCCGGCCGTTCTTCCTGGCCTGCGGCTTCTACCGCCCGCACCTGCCGTTCTACGCCCCCAGGAAGTACTTCGACAAGTTCCCCGAGGCCGAGATGGAGCTGCCGCCCTGGCTCGCGAACGACCTCGACGACGTTCCTGAGTCCGCGCCAACGGAGCGCGGTCTGGAAGACCACGAGCTGGTGACGGCGACCGGGCAGTGGCGCCGCGCCATAGCGGCCTACCTGGCGTGCATCAACTTCGCCGATGCGAACGTGGGGCGCGTGCTGAAGGCGCTCGACGAGGGGCCGCACGCCGGAAACACGGTCATCGTCCTATGGACCGACCACGGATGGCAGCTAGGCGAGAAGAACCAGTGGCGCAAGTACACGCTCTGGGAGCGCTCCTGCCGCGTGCCGATCATCTTCGCCGGCCCCGGGATCGAGGCGCAGGGAGAGTTCTGCGACCGGACCGCCGAACTGCTCGACATCTATCCCACCCTGGCGGATCTCGCCGGGATCCCCGGACGCGAGGACCTCGACGGCGAGAGCCTGCGGCCACTGCTCGAGGACCCCGAAGCGGATTGGGATCACCCCGCGATCACCTCCGACGCGGCGGACAGGCACTCGATCCGCACCGAGCGCTGGCGCTACACGACCTATCCCGACGGCGAAGAGCTCTACGACCACGACACCGATCCGAACGAGTGGCGCAACCTGGCGAGCGGTCCCGAGCACGCCGGCACGAAGGAGCGGCTTCGCGCGTTGCTGCCGCGGAACCCTTCGCGCAAGAACGTGCTCCAGGTCGCCGATCAGCCCGAGGAAGAGCGTCGCCTCACCGAGCTCCTGCCGGGTCGCTCCCACAGGGCCGGCGCGGCGAACGACGTCGGCCTCGATCCGGCGCCGCCCTACTAGCGCGCTAGCTGCCGGGAACGATCCAGATCGGCGACGACCAGGCGCGCTCCTGGATCGTCGCCGGCAGGGATACGCGCGGCGCTACACCCGCCTTCACGGCGTCCCACGTGGACCAGCGGCAGGTCGGGTTCTCAAGGACGCGGACGTAGTAGAACGCGTGAGCCTCAGGGTCGAAGCCGGGATCGCTCCAGGTCGCTCCCAGCTCGGCGTCGCCCACGTCCTGGCTGATGGCGCAGTTGGACAGGTCGACGGAGGCGCCGTTGTCCGGACATCGGTGCATACCGGGATCCGGCCGCTGCCCGTCGGAACAGGCGACGTCGAAGACCTGCTCGTGGCGGTCGCCGTCCTGGACCCAGCCCTTGACGATCTGGAGACGCTGGAGCGGAGCGCCGGACGGGTCGCGCAGCGCGCGGACCGCGAACGCGGGACTGCCGCCTCGATCGGCGTCGAGCTCGCCTCCCATGGCGACGCCACGCTCGTAGCCCACGGCCGCCATGTCGTCACGGCGGTGCAGGTCGTCGGGCAGGCCGTAGCCGGCGAACATGCGCACCCGGATGCGGGTGCCCGACGTGGCGAAGGTATCCTTGCGGCGCAGAGCCGCGTAGATGGCCTCCCGGCTGTTCTCCTCGGCCCAGACGCCGGTCAGGCCCGAGTTGCTGTAATAGCGGCGGAAGACCTCGCGATATGTCGGCACGCCGTCGACGACGTCGGCCGGGACGGAGCCCCTGCTGACCGGGTCGAAGTCGTGCACGCCGACCTTGCCGGTGTGCTTCTCCTCGTCGAACACAAAGCCCGAGTTATGGGTGTCGCTGGCGCCGACGAACCCCAGCCGATACGGGTTGAAGCCCTCCCGCCTCTGAAACGCGATGCCGTCCAGCAGCGCCTGGCGGACGTAGCTGCCCCTGGGCCGGCTCTTGGCCCATTGGCCGACGCGAAAGGGGAAGATCTCGAAGTCGGCCCACTCGTCGTTGGGCGACAGAAAGGGATGGGTCTCGGACGTGCCCTTGACCTGCGTGATCTCGACGACGGGCTCGTTGCGCATCCGTTTCGTCGCGTACTCGGCGTCGAGCGGGCCCCCGGCGAACGTCTCCGTCTGGAACATCCAGCCGTCCGATCCGTTCGAGTTGTGCGGAATCGCCAGTGCCTCGATGCCCTCGTCGCGGAGGCGATCCATCCAGCTCCAGAGGTCTTCGGGATTCGCCGAGTCGAGCCGGCTGAACGGTTCCCGGGGTGCGGTGCCGCCCCGGAAGATCACGTTCCGGTGCAGGTTGCCGCCGTCCCGCGAGGGGGTGTACTCGTAGCCGATGAAGGTCGTCAGGGTGCCCGGCCGGTAGTGGCGTTCCGCCGCGGCGACGATCTCCTGCCACGCGGTCCGGAGTATCTCCGCGTCCGCGTGCCGGGCCACGAACTCCTGGGCGCCCGGCAGGTAGCCGCCTCGCGTCTTGACCGTCGTCGCGTCGACGTAGCGCCTGACCTCGGGGTCGTCCGCGAGCGGGTGGCCGGGGTCGGCGAGAGCGCGCAGGACCCCCAGGTACGCCGCGTGGTCCGTCACGGCGTAGAAGTCGAGGGGCCGGTCGAGCTGAATCTCGTTTCCCGAGGGATGCAAGATCGCCTCTCCGGCAGCGAAGCGGTACGCGTCGTCAGGGGTCGTCCGCGTGGCGAACGAGAAGGCATCGAACGAGTAGGCGGTGTGCACATGCAAGTCGCCGAAGAACGCCGAGCGCTCCTCGCCCGCGGCAGGTGAAAGGGGCGCGAACGCCGGGAGAGTCCCCAGGATCGCCGCGAGAAGAAGTCGAGGAGGTCGCATGGTGGCTCCGGACGTCACTGGTAATCAGCCTGGTTCAGCGACGCGGAGATCATCTCCTCGTCGTTTCTCACGTAGATGTGCTTGTTGGCGTACGCCGGGTGAACCCAGCTCACGTAGCGCAGTTCCCGGCGGTTGCCTGGGCGCGACGTCGGCGTGATGAGATGCGTCCGGCTGATTTCTTCGTAGCCGGAAGGACTCAGCCTGGCGATGATCAGGTCGCCGCGGTCGTTGTTGATGAAGACCCGGTCGCCGTTCCGGACCAGGAAGCCGGACACCCAGCGCCGTCGTTCTCCGGTCGCTTCCTGCGTTTCCCAGAGGCGCTCGCCTGTCTCGGCGCTCAGGCCGCGCAACTGGCCGTAGCTGCAGATGCCGTAAATGGTCCCGCCCTCGATGATCGGCGTCGCCAGGACGGCGTGGAGCCCGTCGGTCTGGATCTCGCTGTTGCTCGAGCCCTTCCAGGCGACGGTGGCGCCGGGCCTGTCCTGGTCGAGGTTCAGCATCAGGGGTCCGTCGTAGAAGGTCGTGAAGAACAGTTGCGATCCGACCTGCACCGGCGTCGCGACGGTCATCGCGCCGCCGACCGTGTAGGGCTGCCGCCAGTAGAACTCGCCGTTGGTCGGATCGAGCGAGACGACCTCTTCCGGATTCCAGACGATGAGCTGCCGCGCGCCGCCGGCCTCGATGATGATCGGCTGCGCGACGCCGAGGTCCGCTTCGCTGTCGAGCGCGCGCCAGATCTCCTCGCCGGTCATCTTGTCGAACGCCACGACCCGCGCGTTCTCCGGGCCGCCGACGAAGCAGATGAGCCGCGGGCCGTCGACGAGCGGCGCGCTGGCGAAGCCCCAGTCGAACCCCCACTGCAACCGGTCGACGCCGTAGTCCTCGGCGTATTCCTTGCGCCAGAGGAGTTGCCCGGTTTCGACGTGGAACGCCGACAGGACGCCCGTGCGTCCCAGGGTGTAGACGCGGTCGCCGTCGACCGTCGGCGTCGCGCCGGGGCCCGTTTCCCACTGGATTCCCGCGTAGTCCGCCTCCCATTCCCGGGTCCACAGGATGCGGCCGCTCGCCTCATCGAGTGCGAGCGCCCGCTCGGTTCCGCGCATGCCGTGCGTGGCTTCGAAATCCGTGATGAAGACGCGACCGTCGGCCACGGCGGGGCCCGCGAAGCCTGCCTTGATCGGGGTCCGCCAGAGCACCTTGAGGCCATCGGCGGGGAACTTCTCCAGGAGCCCGGTCTCGTGCCAGACGCCGAGGCGGCCCTTGCCTCGAAACTCCGGCCAGTCGTCGGCACGTGTCTCGGTCGAACCGACCAGAGCGAATGCGACACACGCGAGCAGCGCCATGAGTCGCCCGGTCATGCGCGGCCCGCTACCGGTTCGCCAGCTCATCGTAGATCGCTTCGATGTTCGCTCTCGCGTGTTCCATGCCGTAGTCCCTGTAGCGCCCGGGCAGCTCGAGGGTCGCCGCCGCCTCCTCGACGCTCAGGCCGGCCTGGAAGGCTTCTTCCGTGGCCTCCAGAAAGTCGCGATTGAAGTCCGCGTACTCCTTGAGATCGTCCCACGTCATGAACCCCGTCCAGGGCCGGTCCGCCCCGGTCTCCCGGCGACCCCGTCCGGCGTACGTCACAGGCGCCTCGCCGTGGCCCGTGATCACACGACTCACACCCGGGATCCCGGCAACCGCCTTCGCCAGCGTGTCCGGAAAGGCCACGCCGCTGCCGCCGTTCTGCCTGTCGATGACCGGCGTCGCCTTCGACGGAAACAGGCCTCCCATGTGCGCCACCCCCTTGGCGGGGAAGACGACGATGATGTCCCCATCGGTATGGGCGGGTCCGAAGTGGTACAGCTCGATGCGGTCGATGTCTTCGAGCAGCGAGAACCGGTCGGCGAACGTCTTCGTGGGCAACGAGGCGGCGTTCGTACCCGAGTAGAGGTCCATCCGGGCCATGTTCGCCTTCGTGTTCTCGTGCGCCACGATCAGGCCGGCAGTTCCGAACTCGCCGTTGCTTCCGGCATGATCCGGATGGGCGTTGGTATTGATGATCGTCGTGACCGGAAGATCCGTCACCCCGTCCAGGGCGTCCCGCACCGCCTGGCCCCATCCCGGGCGCTTCGTGTCGATCAACACGACGCCGCCGTTGACCTCGTCGATGAGCGCGAGCGAGTTGGCCCCGCCGCCCGACAGGTGGTAGAGCGTGTCCATCACGCTCAGGGTGTCGATGCGGACAGTCTTCGGCTCCTGCGCCTGACCACCTGTCGCGATGGCCACGAGTGACACGAGTGAGAGAACCACGAGCCTCAAGTTCAACCTCCCGCGCCGATTCATGTACTCCTCCCAGGCGACACAGTGGCAAACTAGCAGCGTGCGCCGCAGAAGGCAGCCAAGCAGGTCGATGGATCGGCGCCGCTTCCTGGAGGGAGCGATGGTGACGGCAGGGGTTTGCCTGGGCGTGGGCTCGGCGCGGGCGGCGACAGGCGCCGACATCGTGTCGCCCTCGGACTTCGCCCACCTGGCGGTGAGAGTCGGCGACCTGAACGAGGCACTGGAGTTCTACGACACGCTGCTTCGTTGCCGACCGAACCACGTCGCCCGGGCACCCGTGGAAGCCGGGAGACCGGCGCGCGGCGGCGCCTGGTGCTCCTACGACATCGAGCATCATCGCGTCTCGATCTTCGCGCGAGGCGGCAAGCCCGTGCCGGATGCCGGCCTTCTCGGCTGGGATCGCTTCACCTTCAGCTACGACTCGCTCACCGAACTCGGCGCCAACTACCACGCTCTCAGACTCGGGGGCATCGAGCCCCGCACAGCCAGGCGCTACGGCGACAGCGTTTCACTCCTCTATGCCGACCCGAGCGGCAATCGCATCGAGATGCTCCTCGACCGCTTCGATCGAATCGAGGATCTCGAGCCCTATCTGGGGGAGGCGGCAGGCCTGGAGAAACCCTCCGCCGGCGTCGCCTTCGATCCGGACAGCCTGCCAGCACCAGGCAACGCGGCGTCCCAGGAGAGCGAAACCGTCGCGCCCTCCGAGCTCGTCCACACCGTGATCCGCACCAGGAAGCTGGAGCCGATGGTCGACTGGTACGTGCAGGCGCTGGGCTGCGAGGTCGCCGAGCGCAGCGAGACGCTGGCCCTGCTGCGCTTCGACCACCGCCTTCTGCGCATCCTGCTCGTCCAGGACAGGAAGCTCGAGCGCGGCGCCGGAAACCAGGGCTACGACCACTTCGCCTTCGAGTATCGAACCATGGACGAACTCGTCGTGCAGACCTACGCCAGGCTCGCGACAAACGGCGTCAAGCCCTACTGGTGCACGAACCACGGCATGACCACCTCGATCTACTACGCCGATCCCGACGGCAACAGGGTCGAGACGCAGGTCGACAACTTCCCCACCAAGGCGGAGGGGCTGGCCTACATCAGAGGCCCCGACTTTGCCCGCAACCGCGTCGGCATCGACTTCGACCCCGACGAGATGATCGACAAGGTACAGGGCGGCGCCTCCTACGAGGAGATGCACCATCGAGTCGAAGGCCCGCGAACGACCCCGGCGCCACGTCCCGTCAAGGGCGTGCACTACTAGCTGGAGCCAGCGCCGGTCTGTGCCCGCCGGGAACTGCCCGCGGCCCCTCTAGGTCAGGATTGCGGCGAGGCGAGCGAGTACCTCGTCCATGATCTGCTCGGAGGTGGATTCGAGACGCTTCCCGTTCCGGGCGGCCAGATCCAGGGTGCGCGGCTGGTCGCAACGGACCACACCGACCGTTCGCGTACCCGCGTCGTCGAGCGAGACCGTGAAGCCGCGCCGGCGCGCGAAGTTGCCACCGGTAGTGATTGGAAGGACGACCGGCGTCCTGGTCAACTCGTTGAAGGGCGCGGGCGACACGATCAGGACCGGCCGCCTCCCCCGCTGTTCATGACCGGCGGCGGGATCGAGGCTGACGAGCCAGATCTCGCCGCGGCGCACTACAACAATTCTCTGCCGACGGACGGGCCATCAAACCATGCCCGATCTCCCTCGTCGGCCGGAGCGGTCTCGTCGCACATCGCCAGCAGCTCGTCTAGCGAGTAACTGGGACGGGTTCTTGGCGCAACGATCAGGCGGTCGCCCTCGACACCGATGTCCACCTTGGAGCCGGCAGCCAGGTTCAGGAGATCGAGAAGCACCGGCGGCACCGCGAGCATGACCGAGCCGCCGACCTTGCGGAGATTGGTGGTGTGCATGGGTACGGGTTATACCACGGTATAACTTCTGGGGGAACATGCCGCCGGTGCCCTGATGCGGCAGAATCGGCGCGAATCCGCAACAGGGAGGGAAGAGAATGAAGGCCACACATCTGGGGCTCGCCATGGCTTGCACGCTGCTGGTTGCCGCCTGCGCGGCCCAGGAGCAGGAGACTGAGCCGCCATCGGATTCGGGAGCACTCGCATCCTCACTCGAACCCGCACCGAGCTACTCTCCCGAGTCGCGTGATCTCACCCAGGCGGACATCGAGCGCCTGATGGAGGAGCTCTCCAACTGGGGTCGCTGGGGCGATGACGACCAGCTCGGGACGGCCAACCTGATCACGCCCGAGAAGCGCCTCGAGGCTCTGGCCTTGGCGACGGAGGGCATCTCCGTTTCGCTCGCCCATCCGCTGATCATCGAGCAGGCCGTCGACGTGCCGTTCCCCTTCGAGCGCGCGATCCTGCGGCTGCCCGATCCCGACGAGGAGCCCGCGTTTCGCGGCGGCGTGAGCGATCGCTACGAGATCAGCTACCACGGCTACTCGCACAGCCACATCGACGCGCTTTGCCACATCCTCTACAAGGGGAAGATGTACAACGGCTACTCGCAGGACACGGTGACCGAAGAAGGCTGCACGCGGTCTTCCATCTTCAACCTCCGGGGCGGCATCGTCACGAGGGGCATCGTCTTCGACATTCCGCGCCTCAAGGGTGTGCCCTACCTGGAACCGGGGACGCCCATCTACACGGAGGACCTCGAGGCCTTCGAGGAGATGGCCGGACTCCGCGTCCGTTCCGGCGACGCGATCTTCATCCGCACCGGGCGCTGGGCGCGGCGCGCCGAAGTCGGACCCTGGGACGTATCGCGGAACGCGGCCGGCCTCCACGGCTCGACGATGCCCTGGGTGCGCGCCCGCGACATCTCGTTCATCGGCTCCGATGCTGCCCTCGACGTGGTTCCATCGCAGGTGGAGGGCGTCGATCTTCCGGTGCACATTCTCACGATCGTCGCCATGGGCCTCGACATCTTCGACAACCAGGACCTCGAGGCCGTCGCCGAGACGGCGGCCGAGTTGGGTCGCTGGGAGTTCCTGCTCGTGGCGGGGCCGCTGGCCGTCGAAACCGGCACCGGCTCGCCGATCAACGCACTGGCGATTTTCTGAGACCGCCCTCGATAGAACCACTGAAGGAGCAACGATGATCGATTTCGAGATTCCAGCCGAGACCAAGGCGGTGCGCACCAGGGTGCGCGAGTTCGTCCAGAACGAGTGCATCCCGGCCGAAGAGGGATGCACTCCGGAGAACTTCGACGAGGTGCTGGCCGCACTCCGCAAGAAGGCGAGGTCGCAGGGGCTGTGGTGCCCCTTCATCCCGGAGGAGTACGGCGGAATGGGTCTCAAGCCGCTAGCCAACGCGCTGGTCCAGATGGAACTCGGCGAGAGCTTCCTCGGAGCGCTCTCCCTCAACACGCAGGGTCCCGACGACGCGACCATGCTGACGCTGCTCGAGAACGGCACCGAGGACCAGAAGGAGCGCTTCCTGAAGCCGCTGCTGGCGGGCCAAAAGCGCATCTGCTACTCGATGACCGAGAGAGCCGCCGGCGCGGACGCCACGGGCATGCAGACCTCGGCCGTTCTCGACGGCGACAACTACGTGCTGAACGGCGAGAAGTGGTTCAGCTCCTCCGCGAGCGTCGCCGACGTCGCCCTCGTCATGGCGAAGACCGATCCCGACGTGGCCCGCCACCGGCAGTTCTCGACCTTCCTCGTCGAGCTGCCGAACCCGGGCTACAGGATCGTCCGCGACATCGAGACGATGCAGCCGCACACCGATCTCGGCCTGAAGCTCGGAGGCTCGCACTCGGAGATTCGCATCGAGAACCTCATCGTCCCGAAGGAGAACCTCCTCGGCGGCCGCGGCCAGGGCTTCGCGATGGGCCAGCACCGCCTCGCCTACGGACGGCTGCGTCACGGCATGCACAACGTGGCGATGGCGCAGCGCGCCCTCGACCTCGCCGTCGGGCATACGATCAAGCGGGTGACGTTCGGCAAGCGCCTCGCCGACCGCCAGGGGGTGCGCTGGATGCTCGCCGACTGCGCCGCCGAGCTCTACAAGGCCCGGCTCATGCTGCTCCACATCGCCTACAAGGCGGAGAACGGCATGGACCTGCGGGTCGAGAACGGTATCGCCAAGGTCTTCCTCGCCAACATGGTGCACCAGGTGGTCGACACCGCGATCCAGCTCCACGGCGCCCTCGGCTACAGCATGGACACGCCGCTGGCCCGCTGGTACCGCGGCATTCGCGCCCAGCGCCTGGTCGACGGGCCGGACGAGGTCCATCGCTGGCGCAGCGGCAAGAACGTCGTGCAGGCCTTCGAGGCGCACGGCACCTGCGCTTCAGCCTGCGGCGGCGATCTGCTTTGAGACAGCAGAGCGCGAGCGCGGCAGAAACTGGGTGCGCCGGCGTCCCCGCCGGCATCCGGCGCAAAGCGCCGGCTTCGGGATCTTCTGCCGCGCTCGCGCTCTCGATCCTGGGCGCTCTCTTTCTCTCGTCCCTCGCCTGGGCCCAGACCGCGGAGTGGTCGCGGTTCCGCGGACCGAACGGCGGCGGCGCCGTCGAGGCCGGCGCCCTGCCGGTCGAAGTGGGACCCGACCGCAACCTCCTCTGGCGGACGGCGACTCCGGCCGGCGACTCGTCCCCTATCCTGAGCGCCGAGCGGATCTTCCTGACGGCCTCGGAAGGCGAAGCGCTCTACACGATCGCCCTCGATCGCGAGACCGGGTCGGAGCTCTGGCGGCGCGAGGCGCCCAGGCCGCGGACCGAGACGCTCGACAACCGCAACGGGCCCGCGTCGCCGTCGGCGGTCACCGACGGCGAGCGCGTCTGGGTCTTCTTCGGCGACTTCGGCCTGCTCTGCTACACGGTCGACGGCGAGGAACTCTGGCGCCACCCCCTCGGTCCCTTCGACAATATCTACGGCATGGGCGCCTCTCCGATCCTCGCCGCGGGCAACGTGGTTCTCGTGGTCGACCAGCAGCGGGACTCGTACATCCTGGCCGTGGACGCCGGGTCCGGCGAGTTGGCCTGGCGCACCGAGCGCACGGCCGCGAGAAGCGGCCACTCGACGCCCACCCTCCACCATCCCGAGGGCGGCGAGCTCCAGATCGTCGTGCCGGGCTCGTTCTTCCTCACCGGCTACTCGGCCGCGACGGGGGAACGCCTCTGGTGGGTGAGCGGCCTCTCGTTCGAGATGAAGTCCACCGCGGCGGTCGAGGACGATCTCCTCTTCATCAACGGCTACGCCATGCCGCTGAACGAGGAAGGGCGCCACGTCCGGCTCGACCCCTTCAGCGAAGTCGTCGCCGAGCACGACGGCGACGGGGACGGGAAGATCTCCCAGGACGAGGCGCCGGAGGGCCTGGTGAGCAACCTCCTGTCCTACTTCGATCTGGCGGGCGACGGCCACCTCGACGAAGGCGACTGGACGTACTTCCAGTCGGCTCTCGACAGCCGCAACGGCATCCTCGCCATCGAGCTGCCGGCAGCGGATCTCAGAGGAGACCTGACGGCCACGCACACACGGTGGACCTACCACCGCAAGATCCCGCAGCTCCCGTCGCCGATCGTCGACGACGGCGTTCTCCTCATGGTCGACGACAGCGGCATCACGACGACGCTCCGCTCCGCGACGGGAGAACTCATCGAGCAGGGCCGCCTCGAGGGAGCCGTCGACAGCTTCTACGCGTCGCCTATCGTGGCGGACGGGAAGTTCTACCTGCTCTCGAGATCGGGCAAGCTCGTCGTGCTGCCGAGCGACGGCTCTCTCGAGCCGCTGGCCGTCTCGGACCTCGACGACCTGGCGACGGCGACGCCGGCGATCGACGGGAAGACGATGTATCTGCGCACACGAAGCGCGCTATGGGCGTTTCAGCGTTCGGCGGAGGACTCGCCGGCCGACCGCTAGAATCGCATCCACCCCCATGAACGACACGCAGAGCGCCAGCGACCCGGTGACGACGCCGACCCGGGCGGAGCACGCGGCCGGGTTGGCGGCGTACCAGGACGAGGGGCTGCGCATCGCCGCGGAGATCGGCAATCGGGGGCCGATTCGACTGACCGACGGCGGCCGGCTCCATCCGGACATCCTCGCGGCGTACTGGACGCACGGGTTCTACGTCTTCGAAGGACTCATCGACGGCGACGAAGTGGCCGAGCTGCGCCGCGACGCGAACGAGATGCTGGAGCGCGCGCCGGTCGGTCCGGACGCGAAAGTGGACGCGCAGGGGCGGCCGGCGCTGGGGCTCGACTACGCCCGCCCGCCGTATCTCTTCGCCAAGCCGTTGGCGGACCCCTGGGGCGGCACCGGGCTTCTCAGCGGACGTCACCCGACGCAGATGACGCAGCCCTCGCCCGACCGGGACGCGCCGGCGGACATCGTCTTCCTCATGAACTCCATGTGCCAGGCGATGCCCTCCGGGTTGCGGCTCTACGGCCACCCGCTCCTCCTCGAGATCGCCGCGGCGATCAACGGCGACGACTTCGTGCCCTTCACCGACACGATCTTCGTCAAGCAGCCGGGTCTCGGCGGTTCCGTGGCGTGGCACCAGGACGGCGTCACCCACTGGGGTTCTCCGGACTGGGACGAGGGCATCCACGGCTTCAACTTCCAGGTGCAGCTCTATCCCACGGCCCCGGCGAGCTGCCTCTGGGTCGTCCCGGGCACGCACAAGCTCGGGAAGATCGACATCGAGGCGCGGGTGCAGGGCAACGGCGGAAGCGAGCAGCTACCGGGAGCCCTGCCGCTCGTCTGCGACGCCGGCGACGTGACGATCGTCAACCGTCAGATGCTCCACGCCTCGTTCGCCAACACCTCGTCGGAACTGCGCATCTCGCTCACCTTCGGCTTCCACCGCCGCAGCTCGGTGGAGGGGCAGAAGGGCGCCCTGGGCGTCGAAGCCGACAAGGTCGTCCACGACGCCCAGCGCATCTTCGATCGCTCGTCGGTGATCGCCGTGGCGATCGACGCCCGCCGGCAGCACCGGCCCGGGGAGCCGTCGTTCGCCTACCAGCCGTTTGCCGGTCTGGAGGACGACTTCCGCTTCAACGACGAGACGTTCGAGCGCGTGATCCGCGACTACAACCTGAACGATCTGGCTATCTAGATCTAGCAAGCCGCGCTTTCAGGGCGATCCGGACCGGCGGGACGACCGTAGGCCGCTGCTCGTCGGCGGGCGACGGTTCGGGCAGAGCGCCGCCTTCGCTTATCGTCGTGGCGATCAACTCCCGTAGGAGATCCTTGGCTTCGACCAGCGCCTCCTCTCTCGTCGCGCCGTCTGTGGCGCCCCAGCCAAAGTCCGGAAACGAAACGACGTGGCGTCCGTCCTCGTCGCGTTCGACATCTGCGGGATAGATGTAACCGTCCGGCATCGGGTTCTCCTGGAAGGCGACCTTAGGCCGCCGTCTCGGCTCGCCGGGCTCTCGCGAGATCGTAGGCGCCTTGCATGCGTACCCAGTGTCCAGCGTCGCTCCAGCCGAGCCGTTCCAAGGCCAACGCAAACCGAGGTGAAACGCCGGCCCGGCCATTGACGACGCGGGAGAGCGTGTTCCGGGTAACACCGAGTCGGGAGGCGGCGTCCGAGACGGTCCAGCCCTCGGCGTCTATCGCGTCCCGAATGATCTCGCCCGGATATGCAGGGTCGTAGATGGCGCTCACAGCGTTGCCCTCCTCAGCGGCAGTCGATCGAATCCACGCGTCGACCGCCTCTACAGGAGAGCAGCTTACCGATCTGGAGGCGCCGCCGCGACGTAGTCGACGAGGCCGTTCAGCATCTCGTCGGTGGATTCCAGGCCCCACCTGACGTCGACCGTCGGGTCGGGGTTGCTGGGGTTGCCGGCCGAGTTGTCGAAGACGGCCTTCACATGGATTCGCGTCCCGGCCGGCAGCCGGATCGGCTCGGCCAACTGGTAGGTCGTCTGCCAGTTGAAGTCGTAGCGGCTGACCCGGAGCAGGTCCCTGGAGCTGCCGTCAGGAAGCTCCGCGCTGAAGTGCATGGACTTTCCGCGGTAGTGCATGTGCGGGGTGAACGCGTGAACCAGGACGTCTGACTCGAAGCCACGGCTCACGGCCTCCGATTCGTAGTTCGGGTCGCCCGCCGGTATGTGGATGCCGACGTTCAGGATCGGCAGCGTGATCAGTTCCCTCTCGACTTCTCCGGGTTCGGCGAACCAGAGACCGATGCGACTGCTGTCGGTCGCCGCCTCGCCGCTCGGGTGGTAGTGGAAGTCGCCGATCAGTTTGCGGCCCTTCTGCAGCAGGCGGGCCGACCCAGCCGGCAACTCGTAGGGCTTGCTGCCCGCGGTCCAGGCCGCCATCCAGCTTTCCTGGAACGTCGCGCCCTCAGCGGCTCGCCAGAGGATGAAGTGGTGGAGCACCTTGCGGTTTCCCGGCTGAACCTCGATCGCGCGGATCCAGCGGTCCTCCTCGAATCCGGTCGTGATGACCACGTCGCGAAACTCGTCCCGTCCCTCCGCGGCCACCTCGTGGGGATCGAACTCGAACACCCAGTCCGGTTCTCCGAGCGTCCACTCGCCCGCGGTCTCCGGCCGCTCATGGACCGGTTCGTCGCCTTCGCCGCGGGGGGCGCCGTTCGCCACCCAGCGGGCGATCGCGGCGATCTCGCCGTCGCTCAGGCTGATGTCGTTCAACCAGGGTCCGTAGCCCGGGTCGGCATCCCAGGGCGGCATGTCCCCGTTCTCGACCGTGCGGGCGATGGACCGGGCTCACGGCCGCACCTCGCGGTAGGTGCGCAGCGACATCGGCCCGATCTCGCCGGGCTGGTGGCATGAGACGCAGTTGGCGTGGAGGATCGGCACCACGTCGTCGACGAACGTGGGTTCATCGAGGTTGGGGCCACCGGCAGCGGCCGGCGCCGCAAGGAAGCCGATCGCCGCGGCGGCCGCAAAGCGAATCGGATCCCTGGCTTCGGAGAGAGGCATCGGAGTCCTCCTGGTAGTCGTTCCCGTCGACCCGAGTTCGGGCGCCGGCTACTCCCGAAAGTTCTCGACCGTCCATCCGTCGCTGCCGGCCGGCAGGACGACGTGCAACCCGTCCGTGGCGACGATCGCCTCGTTCGGCGCATCCTCGGCTCTGCCGCGCAGGAACACCCCGTCCGCCTGCGCCGCCGGCAGGGGCGGCGCGAGGTGGCTCAGCACGAGCAGGCCGACGCCCGCCTCCGCTGCCAGTGCGTGCAGATCCGGCGGGTAGATGTGGTAGTCCAGCGTATCGGCCACGATCTTCCCGAGCCGTTCGTTCCCGAGGCCTCCGAGCGCCCGCGCCGCCCCGCCCATCACGGCGTCGGACAGGACCTCGTGGACCAGTACGTCGACGTCCTTGCTGGCCTGCTCCAGGTTGGTGGAGCGCACTGTGTCACCGCTGATCACGACCGAGCGGCGTCCGAAGTCGAAGCGAAATCCCACCGCTGGCGCGATGGGCTCATGGTCTACCAGGAAGGCGCTGATCGCCAGGCCTTCCTGCTCGTAGAACACGTCGAACGGCGCATCCTCGACCAGTTTGATCGTGCGCGCCAAGGCCTTGCTGCCGGCCGGGGGCAGGATCTCCTCCCCGTGATGCGCGATCCGGTACGACGTGTCCAGTTCGTACGCCATCTCGAAACCCGCCACGACACGCTCGACGCCGGTTGGTCCGTAGATGTCCAGAGGCTCCGTCCGCCCCGCCACCCAGCTCGAGAAGACCACCTCGCCGAGGTCCGCAATGTGATCGGAGTGAAAGTGAGTCAGGAGCACCCCGGCGAGCCGGTCGAGCGGCAGACCCCAGAGGCGGAGATTCTCTACCGATCCGTTGCCGACATCGACCAGGAACATCCGGCCACCGGCGATGACCGCCGTGCAGGCCTGGGCTCGGTCCGCGCTCGGCAGCGGGGCCCCGCTGCCGCAAATGATGACGTGCATGTCGCCGTCATCGATCAGCGACGAGCGGTCGGGCAAGGCGCCGAACTGTGCCGGGGCGGCCGAAGCCGCAAGAATGCAGACGGACAGGGCCGCCATGACAACAGGCAGCCGGGGCCCAGGTCGATTGGCGGATCGCGCGTGCATGAAGTTCTCCTGAAGCGCCGGCAGCAGGAACAGCCGCGACCGTCGCAGGTCGGTCAGGTTCCCAAAGTCTTGCACGGAACAGGCCGTCCCGACGCGGCGCCCGACTCCCCGGTGCGCCGCGAGCCCACCGGCCTTCCGGCAATCGGAGCAGCCGAAGACCGCCCAAGTAGCATCGCCAGATGACGGCATCGGGATCACCCCCGCCCGGAGGCCGCGAGCGACTGGTCGTCATCGGCTTCGGCATCGCCGCCTACCGGTTCATCGAGCGCCTGACCGCGCTCGGGGCCAGTGACCGTTACGACATCACCGTCATCGGCCAGGAGGCCTGCCCCGCCTATAACCGGGTCCGCCTGTCCGAATGGCTCGACTCGCCTCTTCCAGACGCCGGCCGTCCGGAAGGCGGAGCGACGGCGCCGGGCGACCTCGGAACCTTGGCGCTCGCCACGCCCGGCTGGGGCCAGGATCGCGGCATTCGCACGCTCCTGTCGACCACGGTCGTCTCCATCGACCGCGAAGCCCGCACCGTCCTGACCGCTCAAGGAGAGAGCATCGGCTACGACCGACTCGTGCTGGCCACCGGGTCCCTGCCGGTCGTCCCGCGCATCGAGGGAGCGGAGAGCGACGGCGTCTTCGTGTATCGCACGATCGAAGACCTCGAGGCGCTAAGGGTCCGCGCCTCGGACGCGAAGCGTGCGGCGGTGCTGGGCGGTGGTCTGCTCGGCATCGAGGCGGCCGAGGCGCTACGGCGCCTGGGGCTCGCCGTCGTCCTGCTCCAGCACGCGCCCCATCTGCTCAACCGTCAGTTCGGCCCCGACGCGGGAACGTACCTGGAGACCAGGGTCCGCGCCGCCGGCATCCAGCCGATGCTCGGAGCCGCGACGGTTCGCATCGAGGCCAGACGCTACGGGCTGGCCCTCGACCTCGCCGGCAAGGACATGCCGCTCACGACCGACCTCGTCGTCGTCGCCGCGGGCGTGCGCCCCCGCGACCGCCTCGCCAGAGAGGCCGGTCTGGCCGTCGCCTTCCGCGGCGGAGGCATCGTCGTCAACGACCGGTTGCACACGTCCGACCCGCGGATCTGGGCGATCGGCGAATGCGCTTCCGCCGGCAGGACGGTCTACGGCCAGGCCGGACCGACCCAGGAGATGGCCCACGCGCTGGCCGAACTCTTCGCGGGCCGGTCCGCGCGCTTCGGCCGCCACGTCCCGGCGACCCGGCTGCGGCTGGTGGACCTGGACATCTGGGCGATCGGCGACACGGCCGCCCTGGCCAGACGCGTGACCTGGACCCGGGACGCCTCCTACCGCCAGCTCAAGCTCCGGGCCGGCCAGATCATCGCGGCGACCACGATCGGCCCCTGGGAGGAACTGGGCGTCGTACAGGATCTGATCCGGCAACGCCGACCGGTCTGGCCGTGGCAGTTGCGACGCTTCCAGAAGACAGGCAACCTGTTTCCCGGTTCGCGGGCCTTGCCCGTGGCGGAGTGGCCGCGCGCGAGAGTCGTCTGCAACTGCCTCGGCGTGACGCGGGGCGAGCTGGACGTCGCCCTGCAGGCGGGGTGCGAGTCCGTGGAGGCCATCGCCCGACGTACCGGCGCCTCGACCGTATGCGGCGCCTGCCGTCCCCTGCTCGCCGAGCTCCTGGACCCCGAACCGGACGCGGCGGCGGGCGCGCTCGCCCCGGCGGAACCCAGGGCGCAGCCGGCGCTCCTGGCCGCGGCCGCCGCGGTCGTCGTCCTGGCGCTCGCCATCGTCGCGGGACCGGCGTTACCGCCGGCCCGGAGCGTCGCCGACGCCGGTTTCCTGGACGCCCTGCAGAGGGACGGCGACCTTAGGCGGCTGACCGGCTTTACCCTGCTGGGAGCGACTCTGGGCACGCTCGTCCTGTCGCTGCGCAAGCGCTTCAAGCGGTGGCGGCGAGGCGAGTTCGCCGTCTGGCGCCTGCTGCACGGCCTGATCGCCGCGCTGGCGCTGCTTCTGCTCGTTCTGCACACCGGGCTCCGCCTGGGCACGGGCCTCAACCTGGCGCTCAGCCTGAGCTTCCTCGCCACCTCCATCTTCGGCAGCCTGGCCGCGGCCGGCGTTGGCCGCCAAGGCGCAAGGACGATGTTCTGGCTCCATGTCCTGGCTGTCTGGCCGCTGCCCGCGCTGATCGCGTTTCACATCCTGGCAACCTGGTACTTCTAAGAGGACCGCTTGCGGACCATGCGCCTCTACCGTCCAACCCTCGCCTGGCTGCTGCTGACTCTCGCCGCCTGCGCCTGGCTCGGATGGTCCCTGGCGCGCCAGCGAGCCGCCGTCTTCCTGCCCGGACCCTCGAGCGACGGGCACCACCAGATCGAAGCGGCCTGCGACCTCTGTCACGCGCCGTTCGCGGGCGTCGCCCAGGAGGCCTGCCTGGAATGTCACGCGGAGGAACTCGAGAACGCCGGGGATTCCCACGCCGCGGCCGTTTTCAGCGATCCCCGCAACGCCGCGGACCTGGCAAGACTCGACGTCCGGCGCTGCGTCACCTGTCACACGGAGCACCAGCCGGAGATGACGGGCGACATGGGCGTGACCCTGCCCGTTGACTTCTGCGTCCACTGCCACGCCGACATCGGCGACGAGCGCCCCACGCACCTGGACCTGGCGCCGGCCACCTGCGCCAGTGGCGGTTGCCACAACTTCCACGACAACCGGAACCTGCACCAGGACTTTCTCCTGGACCACGGCGCCGCGAACGCCGCGACCTTCGACGGTCTCCTGCCGGCCCGCGAAGCGCGGATTGCCGTCGACCCCGGCCGCCGGCCGCCGCTTTCGGCCGGCGACGCGGACGGTCCCGGCGCCCAGCCGCCGGAACTCATCGACGCCTGGGCGTCATCGGCCCATGCCGCGGCCGGCGTCGCCTGCACGGACTGTCACGGCGGCGGGCTGGCCTGGACCGACGGTCCGGGCCTCGACATCTGCGCTACCTGCCACGAGACCGAGTCCACCGGCTTCCTCGCCGGTCGACACGGCATGCGCCTTCCGGCCGGGCTCCAACCCATGTCGCCGGCGGACGCGCGCCTTCCGATGCGCACGGAGGCGGCGGCGCGGACGCTCTATTGCAGCGCCTGCCACGACGCCCACGATGTGGATACGCGCCGCGCCGCCGTGGACGCCTGCCTGGAGTGCCACGCCGACGACCACTCGACCGCGTACGCCGAGTCTCCGCACGCCCGCGCCTGGCGGGCGGAGATGGCCGGCGACGCGCCGCCCGGCAGCGGCACGAGCTGCGCCTCCTGCCACCTGCCGAGAACAGAGACGCGGCTCGGCGGCGACCGTCGCATCGTCGTCCAGCACAACCAGAACGACAACCTCCGACCGAACGAGAAGATGCTCCGCGACGTCTGCCTCGCCTGTCACTCCCTCGCCTTCTCGCTCGACGCACTGGCCGAGCCGGAGCTCATCCGGCGGAACTTCGCCGGACGGCCGGAGCGGCACGTGGCAAGCGTCGATATGGTTCTGTCACTGGCCGAGCCGGACGACCCGGACAACGAGGAAGATCCCTAGGGCCAGGAGAACCGCCCGGTGCCGCCTGGCAGGCGGCCCAGCAAAGGAGACGCCATGAAAAGCCCCCGATTCCGCGCCGCTTCCCCCAGGCGGGCCCGGCGCCGCCTGACGCCCGCTCTCGCCCTCGCCGCCGGCGCCTGCGCCATGACCGCCTGCGGCGGCTCGACAGACGGCGCGGCAGGAGCCGGCATCCCGCCAGAGACGATGGCGGACGCCATTCACCACGTGCTCGAATCGGACCGCACGGTCTACGCCCGCCACGTGGTGAACCGCCTCCAGGACGAAGAAGGCGTCATCGCGGCCAGCGAACAGTGGGAGGAGGACCAGGCGCTCCCCTTGCCTGCCCAGATGTTCCGCATGAGCGCTCAACTGACCGCCGGGAAGACGGACAGGGTGAGCTACGCGCTGCTCTCGCCCTGGCCGATCAACAGCCGGAACGCCCCGCGGACAGAGGCCGAAGAAGCGGGCCTTGCGAGCGTCGTGGAGGATCCGTCCGCGCCCTACTACGGCACGGAGACCCTGGGCGACCGGGAGTACTTCACCGCCGTCTACGCCGACATCGCCGTCTCGCCCGCGTGCATCGCCTGCCACAACGACCATGCGGACAGCCCCCGCGACGACTTTGAACTCGGCGACACGATGGGCGGCGTCGTCATCCGCATCCCGCTCGACTGAGCAGCCGGGCGGGCGCGGCGGACCGGCCGGAACCCTACGCCTCCGGCGTGAAGGTCACCGGCATCCGCATCACCGCGTCGAACCAGATCGACCGCAGGCGACCGATCTCGCCGGGACGGATATCGGGAATCCGCGTGACGATCTCCTTGAGCAGAGCGAAGAGCTGCATTCGGGCCAGGCGCGCGCCGATGCAGGCATGCGGACCGATGCCAAACGCCAGGTGCCGGGCCGCGTTCTCCCGCGTGATGTCGAAACGGTCCGGGTCGGGGAACATCTCGGGATCGCGGTTGGCAGCCGGGTAGGACAGGTAGACCTTGTCGCCCTCGTGAAGCTCCTTGTCGTGCAACGTGACGTCCTCCGCCACGGTGCGCCGGAAGTTCGTGACCGGCGGCGCGTAGCGCAGTACCTCCTCGATCGCGTTCGGCAGGTAGCGGTCGGGCTCGGAACAGACGAGTTCGTACTGGTCCGGGTGCTCGTTCATCAGCCGGATGAAGTGGCCCGCCGTGCCCCGGGTCGTCTCGTGGCCGGCGATCGCCATGGTGAGGAAGAACATGTTCAACTGGAGCGGGTTCAGCTTCTCGCCCTCCACCTCGCCGTGAACCAGGCGGCTCATCAGGCTCTTGTCGGGCGCCGCCTGCTTCTCGGCGACGATCTGCGTCGAGATCTGGAACAACTGGGCCGCCAGGTCCATCTCCTCGTTGCCGGCGTAGTTGTCCACGTTCTCCACGTCCGCGTTCAGGTTGCCAAGCCGGGCCACGGTCTCCCGCTTCTCCGGCGACACGCCGGTCAGGCTGCAGAACGTGTACACCGGCAGCTTGGAGGCGACGTCGAACACGAACTCGCATTCGCCGGCGCCGGCGATCTCGTCGATGATCTCTGTCGCGACCGCGTCGATCTGCGGCTGGAACGCCATCAGCTCGCCGCGGGTGAACGGCGGCACGATCAGGCGGCGGACGGCCCGGTGGGCGTCCATCGGCATGCCCATCAGGCCGGCCTGCTGCCTCTGCAGCCCCTCGGCGCTGAGGTCCCAGATGACCGGCCCGCCGGTATGCGACGAAAAGACCCTCTGGTTGCGGGACACGTCCGCCACGTCCTTGTAGCGGGTCAGGACATAGAAGCCCCGCGTCGGCAGGGAGTCCCGCGGCGGCGGATAGTCCGGATTCGGCGGATTCCAGTGAATCGGATCGTCCTCGCGCCAGGCGCTGAACAACTCGTGCGGCGGACCGCTTCCGTGCGGAAAGAGATCGGGATCAAGAAGGTTCACGCTTTCGGACATGGTTGCAGCTCCTCAGGTTTGGGAAGGCGGATCGCCGACGCCTCACGGCAGCAGGCCGCGCACCACGGCCAGCGCCGGCGGACCGGCGACGACGGCGACCACCGCGTCGTCGAAGCCCGCCTCGGCGAAGCGCTGGAGCCGGGCCTTCAGCTCGCCCGAATCGCCGCCCGGCGGAAACACGATGCTCGAGGCGATCGCTCGCGCCCCGTCGGCTGCCCGGTACCGCGGCAGGGCGCCGACGACCTCGTCGTCCGTGCGATGGAAGGCGGAGGCGACCCAGCCGTCGAACTCCCGGGCCGCTCGCTCCACCCCCTTGCCCCAGGTGCCGTAGATCATCCGCTGCCGGCCGACGACGGCCGCCGGCGGGGTCAGGTCGACCTCGCCCACCTTGCCCGACGCGAGACCGTCGCGCAGGGTAGCGAGGGTTGCGGTGAAGGTCGAAAAGCGCGTCGCGTGGTCGCGGCCGAACGCCTCGAAGTCCGCCGCCGTCGAGCCGGGTCCGACGCCCAGCGTCAGGCGTTTCCCCGCCAGAATCCTGAGCGAAAGGACCCGATGCAGCAGGTCGACCGGCTGGTACAGCGGGAGCTGGAGGATCGCGGTGCCGACCTCGACGCGGTCGGTGGCCGTCGCGGCCGCCGTCATCGCGGCGAGCGGATCGAGCGCCATCATGCCGCGGCCGATCATCTGCGGCGCCCAGATCGAATCGAAGCCCTCCCCTTCGATCGCGCGCGCGAAGTCACGGAACGAGGCGGGATCCGCCGGATTCGGGCTCTGCCCGACGAGAACGCCGAGACGCATGGCTCTAGCGAGCCGCCGCGAAGCCGGCCATGATGCGCTCCATGGAGTACTGCTCGTCCCCGTCGCGTCGCGGGGCCTGCGCCTTGAAGGCGGCGGCCACCTCCTCCCAGCGCCGTCTGGCGATCTCGACGACGTGGGAATGGGAAACGATGTAGAAGGTCTCGTCGCGGATCGCGTCGACCACCCGCGTCGCCACCTCGGCGGGCGGCATGCCGAGCTTCATCACGGCGGCCGCCGCCGGATTGGCCTCGGCCGCTCCGCCGAACCGCTCCGGCCGCCGTTCCGAGGAGCGCCAGATCCCGGTATCCACCAGGCCGGGACAAAGAACGCTCACGCCGACGTGGTCGGGAAGCTCACCCCGCAGGACCGCCGAGAGGCCGAGCACCGCGTGTTTGGAGGCCGTGTACAGGCCGGAGTGGAGATGCGGAACGCCCAGGCAGTGCTCCGAGCCGGTGTTCACGATCCACGAGGCGTTCCCTGACCGCGCGAACCGCCCGCCGAAGGCGCGGATCCCGCTGAGCATGCCGCGCACGTTGACGCCGAAGACCCAGTCGAAGTCCGAGGCGGCGGACTCCAGCAGCGGTCCCGGTTTCGAGCTGACTCCGGCGTTGTTGACGAGGATCTCGACCGAGCCGAAGTCCCGGAAGGATCGTTCGGCCAGGGCCTCGACCCCGGCGTCGCTCGTCACGTCGACTTCGTAGGCCCTGGCGACAACGCCCTCGCGCTCCATCTCCACGGCCGCGCGCTCCGCCGCCTCCCGTTCGACGTCCGCCACGCCCACGTTGCAACCGCCGGCCGCCAGCGCCCGGGCGATGGCGCGGCCGATTCCGGACCCCCCGCCCGTGACCACGGCGGTCTTGCCAGTTACGTCCAATCCGCTCCCCTCGTGCTCTCGATTCTACCCACTCCCGACGACTATCCGGGGCAACAGACTGGACAGGCGGACGGCCTCCTTCCCGGCCGGGACCTCGGCGTCCAGCCAATGGTCGGCGATGACGCCGTCCGGACGGACGAGCACGACGCCGTCGTTCGCGTAGAGCGCGTCGTCGTCCAGACGCGGCAGAGCCTGCGCGGAGATGGGAAAGCCGACCCCCGACAGCCGCTCCGCCTGACTGGCCCAGCGTCCGCGATCGACGGCGGCGCCCAGGAGCACCCTGTAGTCGAGACCGAAGCCGTCGAGCACGGACGTCTCCCCCGCCTCATCCAGCCAGATGTGCGGCGCCCGCCTTCCGGAACGAACGACCGGCACGAAGTCGATGATCGGATCGTCAACGGACGGTGGATCGTCGGAATCCACCGCGAGCAGACCGGACTTCTGCTCGAAGCCCATCAGCAGGCCGTCGTAGTTCCCGTACAGCTTCGTCGCCTTGACCGCCTCGGTGATGTCCTGGCCGCTGACGAACCCCATCATCATGGCGCCCATCGCCTCGTAGATGCGGACGCCGGCGTCGATGCGATCCTGGGCGATGGGCCTGTGCTCTTCTTCGTAGGTCTCCAGAATCTCCGGCGGCGAAATCCCGCGCAGGACGAAGGCGAGCTTCCAGGCCAGGTTCCGGATGCCGCTGAACCCCGTGTTGTTTCCCATGCCGCCGGTCGGGATCGCGATGTGCGCCGCATCGCCGGCGAGGAAGATCCGGCCGAGCGAGAAGCGGGTGGTGCATCCGGGCGTCGGCTGCCACATGGACATGCTGACGATCGTCATCGGGACATCGTCCTCCGTGCCGAGCGCCTGCCGGATCCTCTCCATCGCCGCCTCTTCGGGGATCAGATCCACCGTCGGCACGGTGATCTGGCAGCGCCAGCGACGAACGCCGTCGAGCGGCTGGAAGACGACCATGCCGCCGGTCGGCGGCGTGTTGTAGAGCAGCGCGCCCTTGCGTCCTTCCACGTACCGCGAAAGGTCCGCGTCGAAGATGACGTCCTGCGAGTTGACGGGCCGCGGGTCCGTCTCGAGCTCGCTGTCGATGACGGAGCGCGTGGAGCTGCCTGGACCGTCGGCGCCGATCGTGTAGTCCGCGAGCACCTCCTCTTCCACGCCGGTCTGCTGGTTCGTCAGCTTGAGCCGGGTCCCCGATTCATCCTGCGTGAGGTCGGAAGCCAACGTCCGGAAGCGGACGTCGATGTTCGACTCGCCGCGGATCTTCTCGAGCAGCACCTTCTCCACCAGGTCCTGGGCGGTCATCACCGGCAGGCACGGGCTCGTGTCCCGCGGCACGGTGAGGAACGTCGGGCTGGGGATGCGCGCGTACTGCTTCTTCGTCAGCGCCGTGCACCAGCGGTTGAATGCCGTCCAGTCCGGCCCCAGCCCAGTCGCCTCGACCTTCTTCTCCAGACCGAACTCGCGCAGCAGCTCCATCGTGTTCGTGTCGACGAAGCGCGAACGCGGGTGCGTATTCAGCTCGCTTCGGCGCTCGACGAGGAGCGTCCGGATACCGAGGCGCGACAGAAGCAGCGCTCCGGTCATGCCGATCGGCCCGGCGCCGATGATGCAAACAGGTACCGCCGTCGTCATGACGGGACATCCTGACAGCGCGGCCCGCTCGACACAAGACGGCGCCGGAAGGCTCGATGCAGGGGCGCTCGCCGTCCCGTGTCAGACGCGCCGGCCGCGGCCGGCCCAGTACGGCGCCCGCAAGCTCTTCTTGTCGATCTTGCCCACCGGGGTCCGCGGCAGGTCGGCGACGAAGTCGACGCTCTTCGGCGCCTTGACGCCGCCCAGCCGCTCCCGGGCGGCGGCGATGACCTCGACCTCCCGTGGCTCCGCGCCGTCGACCGCGACGACGACCGCGTGGACCGCCTCGCCCCAGCGGTCGCTGGGGACGCCGATGACCGCGGCAAGCGCGATCTCCGGCATGGCGAGCAGCGCCTGCTCCACCTCGGTCGAGTAGACGTTGAATCCGCCGGTGATGATCATGTCCTTCTTGCGATCGACGATCGTGAGGTAGCCGGCCTCGTCCAGCACCCCGATGTCGCCCGTGAGGTGCCAGCCGTTCCGGCGAATCTTCGCCGTCTCCTCCGGGTCCTGGTAGTAGCCCTCGGAGACGTTCGGCCCCTTGACGACAATCTCGCCAGGTTCGCCAGGGCCCAGGAGGCCGCCGTCATCGTCCATGATGGCGACTTCGGAGATGACGGTCGACTTGCCGACGCTTCGCAGGATGCTGTCCGGGGCAAGTCTGCCGGAGGCCGGGTCGCCGTTCTCGAAGTGCTCTTCCGCCGTAAGCCGGCTGATGAACATCGGGCACTCCGTCTGGCCGAAGCCGCCGCGCATGATGGGGCCGAACACGCGGAGCGCCTGCTTGAGGCGGGCAAGCGACATGGGCGCCGAGCCGTAGCTCAGCCCGACGAGGCTCGAGAGGTCGAAGTCGCCCAGGTTCGGCTGGTCGAGCAGGGAGTAGATGGCCGTCGGCGGCAGGAAGAAGTCCGTGATCCGCTCCTGCTCGATCGTCCGCGGGATGACCTGGAGATCGACCTTCTCCAGGATGACGAAGCGCGCCCCCGAAGAGAGCGACGTCAGGGCGGCGCGCCCGCCGACGTGCGTCATCGGCGCCGCGCACAGGCTGACTGGGCGGCGGCCGGCGTACCCGTGGCGCATCGCGTACTCGATCGCGCGGAGGTTGCGGTGGCTCAGCATGACGCCCTTCGGCAGACCCGTGGTGCCGCCTGTCATCGGGATGGTCAGGGTGTCGCTACCCTTCATCTCGACCGCCGGCGGCGTGGCTGAGGCGCCGGCGATGAAGTCGTAGAGCGGCTCGGCCGCTTCCATGCCGGCCGCGGCCGGCGAACTCGACGGATCTCCGCCGCCCAGGCCGACCACCGCCCGCAGTGCGCCGAGCCCTTCCGCAGCCTGCGCTACGGGCTCGCGGAAGGTCTCCTGGAAGAAGATCGACTCGCAGCCGAACCGGACGAGGATCTCCACGTTGTCGCGGGCCGAGTTCCGCGGGTTGACCGGAATCCAGACCCCCCCGGCCCGCAGCAGACCGATCGCGGCAATGAACGCGACCGCCGAATTCAGGCTCCAGACGGCGCCCTTCATCCCCGGCCCGAAGCCACGCCGGGCCAGCCCGCTCGCTATTCGGGCGGAAAACTCGTCGACCTCGCCATAGGCGTACGTCTCGTCCTCGAAGAGGATGCACACGTCGTCCCGGAAGTCCTGGAACGCCCGATCGATGATCGGCAGGAAGGAGCGGTCGAACTCCGCGATATCCGGGGGACCCTCGCCGGCGCCCACGGCTAGACTGCTTCGGCCGCGCCGGCCAGGAGTCCGGCGATCTCGTCCACGTCGTTCACCGCGTCCAGGCGAAGCGACATCTCCCGCAGCCGGCCGCTTGCCTCGGCGCCGACGATGGGCACCACGAGACCCGTCATCTTGGCCGCCAGCTTCTCGCCTTGCGCGTCGAGGTCGGTGGCCGGGACGCCGGTGTCGTGGAACTGCTCGAGGCGGTCGCCGTTCGCCCGCAGCTCGACCCGGGCCTGCGTGTGGCCCATGGAGCGGTCCGTCCGCACCTCGACCCTGCCGATCATCCGCGCGACCTCCGGATCGCGCAACGTCTCGTCGACGAAGGTCCCGCTGCTCGTCGTGTCGACGCCGAGCATCGCGAGCGAGGTCGTGGCGGCGAGACTGAACTTCGCCTCGAGACCCGTGGTGGGCGCCGGGATGCCGCAGATGTCGAGCAGGCCCGGGTGCACCGTGACAATCGCCTTCTCGACGTTCTCCGGGGAGACGCCGGCTTCCAGAAGCCGCGGCCTGAGCCGACCCACCGACTCGATGGCGGCGTGCGTCAGGTAGCAGGCGGCGTGGTACTTGAACAGCGTGTCCTCGATCAGGAAGCGATCGTCCTGCTGCTCGAACCGCTCCCAGTCGAGCTCCTCGCGGCCCACGGCGGCGGCGTCCGCGTAGCCCTGCCGGCCGTCTATGGCCTCGGGATTCGCCGTGAAGCCCCGCATGGCGAGCCGCGCCGCCAGCAGGCCACGCTCGGCGGCGTGGCCGGCGTGGAAGGGCTTCGTCATCGTGCCGAAGTTCGCCTTCAGGCCGCCGGCCTGGGAGGCCGCGAGACCCAGCGCATGGCCGAACTGCTCGCCCGTCGCGCCCAGCAACCGGCAAGCGGCCGCGGCGGCGCCGTGAACTCCGATCGTCGAGGTGGAATGCCAGCCCTTGACGTAAGGCGCGGGACCGACGAGCGCGCCGATGCGTGACTCGACCTCGATGCCGACAACGAACGCCGTCAGCAGCTCCTCGCCGCTCGCGCCCTGTTCCTGGGCCTGAGCCAGGGCGGCCGGGAAGACCGGGACGGTGGGGTGGCCCCCCATCGTCGTATGGGTGTCGTCGAAGTCGAGCGCGTGGCCGGCGGCGCCGTTGAGCAGCGCGGCGACGCCCGAAGCACACCGCAGGTCGGAGCCGACAATGGAGCACGGCCCGGACTGGCCGCCCAGTTCGTCGCGCAGGATCCCGGACAGCGGCTCCCGGCTGCCGACGAGGGCGCAACCGAACCAGTCCAGCACGCACTGGCCAGCGACGGTGCGGGCGGCCCGCGGGATGTCGTCCAGGGTCAGGCCGCCGAAGCGGTCCCAGAGGCGGTTTGCCAGTTTCATCTCAGCTCCTCCTCGACGGCTTGCCGAGCAACTCGTCCGAAATGATCTTCAGCATGATCTCGGACGTGCCCTCGAAGATCTTCGTCAACCGCGCGTCGCGCCAGTAGCGCTCGACCGGATAGTCCGTCGTGTACCCCGCGCCCGCCAGCACCTGCAGCGCGTCGGAGGCCACCCGCTCCGACATCTCGGCCGCGTAGTACTTGACCATGGCCGCTTCCTTGGCGCAGGAGACGCCGGTGTCGATCTTGGCGCAGACCGAGTAGTTCAACTGCCGGGCCGCCTCGACCTCGGCAGCCATGTTCGCGATCTTGAAGCGAATCGCCTGGAACTCGGCGATGGGCCGCCGGAACTGGATGCGCTCCTTCGAGTAGGCGATGGCCTGTTCCAGCGCGCCCTGGGCAAGGCCGATCGACCGCGCCGCGGTGTGCGCCCGCGCCGTCTGCAGGCCGCGGGTCATGCCGTAGAACGCCCGGCCCCGGGCTTCCTTCTGCTCCTTCGTGATCGGCGCCCGCACGTTCTCGAAGTGGAGCTCCCAGGTCTTCCAGCCGTGGTAGCCGATCTTCGGGATCGGCGAACCGGTGACGCCCGCCGGCAGCTCGCCCGGCGGCTTCTCGATCCCGATGCCGGTAAGCGCCGCGTGGCGCTTCGAGGGGTCGCCCTCGGTCCGCGCGATGACCTGGATGAAGTTCGCGCCGTCGGCGAACGTGCACCAGTACTTGTTGCCGTTGATCACCCAGTGGTCGTCCTCGAGCCGCGCCCGACAGGTGATCGACGAGATGTCCGAGCCCACCTCCGGCTCCGACATGGCGAGCGCGCCGAGGTACTTGCCCTCGGCCATCAACTCGATGCGCTTGCGTCGCTCCTCGCCCTCGAACGGAATCGACCGGTGGAAGCCGTTGCCGCGGGCAATCAGGCTCGCCACGCTCATCCAGCCCCGCGCCAGCTCCTCGGCCACCAGGCAGTACTCGAACGCGCCCAGCCCGGCGCCGCCGTACTCCTCCGGGATCACGATGCCGAAGAAGCCCAGTTCACCCATCTTGTCGATCAGCGACTGCGGGATCGTTTCCTTCTTCGGGTCGAGCTCGTTGGCGACCGGGAGGACCTCCTTGTCCGTGAAGTCCCGCGCGACCCGGCGGAGCATCTCCCGCTCCGGAGTCATGTAGCCGACGGTCTTCCGCGTTTCCTGCATGCGATGGTTCCTTCTTCCCGGTGGTCAGCCGACACGGCCGACCAGCCAGCCAGCTTAGCGAAGTCCGATGCCGGACGCCGGGACGGTTCGACAAGCTGAAGGAAGCGGCTCGTCTGGAGAACGGCGCCTGCTAGCGGATCAACAGCGGCAGACCGTTCACCGGGGAATACGTGCCCGCGCGGCAGCGTTGCAGGACCGCGGTGCCCTGGTAGCCATGGAGGACACAACGATGGTCAAGGGCAACCCGCGCCGGGTCGCCGGCGCGCTGATGGCGGTCACGCTGCTCGCGGCGGGGGGAAGCGCCGCGCAGACGCCGATGAGCTGCGAGCCCTGCGCGATCGGCGTGGTGTTCGACGGCCCGTGGGAGCGCAACGAGGAGATGAGGGCCGGCTTCGAGGAGGAGATCGCCGAGTTGGCCGCGCCCCGGTTCACGGTCGTTTTTCCGGCCGGCGCGCGGCGCGTGTCCGACTGGACGCTTCAGGGCGCGCGCGCCGCCGTGGATGCCCTGCTCGCGGACCCGGAGGTCGACATCGTGCTGACCTGGGGACCGGTGTCTTCGACCGTCGCGATCACCCGGGGCGGCCTGTCGAAACCGGTCGTGGCGGCGTTCGTGCTCGACCCGGAGGCACAGGACTTCCCGCTACAGCCGGGCGAGGCCGGCGAACGGATCAGCGGCGTGCCCAATCTCGCGTACATCACCTTCACCGGCGATCCGGTGTACGAGCTCGGTCGCCTCCGAGAGGTCGCGCCGTTCAGCCGGTTGACCTGGCTGACGAGCGAAGCGCTGCTCGCCGCGGCGCCTGCGCTGGAAACGAACCTCCGCCGGATGGCGCGGGAACTCGGCGCCGAAGCGGAGATCGTTCGGGTCGGGGCCTCGGTCGACGCCGCTTTGGAGGCGCTGCCGCGGGCGACCGGCGCGGTCTACGTCACGCCGATGACGCAGCTCTCGCCCGGCGAGTTCGAGCGCCTCGTTCGCGCGTTGATCGATCGCCGGCTGCCTTCCTTCTCGTACTGGGGCCGCGGCGAGGTCGAGCGCGGTCTGCTGGCGAGCCTCTACCTCGACCCGGACGTGCGGCGTCTTGGGCGGCGAGCGGCGCTGCACGTGCAGCGCATCCTGGGCGGCGAGGACGCCGGCGGCCTGCCGGTCGACTTCCGGCGAGGCCGCCGCCTGACCCTGAACATGGCGACGGCGCGGGCGATCGGCGTCCATCCGAACTGGCGCGTCGCAACCGAGGCGGAGCTCCTTCACGACGAGCCGCCCAACGTGGCGAGGCGCCTCAGCCTGGCGTCGGCGGCGCGCGAGGCTGTGGCCGCCAACCTCGACCTCGCGGCCGCCGACCGGTCGGTCGTGGCCGGTCGCCAGTCGGTGCTCGCCGCCAGGGCGGCCTTGCGCCCGCAGGTCCTGGCTTCCGCCGGAGCCCGGAGGATCGATCACACCGGTTCCGGCCACCCCCCCGGTCTGTTTCCGTTACGGACAGCGGCCGGATCCGTGGGCTTCTCGCAGCTCCTCTACTCGGACGGCGCGCGCGCCGGCGCGGCCATCGAACGCCACGCCCAGACATCGCGCGAACAAGCCCGCGAGGAGCTGCGGCTCGACGTGGCGCGCGGCGCCGCCGTCGCCTACCTGAACGTGCTCCGGACCAGAACGTTCCAACGCATCCAGCGGGAGAACCTCGCACTGACCCGATCGAACCTGGAGCTCGCGCGGTCGCGCCGCCGGATCGGCGTCGCCCGCGAATCCGAGGTCGTTCGCTGGGAGCACCAGATCGCGCTCGACCGGCGAGCCGTGATCGACGCGGGCGCGGCGCGCGGCGCCGCCGAGGTCGCGCTGAACCGACTGCTGCACCGCCCGCTCGAGGAACCGTTCGAGATCACCGAGGTCGACCTCCACGACCCCGCTCTGCTGGTGGACGCGGCGACGGCCAAGGCGCACATCGACAATGCCTTCGCGTTCGCCATCTTCCGCGACTTCATGGCCGCCGAAGCGCTCGCCCGGTCGCCGGAACTGCGCCAGATCGACGCCGCGGTCGACGCCCGGGAGAGGGCGGCGCTTGCCGCCCGCCGGGCGCTCTGGGCACCGACCGTGTCGGCCGTGGGCGACCTCACGGCGCAGGATCTCGACGCGGACCTCGACGCCGGTCTCGACGCGCTGGACCTTTCGTTCCCCGGCATTCGTCCGGACGGGCTGAACTGGTCCATCGGCGTGTCGGCCACCTTGCCGCTCTTCTCCGGCGGCGCACGCCGAGCGGAACGCACGAAGGCCGAGGAGGAGCTCGCGGAGCTCCGGCTGACTCGCCATGCCGTCGCCGAGCGGGTCGAACAACGGCTGCGGACCGAACTGCTTCAGGCAGGCGCCTCCTGGGCCGGCATCGACCTGGCCGCGGACGCCGCCGACGCCGCGCGGCGGAACCTGGACCTGGTTGCCGACGCCTACGAGCAGGGCGTTCTGTCGATTCTCGATCTGATCGACGCCCAGAACGCTGCGCTGGTCGCGGAACAGGGCGCCGCTACCGCCGTTCACGATTTCCTCGTCGACCTGATGGACGTGCACCGGGCGAGCGGCCGTTTCGGCCTGTTCATGGAACCGGCCGCGCTCGACGCGTTCGGCGCGCGCCTGCGCGCCTTCTTCGCGGAGGCGGGTTACGAACCGAGGAGCGTGCCGTGAGAACCAACGAAGTGGAGAAGATCATGCGAGACCTCATCGCCGCCGCGGGCCGGCGCGGCCTCCTCGGCCGCGGGCGGCGGGCGGCGGCCGTCGCTCTGCTCGCCGGCGCGCTGCCGGCCTTGTCCTGCGGCGAGCCGCCGGAGCCGCCCGAGCCGGTCGTCCGGCCGGTGCGCACCGTCACCGCGCAGGCCGTCGGCGGCATGCGGACCCGGACCTTCTCGGGCGTCGCTCGAGCAGGCGTCGAGTCCTCGTTGAGCTTCCGCGTCGCCGGCACGATCTCGCGGCTCGAGGTCGCGGTGGGCGACCGGCTCCGCGCCGGCGCCCTGATCGCCGCTCTCGACCCGGTGGACTACGAGCTGCAGGTGCGGGAGGCGGAAGCCTCGCTGCGGCAGGCGACCGCGCGCGCGGGCAACGCCGAGGCCGATCTGCGCCGGGTCCGCGGCCTCTACGAAAACGACAACGCGGCCCGTACCGAACTCGACGCGGCGACCGCCGCCGCCGACTCCGCCGCCGCGCAGGTCGAGTCGGTGGCGCGAAGGCTGGATCTGATCCGCCGCCAGGTCGAGTACACGCGGCTCGTTGCGCCGGCCGCCGGCGCCGTCGCGAACGTGCTGGTGGAAATGAACGAGAACGTGGCGGCGGGGCAGCCGGTGGCCGTGCTGGCCTCGGGGTCGGCGCCGGAAGTGGCTTTCGCCGTGCCGGAAGCGCTGATCAGCGACATCGCGCCGGGCACGCCGGCGACGGTCGGCTTCGATGCGATTCCGGGCGAGCGCTTCAAGGGCGTGGTGACGGAGGTCGGGGTGACCGCGAGCGCCACCGGAACGACCTTTCCGGTGACCGTCCGTCTGGGGGGCGACGCCTCGGAGGTCCGCCCCGGCATGGCGGCGGTCGTGGACATGCTCCTCGGCGACCAGGACGCTCCGGATCGGTTCATCCTGCCCGGACACGCGGTGGGCGAGGATCGCGGCGGCCGCTTCGTCTTCGTGGCCGAGCCGGCGACGGACGGCCTGGCCGTGGTACGCCGGAAGGCGGTCACGGTCGGAGACTTCGCCTCTTCGGGCCTCGAGGTCCTGGACGGGGTAGCCGTTGGAGACCGGGTAGTCGTCGCGGGCATGGGGCGCCTGCGGGAGGGTGACGAAGTGCGGCTTCATGCCGCGGAGGCGCCCTGATCTTGGACCTGACCCGCGTCGCGATCGAAAAGAACCGGATCACCGCGGTCGCCCTGCTGATTCTACTCGCGGGCGGCCTCGCGGCGTTCCAGGGAATGTCGCGGGCCGAGGACCCGGGCTTCACTATCCGCGCGGCGCAGGTGCTGACCCTGTTTCCGGGCGCGAGCCCTGAGCGGATCGAGGAACTCGTCACCGATCCGCTCGAGGAGGCGATCCAGGAGCTTCCGGAGATCGACTTCATCTCCTCGACGTCGAAGACCGGCGTGTCCATCGTCATGGTCCACGTGCGCGACGAGTTCGACGACATGCGGCCGATCTGGGACGGCCTGCGCCGGAAGGTGGAGCGGGCGGCGGGCGATCTTCCCGAAGGCGTGATCGGACCGCGGGTGAACGACGAGTTCGGCGACGTCTTCGGCATCGTGATCATGCTGACCGGCGACGGCTACTCCTGGGCCGACCTGAAGCTGGTCGCGGACGAGGTCCGCGACGAGCTCCTCCGGGTTCCCGATGTCGCCAAGGTCGAGACTTACGGGGCGCAGGACGAGCGGATCTTCGTCGACTACGACAACGCGCGGCTGGCCGAGCTGGGTCTGTCGCCCCTGCAGCTCCGGTCGATTCTGGAGAGCGCCAACATCGTGACTCCGGGCGGCGCCGTTCGAACCGGCGCCGAGCGCATCGCCCTCGAGCCGACCGGCAACTTCGAGTCGGTCGCCGATCTGCGGCGAACGGCGGTTCGGCTTCCCGGCCGCCCCGAGATCCTCTTCCTCGAGGATCTGGCCGAGATCCACCGCGGCTACGCGGAACCGCCGTCCAGCCGGGTCTACGCCTCGGGCGTTCCCGCGCTCGGGATAGGGGTCGCCATGCGCGACGGCGGCAACATGGTCACGCTCGGAGACGGAGTCGCGCACGAACTGGAGAGGTTGCGGGCGGTCTATCCGATCGGCGTCGACTTCGACGTCGTCGTCTTCCAGCCGGAGGTCGTCGATCGCAAGGTGCGGGAGTTCGTGGCGAACCTGGGGCAGGCCGTCGCCATCGTCCTGGTCGTCATGCTGCTCTTCCTCGGCCCCCGGACGGGCCTCGTCGTGGCGGCCCTCGTGCCGATGGCGATGATCGCGTCGCTGCTGGTAATGGCCTTCCTGGGCATCGGCCTGGACCAGATGTCGCTGGCCGCCCTGATCATCGCGCTCGGCATGCTGGTGGACAACGCGATCGTGATGGCCGAGTCGATCATGGTGCGAATGGCGGCCGGGGACCGCCGGGTGGAGGCAGCGGTCGGCGCGGCCCGCGAACTGCGCGTACCCCTGCTGATCTCCTCGCTGACCACGGCGGCGGCGTTCCTGCCGATCGCCCTGGCGCGATCGACCACCGGGGAGTACACGGCGCCGCTGTTCCAGGTGATCACGATCGCCCTGCTCTCTTCGTGGTTGCTCTCGCTGACCATGACGCCTCTTCTCTGCGTGCTCTTCCTCAAGGTCCGGCCGGTCGCGGCCGGAGAGCGTTTCGGCGGGAGGCTGTACCGGACGTACCGCGGTGTCCTGATCGGTTGTCTGCGTCGTCCCGCGGTCACCCTGGCCGTCGTGGCCGGCGTGTTTCTACTGGCAATCCAGGGCTTCCGCCTCCTCCCGAGCGTGTTCTTCCCGCCGTCGGACCGGGCTGTCTTCACGGCGGAGTACGAGCTGCCGGCCGGCGCCTCCATCGAGCGGACGCTGGAAGTCGTCGAAGCGGTGGACCGCTTCATCGCCGCCGAGCTGTCCGCCGGCGAGACGTCCGAGGGCGTCCTCAACTGGGCGACCTTCGTCGGCAACGGCGGACCGCGCTTCTACCTGGCGCACAATCCCCAGCCCCCCAACCCGCGGTACGCCTTCTCCCTGCTGAACGCGACGAGCCGCGACGCGGTCGTCGATGAGCTGATTCCTCGGCTCGCCGCGTTCTGCCGAGAGCGCTTCCCGGAGCTCGACGTCAAGCTGAATCCGTTGCAACTCGGACCGCCGGTCAGCGCGCCGGTCCAGGTGAGGCTGTCGGGCCGCGACCCGGACCGGCTCTTCGATCTGGTCGACGCCGTGAAGGCGGAACTCCGCTCGATTCCAGGCGCTGCCGGCATCACGGACGACTGGGGCGCCCACAGCAAGAAGCTGGTCGTCAAAGTCGATCAGCCGCGAGCCAGACGGGCCGGGGTAACGAACCAGGACGTCGCGATTTCACTGCAGACCGGCTTGAGCGGCATCGAGACGACGCAGTACCGCGAAGGCGAGGCGGTCATTCCGGTCACCCTGCGCTCGACGCTGGCCAGCCGCGGCGACGACGTGACGAAGCTCGACAGCCTGAACGTCCACGCGCAGGCGACCGGCGCGTCCGTACCGCTGCTCCAGGTCGCCGACGTCTCGGTCGCCTGGCAGCCTTCGACCATCCGCAGGCGGGGGCGGCTGAAGACGGTCACCGTCTCCTCCGAACTCGCGCCGGGCGCGGTCGCCTCCAGCATGGTGGCCCGCCTGCGGCCCTGGCTCGACGCCGAGCAGGCCGGCTGGCCTCCCGGCTATCGCTACGAGTTCGGCGGCGAGGAGGAAACCTCGGTGCGGGCCAACCGGTCGATCGCCGAGCAGTTGCCCATCGCCGGGCTGATCATCCTGCTGCTGCTCGTCGGCCAGTTCAACTCGATCCGCCGGACCGCCATCATCCTGCTGGCGATCCCCCTCGGCCTGATCGGCGTCGTCGCCGGCCTGCTTCTGGCGCGGTCCTACTTCGGCTTCATGACCCTGCTCGGCGTCATCGCGCTGGCCGGCGTGATCATCAACAACGCGATCGTCCTGATCGACCGCATCCGCATCGAGATCGACGACAACGGCCTGGCGCCGCCGCGGGCCATCGTGGAGGCGGCGCAGGGGCGTTTCCGGCCCATCCTGCTGACCACCGCGACCACGGTCGCCGGCTTGCTGCCGCTCTGGTTCGGCGGCGGCCCGATGTGGGCGCCGATGGCCATCGCGATCATCTTCGGCCTGCTGGGCGCGACGATGCTGACCCTCGGCATGGTGCCCGTTCTCTACTCCCTGTTCTTCCGCGTGCGCTTCGACCGGTTCAGCTACTGAGGCATCGGCCGTGCTCATCCTCGCCGCCGTCGTCCTCCCGTTGCTTGCCGTCAGGCTGCACTACGAGCTGCTGCTCCTGACCTCGAAGCTGGTCCGCCGCCTGTCGAGCTACCTCCGCGCCGGCGTGGCCCTGGCGGTTGCCCTGGCGCTTCTGGCGCACGTGCTCGAAGTCGTTGTGTTCGGAGCCGGCTGGTTCCTGTTGATCGAGGCCGGGCTGATCGAGATCGAGCCGCCGACGCCGTCGTTCGTCGACGCGATCTACTTCTCGGGCGCCGTGTACACGTCGCTCGGCTTCGGAGACCTGGTTCCCACAAGCGGTGGCGGCAGGCTCCTCGCGGTGCTGGAGGCCCTCACGGGGCTCGTGCTCATCGCCTGGACGGCATCGTTCACCTTCTACCAGATGCAGCGACACTGGTCTCGGGGCGAGGGTGGCGGCGCCTGAGGTGCGTCGAGAACGGCCACTGGCGCCATCGCTCACGGTTGGCCGAAGTGACCGCCGTTACCGTCACCTTTCGATCACGAAAAGTCACGTCGCATCACATGTGCCCGCCGTCGAGTCGTGTGAGACTCCCGCCGATGCGTTTCCCGGACCTACTAGCGCACCGTAGTCACGCCGCCCGCGGGTCACGCCGGCTGCGATTCGGCGCCTTCGAGTTCGAGCCGGCCACGCGACAACTCGACGGTCCCGAGGGCGCCGTCAGGCTCCAGCCGCAACCGGCCAGGCTGCTTGAGTTGCTGCTCGAGAGCGGCGGCGCCTTGGTCTCGCGCGAAGAGGTCCGGCGCCGCCTGTGGTCGGACGAGGTTCACGTCGAGTTCGACCAGGGCATGAACACTTGCGTCAAGCGCATTCGCGCCGCGCTCAACGACAGCGCCGAGGCGCCCCGTTACATCGAGACCCTGCCGCGCCTCGGCTACCGGTTTCTCGCCCCGGTCACCGAGGTCGAACCCTACGCCGGCCTGCTCGGCGCGTGGGGAGGTCGACGCCGGCGACGACTTCGCGTCACTCTCGTCGCCTTACTCACCGCGGCGGGTCTGGCTGCCGGCGCGTTCGCATGGTACTCATTGACCGCGCCGCCGTGCGCCGGCGAAGAACCGGCGCAACTGGCCGGCGCGGGCGGCGCCACCGAAAGGCCGGACGCCCAGGCGAATCCGGGGCGTCCCCGGAATCCCTAGCAGCCAGCGATCTGGAGCATCGGACTCTCCCCATCAACGATACGACTTGACCGGCGGCAGTCGCGCCCCCGTCTCGCCCGGCGGCTTCTCGCCGGCGACGACCGGGAGCCGGAGCGTGCCGATGCCGTCGATCGACGCCTCGACGACCTCACCCGGCTTGAGGAAACGATCCTCCGGCCCGCGGGTCGCGGCCGCGCCGACGGCCGTGCCGCCTGAAGTGCCGTTGTTGATCACGTCACCCGGGTAGAGGGTGATGATCGACGATCCGTACTCGATCAGCTCCCACAGCGAGTGGATCATGTCGCCGGCGCGCGCCTCCTGAAGCAGGGTGCCGTCGACGCTGAGAGTCTGGCGGAGGTTCTCCATCGGATCGCCGTAGAACTCGCGCGGCACGATCCACGGGCCCTGCGGCGCGAAGGTGTCGTGCCCCTTGCCGACGAACCAGTCGCTGCGGATCGGGTTGCCTCCCGGAGGCCGTCCGCCGCGGTCGGAGACGTCGATGGAGACCATGTAGCCGAAGACGTGGTCCTGGGCCTCGGCGGCGGAGACGTACCTCGCCGTCCGCCCGATGACCGCGCCCAGCTCGACTTCCCAGTCCGTGCGATCGCGGCCGTGGGGGATCACGATCTCGTCGCCGCTGCCCACGACCGCGCCTCGGGACGGCTTGAGAAAGAGATACGGGACGCCCCGGTTCTCCCGGCGCTGGCGGCGGGCCGCGGCTCGCTCTTCCTCGGTTCCCGACTCGTTGACGTGACTGTAGAAGTTGACGGCGGCGTTCAGGATCTTCCCCGGATACATGATCGGCGGCCGGATCCTGAGCTCGTCGACCGCGTGGACGTACGCGGGCGCCTCGTTCCCGAGCAGATCGTTGTCGACGAGATGGTTCACGATCTCGTACAGCCGGTACTTGAGGCCGTACTCGTAGCGACCGATCAGCTCGAGCATGTCCGCCGGCATCGGCATCCTCGGGTAGGCGGGATCGGCCTCGAGTCCCCGGTTCGCCTCCGCGATGTCGACCACCAGGCTGTCCCGCAGGACGAGGCCGACGCGCGGCACGCCGTCGATGTCGAAGGTCCCGACCTTGAAGGGCTCGGCCGATTCCGTGGCCTGGCCGAAGGCTGCCGGCGCGCCTGTCAGGACGACCAGAAGACCGGCGAGCGGACACCAACGAAGTTCACGCATGGTTCTTTTCCTAATGGAACACGATCGATGACGGGCCTGTGCGATGGGCTGCGAGTCTAGCTTCGAGCCGGGCGCAACGACTAAATCGGTTTACAAAACCGGCGCATGGCACCCATCCGGTGCGCCGACGTTTCCTTGTGGTACGGTGTTCGAGATTCAAACAGCGTTCTGGAGGGGAGAATCGTGAGAACCACCGCCATCAGGTCCTCCATCTGGACCTTCGCCATCGCCCTCTGCGCACTGCCGCTCCTGGCAGACGGCCCGCAGACATCGACCATCGACGGCACGATAAGCGACGCCCAGGGTGACGGCCTGCCCGGCGTCACCGTGACCCTGACCGGCCCTCAGAACACGAGGACCGAGATCACCGACGCCAACGGCGACTACCGCTTCGCCCTTCTCCAGGCGGGTGACTACACCGTCACCGCCGACCTCGAGGGCCTGGGTTCGGCAGGGCGCGCCGTCGTCCTCGAACTGGGGAAACGCGAGGACGTCGACCTCACGCTCGGCGCCACCGCCGAGGAGATCACCGTCACCTCCGAGGCGGCGCTGATCACGAAGTACGACACCGGCGCCGTTAGCGCCCTCGGGACAGAGGAGCTCCAGCACGTCCCCCAGGCGACGCGGAACTACTGGTCGAACATGAAACTGATGGCCGGCGTCGTGTCGTACAAACAGGAGTTCGATCAGGCACCCGGGGTCAACGGCGGCATCGGCCAGGAGAACGTCCTCTTCATCGACGGCGTCGACATCTCCCACAACCGTCGCGGCGGCGAAATGACCTTCTACATGCCGTCGACCGTGGTCGCCGAGAACCGCATGGAATCCGCCGGGTTTAGCGCCGAGTACGGCCGGGGGGTCAGCGGCGTGATGAACACGACGATCAAGACCGGCACGAACGAGTTCCACGGCGACTTCCTCTACATCGGCCAGAACCCGGCGTGGCGCTCCGAGAACTGGCTTGAGATGGAGCGGCCGGATTCCATGATCAACAGCTACGAGACCGGTCTCGGCGGGCCGCTCTTCCGCGACAAGGCCTGGTTCTATGCCTCCCTGAGCGAAATGAACGACAACCGGCTCGACCTGACCCGCGACGGCAACACGATCAATACGAACCGCACGGCCGAGCCACTCGTCGGCAAGGTCAACACCCAGCCCAACGACCGTCACCAGCTTGCGTTGACCCTGATCGACTCCCCGTCAGGCCGCCTCAATCCACCCGGGTCGGCGGGCGACATCTACTCGGTCACCAGGAACAGCTGGAACAACAGAATCCAGACCCTGACCTGGAGCTTCGCCCTGACCAACTCGGCGTTTCTCGAAGCCAAGGCCGCCAACCGCGAGCTCCAGACAGCCCGTATTGGTTCCCCGCCCGCGGAGATCCTTTCCGGCGCGTCTCCCGACACGCCCGACGGCAACAACTTCCGCTACCGGGATCTCGCCGACGGTCGGCGCTACAACGCTCCCGTGAATCGCCTCGGCGCGGGTGGTAACGACTTCCCGCGCGATCAGGCGAACGCCTCGCTGACCTTCTTCAGGGGCAAGCACGAGTTCAAGGGCGGCATCGACGTCCAGGACGTCACCTTTGCGACGATCACGAGTATCGGCACCGAGTATCGCGGCCGCGGCTACGGCCGCTCGATACCGGGCGGCTACGAGAGCCCGGTCAACAAGCGGGTCTTCGACTGCCCCGTCCCCTGCAACACCGCCTTCACCAGCGGCATAGGTGCTGCTTATGTCCAGGACCGCATCACGGTCGGTGACCACCTCACCGTCAGCCTCGGCCTGCGCCAGGACACCCAGGACATCAAGAACAACCTCGGCCAGGAAGTCATGGACTACCAGAAGGTGGCGCCGCGCCTTTCGGCGGTCTACGACCTCAACGCCGACGGCAGGATGCTCTTGCGGGCATCCGCCGGCCGCTACTACGACTACATCGGCCTCGGTGTCGTCTTCACGGAGTTCACGGCCGGCGCCAACGGCGAGAACGCCTACACGCAGTACGGCTGGAACTCCGAGACGGAGCTCTACGACGTCTTCCAGCGCCGCGTCGAGCCCCGTGACCCCCTGGCCTCCTCCGTCGAGCCCTACTACAAGGACGAGATCTCGGTTGGCTTCGACTGGCAGTTCTCGAACAACTGGGTCTTCAAGTCGCGCGTAACCTCGTGGGATATGGAGAACATGTTCCACAGCACCCTGCAGTTCGACGCGCAGGGCGCGGTCGTTCGCGACCTGAGAAACTGGCCGCAGAACAGACGCGAGTACGAGGGCATTCTGCTCCAGCTCAACCGGGCGTTTCGCAACGACTGGTCACTCCAGATGAACTACGCGAGGGACTGGAACGAAGGCAACAACGAGTCCCGCAACGACAACGACGACCACCTGGAAGGCTTCGGTGGCATCGAGGTTTCGACCGGGATTCTCAATCCCACCAGTGGCCCCAACTGGTTCGGACCGATCAGCTACCAGCGGGACCACATCGTCAACGTCGTCGGCATGAAGCGGTGGAGGTTCGGCAGCCATGACCTGATGACCAGTGCCAGCGCGCACCTGGCAGACGGCGAGCCCTGGGGATTGCAGCCCGCCACCCAGGTCAGGCACCCGGTGTCCGGCCAGACGATCACCACGACGACCCTCAGGGACAGGAGAGGAACGAACCGGCTCGACGACTTCTTCACGCTCAACCTGAACGCCACCTACCAGTTCCCGATCAGGGGCGGCGTGCAAGGCATCATCGGCGGCGAGGTTGCCAACGTCACGAACGAGCAGGCTCTGATTCTGATCAACACGAGAAACGGCAATCCCGTCGGCTCCCTCGACACCTACCAGTACACGCGGGAGTTCCGCCTCAAGGTCGGCGTCCGGTTCTGAGGATGGGGAACTGCCGGTCCGGGTCGTTCTGGAGAACGGGCCGGTAACCGGCGGTCTCGTCGGGTTCCATGCGGCGGGCCCCGTCGGGCGCGAGTTGAACGATGTAGGCCTTGCGGACCTCGGAAGTGAGGTTCGGCCCCGTGGCATGCGGCGTGAGTGAGGAGAAGACGACGATGCTGCCCGCTCTCGCCGGTGCGGCGAGCCCTTCGGCGTCTTCCTCCGCGCAGCAGTAGCCGAGATCGGTGGTCCAGTGCTCGAGCGTGCCGTGGCGATGCAGCCCAGGGAGCACCCGTGGGCAGCCGTTGCTGGTTGTCGCGTCGGTCAGTGCGATCCAGCAGGTGAGATAGGCCTGCGGGTCGAGGAAGCCGTAGCCGTTGTCCTGGTGCCAGGGAAAGGGGGCCGGAACGCTCGGCTTCTTGTAGACCGCCTGGTCCCAGTAGAGGCGAACGTCGGGGCCCACCAGGTCCCAGGCGAGATCCCGAAAGAGAGGCCCGGCACAGAAGTCGCGCAGGAAAGCCGAGCGCAGCACCAGGTGGACGGTGAAGGTGATCTCGTCGGCGCGGGCGATGAAGCGACGGCCCTGCGGCAGCTCGCGCAGCGCCGCCTCCGCCCTGGCCTCCCAGGGGTCGATCTCGGCGATCAGGCGCTCCAGCGTGGCGGGCTCGACCGCGTCCTCGAGGACGAAGAAGCCCTGCTCGCTCCATTGACGGGCCTGCGCGGCGGAGATGCGCCGATAGGGGCCGCGTCTGGGCTCCCAGCGAAAGTCCTGGTTGAGCGGGTGGAGCTTCGGCGTCATGTGTGCAGGGTCGGCTCCAGCCCGTTTCCGGTGCCGCTCATCCTGTTCCCTGCTTGACCTTCGTGTTGCGGATCGCAAGCACGACCATGCCGAGGCTGAGCGCGAGCATCGGCAGGTTCCCGATCTTGCCGGGCGGCGTCCGCAGGTAGTACTCGGGCGTGAGCGGATGCATCATGCCGACTCCGAGACGAAACAGGACCTCCACAAGCATCAGGGCCCACATGAGTGGAATGAGGTTTCGGTAGCGGGCCAGCACGACGACGTAGACCATCAGCATGATGACCTGCTGCGATCCCCAGAGAGAGCTGAACATGTAGACGACGTTGTTCGGATCCGGCGTCCCGGAGAAGAGCACGATCGACGCGATCGAGTTCACGCCGCTGTCGTCCAGGAGGAAGTGGGCGAACGAGCGGAAAGTCGCCACCGCGACAAGGACGTAGAACAAGTAGAGCGGAACGCGGCCTCCGCGATAGTCGTTGTTCGCGGCGCGCGGGAGCAGAGCCTCAAGAGCGGTCATGGGTAAATCTCCTTGGTACGGTCGTTAGCGGCTTGCAACAACCAGTCCTCCGATCGGCGTGCTGCGGCCAGCCTCCCGGCCGAGCGGCTCGAAGCGCTCCACATCCAGCCCGCGGCCCTCGAAGAAGTCCAGCACCTGCTGGCCAGCGGGCGCGGCGGTCGAAATCCCGAAATGCATGCTCTCACCGTAGAACGACTTCAGGGCGTACTTCATGTAGGTCCCCATCACGGCGTAGGGCTTTCGGCCGAACACGAGTTCCCGGCTGAGGAAGTCGAAGGCGACGCGCGAGCCGGGCGCGAGTCCGGCGACTTCGGCGAGCGTCTTCGAGATCGCCGCGTCGTCGAGGTACATCGTCACGCCTTCCCAGAGGATGAAGGTGGGCAGTGCCGGGTCGAAGCCGTGCTCCTTCAGGGAATCCAGCCACGACTGCTGGTTGAAGTCGGTCGGCGCGAACGTCACGTGGGAGTGTTCGGCGCCGGCCGCTCCCAGGGCCTGGACCTTGACCTGCTGCGTCGGCGGCTCGTCGACCTCGAAGACCTTCACGCCCGCGCCGGCCAGGTCGGCGCCCTCGGACAACGGACCGTAAGCCCGCGTGTCCCAACCGGCACCCAGGAAGACGAACTGGCGGATCGGGCTGTTCGGTTCGGCCGCGGCCGCGATGGCGGAGTCGAAGAAGTGCGTGCGGTGGCTGATGAAGGTCATCAACGTCGACGGCCGCGGGCCGGGCCAGGCGAAGAACGAGCCCCGGAAGCCGCTCCACCGCGCCGCGTTGGCCATCGGGTTCACCAGTATGCGCATGACCAGGGGCGACAGCGCCGGCAGGTACGGCGCGATGCGCTCGGAGACGTCGTCGCCTCGGCTACCGATCAGGTGGAGCACCAGGCGGGCCATGTACGGCTCGTAGGCCGTGCCCGAGATGCCCCGCGGCATGTTGATGAAGCGGACCCTGAACGCGAACAGCAACGAGCCGACCATCAGGAGCGGCGAGAAGACGGCGCACAGCAGGCCGAAGACGAGTGCTCTCACGGGCCCTTCCGGGGCAACTCGAGGTCCACCGGCACACCTGAGCGCGTCAGTGCCGTCACCCTACTGTCGCAGTTCGATCGTGCGGTCCTTCAGAGGTTGCACCGGGCGAGCATTCATCGGATAGAGGGCCGCGAAGGCGTCGATCTGGCCCTGCGAGACCGCGATTGACTCCGTCATCACGACCCAACTGACGATCTCCGAGCAGGGCGGCGTCGTCAGCGAACCGGGATAGCGGTAGTGGCTGCCTCCTTCCGGCAGCAGTGCGCGCGGATCGAAGGCCGCGAGCGCTCCCGGCGACTCTCCGACGGCCGGAATCGCCTCCCAAATGCTCTGGATCGTCGGATCGGCTTCGGCCGCTCCATGAGCACTCCGATGACCGCCAGATCGCCCTCCGCGGCGGCATGCACGAAGTGGGCGTCCATCGGGGCGGCGCTTCCCTCCACGGTGTGCTCGCTGGGCAGGTGGAAGTGGAACTGCAGCAGCGCGAACTCCCGTCCTTCAAGCGTGATCGCGCTTCCCTCCGCCACGTTGACCACGATGGTGTGGCCGTTGTCGACCACCTCGGCGTCTCCGGGCTGCCAGTGAATCTCGAGCTCGCTCTCGCCGCCGGTCGCTACTCCGACGATGTCGACGGGCGACTGCCGCACTCCGTCGTCGCAAGCCGCGAAGGACGGGTCGAGGGAGCCCCACATGGCGGGGCCGGTGTCGGCTTCGTACGACCAGTGGAGTTCGTGGTCGCCGTCGCTTTCTTCGTGCTGAGCGTCCATCTCGGCGTCGACGACGGCATCGTCGGCCCGGTCGGTCTGACAGGCCGAAAGGGCAACGACGGCGAGAGCGGCAGCAGAGGTCGCGAGGATGGTGCCGGGGATTCCGGGTCGGGGCATGGAAGGTCCTCCTTCTTCGATGTGGTGTAGCGAGAATGCGGTATCTGTCGGGCTTTCGTCAATTGAAGCATGGTGCCGCAGTGCTCGGACAAGCCGGAACCCGTCCACGCATTCCATGACGATCGCCCATCCGGTGGGCGACAATCGCCCACGCGATGGGCGATTGTCATCGCCTCCCCGCAGATCGCCGCGGAGGGCCTCGGGCTTCCCGACGCCACCGAACGGATCCCGACAGATCGCGTCCACGAGCTTCAGAACCCGCAGAGCCCGACGACGATCAGTCCGTGTCCAGAACGTGAGGTCCCCGAGGAAGCCGGAGGCGAGACGGCCTCCCGGAGCCGCGCTTTCGTCACTCTTCCGAGAGCCCGAACCGCCTACCCCTGCTCCTCAATCCACCAGTCGATGTGCTCCTCCAGCACGACCATCGGCATGGCGCCGCTGCCGATGACGGCGGCGTGGAAGGCCTTGATGTCGAAGCGGTCGCCGAGTGCTTCCTCGGCCTTCTGCCGCAACCGGACGATCTCCAGGTTGCCGATGCGGTAGGCGAGGGCCTGGCCGTGGATGTCGGCCGAGTAGCGCAGGAGCTCCGTGGCGACCTCGACGTCGGAGTAGACGACCCGGGCGCTCATGTACTCGCGGGCGCGCTCGATGTCCCAGCCGAAGTAGTTCATGCCGGTGTCCAGGACCAGGCGGCAGGAGATGAACATCTCCATGACCAGGCGGCCGTAGAGGTCGTAGGGGTCCTCGTAGAGGCCCATCTCCTTGCCGAGGTTGGCGGCGTACTCGGCCCAGCCTTCCGTGAAGGCGCCGTAGCCGATCGTCTCGCGGCGGAAGCGGGGCAGGTCCTCGCGCTCGTTCGCCAGGGCGAGCTGGAAGTGGTGGCCGGGGATCAGCTCGTGGTAGATCAGCCCCTGGGCCGAGAAGAGGGAGCGGTTCTCCAGGTCGGATCCGTTGTAGCGGTATTCGCCGCGCGGGTTGGCGGCGGTCGGTAGCTGGTAGACGCCGAAGGTCATCGTCGCCTCGGAGGTCGGGTCGAGGCGGCGGACGCCGTAGGGCGCCTCCGGCAGGACGTCGAAGTAGTCGGCGACGTGGGGCTCGATCTTCTCGATGTAGCCCATGTAGCGCTCCTCGACCTCTTCGGGCGAGGCGGCGATGAAGCGCGGGTCGGAGCGGACCTGGTCGAGGAACTCCTTCATCGCGGTCTCTTCGGAGCTGGCCTCGAAGCCGATCTCGTCGCGCAGCGCCGCCAGCTCCGCTTCGATCCGCGCGACCTCGTCGAGGCCGAGCTGGTGGATCTCCTCGGGTGTGAGGTCGGTCGTCGTGTGCATCCGGACCCGGTGGACGTAGAGCTCGCGGCCGCCGGGCGCCGTGCTCAGCCCGACCTGCTCGGGCGCCGCCTCCAGGTAGTCGTCGCCGAGTTCCGCGATCAGGCGGCCGAACTGCGGGGCGATTCCGGTCTCGACCGCCTCGCGGACCTGGACCAGGAAGTCGTCGGCCCCGTCGCCGGCGCGGTCGGTGGCCGGCACGAACAGCTCGCCGAGCCGGCCCCGATACCCCTCGAACATCCCGACCACGGCCGGGACCTGGGCCTTGGGCAGGTAGATGCCGCGTTCCTTCTGCCCCGCAACCTTGTCGGCGAGTTGCCCGATCCCCTGGGCGTACTCGTCGAGCAGGTGGAGGTAGTGGGCGCGTTCATCGCCGGTTCCGACCGGAGCGGCGCCGAGCACCTGGTGGAGGATGTTCAGGCTGAAGCCGCCGCCGGCATAGGGCGTGACGTTGAAGTCCGCCCAGTAGTGCTTCGGCGCCTCGACCAGCATGCCGAGGTTCCAGCGCAGCAGCCTGAGGGAGATCCAGTCCTCGTGGTCGATCGCCTCTTCGTCGACTCCGGCCAGCCGGTCGAGCAGGTCCCGGGCGAAGGCCGCGTCCGCCTCGGCGGCTTCGAGCGTCCAGTCCGGGAAGCTCTCCACCTTCTCCCCGCGGCGGAACTTGAGGTAGGGGTCGCGGGCGGCGACGAACTCAAGGTACTCGTTGCCGGCGGCGGCGATGAGGTCCGCGTCGGCGGCGGCGGCGCTGGACTCGCCCACGCTGCAGGCGAGAAGGGGAAGGGTCAAGGCGGCAACGAAGCAGGACAGCCGTTTCATGATCCACGCAACCCTAGCGTCCAAGCGCTAGCCAGAAACCGGCGCTTCGCGCCGGATGCCGGCGGGGACGCCGGCGCACCCAGTGTCAGGCGCGCAGGTTCCTGGCGTAGAGCACCGGCACCCAGTCTCAGACGCGCAGGTTTCTGACGTAGAGCACCGGCACGACGACGAGGTTCAGGAACGTCGACGTCAGCAGGCCGCCGAGGATGACCTGGGCCATCGGACTCAGGATCTCGTTGCCCGGCTCGCCGGCGCCCAGCACCAGGGGCACCAGCGCGAGTCCGGCAGTCAACGCGGTCATCAGGATCGGCGGCATGCGCTCCTCCGACCCGCGCCGGACGGCGGCTTCCAGCGACAGTCCATCGCGGAGCAGGCGGCGGTAGTTGCTGACCAGCAGCACGCCGTTGCGCGTCGCGATCCCGAACAGCGTGACGAAGCCGACCACGGTCGCGAGCGACAGGACGCCGCCGCCCAGAGCCACCGCGACGACTCCGCCCACCAGGGCCAGCGGCACGTTGACGAGCATCGCCAGGGTGTCCCGGTGGCTGCCGAACTCCACGTAGAGCAGGCCGTACATTCCGGCCAGGATGAGCGCGATCAGGAGGCCCATCGTCGAGAAGCGCCGGCCTGCCTCCTCGAACTGCCCCCCGAAGGTCACGAAGTAGCCGGCCGGCAGGTCGATCTCGGCATCGACCGCGGCCTGCGCTCGCTCCACCGTGCCCACGAGGTCCGCGCCGGCGACGTTCGCCGTGACCATCGCCACCCGCTGGGCGTTCTCCCTCCGGATCAGGGACGGACCCAGGGCATGGCGCACGCTGCCCACCGCGCCCAGGCGCACGAGATCGCCGGCCGGGGTCGACACCGGGAGGGCCGCGACCCGGTCCGGTTCGGCCCGGAGAGCCGGCGGCAGGCGCACCGCGATGTCGGACGCCAGCCCTTCCTCCACGATCTCGCCGACGACGACGCCCTGGAAGAGCGCTTCCACCGCCTCCCCGAGGTCGGCAAGACTCAGCCCGTACCGGGCCATCGCCGCGCGGTCGAAGTCGACGACGAGTTGCGGCACCGGCGCCTGCTCCTGGTTCGACAGGTCGACGATGCCGGGCACTTCCCCGAGAACCTGCTCGATCCGCGCCGCGAGCGACCGCAGCACCGCGAGATCGGGGCCGAAGACCTTCACCGCGAGGTTCGTTCTGGAGCCCGAGATCATGTGGTCGATCCGGTGGCTGATCGGCTGCCCGAAGGAGACCGTGGCGCCCGGAATCGCCGCCACGGCAAGGCGCATCTCCGCCACCAGTTCGTCCTTGGAGCGGCCGTCTTCGAGCCGGGTGAGCACGACCTCCAGCTCCGAAGCGTTCACGCCCTGCACGTGCTCGTCCTTCTCCGCCCGACCGGTGCGCCGGCTCGTCGAGACGACTTCGGGGAAGGCGAGGAGCGCTTCTTCGACCTGGCTTCCCAGCCGATCGCTCTCCGCGAGCGGGATGCCGGGCGCGCTGACCACCGACACGGTGAGCGATCCCTCGTTGAACGGCGGCAGGAAGCTGCGGCCAAGCCCGGGCAGGAGTGCAAGCGCGAGGGCCACGAGCACGGCCGACGACGAGAGCACCGCCCAGCGATGCGAGAGGCACCAGTCGAGAGTCGGCGTGTACGCCCACTGGAAGGCGCGCAGAAGCCATGGCCCGCGGCTCCGGAGCGCCCGCGCCCGGCCGAGGAACAGGAGCGCGAGCACCGGCGTGACGGTCAGCGCAACGACCAGCGAGGCCGAGAGCGCCGTGATGAAGGCGAAACCGAGCGGCCGGAGCAACCGGCCCTCCAGGCCCGGCAGGAAGAAGATCGGAACGAACACCAGGACGACGATCAGCGTGGCGAGGAGGATCGGGCTCAGCACCTCCTTCGTCGCGGCCGCGACCACCTCTTCGGCCGGCCGGCGATCCCCTTCCGGCAGCCGTCGCTCGTCCCTCATCCGGCGAAAGATGTTCTCGATCGCGATGATCGCGTCGTCCACGAGCAGGCCGATGGCGATCGACAGGCCGCCGAGGGTCATCGTGTCGATCTGCAGCCCGAAGGCCGAGATGACCAGGATCCCGGTGACCAGGGACAGCGGGATCGCGAACGCCGAGATGAACGTGGTGCGGACGCTGCCGAGGAAGAGCGCCAGGATGACGATGACGAGGATCGCTCCGTCGCGAAGCGCCTCGGAGACGTTGCCGATCGCCACCTCGATGAAGTCGGCCTGGCGGAAGTTCTCGCTCTCGAGGGTGACGCCTTCGGGGAGCGTCGGCTGCAACCGCGCGAGGGTCTCGTCGATCGCCGCGGTCAGATCGAGCGTGTTCGCCCCCGGCTGCTTCTGCACCGACAGGATGACCGCGGGTCGGTTGCGGTAGGAGCCGGTGCCACGGACCGGCGCCGGCCCCCACTCGACGCTTGCCACGTCGCCGACCCGCAGCGGGATCCCGCCGTCGACCCGCACCACGGCGGCCGCCACCTCCTCCGGGCTACGAGCGCGGCTGCGCACGCGGACGATGTGCTCCTCGCCGGCCTCCACGTGAAAGCCCGCCGCCAGACTGCGGCTCGACCGGGCCACGGCACGGGTGACGTCGGCGAGCGGAAGGTCGTTCTGGGCCAGAACGGTCGGTCGCACCGTGACCTGGAGCTGCCGCCTTTCGCCGCCGATCGGGACGACCTGGGACACGCCGGGGAGGGCCAGAAGAGTCCGCCGCACGACCGTCTCCGCCACCCGGCGCAGCTCCATGGAACCGACGCCGCCGTCCTCGACGGGATCCGAAGTCATCGCGATGAACGTGATCTCGCCCATGATCGACGAGATCGGCCCCAGCTCCGGCGTCTCGGCCTGCGCCGGAAGGTCGACCCGCTGCAGGCGTTCGCTGACGACCTGGCGGGCCCGGTAGATGTCGGTCCCCCAGTCGAACTCGACCCAGGCCACCGAGATCCCGTCGGCCGAGATCGAGCGCAGTCGCCGCACCCCGGGAGAGCCGTTGATCGCCGACTCGACCGCGTAGGTCACCAGGAGCTCGACCTCCTCCGCGGCCATACCCGGCGCCTCCGTGATCACGGTCACCGTGGGGGCCGAAAGGTCCGGGAAGATGTCTACCGGCAGGCTCAGGATCCAGACCGCTCCGCCGACAGTGAGAAGCGCGGCCCCGGCGACCACCAGCAACCGGTGGCGGAGGGAGAAGCGAAGCAGTCGCTCGAGCGGACCCATCCTCAGCCCTTCAGTGAACGTGGCCGTGCGCTTCGCCGCTCGCCATGAGCGACGAGCGGCGGATCGCGTCGCCGCCGCGGGTCACCAGGCGCTGGCCGGGCGCCAGACCGCCGACGAGCACCTCGTCCCCCTGCCGGCCCAGCACCGTCACCGTCTGGCGCTGGAAGTCCTCGCCGGAGAGTTGCAGGAAGACGACTGGCACGCCGCCGTCGTCGACCAGGGCCGAAGCCGGCACGACGATGCCGCTCTCCTTGCCGGCCATCAGCACCTGCGCCGCGACGGTCGACCCGAGCGCGAAACCCGTGCCGGCAAGGCCGGGGGCCTCAAGCAGGACGGTCACCGTGCCGGTCCGGGGAGAAAGCTCCGGCGAAACCGAGACGAGGGAAAGGCCTTCGTCGATGCGAACCGGGCCACTCTCCGGGTCGTCCAGCACGACGCCGCGCAGGCCGGCCGCCGCGAGCCGTCTCGCATCCTGCGGCGGCAGCGCGACCTCGATCCAGACCACGTCGGTCCGAACCAGCCGGGCGAGGGAGTCGCCGGCTGAAACCGTCGCCCCGGGTGTGGTGCTGACAGCGGCGATCCGGCCGGAGAACGGAGCCTTGAGCGAGATGCCGGCGCCGTCCGCTCCGCCTTCGCGCGAGGAACGGGCCGACTCGAGGTCCCGCTCCGCCGCCCGGTGTCGCGCCTCGAGCGTGCGGGCCCGGACCCCGGTCTCCTCTACGTCCCGCTCGCTGACCGCTTCGAGCGCCAGGAGTTCCTGGAGCCGCGTGCTTCGCGATCGCGCACTCTCCAGCTCCACCGCCAGCGCCTCGAGTTCCCCTTCGAGCGTCGCCAGACTCCGCTCGGAAGCGACCAGCGGGACCACTCGAAACAGGGGAGCATCCCGTTCCACGCGGCGTCCGACGAACGGCCAGGAACGGGCATCCGCCGGAGGCTGCACGACGCCGTCCACCTGCGCGGTCACGGTGCTCTCGCCGCCCCCCGGCGGCCGGAAGGTCGCCACGCCGGAGACGCTGCGTGCCAGGTGTCCTTCCTCGACCCAGGCGGTCGCGAAGCGGCCCTGCCACTGCTGCTCCTTGAGGAAGGCCACGGGCTCGCCGCCGTCGGAACCGGCCGGCAGCTCCGGCGCCTGGATGGGGCCTTCCGCGTGATCCGCCGCGCCGACACGGACCCGGCCGGCCGGGATCTCCTCGATTCCCGCTCCATCGTCGATCCGGAAGAGCAGATCCGCCTCGCCGGTTCGCCGCGGGGTGACCTCGACGAGGAAGTGGCCGGGGTCGGCTGACTCGCCGGCCCCGAAGACCTGTTCGCCTTCGCCGTCGACGAGCACGATCTCCACGGTCCCCTCCACCAGCGGTCCGAAGTCCGCCAGACGGGTGACGTGAGTGTGGGCCATCGCCGTGTGCCCGACCTCGAGAGCGTCGATCTCGGGGAAGACCTCGAAGCGCTCGCCGAGAGCCGTGACCGTCCAGGCTTCGTGAGAGTGATCGTGCTCCTCGGCGGGCGGCGAGCCGACGCAGGCCACCAGGAACAGAACCGCCAAGGCGATCCGCGCTTCACTCCACTTCATGACCCCGGCCCCCCTTCCCGGTTGGCTGCCAGTCGTTCCAGTTCCCGATGCGCCGCCAACGCCGCCTCGTGCAGGTCGAGCACCGCCAGTTCCGCCTCGGTCACCGAACGGTGAGTCTCCAGGAGATCGGTCAGGCCAGCCTCTCCCTGCCGGAAGGCCGCCTCGGCCCCGTCCAGCATCCGTTCGGTGGCGCCGAGTTCCCGCCGGGCCTCGGCGAGGGCGCCGGCAAGCCTCGCGAAGTTCGTTCTCGCGGCGGTTCGCGCCGCGGTCGATTCGCGCTCCGCGAGTTCAAGCCTTGCCTGGGCCGCCTCCAGGCCAGCCTCCGAGCTTCGCCGCGCCGCCTGCCGGCGGTCGAAGAGCGGAACCGACCAGGCGACGCCGAAGATCGGTCCGTCGACCGCGCCCGGCGTCAGGTCCTGCCGGCGCCAGCCCAGCGTGAGCTCGGGCGAGGCAAGGATCGGTCGGGTCGCGAGCCAAGCCAGTTCGGCCGAAGTCACGGCCGCCTCGGCGGCTCGCACACGGGAATCGGTCCCGTCCAGCGGCGGCGCGTCCGCCAGTTCCGGCAGAACCGGCCGCGCGTCAGGCGGCAGACCGGGATGCCAGGCCGCAGCCTCGCCCCTCGCCCTTTCGCTCGCCCCGGCAGCGAGAGCCACGCGGGAGCGGAGCGTGGCGGCGGCCAGGCGGAGCCGGCGGGCCTGGAGCCCCGAGGCTTCCCCCCTCTCCGCGCGGGCGGCTTCGCGCTCCGCGAGCGACTCGACGCGCTCCGCCTGGATCGAGAGTCGTTGCCACCGCACGGCTGCCACGGTCCAGCCGGCATAGGCCTCCCTCATCGCGAGACGGTAGCCCAGCAGCTCGTGGGCCAGACGCCTCCGGGCGGCCCCGATCTCGCCTTCCCGAGCCTCGATCTCCGGGCGGCGCGCGGCGTCCGGAATCTGCCAGGAAACGAGAACGTCGGTCTGGCCGATCGGGCCTGCGGGGTCCTCGCGGACCGCCTCAAGGACCGGATTGTCGAGCGTCCGCGCCGCCAGCAGACGGGCCTCGGCGAGCCCGACGGCCCCGGCGCTCTCGCGAACGGCGGGGTGCGTCTCATCGAGGACCGAGAGGAACTCGGCCTCGGTGACGACAGGCCCGTCCTGGGCCGCGCCGGCGACGGCGAAGAAGCCTCCAAGGAGGCCGATCAGGGCAAAGCGATGCATGCTGACTCCTTTCCACGTCCAGGTTCCGGGCTCGAATCGAGCCCGGGCCAAGGCCGCGGATCAGAGCAGCAGCGCGCAGTGAGACCGGAAGAGAGGCGCCGGCGGTCCGCGTCGGGACGCCGCGTCGTATGGCGTTCCCTCGGCGAACGACAAGGACGCGGAAGACGGCGGGGCGACCACGGCCGTCGCTGACGGGTCGGGGGGCTGCACGCCCGCTTCCGAATCCAGAGCGACGTCGTGGTCGTGGTCGGGCACGACCTCGTCGTCATGGTGATGCCCGTGGGTCGCCGACCTCGCCAGGGCCGCGGTGTCGTGCTCGTGCTCCGACGCGAAGAAGTGAGCTGCCAGGTCCAACCCGGCCGTAAACGCGAACGCGCCCGGCGTCTGGCATCCCAGCAGGACGGCGACGGCAACGACACGCTTGAGCGGAGTGCTCACCCTGGTCACTGTGCCAGACGTACAGCGGTTGGTCAATGAAGCCGAGGTCGCTCCAGGAACCTGCAGCAGCAGGGAACTGGGTGCGCCGGCGTCCCCGCCGGCTTCTGAGAAGCCGCGCCGCGAAGCGGCGACCATCTCCTCCGCCACGGCGCAGCTCCACAGTCAACCTCCGCACGGGTATGGTGAAACGCCTCCACGAACCACCAAAGGTCGTACCCGCCATGACGCCAAGCTTCCCCCACCTACCGAAGCTCCGATCCCTGATCTCCGCCGGTCTGCTTCTCTGCCTCGCAGCCTGCGGCGGCGACTTTCCGCCGCCGCCCGAGACGGAGCAGATCCCCTTCACCGAGACGATCCACGGTGTCGAGTTCGAGGATCCGTACCGGTGGCTGGAGGACCAGGACAGCGAGGAGACGCGGGCCTTCATCGACCGGCAGAACGAGTACGCCGAACTGATCGTCGGCAAGCCGCCGGAGCGCGACTGGGCGCGGCGGCGGCTGGCGGAGCTGATCGACACGCCGTCCATCGGTTCTCCGACCAAGGCCGGCGAGTACGAACTCTTCACGCTCCGCCGGGCCGGCGAGGAGCTGGCGTCCATCGTGCGCAGGCCGGCGCCGGAGGACGCGGAGGCCGGGCCCGTGAAGATCGACCCGACGGGCGAGTACGAGGTCGTGATCGACCCGTCGGAAGCCGGCGGTGACTATGCCCACCTCGGCATCGTCGGCGTTTCGCCCGACGGGAAGCAGATGCTCTACAACGTCCGCATCGGCGGCGCTGACGAGACGGCGGTCCGCCTGCGCGACCTGGAGCACAACGTCGACCTGGACTTCGAGATGCCGCGGGCGCTGAACGATCAGGCATTCTTCGCCAAGGACGGCAGCGGCATCTACTACGCCGTCCGCGACCGCCACGAGGGTCCGAGGGTCCGCTTCCACCGGTTCGGTACCGACCGGGCCGAGGACGAACTCGTGTTCGGCGAAGGGATCGGGCCGCGCGCCTTTGTCCGCGCCGAGCAGCTCGACGAAGCGAAGCTGCTCGTCGGCGTCCAGCACGGATGGGCCAGGAGCGACGTGTACCTGGTGGAGATCGGCACCTGGCAGGCGACGCCGATCGTCGAAGGCATGGAGGCCCGCTTCAACACTCACCACAACGACGGCCGGCTGTTCGTGCGCACGAACCTCGGCGCGCCGCTTAACCGGTTGATGGAGGTCGATCTCGACCGGCCAGCGGTCGAGAACTGGCGCGAGGTCGTGCCGGAAGCCGAGGACGTCCTGCAGGGCGTGTCCGTCATCGACGGCAAGCTGTACCTGACCTACCTGCACCACGTGGCGAGCCGAATCCGCGTCTTCGAACTCGACGGCACGCCGGCCGGCGAGGTCGAGGTGCCCGAGCACCACAACGCCGGCATCCGAGGGGCCGGCGAGGGCAAGGCGCTGCTGTCGCTCGCCTCCTACCTGCAACCGCCCGTCACCTGGCTGCTCGACCTCGAGACCGGCGAGCGCGAGGTCTTCCGGGAGCCCCAGGCGCCCTTCTCCGGCGACGGCTACGTCCTGAAGCAGGTGCGCTACACCTCGAAGGACGGCACCTCCGCGCCGATGTACATCGCCCACCGGGAGGGCTTCGAGCCCGACGGCACGACGCCCGCCCTGCTCAACGGCTACGGCGGCTTCAACGTCTCCCTGACCCCGCGGTTCAACCCACTGGCGGCGCTGTGGCTAGAGGCCGGCGGCGTCTACGCCGTCGCGACGCTCCGCGGCGGCAGCGAGTACGGCGAGGAGTGGCACCAGGCCGGGATGCTCCACAACAAGCAGACCGTCTTCGACGACTTCATCTCCGCCGGCGAATGGCTCGTCGCCGAGGGCTACAGCGACCCGGACCGCCTGGCGATCCACGGCGCGAGCAACGGCGGCCTGCTGGTCGGCGCCTCCCTGACCCAGCGCCCCGACCTCTACCGCGCCGTGCTCTGCGGTTTCCCCGAACTCGACCTGATCCGCTTCTACACCTTCACCGAGACGAACAACATGCCGGCGCTACTCGAGTACGGCGACGGCGAAATCCCCGACCAGTTCGAGTCGCTCCGCGGCTTCTCGCCCTACCAGGCGATCCGCGACGGCGTCGCCTATCCCGCCGTCATGCTGACCCAGGGCGACCTGGACACCCGCGTGCCGCCGCTCCAGGCCCGCAAGGTCGCGGCCCGGCTGCAGGCGGCGACGTCCTCGGGGCTGCCGGTCATCATGCGCTATCACCCGTACGCCGGCCATGCCGCGAGTCGCGGCTTGCCCATGTCGGAACGGGTCGAGTTCGTGGCGGCGGAGGCTACGTTCCTGTTGACGCAGACGGGTTTGACGGCGCCGGAGGCTGTACCGGGAGACTGACCGCGGGGCCGAAGTGCGGAGTTATGCAGAAGTTCGACATCGCTCCCGGAGCGGTGTCGAACTATGGCAAATCAGACGTCGTCGCGGCTATGCCGTGATCCGCAGTCGCAGACCCAACGCGGTCGCGATGCGCATCACGGTTGCGAAGGTGGGATTGCCATTCGCCGAGAGAGCCTTGTAGAGCCCTTCGCGGCTCATCCCGGCCTCGCGAGCCAGGCCGCTCATGTTCCCGGCTCGCGCAACGTCGTTCAGGGCGGCCCGAATCAGACTGCCGTCGCCGGGATCCTCCTCGGCGCACGCTTCAAGATAGAGCCGGGCGTCTTCCCGGTTTCGGAGATGCTCGGCCGCGTCCCACTTCGTGAAGGTCTCAGTCACTTCTTCCTCCAGTCTCTTGCCAGTCGACCGGCGCGTTCAATGTCCCTCCGCTGGCTACCCTTGTCGCCACCGCAGAGCAGCACCACGGTCGTCCCGTCGCGCAGACAGTAGAGCCGGTAACCGGGCCCGTGGTGCACCCTCATCTCCAACAGGCCCTTTCCTACCGCTCTCGCGTCCCCCATGTTGCCTAGCGAGACGTTCCGCAGGCGCGCATTGATCCGCGCCGCCGCCGCACGATCGCCAAGCCTTCGGATCCAGCGCTTGAACGTCGCGCTCTCAAGCACTTCAATCATGCCGAACTGTAAACCGCAGTTCACACCGCCGTCAACCGCGACGGCCCAGAATCTGTCGGTGATCCTGCGCTATCGCCGTGTGCCGGGCACGTCGCCAGCCGCAGGGTCGGGCCGCAAGCGCGGGACTACAGCCGGTGAGCGAATAGAGTCTGGGTCCTTGACCGACACCAGATGACCGAACCACTCCCGGACCTCCCAGCCCAGGCCACCCTCGACCTGGGCCTCCCTCTCCCCGCCGGCGAGTGGCTCAAGCGCATCCGCGAGACCAGCCGCACCGAGGCCGAGAAGGGCCAGTGGTTCGAGAACCTCTTCCTGCGGCTGGCCCGCAACGAGCCGGGGTTCGAACTCGACGGAATCTGGCGCTGGGCCGACTGGCCGGAGCGCGAGCGGGTCGCCGGCCTGAGCGGCCAGGACATCGGCGTCGATCTGGTGGCGAAGCACCGGGACGGCACCTGGATCGCCATCCAGTGCAAGTGCTACGCGCCCGACCACCGGGTCACGAAGGCCGACGTCCAGAGCTTCCTTGCCGGCTCGCAGCACGAGGCCTTCGGCCTGCGGTGGATCGTGGCCACCTGCCGGTGGGGCCGGGTCGCCGAGGACCTCATCCAGCGGACGAACATCCGCCGCATCGACTTCCGCGACCACCAAAGCCGGCTCGTGGGCGACAAGGTCGAACGCCCGGTCCGCGAGCCCTGGGCGCTGCAGCAGGAGGCGATCGACAACGTCCTGCAGGGGCTCGAGCATCACGACCGCGGACGGCTCATCATGGCCTGCGGCACGGGCAAGACGTTCACCGCGCTGCGCATCGCTGAGCGCTTCGTGCCGGACGGCGAGGCGATCCTGTTCCTCGCCCCAACGATCGCCCTCGTCTCCCAGGCGCGCCGCGAGTGGCTGACCCACACCACGAGGAAGCTGAGCTCTCTGGTCGTCTGCTCCGACCCCTACGCCGGCGGCAGGAACGAGCAGGAGGATATCCGTATCTCGGAGCTCGAATGCCCCGTCGTCTCGAAGCCGGACGAGATCGCGGTCAGGCTCGACGCGGGCCGGCACCGGCACACGAAGGTCGTCTTCAGCACCTACCAGTCGCTCATGCGAGTCGTCGAGGCACAGCAGGAACACGGCGCCGCGCCCTTCGCCCTCACGATCGCCGACGAGGCGCACCGGACCACCGGCGTGCTGAACCGGAAGCGAGAGAAGGTGGACTTCCAGCTCGTTCACGATGCGGAACGGCTGCTCACCGGCAAGCGCCTCTACATGACAGCCACACCGCGCATCTACACCCGGAAGTCGAAGAGCCGGCTCGCGAAGCGAGAAATCGAAGTCGTCGACATGAGCAACGAGGCAACCTACGGGCCTCAGTTCCACCGCCTGCGCTTCAAGACGGCCGTGGACGACGGCAAGCTCTCGGATTACCGGGTCATCGTGCTCGGCGTGGACCAATCCCGTGTCACGCCGGGTCTTCGCACCCGCCTGGAGGGCCTCGCCGAGGGCGACAGGAAGAGCCAGCCGACGCTGAACGACATCACCCGCGTGCTCGGCGTCTCTCTGGCGATCAACGGGCTCAGCGAAGGCAAGGGGATCGAGCGGCCGGACCGGCTCGCCCGCACCATGGCCTACGCGAACAGCATCAAGCGCTCGAAGTGGTTCACCGAAGCTCTGATGGACTCCCAGGTCAAGCGAGCCACGACAAGACGGCTTCGCGGCGAGGAGCGAGCCTGGTCCGTCGAGGCGCAGCATCTCGACGCGTCCGCCAGCGCCCTGCAGCGCAACCAAGCGCTCCGGGACCTCAGCCAAGCCGGCAAGGATGGCACCATTCGCGTCGTCTGCAACGTCAAGCTCTTCACCGAAGGCGTGGACGTGCCAAGCCTCAACGCCGTGGCCTTTCTCGACCCGCGCGACAGCCAGGTGGACGTCGTGCAGGCGGTAGGCCGCGTGATGCGGAGAGCCGAGGACAAGAAGTTCGGCTACATCGTCGTGCCGGTCGTCGTTCGACCGGGTATGGATGTCGCGGACGCCCTGCGAAACAGCCCCGAGGGCTACCACACCCTGGGCAAGGTGCTTCGGGCTCTACAGGCGCACGACGAACGGCTGCACGAGGACATCGCGCGCTTCGTGCAGGTCCACGAGCCGAAGCCGCCCAGCCCGGACGCGCCGGGTGACCCGAAGGACGACCAGCCCGACTTGTTCGACGGTCTTGAACTCAAGCCGGCCGACGAGGGCATATTCGCCCATGTCGCTGCGGCGTCGGGTCTGGGCCAGCCCGGCAAGCTCGTTGCCGACGAGATCGCCTGGGCAGTACAACGAGCGGCGGAGATCTTCCAGAACGAGGAGGTCGAACAACCACTGGCCGATGCTCTCAACCTTCCTGGGGACGACGAACGGGCACGGAAGGCGGCCCGCACGATTGCCGCCCTGCTCCTTTGCAACGCCTGCCTGATGCACCGCCGACTGCGCGACGTGCCCGAGATGAAGATGCTGCCCGGCCTCGGCCGGGTCGGCGCCACGGATGACCCGTCTAGCGTGCTCCTGGCGTCCTGGAGCACGATCCTCGAACTCGACTACGCGCCGGTGTTCGAGCCGGCGCTGGCGGCGCTCAAGGCTCTTCCCCACACTCCAGGGATCCGAGCCGCGTTGCGCGGCCTGTCCGAATGCTCTGACAACCTCGCCGACAGCCTGAACGACCTCGGCTACGACCACGCCGGGCCGCTCTACCACCGGATCCTCGGCTCGGCGAAGAGCGACGGCGCCTTCTACACCAACAACGTCTCCGCCCTCATGTTGGCGCGCCTCGCGCTCGACGAGTCGTTCGTCGACTGGTCCGACCCGGAGGCCGTGGCGCGGCTGCGCATCATCGACCCGGCCTGCGGCACCGGCACGCTACTCATGGCCGTGCTCCGGACGATCAAGACGCGGATGCGCGACAGCGGCTCGCTGGGCGAAGGGAACGACGAGCGCCTGCACCGGACATTGGTCGAGGACGTGCTGTGCGGGCTCGACATCAACCGCCACGGCGTTCAGCTCGCCGCGTGCAACCTCACGCTGGGCGCGCCGTCCGTGAACTACTCGCGGATGAACCTGCACACGATGCAGCACGGGCCGCAGGACGACGAAACCGTGCGCGCCGGGTCGCTGGAGATTCTGCGCTCGCGCGACGACGGCCCCAACCGGACGCTCTTCTCGATGGCATCCAAGCTCCAAGGAACGGACACGCTCGGCGCGCGCTGGGAGGCGGACGAGACGGGCAGCGACTTCCGGCTCAAGGACGTCGACCTGGTGATCATGAACCCGCCTTTCACCGCGAACGACAAGCGCGGCCAGAAGTTCGCGGGCGGGGCCAAGAGAGCGATGCAGCAGCATGAGCTGCGAATCCGCGACGGGCTGCTGAAGCGCGACGAGAGAGCCGGCACCGTGATCAACACGAACAGCATTCGGACCTTCTTCACGCCGCTTGCAGATCAGTTGCTGCCTGAAGAGCGAGGCGTCATCGCCAAGGTGCTCCCTGCCACCGCCTGCATCGGTGCTTCCGGCGAACATGAACGGCGGTTTCTCGCCGGGCGCTTCCACATTGAGCGCATCATCACGTCGCACGACCCGAAGCGGATCAACTTCTCGGAGAACACCGGCATTCATGAGTCGCTACTCATCTGCCGGCGGAGGGACGGCCAAGCGCAGACAGTGCCCACCGAGTTCGTGTCGCTCCGTCGCATGCCGGCGACGGCAGAAGAAGCTCTCGACGCCGCAGACGCCATCGCTGCCGGCAACAAGGCCTGGGGCAACCGCACGTTCTGGCCGGCGGAGCGGATCCAAGCCGGCGACTGGACGCCCGTCCAGTGGTACAGCGGATCGTTGGCGGAGGCCGTCGCGCTGCTGGAGCAGATGGACTGCCTCGAGCCGCTTGGCGAGCGACACCGTGTCGGCCCCACCGGACAGGCCGCCCAGGATTCCTGGCGCAAGTGCGATGGAGCGACACCACCTACGGATCCCGAAGCGCTGCGCGTTTTCGCCTCGGTTTCGGCAGATCTGCGCCAGACCATGGCAGCCGAACCAGAACAGTGGGCCAAACCCGGTGGCAGGCGAGCTCATCTCTGGAGGAATGTCCGAGATCAAGCATCGACTCTTCTCGTTGCCGTCCGGTTCAGGACGACCAACAGTCGCCTTACCGCACTGCGGTCGGACCAACCAACGTTCGGATTCGGCTGGATACCAGTAGCGCCGAACGAACGAACGAACGAACGAACGAACGAACGTGCAATGGTCGTGCCAAAGCAAAGCCCTCGCCCTGTGGCTGAACTCAACGCCAGCGCGACTCATGCTCTTGAACCGAAGAGCAAAGACCCTGGACTACCCGAAGTGGTCCGTGGCCCACTGGCAGGCAATACGCATCCCCAGTATCGACAACCGCGTTTGGCACGCCTTGGCAGCGGCCTACAACGACGTGTGCGATGTGGAACTACTCCCGATGTCGCAAGCCCAGAACTGCGCTGCACGACGGACAATCGACGCGGCTGCGGCGCTGGCGCTCGGCATCGACGAAGCTCAGATAGCAGCGTGGCGCCGAAGACTCGCCAAAGAGCCAACGGTCAGTAACGAACCGGCATCCGACTGACGGATCACGCAGGGCCGACCGGCCTTCGCCATCAGACCTACGGGACGCCGAAGCTAAGCACCGTCTCCGTACGCATTCTTCGATCGAGAGCTCCGTCCCTTCCTACGGCCGGTGGCGGAAGATAACGGTGTCTAGCGGGAATGGTGCGGCTACGACGCTCAAGGAGTTCGAGTTCGGAGTCAATCGCCAACGCTTGTACGAGCGCAGCGTTGTCGACTTCTGCGCCCCGAACAAAGGAGTTTCCGATGACGAGGACCACTCGGCCGCCCGACCTTACAGCGCGACTAAGTCGCCGGAGGACTCGGTCCATGTCCCTTGCGTACCTGCGAATCCAGCCCCAGTGCCGGCGCGCGAACGACGAACCATCCTTCTCGGACACGAAGGCAGACACATCGATCGAACACTCATCCTTCTTCAGAGCCCTCTCGGCACCCACGCTGATCGCTCTTCGATCCCGCAGGGCGCCTAGGGAGTGCCCAAGCCAGACCAGCGCCAACCGATGCCCTCGGAGATAGTCGATGGCATTGAGGTACGGCGGCGAAGTCACCACCAAGTCCACACTGTCCGGTGCAACGCCCGCGAGTACACGCGCATCGCCCTGCATCACCTTCGCCCGCCCCCTAAGACGGTCGACCCGAAGGCGTGCTGTCAGGAAGCGCGACGATCGGAGAAAGCCCGTGTAGACATCGAAGTCATTCGAGTCTGCGACTCTATGGGGCCTGCTGTGAGACGTATCCCTGGCCAACGACGCCATCATCTCCTTCGACACGATGATCCTGCTGACCGCCAGACGGAGCGCATCTGCTACGGCACCTTGCCCTGACCGAAGAACCGTGGCGAGCCTAGCCAGTTCTTCCTCCTGCTTCTCCGCAAACCAGTAGCTGATGAAATCCCGCGTCTCCGCGTCCTTCGTCCGGTCGACATCCGCCTCAGGAAGCTCTCGGGCAGCACGCACTAGCTCCTCCGCTTGTTCGACAACCTCTGAGACCTCCACTGAGGTCGTCCAAACCCGGGCCATCAGAACCGAGAGAGGATCCAGGTCGATTCCTAAACAGTCGATGCCGGACTCTGAAGCTGCTCGAGGCACCGTCCCCGATCCGCACATTGGGTCGAGAACCAAGCTCCCCGGACCAACGGCCTTGAGTGCGTCCTGCGCCAAGTCTGGCGCCATTCGCGCGGGGAACGGGTGAATAGACAACAACATCGCCGGTCACTCCTTCTCTTCTGTGAACCCGCCTGCCAAAGCCAGCTCTGGGAGTTCTCGAACCGCCCGATCGAGCTCACTTAGGAGCTGTCCGGAGTCGCTGTGCATCCGCACGGTGAAGTCATCCTTCACCATGAGCCAGCGGGAGCCGAGAATGGCCTCGACAGCCTGAAGTCGAGCCCGAAGATGCTCCGGGCTGAAGTCCTTCAGTCTGGGCACCCGCTCCCGGACCGCCGTGATGCTGGGCTTGGCCTTTTCATCCTCCTTTGCCTGCTCTAATCCGTCCAATAGCACTTGCAGCGGAATCTCCCGTCGACTGCAGCGCGTGGCCAAGTTCTCGATCCAACGATCCACTTCGGGTACCGTGTGAGCCTCTTCAAACAAATGCCTAAGGTCGGTCAAGGTCACACCGTACTGGTAGTGCAGCCGCACCAGCTCCTCCAGATGCTCAGTCTTCAGTAACGACAACACCGAGGAGTCGCAAGCCCTTAACTTCTCGTTCACTGCGCTCGTGTCCGATTGCTCTCCGGCGAAGGCGACCGCTACAAAGCAACCAAACGTGGCCTTCTTCTGGATTCGGAAACGCTCCAAGTTATCGAACTGCACCTTGTCCGCAGGCACCGCCTTCTTATCCGTCGTCTTCGCATCGTACACCAGAGAGTAATCTGCGCTGGATTCGTCGTGCCGGCCCAATCGAGCGTAAAGCACTCCGTCCGGTCCCGGACGATTCCCACCTTTCCGCTCGTATCGAAATCTGAGCGCGCGGAACGCGGCACCAACCGCGACCTCGAATGCCTCTTCGCTATCGCGGGAAGCCCGTAACCGCCTCATAACCTCCGTGGCTGTGGCCGGAGCCTCACCGGCCATCACCCGCAACACCCGGTCGCGGGTTGCCAGTAGCTCAGCGATCGTCTGGCGCCCCACGCCCTGAAGGGAAAGCTGTCCCTCCAGGACCACCTCCGAAGCCGCAAACATCTTGGCAGCGACGCGTCCCTTGGCGCCGGCCGTGAGCTTATCGACGAACGGGTGCTCCGAGTTCACGAACAGGATGCGGGAAACAGGGTCGTATCGCAACGCGGGAGCGTTTGATCCCTCCTTCACGAACTCCGCGCTTGCGATGGGCTCTTCGTACGTCTCAGCTTCGTATTCCTCTAACCAATCCTCGGAGCCGGCCTGCGCGGGATCGGGTAGTCCCACGTAGAAGGACTCGCACGAGGCTCCGACGGCACCACGTACGGTCTGTACAATTGGCTCCGCAATCTCGGCTCGGGGCCCGGCCGACAGCAACTGCGCGATGTCGAGTTCCTTGTGCTCCTCAGCCTTCCGCTTGTCGTAGGCGACTCGGCATTCGTTGAACGTGTCCAGCAGGATACTCCGGAATTCTCGGACGTCCCCAGAGTCCTTGACGCCTTCCCGCGAGGACAGAAGATGGTCGCGTAGTCCATCCGCCTCGATGTCAAGAGCAAAGCGTGACCAAGCAGCGTGGTTCACTGCCTTCAGTCCGAAGAGCTCGTCTTCCAGATTGATGACTCGACCGCGCACGCGGATGAAGAATCCGTTGCTTCTTCCGTATTGCTCCGATTTTCCGCCGGTGAGCTTCTCTTCGAAGATCTGGGCTCGGCCTCGGACCGTTCCAATCCCTGGCAGCGTTTGGCAGATATGGCTCGTCAGGATCGGCTCCCGAACGGCCTTGCTGGATTCGAGTTGTTCGCCGTCCAAGTACACGCGAAAGTCAGTATGAAGGGGCAAGCCCGTCATCAGTACCCACCGAAGTGTGCCGGGCACAAGTCGGTTGTATAGCTCTCGGAAGTCCGACAGGCCCGCAACCGTCCAGTGCGGCATGCGGTCGTCACCGAACATGAGCTGCCACGCTGCAGGATCGCGCTCTCGAATGTCCGCAAGCAAGGTCCTCGCGTCGCTCTCCCCGATCTCCCGGAGGGAGATGGTCACGGCGCCGTCTTCGAGATCGACTCTTTCCACTCTGCGGAAGTTCATTTCCGTTAGGAGCAGTCTGTCGTCCACGAGGCTGACGTGAAGGAGATTCCGAGCGATGACGTATGCAGCCAGCTTGCCGATACCGAACTGGCCGATCGGAAGTCGGTCGGCGTCAGACGGAACCTCCGCCTTGTCGGACTGCGCGATGCGCCAGAGCTTGCGGAAACCGGCTTCGTCCATCCCGTGGCCATCGTCGATCACCCACAGCGGCGCTGGTCCGCTACTGGAGTCGGGAGCCTCATCGGGCAACAGCACGTGAACTGCGCGGGCATCGGCGTCATAGCCGTTGGTCACGAGTTCTTCGACGGCCTTGTGGGGCTCTTGTAGAGACCCTCGGAGAAGAGCCGGATTATGTCGTAGCTGATCGGGACCGGGATCCTCTCGACTTCCCCACCCATCTCGCCCGGTCGAAGAGTGGCCGATGACGACTGCATTCGTTGCTCCAACTGTCTCGTCGTTGCCCGAAATGGCAGGGGCTCGTCGGGCTTGCCGGCCGCCTCCCTTCAGGGCCGCACCCCAACGCCGAGGGCGCAACCCGGGTGATGTCAGCTCGCAGGCCCGGTGCGATGCTACTCGCTCCCCAGCCGAGAGGCGAAGGGACCCGGAGCTGAGGACGCGACCCCGCTCCCCATCTTGCACGGGTGCAGAGCTGCGCCTTCTTGGTTCCCGCAACACCGTCTGGCGCGGGGAGGATCGCCTTCGGTTGAACGCTCTGGGAACTGCGCCGCTTCTACGGGAGCGGGAACTCCTCCATGTAGCGCTCGTAGCCGGGCTCGACGTCGATCTCCAGCGACCGGAGCACGCGGACGACCGCGTTGTAGAACGCGATGATGATCGTGAGCTCGACCAGAAGCTCCTCGTTCAGGTGACGACGTAGCGCGTCGAAGGTCTCGGCGCTGATCTCGAGACCTTCGGTCGCCTCGTCGGCGGCGGTGAGGACGAGGCGTTCGAGTTCCGGGAGAGACCCGGCGTCAGGCCCCGCGATGACGGCGCGGATGTCGTCGTCGGAAAGACCGAACTGGCGGCCGAGTTCGATGTGGTGGGTGTACTCGTAGTCGGTCCGGGTGATGACGCCGATGCGCAGGATGGCCATCTCGCGCAGCCGCGGATCGAAGCGGGACTTCCAGCGAATCCAGGCTCCGGTGCCGCGGAACGACCGCGTGCCCGCGGGGCTGTGCGCGAGCATCCGCGCCAGGTTGATCGGCCGGTCGAGCAGCTCCCGGTCTTCGGGGGCGAGATCGTCCACGTCCAGGTAGGGCAGTCGAGCCACGGGGAGCCTCCTTTGCGGGCGGGATGCCCACGTTGCCAGGAAGCGATGAGGGTATCGCCGCGCCGCCGGCACTCCACTAGGGCAGCGGGAACTCCTCAAGGTAACGCTCGTACTCGGACTCGACGTCGACCCCGAGCGAGTTCAACATTCGAACGACGCCGTTGTAGTACGAGATCGTCATCGTGAGTTCGACGAGCATCCCCTCGTCGAGGTGGCCCTGCAACGCCTCGAAGGTCTCGGCGCCGATGCCGACGCCGGTGGTCGCCTCGTCGGTGGCGGTGAGGACGAGCCGTTCGACTTCCGTGAGCGACCCGGCGTCCGGACCCGCTACGACGGCCCGGATGTCGTCGTCGGAGAGCCCGAACTGGCGGCCGAGCTCGATGTGGTGGCTGTACTCGTACTCGGTGCGCGTGACGGCGCCGACGCGCAGGATCGCCATCTGGCGCAGGCGCGGGTCGAGCTTCGTCTTGAAGCGAATCCAGATGCCCATGCGGCCGAACAGGCGGGCCCCCTCAGGGCAGTACGCCAGGACCCTGAACAGGTTGAGCGGCGGATCGAGGAGGCGACGGTCTTCGGGGGCGAGATCGTCCACATCGAGGTAGGGAAGTCGTGGCATTGGAGGACCTTTCCTGCAGGTAGGAATCGCCAGGAATCGCGGGCGGCAGTCAGCGCACCGGAGACAGCACGGTGACGCCGCCGTCGACGACGAGCGCCTGGCCGGTGATGTAGCGCGCGTGGCCGGAGGCCAGGAAGACGACCGCGTGACCGATGTCCCAACCGGTCCCCTCGATCCGCAGCGCCGAGGCGTTCTTGCGGCGCTCGCGGATCTCGGGCGTCATCGTCGGGCGCTGGACCATCGGGGTCCAGACCGGGCCCGGGAGCACAACGTTCACGCGGATCCCGTCGCTGGCATGGTCGACGGCCATCGCCCTGGTCAGGGAGACGACCGCGCCCTTCGACGTCGAGTAGGGCGTGAGCCCCTTGGGGCGGATCGCGGAGATCGAGCTGATGTTGACGATCGAGCCGCCGCCGGCTTTCGCCATCGCCGGGATCAGGGCGCGGGAGACCAGGTACATCGACGCGACGTTGACCTTCATCACGCGGTCCCAGAAGTCCGGTTCCGTGTCGAGGACGGTGCCGGGCGCTCCGATGCCGACGTTGTTGATCAGCACGGTCGGCGGTCCGAAGCGATCGACAGTGAAGGAAGCCAGGGAGGAGCAGTCGTCCTCGCTCGTCACGTCGCCGACGAAGAGATCGGCCGTGCCGCCTTCCTTTTCGATCATCTCGACGGTGCCGCGTCCCGCTTCCTCGTTCCGGTCGACGATCACGACCTCGGCGCCGGCCCGTGCCAGCAGCAACGCGGCCGCGCGTCCGTTCCCGATTCCGTCGCCTCGGGCACCGCCTCCGGTCACCACGGCGACCCGGCCGCTGAAGTCGCTGCCACCCTTCGTCGGATCCTCGCTGCTCATTGGCCCTCCTCCCGATCCAGCACCTCTTCCCTGCACTCGAAGCTCGCGGCGTCGCTGAGGTCGCCGCTGCCGGAGTGGATCGCGACCCGCGGGTAGCGGCAGATGGGACGCGATTCGACGATGTCGCCGTGCTCATCCCGGCGCGTGGCGGGAAGGGTCTCGGGAGCGATCCCGTCCTCGACCCAGCGGACGACCGCGGCGAAGGCGTTGTCCGGTGTGCGACCCGGAATGTCGCGGCAATGCAGCGCGCCGGGGACCATGAAGAGGCGCAGGAAGGCGGCCGTCTCACCCATGCGCGCCTGGACGCCTTCGAACCAGTCGACCGTCCCCTGTGCGTAGATCAACGGATCCGACCAGCCGTGCCAGACGATCGCCTTGCCGCCGCGGTCGCGGAAGCCGGTCAAATCCGTGCGGTCCGTGCCGAACACGCGACCGAACTCCTCCACGGACTGGTCCCAGTAGTGCTCGTAGGAAGCGCGGGTGAGGCCGCTCCAGTCCCACTCCGGGTCGCGGGCGAGGAAGTAGCGGAACCAGTCGAGGGTGATCCGCATGGGCCGGCCCGCCGGCGGGTCGCCGGCGGTTCCGTTGAGCGAGAGGAAGTTCGTCCCGGGCGCCAGGCCGTACCAGAGGAAGGAGCCGTCGCTGCGGCGCGGGCCTTCGATGATCTTCCGGATGACGGCAACGTCCGCTTCGGTGATCGGGCCGCAGTCCCCGTTCCCGGCATCGGCGCCGAGAAGCTGCCCGGGATCGAACGGACACTGCCGCGGCTCGGGGATCACGCCGTCGGCGAGACCGTCCTGGAGATCGCAGGCTTCGACGGCCTTTGCCTGGGCGAGCCGGAAGGCGCACGGACGGACGAAGTGACCGCTCTCGAGCATGACGAGTTGACCCCACATCTGGCCGAGGTGGAGCCGATCCCAGTTGATCGCCGGTGCGCCGGAAAGCACGCCGTCGTAGTCGTCGGGGTAGCGCTGGACCTCCATCAGCCCCTGACGGCCGCCCGTCGAGCAGCCGCGGAAGTAGGAGTAGCCCGGCGGGTGGCCGTAGAAGGCCGCCGTGAGCTCCTTGCCGACCCGGGTCATCGCGTGGATGCCGAGGTAGGCGTTGTCCCGGATCAGCATCCAATCGAGGCCGCCGTCGTCGCCGAGCGCGAAGCTGCCGCTCGCACCCTCGTGGCCGGTGTCGGTGGCCGCCGCCGCGAAACCTTCCCGAACGGCGCCGGGGAGGGAGCGCGGACTGCCGCCGGAGAAGCCGCCGCCGCCGGTGCCGAGGAAGCGGCCGTTCCAGTTCTCTATGGGCAGGGCGACCCAGATCGTGACGCGGTCGCCGGCCGGTGGGTGGGTGGCGACGGCGGTCACGCGGCAGTAGGGAGGGCCGGCGGGGCCGGCGGTTTCGAGCGTGGCCGATTCGACGGTGGCGTCGAGCAGTTCGAGGGTTGCGAGGCTCTCGCAGGTTCGGGTTGGTTCAGCGGAATCGTAGAGCGGTGGCGGTGTCCACTGGGCGGACACGGGTACGGCGAGGGCGAGGGCGAGGGCCAGAACGACGGAAGGATGCTTCACGGATTCGAGCGTAGGGGTTGTGCCGGAGTATGGTCGCCGCTTCGCGGCGCGCCCTTCTCAGAAGCCGGCGGGGACGCCGGCGCACCCAGTGTGAACCGATGTGGAGGGTATCGTCCGCGTGCTACTTGCATCGGCACTGCCCTCAAGGAGAGTCCCCATGAAGAGATCGAGCCCTCGAACCCTGCCGGTCGTTCCGCTGGCGTTGAGCCTTGTACTCGCGCTCACCGTCGCCGGCCTCGCGCCAGCGGCAGCCCAGGAGTCGGGCTCATGGTCGATCGGCGAGCGGGACGTGCCGCCGCCGGCCGGTGCGAGCGAGCAACTCCAGGCCGCCCTCGCGGCAGTGCCCGCGCCCAGCGTGGCGGCGTCCAGGCAGCAGACGCCGCAGAGCGACGAGCAGTGGCTTGCAATGCAGAAGGCGACAGCCAACGCCAACCTCGACCAGATCGCGAGTGGGTTCGGCGTCTCGATCGAGAAGGCCGAGGTCGAGGGAGTGACGGTCTACCGGGTGGCGCCCGAGAAGGTCCACCCCCGGCACACGGACCACCTCTTTCTGCACGTTCATGGCGGCGGCTACGTCCTGAACGGCGGCGACGCCTCGGTCACTGAAGCGGCCATGGTCGCGTCCCGGGCGGGCATCGTGGCCCTGTCCGTCGACTACCGCATGCCGCCGGAGCACCCGTTCCCTGCCGCGGTCGAGGACGTGGTCTCGGTCTACAAGCACCTGCTGGAGAACCGGTCCGCGAAGTCGATCGCCATCGGCGGTACGTCCGCGGGCGGCGGGCTGTCGCTGGCTGCGGTACACCGCTTCATCGCCCTCGGTCTCGAGGTGCCCGGCGCCATCTACGCCGGAACGCCCTGGGCGGACCTGACCAAGACGAGCGACAGCCTGTTCACGAACGAAGGGCTGGACCGCATCCTGGTGACCTACGACGGGTTCCTGGGCGCCGCGGCGCGGCTCTACGCCGACGGCCATGATCTGAAGGACCCGTTGCTCTCACCCGTCTACGGCGACTTCGAGGGGTTCCCGCCGACCTACCTGATCACCGGCACCCGCGACATGTTCCTGAGCGACACGGCGCGGACCCACCGCAAGTTGCGCGCTGCCGGCGTGGTGGCGGACCTGCATGTGTACGAGGGCGTGGCCCACGCCGACTACCTGATCCTCGTGGGGTCGCCTGAGTCGGAAGACGTGTTCGCGGAGGTGAGTGCGTTCTTCAGGACGCACCTGGAGTAGGGATCGTCGCCGCTTCGCGGCGCGTTTTCTGGCCGCCTGCGGCGGCAGCCGGCGAGAACCCGTGTGGCGCGAGCCGCGCCACACGCGAACCAGTCCGTGCGCCCGTCTGCCGGGCGCACGGATGGCACGCCGGCGCACCCAGTGTGGGACTACTCGCTGCGGGTCGCCGTGAACCCGCGCTCGCCGCGGGGAGTGATCATCTTGCCGGTCATGGCGTCGCCGTCCACCGTCGCCTCGAAGTTGAGGTTGAAGGTCTGGCCGCCTGCGCCGATCTCTCGGCCGAACTTGAGCGTTTCGCCGTCCCAGGACACATTCTTCAGGTCGCCATTCCGGCGGGGGTTGGTCCAGGTGCCCTTGAGTTCGCCGTCGACCTCCGTGAACTCGTACACGACCTCGAAGGTCCCCTGGGGCGTCTCGGTCGTCGACTCCCATTTGCCGAGGACGGCGGCGTTGTCGGCGGCCGCTGCTGCTATGGGCGCGAACGTCAGGGCGACGACAACGGCGATCAGAACGGACTCTCTCATGGCAGGCTCCCTCCGTAAGATGCAGCGGCTTTATGCAGCGGCTTTGATGAAAAGGACGACCGTCGGCGCTGTTTTGTTTATTGTTCGCCTCAGGTCGCGCCGGCGACCACGGCCGGCAGGCGGCCTGAGAGCCCGTCCGACAGCGCCCAGGAAAACCCGCAGATGAAGATCGACCACTTCATGTACGCCGTTGCCGATCTCGACGAAGGCATGGCGTGGGCCGAGGGAGCCTTCGGCGTGGCGCCTGCCTTCGGCGGCTCCCACGAGGGGCTTGGAACGCGCAACGCGCTGTTGAGCCTCGGCGACACCTACCTTGAGATCATCGCGCCGGACCCGGCGCAGTCGGTCGAGAGCCAGATGGTCACGGGCATGGCCGCGATGAGTGCCGGGGGGTTGGTGACCTGGGCGGCGCAGGGGGATCTCGTCGTCACGAAGGGCCTGCTCGAGGAGGCGGGGATCCCGTCGGCCGGCCCCGTGGAGACGCGGCGGCGCATGGCCGACGGCGGGCTCCTGGTGTGGGATCTGCTGTTTCCGCAGGCTGGCGGCTACGGGATGCCGTTCTTCATCGACTGGCGAGAGTCTCCGCATCCGGCAGCGACGACGCCTGCCGGAGGGGAGTTGGTGTCGTTCGGGATTTCGACGCCGGATGCGGGGGATCTCGCGGCGGTGCTGGCGGGTCTTGGGCTGGACGTCGAGGTGTCGGAGGGGGAGCCGGAGATGACGGTCGTGATCGAGGGGGCGAAGGGGCTCGTGGAGTTGGTGTCGACGAAGGAGAGCCGGGGGTTGCAGCCGTCGTCGCGGCGCTAACCGGCCTCGGCCCGGCGCAATCCGGGACCGCCCGCGGCCGGCTGCCGTTCCGAACCCGCTCGCGTGCGCGCCGCTTCAGCCGGGTTGAACGTACTCTCCCGCGGTCATGATCTCGATTCCACGAAACGGGTTCAGGGCCAGCAGGTCTCGATCTCCCGTGAGGACCAGGTCCGCCTCCCCGCTCAGGGCCAGTTCAAGGAACTTGTCGTCCCGAGGATCCCTGCATCGCCGCACCCGGTGCCGGATCGTGATCACTTCGACGGTCCGCAGGAGCAGACGAACGTACTCCTGGCGCTGCTGGATGCTCACGTAGGGGTCGAACTTCCTCCGACCAAGGACATCCGCCAACTCCTCGAGCGTCGCCCTCGACGCGAGGACCAGACCATCCCTCTCGGCTTTCCGCACAGCCTCGCCCGGAGTCGACCGCGGCAGCAGTAGCCGGCTGATGAGAAGGTTGGTGTCAACGACGACCCGCGTCGGCACTCTTTCCATCCAGGATCTCGGCGAGCTTCTCTTCCGTAAGGCCTCTCTCCGCCGCCTGAACCGCGATCCGGTCGCAGTACTGGTCGAGTTCCTGGAGGTTCAGTCCGCGTAGCCGTTCGTATTCCCTGGGCGACAGAACGACCGCCACCTCCCGTTTCTGGCGGCGGACCATGATCGGCTCGTGCTGCGCGGCGTCGAGGATTGCCGCAAGTCTCTGCTTCGCCTCGGTTGCGCTGACGGTTCGCACGTTCGCGTCTCCTCAAACGAGTCTACAGTGGATATTCTAGACAAAATATCCATCCGTCGCCATACGACGTGAGACGGCGCCGCCCCGCGGGCCGTCCCGTTTCCGGGGGATCATGTAGTTTGTCGGCCGCACGCACGGCGAACACGACCGTCTGACGACGAGGAACCAGCACGATGACCCAGAACACCCTGAACCGACGCGGTCCCCGGGCCCGGCTCTACCTCGCGGTCGCGGCCCTGAGCCTCGCGGTCGCTGTTCCCGCCGCGGCCCAACTCGACATCGACGACTGGGCCAAACGGGCCGGCGACCAGATCGTCTGGCACCAGACCCAGTTGAGCGACACGGTCTACCTGCTCCTGCCCGAGCCCGGGCTGGCCGGCAACCTCGCCGTCTCCGCGGGCGAGGACGGCATCCTGATCGTCGACGACGCGATGATGCCGGTCGTGCCGAAGATCAAGGCGGCGGTCGCGAAGATCCAGGAGGGCAGGATCGACTTCGTCGTCAACTCGCACTACCACTTCGATCACGCGGGCGGCAACGCCGGCTTCGGCGCCGACTCCGCGATCGTCGCGCACGCGAACGTGCGCAAGCGCCTGCTGGAGAACCGGCACGCCGGCGCCAACTTTTCGGCCACGCCGTTCCCCTCCGAGGCGCTGCCGATCGTGACCTTCAACGAGAGCGTCACCCTGCACTGGAATGGCGAGGCGATCGACGTGATCCACTTCGGCAACCCGGCGCACACGGACGGCGACGCGGCGATCTTCTTCCGCGACTCGAACGTGGTTCACGCCGGCGACCAGTTCCCGAACCTCGGCGGCTACCCCTACATCGACCGGGACGTCGGCGGCAGCGCCCTCGGCCTGCGCGACAACATGGCCCAACTGCTCGAGATCGTCGACGACGAGACGCAGATCATCCCCGGTCACGGACCGCTGGCGACGAAGGCCGACCTGCAGAAGTACCACGACTACGTGGCGGAGACGATCGACCACATCGACAGGCAGAAGCGCGCGGGCAAGTCGCTCGAGGATGTCCAGAAGGACGGTCTGCCGGAGAAGTACGCGCCGTACGGCAACGGGCCGCTGTCGCCGGAGCCGGTCTGGATCGGCTACGTCTGGGCGAGTCTCGACGACTGAGATCGCAGTCGCGGCGATGACCAACGACGTCGTCATCGACGTCCGGGACCTGCGCAAGAGCTACGGGGAACTCGTAGCCGTCGACGGGGTCTCGTTCCAGGTCCATCGCGGCGAGATCTTCGGCATGCTGGGCCCGAACGGGGCCGGCAAGACGACCACGGTCGAGATCCTGGAGGGACTCCGCCAGGCGGACGGCGGCGAGGCGTTCATCGACGGCGTCGGCGTGAAGAAGAACCGGCGGCGGGTCAAGGGCATGATCGGCGTCCAGCTCCAGCAGAACGCCTTCTTCGACAACCTGACGCTCCGCGAGACGGTCCAGTTGTTCGCGACGCTCTACGGCTCGGACGCCTCGCCGGACGAGATGCTGGCCACGGTCGACCTGGCGGATCGCGCGAAGTCCCGGTACAAGCAGCTCTCGGGCGGCCAGCGGCAGCGCTTCTCGATCGCCGTCGCCATGGTGAACCAACCGGTCGCGATGTTCCTCGACGAGCCGACGACCGGGCTCGATCCCCAGGCGCGCCGCAGGATGTGGAAGCTGATCGACGGCCTGCGCTCCGACGGCATGGCGATCATGCTGACCACCCACTACATGGAAGAGGCGGAGGTTCTCTGCGACCGCGTGGCGGTCATCGACCGCGGCTCGATCGTCGCGGTCGCCGCGCCGCAGACATTGATCGAGCAGTTGGCGAAGCGCGGCGGCCAGTCGGTCCGCCGGGACGGCGCCCTGACGCTCGAAGACGTCTTCCTCGATCTGACCGGGCACCAGCTCGTCGAGTAGGGGTCCCAGGATGAAGATCTACGCGGCCTTCATCGCCGCCGAACTGAAGATGTTCTTCCGCGACCGGACGGCGCTCTTCTGGTCGCTGGCGTTCCCGACCGTCATGATGGTCGTCTTCGGCCTCTTCGACTTCGGCAGCTTCGCGCCGCCGAGCGTGGGCGTCGTCGACCAGGCGAAGAACCAGGCATCGACCCTGCTGGTTTCCGTGCTGAAGGGCGACCTCGGCGGCGAGCCGCTCTTCAACGTCCCGGAGTCGGACGACGCCGAGTTCCTGCGCTCGGAGGTCCTCGCCGGCGACATCACGGCGGTCCTGGTGATCCCGGAGGGCTTCGGGGAACTCGGCGCCTCCTCGACGATCGACCTGACCTTCGACGGCAGGAAGGCCCAGGAGGCCGAGGCCGCCCGGTCCATCCTCGGCCAGGTGCTGGAAGGCGTCTTCAAGTCCGTCGCGAACGTCCCGGCCGAGTACCGGGTCGAGAACTGGGCGACGATCGCCGCCACCGAAGTCGCGGGCCGCGGCCAGGGCTACAAGGGGTTCATCGTCCCGGGGATCGTCTCGCTGGCGATCATGCAGAGCGCGCTCTTCGGCGTCGTCTTCACGCTGGTGCGGCTGCGGAACCAGGGGGTGCTCAAGCGCCTCTTCGCCACACCGATCGGCCCGAACCATTTCCTGGTGGGCTCGCTCACGACCAGGCTCCTGCTGCTCGTGATCCAGACGAACGTGCTCCTGCTCGTCGGCATCCTGGTGTCCCGGGTCGACGTGGCGCCGGGCTACCCCCTGTTCTGGCTGGAGGTCATCCCGCTGATCTTCCTCGGCGGCCTCGTGTTCGCCTCACTGGGCCTGGCGATCTCCGGCATCGCGAAGACGGAGAACACCGCGGCGCCCCTCGCGAACATCGTCTCGCTGCCGCTGATGTTCCTGTCCGGCGTGTTCTTCCCCCAGACCGCGCTGCCGGACTGGCTGCTCGGCTTCGCGAAGTGGCTGCCGCTGACCTTCCTGGCTGACGCGATGCGCGCCATGGTGAACAACGGCGAGACGCTGTTCAGCCAGGGTGGCCCGATCCTCGGGCTGGCGGTGTGGGCCGTCGCCTGCTTCGGGCTCGCGGTCTGGGCGTTCCGCTGGGAGTGAGCCACTAAGGTCGCCGCTTCGCAGCGCCTTGTTTCTCAGAAGCCGGCGGGGACGCCGGCGCACCCAGTGACCTACTCGCCGCCGGAACTCTGGGGCTGGTCGTACTCCGATTCGAGCAGACGGGCGCCGCGCAGGACGTTGCCCATCGCGTAGTTGCCTTCGTGGCAGGCGTACTCGTAAACGCGGCTGTCCTTGGCCTGCCAGGTGTACTCGCCGGCCCAGGGCTCCGTCCACGAGTTCGGATCATCGACCCGGAAGTGGTACAGGAGGTTGCCGTCCTCGGTGCGGGTGAAGCGTTCCTCCACGACCATCGTCTCGCTGCCTCCGGGGAGGCCGGTCTCGTTGCGGAAGTTGCGAGTCGTGACGACCAGCGCGTCGCCATCCCAGCGGCCGACGCCATCGCCGAGCCACCAATCGACGTCGTCGGGGCCGTGCTCCCCGTCGATGGGCACGATCCGCGCGTCGTGGACCATCTCCGCCATGATGACGACGTGGCTCTCGGTCTGCACGATGCGCGCGTAGTTGTTGTACAGGCTGGGCAGCAGCGGGGGTCCGCCGACGAAACCGAGCAGGCAGCGTTCAGCCAGGGCCAGGGTCTCGGGACCGTCGAACGGTCCCGGGCCGTCCTGGTCGAGCCAGGACGCCGTGCCGTCGTTGTTATGGATGAACGACGCGAAGTTCGTCGCCATCCGGCGCATGGCCGCAGGCGTCATCCGGGGCCGCCGGCCGTTCTTCGGCTCGTAGATGATCGAGGTGCGGAACTTGCCGTCGACGACGACCGCCTCGGAGCCCGGGTCGATCCAGAACGCGTTGTAGCCGCCGACGCCGCCGCCGCCGAAGCGGTTGTCGCCGTCGCCGCCCTTGACCGGGGCCGTCCGCTCGGCGCCGCCGCCCTTGCCCTCCTCTTCGACCTCGCGCCAGAACTCATTCCTCTCGTCTTCGAGGGCCTGCGCCTCCTCCGGACTCAGGTAGAGGTTCTCGCCGTACTGCGGCGGGCGATCGACCGGCGTGACAGTGCCGGCGTCGTAGACGCCCGACAGATCGGGCTTGCCGTTGGGCATCCGCTTGATGCCGTCTCCCTCCGCGGCCAGGGCCGGAAGCGCGACGAGGAACAGGGCGAGCGAGGCGAGAGTGAGTTTGCGCATGGCTTGAGTCCTTACTCGGCAAGAATGGACCGGATGCTCGAAGGGACTGGAATCCTACCACCGGTCGGCCTCTGCCTTCTGCTCACGGCCGTCCCCGCGACGGCTCAGCCGGAAGATCCCGCACCCGAGCGGGTCGAGCTGAACGGCCAGTTGTACGACGTGCCGCCGCCCTGGCGCGGGAACCGCATCGAGGAGGCCGCGGACCCGACCTCGCTGGCGAGAGTGCCCAGTGAGATGACGGGGGAGTTCGGCATCTACGTCACTCCCGAGACCCGGGACGCCGTGGTCGCGATGGCGGCCGCCGCCCGGGAGCAGGGAATCCGGCTGGAAGTGGACTCCGGTTTCCGCAGCTACGGCTTTCAGAAGAGGGTTCTGGAGGGGCTACTCGCCGAAGGCCGGCCGTTCCTCAACGCCGTCCGCTGGACCGCGCCGCCCGGCTACTCGGAGCACATCACAGGCCGCGCCGTCGACTTCGTGCCCAGCGACGCGGACTTCAAGGACGTGCCCGCGTACGAGTGGCTGCGGAGGCACGCCGCCGACTTCTGCTTCACCGAGAGCTACCCGCTCGGCAACGCCGGCGGCTTCGACTGGGAACCCTGGCACTGGCGCTACGACGACTGCGACGAGTAAAGACGCTAGCGCCGCAGAATGCCCAGAAGCCGGCGGGGACGCCGGCGCACCCAGTGCGAAGCGTGTTTCCTCGCACGTTCGAGCGAGTAGGCTGGGCGGCAGGAGAGCACCACGATGAAGACGATCGAGCATCACGTCAACGGAAACCGCCTCGCCGCCTGCGCCGGCAGGACCCACCCGGTGTTCAACCCGGCCACCGGCGAGCAGACGGCGGCCGTCGGTCTGGCCAGCACAGACGAGGTCGACGCCGCGGTTGCGGCGGCCAGGGACGCCTTCGGCGACTGGCGGCGCACCTCGCTCGCGGTGCGGACGAAGCTGATGTACGCCTTCCGCAACCTGGTCGAGACGCACACGGACGAGCTCGCGCGGCTGCTGACGGCCGAGCACGGCAAGGTGCTCTCCGACGCCGCCGGCGAGGTGTCCCGGGGCCTCGAGAACATCGAGTACGCCTGCGGACTCGCGGACCTGCTGAAGGGGAGCTACAACTCCCAGGCCTCGACCGGCGTCGACGTCTACTCGGTGCGGGAGCCGCTCGGCGTCGTGGCCGGAATCACCCCGTTCAACTTCCCGGCGATGGTGCCGCTGTGGATGTTCCCCAACGCGATCGCCTGCGGCAACACGTTCGTGCTCAAGCCGTCGGAGCGCGATCCGTCGGCGCCGCTGCTGCTGGCGGAGCTGTTCGACCAGGCGGGCTTCCCGCCCGGCGTGTTCAACGTCGTCAATGGCGACAAGGTGGCGGTCGACCGCCTGCTGACCCATCCGGACGTCGCGGCGGTGAGTTTCGTCGGTTCCACGCCGATCGCCCGCTACGTGTACGAGACGGGCACCGGCGCCGGCAAGCGGGTGCAGGCGCTTGGCGGCGCCAAGAACCACATGGTGGTACTGCCCGACGCCGACGTCGACCTGGCCGCCGACGCGGCGGTGTCGGCCGCCTACGGCTCGGCCGGCGAGCGCTGCATGGCGGTGTCCGTCGTCGTCGCGGTCGGTGGCGCGGGCGATCCCCTGGTTGACGCGATCCAGGAGCGGATGGGCAAGCTCCAGATCGGCCCCGGCATGGACGGGAAGTCCGAGATGGGCCCGCTGATCACCCGCGAGCACCGCGACCGGGTGGCCGGCTACGTCGGCGCCGGCGCCGAAGAGGGCGCCACCGTGGTCGTCGACGGCCGCGAGGCGGACTTCGACGGCGACGGCTTCTTCCTCGGCGTCTCGCTGCTCGACAACGTGACGCCCGACATGACCGTCTACCGCGACGAGATCTTCGGCCCGGTGCTATGCGTCGTCCGCGCCGACACCTACCAGGAGGCGGTCGAACTCGTCGAGCGGAACCCCTGGGGCAACGGCACCGCGATCTTCACCCGCGACGGCGGCGCCGCCCGCCAGTTCCAGGAGGACGCCGACGCCGGCATGGTCGGCGTGAACGTGCCGATCCCGGTGCCCGTCGGCTACCACTCCTTCGGCGGCTGGAAGCAGTCTCTCTTCGGCGACACCCACATGTACGGCCCGGAGGGCGTCCACTTCTACACGAAGGCGAAGGTGGTCACCGCGCGCTGGCCTGACCCGGCGGAGAGCCAGGTCGATCTGGGGTTTCCGCGGAACCGCTAGTCGAAGGTCCACTCGCGGGGTTCCTTGCCCTCTTCGGGGTGAACCTCGCGGACGGTCACGGAAGGAGACTCGCCTTCCTCGTACGTGAACACGTACTTCAGGGCCTTCCGGTTCTCCTCGGGAACGGGATCGATGTGGGTGGCGAGTTCTGGACCGGCGAACACGTTGATCTTGCAGAACTCTTCCCCCTGGCACAGGCGCTTCCCCATCTGGACCCAAGCCTCCATCTTCGTCTCGGGCTTTACCCAGGCGCCCCAGGCGAGGCCGGTGAGGCCGACGGGATTGAGCGGCGGCCCATCCTGCTGAGCCGGGGCCACGGCGGGAAGTGAGAGCAGCAAGGCGATGGTGATCGCAAAGGGTGCGCGTCGATTCATGGCTGGGTCACCTCGAAGAAACGGTCCCATAATGCCATGCGCTCCCGGTGGAGGTGGCTGCCCGCTTCGATCGTCGAGCCGAACTCGAGGTGCCGGGCCGTATCCGGCTTGAACTTCGGCCAGGCCGGCAGGCCTGAATCGGCCAGCGGGTTCGGGTCGCCGGTCGAGGCGAAAGCGACCCAGTAGCCGGACATCGCCTCGGCAAGTTCGCGGTCCTCTTCCGCGTACTCGTAGTCCAGCTTGTCCAGGTTGTCGAAGGCGTAGGCGATCTCGGCGGCGTGGTAGGCGCCGTAGATGTCCTTCTCGGGGTGTGGTGGGGCGTGAGTGAAGAAGTAGAGGTATGCCGGCGAGGACACGGTCTCCGAGAGAGTCGCCCAGGTCTTCATGTGCCAGGCGAAGACGCGGTCGGAGAAGGCGTCGATGAAGGCCCTCCGGGCCGCCGCGTCATCCGGCACCGGATAGGCCTCGAAGAACTCGTCCGCCACGTCGGGGAACTGGCTCTTGACCAGGAACTCGACGCCGGACTTGTTCGAGGGCAGCATGCCGCCCATCAGGCTGGTCGCCTCGTCCCGGTTCGAGCCGACCAGCACCGGCACGTTCGCCTGTTCGCCGGCCCGGTAGATCTCGGCGACCTGCTTGGGCAGCACCCAGCCGTCGACGTTCGGCCTCGTCGCGAAGGCGCCCTGCTTCGAGGCCTCGGCGAGAATCGTCCCGGCGTCCAGCTCGCGCAGGCGGGCAGCCGCGTCGCCGCCCTCGATGCCCAACCGCTTGGCGAAGGCCTCGCCAGCGCCCTCGGCCGAACCGTCCTCCGACGAGCGAAGCGCCGGCAACCCGTCGAAGAAGCCGCCGCTCTGGCCGATCGCGCGGTGGAACAGTCCGCGCGCCAGCGGCGAAGCCTGCAGCACGTTGACGCTCCAGGCGCCCGCCGATTCGCCGAAGATCGTCACCCGGTCCGGGTCGCCGCCGAAGGTCGCGATGTTGTCGCGCACCCACTGCAGGGCGAAGATCTGGTCGAGCACGCCGTAGTTGCCGGACGCACCCTCGTCGGACTCCGCCGACAGAGCCGGGTGGGCGAGATAGCCGAAGGCGCCCAGGCGGTAGTTCACCGTCACCACGACGACGCCCCTGCGCGCCAGCGCGGTGCCGTCGTAGAGGGGCAGCGAACCCGACCCGCGCGTCAGCGCGCCGCCGTGAATCCAGACCATGACCGGCAGGCGGTCCTTGTCGGACGCCGCCGCGGTCCAGATGTTCAGGTACAGGCAGTCCTCGCTCACTTCCTCCAGAGGCTGGGCATAGAAGCCGCCCTCCCGGTAGGGCGACTGCATGCAGGACGGCGGCTCGACGAGCGCGTCGATCGGCACCTCCGGCGGCATCGCGGGCCGCGGCGGCCGGAAGCGCAGGTCCCCGACCGGCGGTTCCGCGTAGGGAACGCCGAGGAAGACCCGGACGGAGTCGTCCTCCTCGGAGACGTACCCGATGACGTAGCCGCTCGATGTCAGCCTCACGAGCTGAGGCAGGGTTTGGGCGCCGGCAACGGCGGCGGCCAGCAGCAGCGTGCCGGCCAGAACCCAGCCGTGACGACCGCGCACGGAAGTACTCATCGCTCCGATTCCTCCGATCCGGCTACTTTGCCACGTCGTAGGACGTCAGCGACTCCTGGTCGCGGATGTAGAAGGCCCCGTTGGCGACCACCGGGTGCGCCCAGGTGGGACCTCCGCGCTTCTCGATCTCGAACCGGCCTCGCTCCTGGTAGCCCTCGGGCGTCGCGACGGCGAGACCCACCTTGTTCCACTCGCTCAGCAGGAAGAGCTTGCCGTCGGCCATCACCAGGGAGCCCTTGCCAACGCTACGGGCTCGCCAGTGGACCTCTCCCGTCTTCGCGTCCACCGCGGTCAGCGCCGGACCGAAGAAGCTGTAGAGAGTTCCCTCGTGAGCAACGACGCCGCCGTGGTGATTCTGAAGGCGCGTTCCGAAGTACGCCTCCTCGCTCAGGAAGGAGCCGCCCTCGTCCTCGGCGGTGACCCGGACGGCGCCGCCGCCGATGCCGTAGGACGCCGAGTAGAAGACGAGGTCGTCGTGGAGCACCGGCGTCGTGATGTTGATCGCGTTCACCGTCGATGGCCGCTCGTAGCGCCAGAGGAGCGCTCCGTCGTCGGCGCGGACGCCGACCCCCGCCTGGCCCGTGAACCCGAGCAGCACCTCGGTGCCCGCGATCTCGCGCAGGACGAGGGACGAGTACGAGGCCACGTCGCCGAGTTCGCTGGACCGCCAGATCGTGCTGCCGTCGGCCGCGGAGAGCGCCGCGATCGCGCCGTCCCGGCCGCCCGGCATGACGAAGACGCGATCGCGGACGACCAGCGGCGACTCGCTGATGCCCCAGCGGGTGTTCGGGCTGCCGAAGCGCTCGAGCATGTTGAACTGCCAGATCACCTCGCCCGAGTCCTTGGCGAGCTTCACCACCTCGCCCATGCCGTTCAGCACGAAGAGCGAGTCGCCCTGAATGGTCGGCACCGACCGCGGACCGTCGCCTCTGTCCGGATGGTCGTAGTAGGGGCCCAGCTTGCGCATCCACACTTCGCCGCCGTCGCTGGCACGCAGGCGGAAGACGGCGCTCTGGCCGTCGCGCGTGCCCTGGACGTAGATCGCATCGCCCTCGACGGCGACCGTCCCGTAGCCGTGGCCGAGCGTCTCGATCTGCCAGTTGACGGCGGGGCCCTCGGGCGGCCACTCGTCCAGAAGGCCGGTCTCCGTGGAGATTCCGGCGCGATCGGGGCCGCGCCACTGCAGCCAGTCGTCGGCGTGCGCCGCCGTTGCGAGTCCGGCGGCGATCAGGGCCGCCGGGGCCAGGCGAGTTCCTGTCAGGTTCTTCTGTCGCATCGTCGTCCTCAGATTTACTGGCTGACCGGCCAGCACTATACCCGCGCCCTGGCCGACCGGTATCGTGCGCGCTCACGAGGCTGAGCAGAAAAGGAGAACGGCCATGGAGTTCTGGACCGCAACCGTCGCCGCGCCGACCCGGAGCGCGGAGTTCGCCCTGGAGGCGGAAGACCGGGGTTGGGACGGCATGAACGTCGTCGATTCGCAGAACCTCTCCGGCGATCCCTACGTCTGCCTCGCGATGGCCGCGACGACAACACGGAGGCTGCGGCTCGCGACCTCGGTGACGAACCCGGTCACGCGCCACCCGGCGACGACCGCTTCCTCGGCGCTCTCGGTACAACGGGTATCCCGCGGGCGCATGGTGCTGGGGATCGGCCGCGGCGACAGCGCGCTGGCCCACCTGGGGCGCGCGCCGGCCCGTCTCGGATGGTTTGAGGACTACCTGGCCAACCTGCAGGCCTACCTGCGCGGCGAGGAGGTGGACTTCGAGAACACGGGGATTCCGGACGACGCCGCGCCGCTCGCGGAGAAGCTCGGGCTCGCCCACGGGCCTTCCGCGAGCCGCATCCGCTGGATCGGCGACGGGCCGAAGGTGCCGGTCGAGGTCGCGGCCACGGGGCCCAAGGTGATCGGCATCGCCGCCCGCCAGGCCGACCGGGTCATGCTCGCCGTCGGCGCCGATCCGAAGCGCGTCGCATGGGGAATCGAGACGGCCCGCGGCGCCGCCGCGAAGGCCGGCCGCGATCCGGCGTCGCTCCGGTTCGGCGCCTACGTGAACGTCGTCTGCTGCGACGATGCGCGAGTCGGCCGCGAACTCGGCCGCGCCTCCACCGGCCTGTTCGCCCGCTTCTCGGTCATGTATGGAGAGATCGCCGGACCCGCGGACGAGCAGCAGGCCGACGTGTTCCACAAGCTCCACGACAGCTACGACATGACCGCCCACGGCCGCGAAGGCGGGCAGCAGACGGCCGCGCTGACGGACGAGTTCATCGACGACTACGCGATCGTCGGCAGCCCGGAGCACTGCGCTGCGCGAATCGGGGCGCTGCTCGATCTGGGTATCGACAAGTTCGCGGTCACGGGGCCCAACTTCGCCTCGCCGAGCCCGCCGGCACGTGAAGCCGCGGAGCGGTTCACGGACGACGTCCTGCCGCTGCTCCGGGGCTAGGCCTCTACACCAAGCCCCCAATCAAGGAGATCGATGATGGAACTCCGTGGCCGTTCGGCGGTCATCACCGGCGGCGGCAACGGCATCGGCCGCGCCATCGCGCTGGCCCTGGCGCGCGAGGGCGCGAACGTCGCTGTCGCTGACGTGGAGAAGGACGCCGCGGAGAGCGTCGCCCGCGAGGTGGAAGCGCTGGGCGCAGGCGCCCTGGCCGCGCGGGTCGACGTCGCTCGCGAGGAGGACCTCGAGCGCCTGGCGGACAACGCCTGGTCGGCCTTCGGGTCGGTCGAGTTGCTGTTCAACAACGCCGGCGTCGGCGCGGGCCGGGCGCCGGCGTACGGTTTCAGCGCCGACGACGTGCGCTGGATCCTCGGTGTCAACGTCGAGGGCGTGCTGAACGGCATCCGGGTCTTCGCGCCGCGGTTCATCGAGGGCGGCCGCGAGTCCCGGATCATCAACACCGGCTCCGAGCACAGCCTGGGCATCCCCTTCCCCGGATCGTCGGTCTACACCGCGTCGAAGCACGCGGTCCTCGCCATCTCCGACGTGCTGCGCGCGGAACTTCCGGACCACGTCGGCGTCAGCGTCTTCTGCCCCGGCTGGGTCGCGACCAGCATCTGGCGGTCTTCCGAGCGGCGGCCCGAGCACCTGGGCGGACCCCAGGAGGCGAATCCGGCAGGCGGCAAGCTCAGCGCCGAGAACGCGATGTCCGCGGACGAGGCCGCCGCGATGGTGCTGCAGCAGATCCGCGAGGGCCGCTTCTACCTGCTGACCCACCCGCACGTCATCGAGTACGCGCGCACCCGGTGGGAGGACGTCGAGGCCGCCTTCGCCGAGCAGGCGCCCCGCTACGAGGGCGACGACCGGTATGACGTGATGAAGGCGATCGCGCGGATCCGGGCGCAGCGAGGCGGGTAGCTACGACCCTGCCGGATTGGGCGGAAGGGCGGCGAAGCGGTCCGGGTCGCGGGTCTCCCGGTAGCAGTCGACGATCGGCTCGAGGTCGCTCGGGCCAGCGCCGTGCAAAATGACGCCGTCGGCCCCGAGGTCGAACTGGCCGTTGATCTTCTTGACGCATTGTTCGGCCGAGCCGGTGGCGGCGGGCGCGAGCCACGCCTCCGGGATCAGCTCCGCGATCCGTTCGAGTTCCCCGGTCGTGGCCAAGCTGTCGACGGCGCCGCGGAAGCCGGCGACCAGGGGATCGGCGCGAAAGCGCTCCAGGACCTTCGGGTCCCAGCGGTTCGTCTCCACCATCAGGTCGCCGTAGGCCTGCAGGTAGGTCGCCATCCGGCCGACCGTCTTCTTGAGGCGCACCGGCTCGGGCAGATGGTCGCCGATCGTCGCGAAGCAGGACCAGACGCGGACCGCGGCCGGGTCGCGGCCGGCTTCCTCGGCCGCGCGTTTCACCGTGTCGACGCAGCGCGCGAGGGTCTCGTCGGAGAAGAAGGTATGGAGCACCACGGCGTCGAAGGCCCGGCCGCCGAGCGCCAGGGAGTTCGGTCCGAAGGCGGTCAGGGTCATCGGGATCTCGTCGTGAGCTTCCGCGCCCAGGCGGAGCAGCGGGAAGCGGCCGGCCGGCCCGTCGTGGTCGACGATCAGCTCGCCGCGCCACATCCGGCGCATGAGACCGACGAAGTCCTCCATCTGAGCAGTGGTGATCCGCGGCAGGCCCAGCGCGTCGAAGACGCGGGCGATGCCGCGGCCGAGCCCCAGCGAGAAGCGGCCGCCGGTCAGGCGGTGCATGGTCAAGGCGTAGGACGCGGTGATCAGCGGATGGCGGGTGTTCTGGTTCGTCGCCGCCGTGGCGATGCCGAGTTCCTTCGAGCAAGCGGCGGCCGCGCCCGAGAGCGTCGCCGCCTCCTTGACGTTGAAGCGTTCCGAGATGAACACTGAGCCGAAGCCCATCGCCTCGCCGGCGCGCACCTCGTCGAACAGCTCGGCCGGAGACTCGGGCTGCCCGGCCAGGGTGTAGAAGGCGAGTTCGTTCATTCGCTGCATCACGGCGATCCTTCCATGAACCGCACTGGGTGCGCCGGCGTCCCCGCCGGCTTTCGGGCGACGCCGCGGAGCGGTGGCGCACGAACTCAGCTCGTGAGGCCGAAGGCCTCTCCTTTCTACAGCAGTTCCGCCGAGTTCAGGTCCAGGGCGTGCCGGGTGTGCCGCCGGGTCATGGCGACGAACATCTCGTTGCCGCGTTCCGTCTCCTGGACCATCATCGAGGCGATGACGCAGACGCCGAAGCCGGCGAAGGCGCCGCGCCGATAGTCGGACCAGCAGGCGTCCCAGGCGTAGTCGGCGATGCCGGCGGCGGTCAGGCGCTCGTGGTATTCGCGGATGATGTCCTGTTCGCACCGCAGCCGCCGTTCGCGCCGGAGGCTGCCGCCGAGGAAGTAGGCCACGTCGCCGAGCGGCAGGCCGATCGTGATGCTCTGCCAATCGACCGCCGTGATCGAGGGCGGCGAACTTCGCCTGTCGATCAGCAGGTTGTCGAGCCGGTAGTCGACGTGCACGAGGGAGAAGGGCTCGGGAGCTTTGCCGGTCCAGGCCGAGTCGGCCTCGCCGTACAGGCCGAGGATCTCCCGCCGGTCGGACTCGAGCCGGTCGCCGTATCGCTCCAGGAACCCAGGCAGCAGGGTCCGGTAACGATGACGGAGGGTCGCCGAGAGTTCGGCGCTCGGCCGGCCCAGCCACCCGGTTTCGAGCAGGGCGGCGTCGTTCCAACTCGGAGCGTGCAATCCGGCGAGTTCCAGCGCCGCCGCCCGCGCCACCTCCTCGTCGCAGCCCGCGATCTGGTCGCCCGGCACGGCCGGCGCCTCGTCGCTCATCGCACGGCGAAGTGCGGGCCCTTGCCCTCGATCTCGGCGAAGTAGCACCGCGGCGTCGAGATCGAGAGTCGGGCCTGGATCTCCTGGTAGAAGCGCACCTCCTTCAGGTAGTTGCGCAGCACGACGCCGGTCTCTCGGCTGGTCGGATCGGCGGAGGGAAACTTCCCCACCAACGTGCGCGGCGCGCCCTCGGCGCCTTCGCCGTACTCCAGCCTGTAGCGGACGCAGCGTCCGATCTGGCCGGTGCCGATATCGAAAGCCTCGAAGCCAAGCACCTCGACCTCGTGACCCGCGGCATGGAGTTGCTCGGCGAGCCAATCGGCGCTCACTTCCTCAGCGGTGGGAATGAACGGCACCGGAGTCACCCTTCTGCCTGCCGTTCGCGCCACCAACCAGGACCGGTCCGCGACGGCCAGCCGTCCGGCGGCGTCGGCCACAGCAGGATGGTCCCCATCGGGCCGAGTTCGACACCGCGGATGTCGTTGTTGAAGACCCACAGGAAACTGACGTGGAACAGGAACAGCACCGGCTGGTCCCGGTACACCTCGCGGTGGATCTCCCGGTAGATCGCGGCGCGCGTCTCGCTGTCCTGCTCGCGCTTGCCCAGTTCGAAGAGTTCGTCGACCCTGGGGTTCGAGTAGCCGCCGCTGTTGCGGCCGCCGTCGTAGGCCTCCGTGGCCAACTGGTTGCGTAGGGCGTTCGGATCCTGGGTCGTGCCGACGACGGTCCCGAGCGCCTGGAACTCGTGCGCGAGCCGCTTCTCGTTGAGGGTAGCGCTCTCGTAGGCGCGGGTCACCATCTCGACGCCGAGGCGGCGGAAGTCTTCGCGCAGGATGTCGAGCGTCGGCGGCACATAGGTCAGGCCGGCGGTGTACGACAGCTCGAAGCTGAAGCGGACCCGCTCGCCGTCGATCTCCCTGTGGCGCCATCCGGTGTCGGGGTCGGCGAGCCAGCCGGCCCGGTCGAGCAGTTCGGCCGCGCGCGCCAGGTCGTAGTCGAGGGCCTGCTCGAGGATCGCCGGTTCGTAGTCCCAGCGCTCTTCCACCATGTAGCCGTAGGAGCGCCGGTACAGGCCGTGGCCGACGCGTCGAAGCACGGTGTCGGCGTCGTAGGCGTGGGCGAGCGCCCGGCGCACGTCGGGGTCGCCGAAGAACGGGTTGCTGCCATCCATGTTCCAGACGATGCCAAGCAGCAGCGCCGACGCGTGGCGGCCCTTCACGCCTCTCTCCTCGAACAGCTCTCCCGTCGCCTGCCGCGCGAAGATGTTCGCGTCGACGTAGATCTGGTCGTACTCGCCGCCCAGGAACTGCAGGAAGGCGAGGTTCCGGTCCGGCTGGAACTTGAAGATCATCGTCTTCGCGGCCGGCGGCGCGCGCTCGAAGAGGTAGTGGTCCTCCCACCGTTCGAGGACGACGCGGTCGCTGTTCCGCCATTCCACGAAGCGGAACGGGCCGCTGCCGATCACCGCCTCGCGGCCGTAGCGGTTGTAGTAGGGCGAAGAGCGGAGCGTCGGATCGGCCGCGCGCTCGGCGGCGTTACCCACGATGTGGCGCGGCATGATCGGAAAGGCGAGCGCCTCCAGCCGGAGCTGCGGCGCCAGGAGTCCGGCGAAGTCGAAGCGAACCCGGTGTTCGCCCTGCGCCATGGCCCTGACGACGAGGTCGCGCGGCGTTGGCCAGAAGCTCACCGGCACCCGTTCGTCGCGCAGGGCCTCGAGCGAGAACACGACATCGCGCGCGGTCCAGGGCTCGCCGTCGTGCCAGCGCAGCTCGGGATTCAACTCCAGGACGACGGAGTGCAGATCCTCCGACGGTCGCACCTCGAGGACAACGTTCGAGTTCCAGTCGTAGTCCACCGGGCTGCCGTGACGGACGACGAGCCACTCGAAGAGCATCCCGAACATCGTCCAGGCGGACGCCGCGCCGGACGGAAACAGCGGATTGAGTGTCGCCGGCTGGGAGAAGTCGTGGCGGACGATCGTCGTCCCGCGGTCGGCCCGTTGCGGATCGGCGACCGGGTACAACTCGTAGAGCGACGGTGGATCGACGAGGGGATCGGCCAGCGGGTCGTAGTCGCCGCCGGCGTCGACGACGGGAAGCGGATTGCCGCAGGCGCCGGCCAGGAGGCCGGCCGCCACCGCTAGCCACCGGGCGCTGCAGTTCACGCGTTGCGCTTGATGTCCCGGAACGGACCCCGATCGGCGCGGTAGCCCTTGGGCATCCCCAGCACCCGCTCGGAGATGATGTTGCGCTGGATCTCGTCCGTGCCGCCGGCAATCGAGATGGCGGGCACCGAGACGAGGACCTCCGCGATGATCCCGTCCGCGGCCGAATCGGGACCGCTCAGCATGGCGTCCGCGCCCAGGATCATCGTGTGGACGTGGGAAGCCTGGCGGGCGATCACGCTCGCCGCGAGCTTGCCGATCGACCCGGCCGGGATGATCTCCGTGGTGCCGGCCTTGCGCCTCGCCTCGGCGCTGTCCGAGGCGAGCCGCGCCCCGGTGTACAGGCAGATCAGCTTCGCGATCTCCTGACGCGTCGCCGGATCGTGGATCGCGCCGGTCGCCCGGGCGCGCGGCAGAACGAGATCCACCCGGCCCTCGCGCTGCGGGTACCAGGTGTACGGCTCGGTGGCGATCCGGAGCTCCTCTTCGTACTCCTCGTAGATCGGCCCCTGCTTCGGCCCGTCGAGCGAGGATCCCCGGACCCTGCGGCTGAAGCCGCGACGCTCGAAGGACAGGGTCGTCTTCGCCACGTGCCAGCCGTTGCCCTCGCCGCCGATCAGGTCTTCGGGCGGCACCTCGGCGTTCGTCATGAAGACCTCGTTGAACGACTGGTGCCCGTTCATCTGCCTGAGCGGCCGCGCCTCGACGCCCGGTTGGCGCATGTCGAGCAGGAAGTAGCTGATCCCCTGGTGCTTCGGCACGTCCCAGTCGGTGCGCGCGACGAGGAGCCCGAAGTCCGCGTGATGCGCGCTCGTGTTCCAGACCTTCTGGCCGTTGATGATCCACTTCCCGTCCTTCAACTCCGCCCGGGTGCTCAGGCCGGCCAGGTCGGAGCCGCTGCCCGGCTCGCTGAAGAGCTGGCACCAGGTGTGTTCGCCGGTCAGGATGGGCCGGAGGAAGCGCCGCTTCTGGTCGTCCGAACCGCAGGCCAGGATCGTCTCGGAGGCCAGTCCCCGAGGGCCTACCTGGGCGGCCGGCACGACGTCCCTCTCCCTGAAGACTTCGGCGACCACCGCCGTCTGGTCGAGCGTGAAGCCGCGGCCGAACCACTCCTCGGGCCAATGCGGCGCCGCCCAGCCGCCTTCGAGCAGGATCTCCCGCCACTCGATCAGGGGGCGGTCGGACCGCCAGTTCGCGTCGAGCCAGGCCGAGACCTCGCGGCGGATCCGGTCCGGAGTCATGCCGCGCCCTCCAGCATCGTCATCATCCGCTCGCGATGGATGGCCGGCGTGCCGAGCAGCACCTCGGAGCCCTTGGCGCGCTTGAACCACAGGTGGGTGTCGTTCTCCCAGGTGAACCCGATCCCACCCCTCAACTGGATGCCCGCTCTGGCCGCGCTCATGCAGGCGTCGGCGGCCGCCGCCTTCGCCATGCTGGCAGCGTAGGGTTCGCCCTCGCCGGCATCCAGGCAGCGGGCCGAGTGGTGGGTGAGCGCGCGCGCGATCTCGATCTTGAGCAGCAGGTCGGCGCAGCGGTGCTTCAGCGCCTGAAACGAGCCGATCGGCCGGCCGAACTGGAAGCGCTCCTTCGTGTAGTTCACCGTCGTCTCGAAGAGATGCTGCGCGCCGCCGATCATCTCGTGAGCCAGGGCGGAGCAGATCCGGTCCCAGATCCGGTTCAGGGTGTCGCCGGTCACTTCGCCGAGGCGGCGGCCCGGAACGTCGCTGAACGCGACCCGGGACAGCTTCCGTGTCGAATCGACGACCTGGAGCGGATCGATCGCGAGGCCGGACGCGCCGCCCTCGACCGCGTGGAGCCCGAGCCCGCCGGCGCCGCTCGCCACAACCAGCAGCAGGTCGGCGACGTGAGCATCGACGACCATCGGGGCCGTTCCCGACAGCTTCCCGTCCGCCGTCGACGCGATCGAACCGCCGACGCCCGCCGGGTCGTTCAGGTCGTCGAGCACCAGGGTCGCGATCGTCGAACCGTCGGCGACGCCGGGCAGCAGAGCGCCACCGTCCTCGTCGCCCGCCGTCTCGAGCAAAGCGGTCCCGGCCATTACCGCCGAGGCGAACCAGGGACCGCAGAACAGCGTACGCCCCATCTCCTCGGCGACGATGCCGAGCTCGACCGCGCCGCCGCCGGCGCCGCCGCGGGTCTCGGGAACATGAACGCCGGCCAGCCCGGCGTCGCCGCAGAGTTCCTGCCAGACCGCCGGGTCGTAGCCACGATCCGTCGCCATCAGCTCACGGACGGCCGTCGCCGGCGACTTGTCGCGCAGGGCCCGGGACACGACGTCGCGAAGCAGCTGCTGCTCGGGCGAGAACTCGGTCTGCAACAGGCTCCTCCAGACGCCCGGAGATAGAGTCGACGCTGGGTCGGACCTCAGGCCGCACTCATAGTGGGTCGCCAGCCACTACCCTACCCAAAGCCCCGCGCATGCCGCAGTCGAGCCAACCAGACCCAGGAAGCGACCAAGGCGCCCGTCGCCCTCGGCGCACCCAGGCCGAACGGCGGGCCGAATCGGAACGCGAGATCCTCCGCGCGGCCGCGACGCTGTTCGGCCGCCAGGGCTACACCGCCACGACCCTGGAGCAGATCGGCAAGCAGGCCGGCTACTCCAGCGCCCTCGTGTCGCTCCGCTACGGCTCCAAGGAGGGGATCGCCGAAGCGATCGTCGCTCGCCTTCAGACCCAGGCCGGCAGCGAGGTGTTCGAGCCGGAGGAGGGAGTGACCGGCCTGGCCGCCCTGAGCCGCGTCTTCACCGGTTACTCGGAACTGCTCCGCGACGCCGAGCAATGGATGCGCGCGCTGTTCATGCTGATGACCGATTCGCTCGGGCCCCTGAACGGAAAGATCGACCTGTTTCGGGCCGGCAACGACCGCTTCGCCGCGGCCATCGAGCAGGCCGTCCGCGAAGGGCAGGAAGCCGGCGAAGTCCGGGCCGACGTCGACCCCGTCGAGACCGCCTTCCAGGTTCTCGCCGCCGTCCGCGGCGCGACTCTTCTGTGGCTCCTCGACCCGAACAACGTGGACGTCGTGGCGGCGATCCAGAGGCTCGGTACCAGCACGGCGGAGCGTCTCGCTCCAGCGTAGAACTGCGCCGGGGCCGGAAGTGGTGCACCCTGGAGGAGTCGAACCCCCAACCTTCGGATCCGTAGTCCGACGCTCTATCCAGTTGAGCTAAGGGTGCCCTGAGCCGCCGCTCCGCGCGAGTGCGGAACCCTAGCAGCTTGCATGCCCGACCGGGACCCTAGCCGCCCAGGTCGATGAAGCGGTCGCACTGGCCGCGCACCTGGGCGTTGGCGCCCGCTCCGCCGAGGCCGATCACCGTGACGCCGTTCTGCTGCAGCTTGCCAACCAGAGGCAGCATCTGGATCGAGGACGCGACGAGCACCATCGTGTCGATGCCGCGCTTCGTGTAGCAGAGCTCGAGGGCATCCACCACGATCCTCACCGCGGCGGAACAGCCCCGTTCCTCGGGGTTCGACGGCACGTCGACGACTTCGGCCCCGCCGCGGTGGAGCGCGGCGCGATCCAGGTCGCGGTCCCGCGCGTCCGCGTAGACACGGCGCAGGACGAGTTTGCCGAGGTCCCCGTCGAGGCGCGCGAACAGACCCTCCGGGTCGAGCACGGCGGCGTCGTCCAGGTCGCGCTTCAGAGCGCCCAGATCGAGGAGAACGGCTGCCCGTCCCGCCTGTGGTCGCGACGCGCGCTTGCCCCCCGCAGGCGCGGGTGCAGCCTTCTCCGCGGCGCCTGACTGCCCGTCAGGCTGCGGCCCCCGGCCGCGACCGCGCCCCCGGCCGCCACGCCGGCGGCGACGGCGACGCCGCTTCGCCGGAGCCGGCGGGTCCTCGTCGGCGGCCGTCGCTCGGGCGGGCTCCGCGGGCTCGGTAGCCGCCTCGAGGGCCGGGGAAACACGGCCTTCACCAGCGTCCTCGCCACCAGCGGCATCCGTCTCCGGGGCCGGCGGCTCGGCATCGACCAGCAGAGACGACGCGTCGTCCGCAGGAGCGCTCTCCTCCGCAGCCGGAGCACTCTCCTCCTCGGCCGGGGCGCTGGCACTCGCCGGCGCCGGTTGGGCAGGTCCATCCTCGGCTACCGGTCTACGCCACCAGGGATTCACTTGACTCGTCCCCCTCTCCGAAGTCCTCTTGCCGTCGCTCGGGGCCCGACGAGCCCGCCGCCCCAGCGGTCCCCGGCACCGCCGGGGATTGTATAGTCCGCGCAGTGCCCGTTGACGCGCTTCCGTACCGGTACCTCGCCGTCGACGGACCAATCGGCGTAGGCAAGACGACCCTCGTCGAGATGCTCGCGCAGCACTTCGAGGGCGTGAAAATCCTGGAGGATGTGGACAACCCCTTCCTCGAGGCCTTCTACCACGACCGGCCGGGTACCGCGTTCCAGACCGAGCTCTACTTTCTGCTGACCCGCTACAAGCAGCAACTGGAGCTGGCCCAGGGCGATCTCTTCGATCCCATCCGCCTCGCGGACTACACTTTCGCCAAGAGCAGGCTGTTCGCCTACCTCAACCTGGTGGACGACGAATTGATGCTGTTCGAGAAGCTCTACGACCTGCTCGAGCCACAGCTACGCGGACCGGACCTGCTGATCTTCCTGACCGCCGACGTGGAGACGTGCATGGCCCGCATCCACAAGCGCTCCCGGGACATCGAGCAGAACCTCTCCGCCGACTACCTGTCGCAGTTGATCGAGGCCTACAACCACCACTACTACCACTACGATCAGTCACCGCTTCTGGTGGTGGACAGCCGCAACCTCGACTTCGAGCACAAGCCGACGGACTTCGAGGAACTGCTGCACCAGATCACCCGACCGATCCGGGGCACCCAGTACGTGGTCCCCGCGCAGAGCAACTGAAGACCTGAACCGACATGACCAGACCGGAGCCTCTCGTCGTCGCCGGTCGCGAGTTCAACTCGCGACTCATCCTTGGAACGGGCAAGTACCGCGATGAGCAGGTCATGGTCGACGCCTTCGATGCCTCGGGCACGGAGATGGTGACCGTGGCCCTGCGGCGCGTGAATCTCGACGACCTGGGGAAGGGCTCCCTGATCGATCACATCGACCAGGACCGCTACCTGCTGCTGCCCAACACGGCCGCCTGCTACACCGCGGACGCCGCGATCCGGACCGCCCGGCTGGCGCGCGAACTCGGCGGCTGGAGCTGGGTCAAGCTGGAGGTGATCGGCGACGAGAAGACCCTCTTCCCCGACAACGAGGAGCTCCTCGCGGCGACGAAGGAGCTGGTCGACGATGGCTTCGTCGTTCTCCCCTACACGACGGACGATCCGATTACCTGCCGCAAGCTGGAGGACCTTGGCGCCGCGGCCGTGATGCCGCTCGCCGCGCCGATCGGCTCCGGAATGGGAATCCGCAATCCCGCCAATCTCCGGATCATCGTCGAGCAGGCCAATGTGCCGGTCATCGTGGACGCGGGCGTCGGGACCGCCAGCGATGCCGCCCTGGCCATGGAGCTCGGCGCGGACGGAGTGCTGATGAACACCGGCGTCGCCGGCGCCGCCGATCCGGTGCGGATGGCGCGGGCGATGAAACTGGCGGTCGAAGCCGGATGGCTGGCCGCGAACGCCGGTCGCATTCCCAGGAAGCTCTATGCGACGGCGTCCTCACCGGTAGAAGGGGTGATCTCCTAGGCGCCGGGTGCGAAGGGAATCCGGCTCTCCGCGTCCGCCGCGCGCGGATCGTCGATGTCGCCCAGGCGAAGGCGCAGCAGGCCGGCGTGAGCGATCATCGCCGCGTTGTCTCCGCAGAAACGGAGCGGCACGAGCATCACTTCGACTCCGCGTCGCTCGCCCCAGGCCGTCACCTCCCGCCGCAGCAGCCGGTTCGCCGCGACGCCGCCCGAGACCGAGAGGCGCGCGACCGGTCGTTCGTCGCAAAGACGGTCCAGGCGCTGGATCAACTGGGCCACCGCCGCCTGCCGGAAGCCCGCCAGCACGTCGAGTACTTCCCGCGGCCAGGCCGCGTCGTCGGCCCCGGGCGCCGCTGGAGGAATCCCAGTCCTCGTCTCGATCTCCCCGAGCGCGCGCAGGGCCTGACTCTTCAGGCCCGAGTAGGAAAAGGCCAGCTCGTTCGAGCTGATCCTCGCCGTGCCGAACCGCCGCGCGGACGGATCGCCCAGCTCGGCCAGGCGGTCGACTTCGGCACCGCCGGGAAAGTCCAACCCGAGCCGGCGACCGACCTTGTCGAACGCTTCCCCCACCGCGTCGTCCCGGGTCTCCGCCAGACTGGTCACGGGGTTCGCACCCCCCTCCACCTCGAGCAGGCTGGTGTGGCCGCCGGACACGACCAGACCCAGCATCGACTCGGGCACCGGCAGGCTCGCGCCCTCGATCCGCAGCAGAGGCGAGAACAGATGCCCCTCCAGGTGATGGACGGCGAGGAACGGTACATCCAGCGAGTAGCTGATCGCCTTGCCGAGGGAAAGGCCAACGAGGAGCGATCCCACGAGCCCCGGTCCCCGTGTCGCCGCGACCGCACCGATGTCCGGCCAGCCGATCCCGGCCTCGGCAAGCGCCGCCTCGGAGACCGCCGGCCAGTTCCGCAGGTGCTCGCGCGACGCCGCCTCCGGCACGACGCCGCCGAAGGCGCGATGGACCTCCAGCTGGCTCGAGACCTGGGACGAAAGCACCCGACCCTCACCGTCCAGCACCGCGCAGGCGGTGTCGTCGCAGGAGGTCTCGATGCCCAGGACGAATCCGCGCAACGCCTCTGTACTCCCAGGCCGAGGGGACATGCGGGCGACGTTATCCTCCGCAGGCTCGCGCCCGGTAGCGCGCGCGATGAAGCGAATCGTGACTCCTCCCCTCAGCCTTCAGGCCGCCCTCGCCGGCGGTTCGCTCGACCTCCGCGGCCGACGGGTTCTCGTACGGGTCGACTTCAACGTCCCCATGGCGAACGGGCAAGTGCTGGACGCGACCAGGCTCCACGAAGCGGCTCCCACGATCCTCACCCTCCGCGATCTCGGCGCCCGGGTCCTCCTGCTTTCCCACCGCGGCCGGCCCCGCGGCAGGGTCGACCCCGAACTCAGCCTGCGCCCGGTGGTCGGGGCACTGGCCAGGGTGCTCGACCAGCCCGTGGCCTTCGCCGGGGACTGCGTCGGCGCGGTCGCCCAGGAGGCCGCGGCCGCTCTGGGCGACGGCGCCGTCTGCCTCTGCGAGAACCTCCGGTTCCACGCCGGAGAGGAGAGCAACGATTCCGCGCTGGCAGCCCGGCTCGCGGCGCTGGGCGATATCTACGTGAACGACGCCTTCGGCACCGCGCACCGGGCTCACGCCTCCACGGCCGCCATCTGCGGCCGGGTGAATCAGGCGTTCAGCGGTCTGCTCCTGGAGCGGGAGCTGCGGCAACTCGGCCGTCTCCTCGACGATCCGCCGCGGCCCTTCGTGCTCGTCGTCGGCGGCGCGAAGATCCGCGGCAAGATCGACACGCTGCTCCACCTGCTGCCCCGGGTGGACCGGGTGCTCGTCGGCGGGGGCATGTCGAACACCTTTCTCGCCGCCCGGGAGATCCCCCTGGGATCGTCGCTGGTGGAGCGCGAGGCCCTCGACATGGCGAAGGAGATCGAAGCCGAGACGGCCGCCCACGGCGCCGAGCTCCTCCTGCCGACCGATCTCGTGGTCGCCGACTCGCTCGATTCGACTCCGGCCGAGCGGCGGGTACGCACGGTGCCGGTCCAGGACGGCGTGCCGGCCGGCTGGCTCGCGGTCGACATCGGCCCCGCCACCCGGGACGCCTTCGCCGGGGCGGTCAAGGGCGCCGCCACGCTGTTCTGGAACGGACCGATGGGCGTCTTCGAGACACCGCCCTTCGACGCCGGCAGCCGCGCGGTGGCCAGGGCCGTCGCCGCGTGCCCCGGGTTTGCCGCGGTCGGCGGCGGCGAGACGGTGGCTGCCGTGAAGCAGGAGGGCCTGTCGGATCGGATCGATCACGTGTCGACCGGCGGCGGCGCGTCCCTGGCTCTGCTCGCTGGGGAACGACTGCCCGCGGTCGAAGCACTGCGAGGGGCTTCGCTACGCAACGCGGGGAGAGGAGAACAATGAAGCGCAAACCCATTGTGGCCGGTAACTGGAAGATGAACCTTCTGGCGGAGGATGTCGCCGCCTACGCCGAGGCGCTGACCGTGGCCGGACCTGAGACGGCGGTCGACATCGTCCTGTTCCCGACTCCGGTCTACCTGGACGCGGCCGCCCACGCCATGCCCAGATGGGTCTCGGTCGGAGCGCAGGACATCCACGCTGAAGAGAAGGGCGCCTACACCGGCGATGTCGCCGCCACTCAGGCCCGGGACGCCGGCGCCACCTGGGCGCTGGCCGGCCACTCGGAGCGCCGGGAGTACCACGGCGAATCGAGCGTCGAGGTGGCGCGCAAGGCGGAGCGGGCCCTCGCGTCCGGCATGACACCCGTGGTGTGCGTCGGCGAAACGCTGGAGCAGCGTCAGCAGAGCAGGACGGAAGCCGTCCTCGACGACCAGTTGGCCACCGCGCTGACCGTACTCGACGCCGCCGACGCTCAGGCCGGCGGCGGCGCCGTGCTCGCCTACGAACCGGTGTGGGCGATCGGCACCGGACTGAGTGCGTCGCCAGAGATCGCGGCCGCCGTCCACAGCCATCTGCGGAGCGCGCTGGACGAGCGCCGGACCGGCCTCGGCGAGGCCGTGCGCATCCTCTACGGCGGCTCCGTCAACGCGGACAACTGTCGCGATCTGCTGAGCCAGCCCGACATCGATGGCTTTCTCATTGGCGGCGCAAGTCTTGATCCTGCCTCGTTCCTGCGTATCATTCGTCTTTCTGCGGGTTCCGGCTGAGCGGTAAAGCTCCTCAGACCAACGGAACCGCCTCAAGGAGACTCCCGTGATTCTCGTCTTCTACACCGTCCATGTGGCGCTTTCGCTGTTCCTGATCCTCGTCGTGCTGCTTCAGCAGGGCAAGGGCGCCGACCTGTCCGTGTTCGGCGGCGGCGCGTCTCAAGCCGCTTTCGGCGCCAGGGGGGCGGCGACTCTGCTGCACAAGCTGACCGTCGTCTGCTTCGTGCTCTTCATCATGACGACGCTGACGATCAACATCGTGCAGAAGCAGGGCACGTCGTCCGTCATGAGCGGTGTGGATTCCGTGATGGACGAGGTCGAGGCCGCTGCGCCGACCGCACCGGCGGATGAGCCTGAGGCTGCCCCGGCGGAGGACGGCGAGCCAGCCGAACCGGACGCCGGAGCCGGAAGCGGCAACCAGGGTTGACTCGAGCGACGTGACTGAGCCGAAGTGGCGGAATTGGTAGACGCGCACGGTTGAGGGCCGTGTGGGGCAACCCGTGCCGGTTCGAGTCCGGCCTTCGGCACCACCACGAGACAGCAGGGCGCCCCGCCACCCGGGCGCGAAGCGGCGCCGCCCAGGGGGGCGGCGCGGCGAGCTACTGGACCTTGGCGCTGATCAGGGTGACGGGCTCGACCGGCACGTTCTGATGCCCCGCCTTGCTTCCGGTCGAGACCTTCGAGATCGCATCGACGACGTCGAGCCCTTCAACCACCTTGCCGAACACGGCGTAGCCGAAGTTGCGGCCGGAGGCATCGAGCCCTTCGTTGTCCACCGAGTTGATGAAGAACTGGGCGGTCGCGGTGTGGGGATCGGGCAGCCTCGCCATGGCGATCGTGCCTCGCTCGTTCGACAGGCCGTTCTTCGACTCGTTCTCGATCTGTCCGCGGGTGATCTTCTGCTGCATGTCCGCGGTGAAACCGCCGCCCTGAATCATGAAGCCGTCGATGACCCGGTGAAAGACCGTCCCGTCGTACCAGCCCCGCTCCGCGTACTGCAGGAAGTTCGCGACCGTGATCGGCGCCTTGTCCGGATTGAGTTCCAGCACGATCGTGCCGTGGTTCGTTTCGAGGGCCACCCTCGGGGCCGCGTCCTGGCCCAGGGCCGGAGCAGCGAGCAGAACGGTCGTAGCAGCGTAGATCAAGAAGCGACTCCATGGTCCGGCCTGTGAACTGTGCATCTGAAGGGTCTCCAGAGGTGAATCCGCCTGGGCCACATGCCGCAGGCGCGGCGCAGCCTAGCAGTCCCCGCCGGGCAGGGGTCGTTGGCCGCACACGCCCGTACAGGGTTCCGGAGGTAGGGGCCCTGCCGCCGTTCGCGCTCAGGAGAACAACGAAGGGGTGGCGCTCACTCCACTCCGCTCGCTTCGGCAGGCTCCGGTTTCCGAACGGGCATCGGCCGTCGCTCGCTCCGAGTCCGCAGAGCCCCTACCTCCGGAACCCTGCACGGGCTGGACGGCGTCGGGCTGGCGGGGGCACGGCGACCTCATGAAGAAGCCGCTGGTGGGGGTCGTGCTGGCTGGAGGTGCGGGTAGCCGGCTGGGGCAGAGCAAGGCGGACCTTCGTCTGCCGGGTCGGCGGGGGGACGATGGGGGGCCGACGTTGGTGGAATGGGCGGTCGATCGACTAGCAGCGGTCAAAGGGGTCGAGAGAGTCCTCGTGGCCGCAGGACACGCCGGCATTGGGAGCCTCCCGGCGGGAACCGACGTACCGGTCGAGGCCACTCCAGATGGCCCCGGCTCGGGACCGGCGGCCGGTGTCCTCGGAGCGGCGCGGTCGCGGCCCAACAGGGAGCTACTGGTGCTTGCCTGTGATCTGCCGCTCGTACCCGTGAAGCTGCTGGCTGCTCTTGCAGGCAGCCGCGCTGATCTGGCGGCGGCGGCTTCCGATCCGGCGGATCCGTGGACCATGAACCCCACCTGCGCGCTGTGGAAGCCGCGCGCCCTGGAGTTGCTCGAACGGCGGGTCGCCGCGGGCGACTTCCGTCTCTACCCGACGCTCCAGGACTCCTGTCTCCAGGTACGGGCGATCGACGCCGGCAGCTTCGGAGATCCGAAGCGCGTGTTGCTGAACGTGAACACGGCCGACGACTGGGACAGCGCGCGCCGAGCGTTCCTCCTAGCGCCCAACCGCCTCTGATCGAGCCGTTCGGCACTCGTCGCACGGGCACAGGCGGCGCAGGAGGTCGAAGCGGTAGATACCGGTCCAGTGGCCGTCGGACCAGGCGATGCTCAGCGCGTAGTTGCCGACCTGGGACACGGTCTGGGCGGTCACCGGGCGCGGCGGCGGCTGGTACCGCAGTGGGCCCGCGTTGTGTCCCTGGCACATCGCGCACGGGCAGTAGCCGCGCAGGACGTCGTATTCGTAGTCGCTTTCGTGGCCGTCATGCCAGCGGACGCGCAGCAACCGCGCCTCGTGGTCTCTACGAACTTCCGTGGGCCAGATCGTCATCCTCGCGGTCGCCGATTCGCGACGTCTTCTCCACGGGTCGGAACCCTCGCGATCACCGGGTCCACCGTGCCGGCCGGCGTCCACGGGCCGCACCGGGCCAGACGCGCCGCGCTGCGCAGGCCGCCGGCGGCCAGACCCCGGCTCTGGATCGATGCTCGGGCGTACTCGCTGCAAGAGGGTACGAAGCGGCAGCGGACGCCGGCGCGGGAAAGGAGCGGAGAGATGGCTGTCTGGTACCCGCCGATCAGCGCGATGGCCGCGCGTGCCGAAACCTGCTTCTCCGGGACACGCAGCAGATCCACGGCAACCGCTCCGGCGACGACCGCTGCCGCCGACAGGAGGACTCTCCTTCCAGAAACCCCGGGGTTCCGGACCCGCACCTGACGCCGACCGCTCAGAAGCGGTCGACCAGCGGCGAAAGCAGGGGAATCTGGAGCCGACCGCCATTCAGGCCCTTCACGATGCAGGCGAGCCGCACCAGGACGAAAGCGACGAACGCCATGAAGATGAACGGCGCCAGCAGGCAACCGATGCCTCCGGTCACGAACAGCGCGACCTGGATCACGATCCACAGCGTGAACTCCGCGCCCATCAGGACGAGGCCATGTTTCGCGTGCCACTTCACCTCTTCGTCCTTCTCCTCGATCAGGAGCGGCACGAGAACGAGGATCCAGAGGTAGGCGAGAACCACCATCAGACTCCGGTTCGACGCCGGGGCCGGGGGAGGAGGCGGTGCGGGTGGGGGCGCTGCCGGTTCAGTCATGCGTCTGCCTTCCCATCGAGCGCCTCGCCGGGCCTGGGTACGGAGGCGCCTCCAGATGTCAGTGTAGCGCGGTAGATCTCACGGTACCGCGCCACGATCGCGTCGCGGTCGAAGCTGGAACTGGCCCAACGACGACCGTGTCGGGCAAAGGCCTCACGGCGCGAAGTGTCGGCGAGCAGGGAAACGCAGCTCTCCGCGAGCGCCTCCACGTCGCCGACCGGACAGAGCAGCCCGTTCCGGCCTTGACAGACCACCTCGGGCACTCCCCCGGTGCGCGTCGCCACCACGGGCACGCCGCTCGCCAGGGCCTCGAGCGACGCCAGCCCGAAACTCTCGGTTTCCGACGCCGACAGGAAGAGATCGCTCTGGTCCAGGATCGGCTCGACCCGGGCCTGGTTGCCCAGGAAGGAGACATCGTCCGCGATCCCGAGCTCCCGGCATTGGCTCTCCGCGGCGGACCGGCCCGGACCATCGCCGACCAGGCAGAGCCGCGCGGGCAGTTCGCGCCGTACAAGGGCGAACGCCGCGACGACGTCGGGGACCCGCTTGACCGGGCGGAAGTTCGACACGTGGACGATCTGCATGCCCGAGCGAGACGGCCGGCCGGCCGGCCCCGGGCCGGCGCCGTTGTCCGCTCCCGGGGCTCGCGCCAGTGCCGCCGATTCGGGATCCTGGGCCACGGGCACGAAGTTCGGGATCACCTCGACCGCGTCGAGAGCGAACCGTTCCGTGACCTCCCGCTGCAGCGCGTAGCTAGGGACCGTGACGCAGTCGCTGCCCCTGAGCGCCCATCCCACGATGTCGGTGTAGTTCGGATGGGCGCCCACGAGGGTCACGTCCGTTCCATGCACCGTGGTCACCACCGGGCACGGCCTCGGCCCGCCCGCGCCGTGCGCGAGCATCTGCCGCGCCAGCAGCGCCGCCACCGCGTGCGGCGCCGCGTAGTGAACGTGAATCAGGTCCAGCAGGCGATCCCGGACTACCTGGGCGAGCCGATTCGCCAGGGCCAGCGTGTAGGGGGGATGATCGAAGAGCCCGTACTCCAGGATTCCCGAACCGTCCACCGGGTGGTGGTGAACACCGGGAGCATCGGCCAGACGCGGCGGACGGGCCGAGCTGACGACATGAACCTCGTCCCCGCACTCGGCCAACGCAAGGGCCAGCTCCGAGGCAACAACCCCGGAGCCCCCGAAACTCGGGAAGCAGCAGATGCCAACGCGCATCGGACTCCCTTCTACGCGGTCTCTTCGCCCGGTGTTGCACTGTCCCGCGGCCGGCTCCCGCCCATTGCCAGCGGCTGCAGCCGCCGCGGATCCAGGTCGATGGACGATAGCCGGCGCACGAGTTCCGAGCCGTAGCTTGCCAGGCAGTGGAGCGACGTGAACTCCCGCTCCTGCAGATGGCCGTTCGGAAGGCAGTGCTCGCGCAACCTCTCGATCCGGCCCCTGAGCACGTCGTCCCGTCGTGCCGCGGCCGCCACGACACGCCGCTCGAACCGGTCGAGCGCACGCCTCAGGTTCGCTCCCGTCTTGTTCCAGGGGCCGGCCAGCGACGGGTCGATCGCATCGTGGCCAGCCGACAGGTCGTCCATCGCCGCATCGACCTTGGCCCGGGCGGCGGTGAGGAAACCGAGTTCCTGGCGAGCCGCGAGACGCCGGTCGAGGTCGTCGGGCCGGGAGAGGACGTTCGCGAGGTCGATTCCCTCCGCCTCGAGACGCTCCAGCCACCGGCGCTCGCGTGCTCCCAGCAGCAGCACCTGCGGCCGCAGGGTAATCGCCGGCGCCGGTACTTCCAGCGCTTCGTAGATCGCGCGGGCCTGGGTCATGTAGGCCAGCTCCCCGGGGCCGAGGATCATCAGCGCGGTGCCGAAGACGGCGTCCTGAACGGCCGGACGCGCCAGTACCCCGGGGCTCAACGCCTCCGGCTCGCGGTTCAGGGTGTCGGCCAGCTCCTCCAAGGTTCCCGAGCCGCCGCCGCGCAGCCGGTAGCCGCCGTTGGCGCCCCAGACCACCCTCCGCCGCTCGCCGTCGTCGATGAGAAACAGCGGCGCCTCGCCGCTCCTGGACCGCACCGGAAGCCGGATGTTCCGGCGTTCCAGCTCCGCTGCCGCCTCCTTCAGGGCATGGTCGACGGCATCCCGCCGTTCGATCAGCCGGCTGAGCACGGGCACCGAGGCCGACTTCAGCGCGGGGAGCTGCGAGTCGACCAGGAGGGGGCAGCGATCACCCAGAAACCGGATCATGAGCCGCGCGAAGGACTCGGCAAAGCAGCGGTCCGGGCGAAGATGCTGCCGGCAATCCTCGATCCGCCGTCGATAGTCCGCGCTCGGGGCCGCTTCCACTACGCGGTTCAGCAGACCCTCCGCCGCCGATCCCAGAGGCCGGTCACCGACGGGCCTGAGCGGCGCCGGATCCTCGCCCAGGGTCAACGCCCTGGAGCCCGCGGGCGGAAAGTACGCCCGCGCCACTTCGGCGAAGTCGTGGTCCTCGGACGCCATCCAGAACAGCGGCACCGCCGGCCGGCCCCGGCGGGTGAGCTCCTCGGCCCAGAGCGTGCAGGCCGCGGCCTTGGTCAGCGTGAACAGGGGCCCGGCCCCGAGGCCGCACTGCTGACCCGTGATGACCACCAGCGTCTCCGGATCGGCGAGCGCCTCCGTGAGCCGGGCGGCGCCGGCGTGGCCGTAGCGTTCGTTCCGCTGGCGGAGCGCGGCCGCGACGGCTGCCCGGTCGATCGCGGCCCCTGCCGGCGCGTTCAGGGAATCCTCGTGCCCTGGGAGAGCGAATCGCAGCGGCTCGAGCAGGTCGAGGTCATGTCCCTCGAGGAACCGCCGCGGCAACTCGCCCAGCAGCCCGCACGCGCACAGATCCGGGGCCGTTGCGGCGGGAGTGGAGAGGTCGTGCGACACGGCGGCTGATCCTACCGCCCGGCCCGCCGTACCACGCGGCCGCTACCGCAGCGTAGAATCGGGCCGCCATGACTTCGCCGTCCTCAGCAATGCCGCCGCTTGAACCGATGGTCCTCGGCCAGGGCGCACAGGCGGTCACAATCGACCCGCCCCTGTTCCTGGCGCCGATGGCCGGCGTCACGGACCGCGATTTCCGGTTGATCGTGCGCCGGATCGGTGGCATCGGGCTGGTGTCGATGGAGTTCATCTCCTCTCGCGCGATCGTCGACGGCAACCGGCACACGCGGGATCTCATGTACTTCTCGGAGGAAGAGCGTCCGCTGGCGATCCAGATCTACGGCTCCGACGTGGAGACGATGGCGGAGGCGGCCGAGATCGTCGAAGAGCTGGGTCCCGATGTCTGCGACATCAACATGGGCTGTCCGGCGAACAAGGTGCTCAAGGGCTGTGCCGGCGCAGCCCTGATGGGCGACCTCGACCTCGCCGGCCGAATCATAAGCGAGGTGCGAAGCCGTATCCGGATTCCGCTGACGGTCAAGTTCCGCCTGGGCCTCAACCACGCCGACACGAACTACCTCGACCTGGGCCGTTTATGCGAGGACCTGGGCGTCGACGCGGTGACGATGCACGCGCGCACCGCGAAGCAGATGTTCCGCGGCGAGGCGGACTGGACCCACCTGGCACGCCTCAAGGAGACGCTCTCCATTCCCGTGATCGGCAACGGCGACATCGTGGTTCCGGGCGACGCGGAGCGCCTGCTCCGCCAGACCGGTTGCGACGGGGTGATGATCGGCCGAGGGGCGACCCGTAACCCGTGGATCTTCCACCAGATCACGAGCCACCTGCTCGGCGAAGAGGCGCCCGAGCCGACCCTGATCGACCGGCGCGACCTGATCCTGGGCCATTTCCACATGGTGGCGGAACGCGAAGCGAACCGGTTCGCCCTGCACAAGCTGCGCAAGTTCACCGGCTGGTACACACACGGCCTGCCGAACGGCAAGCGCCTGCGGCAGCAGATACAGCAGCTCGACACCGTCGAGAAGTTCCTCCTCGCGGTCGAGGACTTCTTCGACCGGCAGCTCGACGAGCTGGCCGCGTAGCTGCGCCGACCGCCCGGTGCCACCGTGCTTTCACAATACGAGATCGAGCTGGAGTTGAGTCCGGACGAGGCGATCGAGGCGCTCTCCAGCGGCGCGGAGGCATGGAACGGCACCTGGAACCGGCAGGGATCCGGCGGCCAACTGACCTTGCCCGTAGCCGCCGGGGTCCGCACCGGCGTCCTGCACGGCTCGGTCTCGGTGCGCTCGAGCGCGGGGGGCGTCCGGGTCGTCTTCCACGTCGAGCGCTCCGACTACTCGACCAACGCCGCGGCGGTCGGCATCCTGGCCCTGGGAGCCCTGGGCGTCCTGGCGATGCTCGCCTGGCCCTTGCTTCCCGGGACATCGCCAAACCTGGCCGGCAGCGGCTTCATCCTGATACTGCTTGCGTGGCTCGTCGTCGGTTCGAGGCTCAGGCACAAGAGCGCAGCGGACTTCCTCGCCAGTCTCGGGCCGGAGCCGGGCGAGACGCCTCAGGGTCCGGCTGGGCGGGTGGCGTCGTGACCAGCCGGATCGCCTTAGCGGCCGTTGCGCTCGCTGTCATCGGCTGCGTGGCCGAGCCAGAAACCGGGCGAGGTCCACTAGCGGCACCGGCCGCCTCCACCGGCACTGAGAACCCGTCGGACTGGGCCGCCGATGTCGTCATCCACCGGGACGACTGGGGCGTGCCGCACATCAAGGCCTCGACGGACGCCGCGGTCGCCTTCGGTTCCGCCTGGGCGCAGTGCGAGGACCACTTCTTCCAGCTCGAGGACACGTACATCAAGGCGCTCGGCCGCTACGCGGAGGTCGTCGGCGAGTCCGGATTCCGCAGCGACCTGGAAGTCGCCCTCTTCGACCTGGTCGGAACCTCCCGTCGCGACTTCCCGAACCTGCCCGAGAACATCCGGCGCATCGCCGAGGGCTTCGCCGCCGGCTACAACTACTACCTGGAACGGCACCCCGAGGAGGAGCCGCGCCTGCTCGACCGGATGGAGCCGTTCCACGTGCTCGCCTTCGAGCGCTACATGATCCTGGGCCGGCTGCTCGGCGCCGCCCACGCGCCGCGCGGACGGCTCCCCCGGCTGGCTGAGGAACTGGCCGCGTCGCTCGGCTCGAACCAGTGGGCCGTCGCCCCGTCGAAGACACGCGACGGCAACGCGATGCTGTTCATCAATCCCCACCAGCCCTGGTACGGCTCGGGCATGTTCACGGAGATGCACGTGGTGAGCGACGAGGGGCTCAACTTCTCGGGCGCGATGTACCCGGGCGGCCCCCTGCCCACCGCCGGCTTCAACGAACGGCTCGGCTGGGCGTACACGGTCAACGCCGCGGACATCTCGGACACCTACCGCCTCACCTTCGACCACCCGAGCGACCCGCTCAAGTACCGCTACGGCGACGGCTACCGCGATGCCGAGGAATGGCGCGCCACGATCCACGTGCGCGGCGGCGACGGCGAACTCACACCCCGCGAAGTCGTGCTCCGGCGCTCGCACTACGGCCCGATCATCGCCAGGGAGGACGACAAGCGCTACCTGGCCGTTCGCGTCCCCCGTCTCTACGAAGGCAGCCGCATGGTCCAGGCGCTGGCCCAGGCCAAGGCTCGCTCATTCGAGGAGTGGTACGCCGCCGTCTCGATGCAACTGCTGCAGACCTTCAACACGACCTACGCCGACGCGGACGGCAACATCTTCTACCTCTACAACGGGACGTTCGCCCGCCGCGACCCGTCGGTCGACTGGACCCGGCCCGTCGACGGCGCCGACCCGAACAACGAGTGGGGCCCCTTCCACCCGATCGGGGAACTGCCGCAGGTCCTCAACCCGCCATCCGGCTTCGTCCAGAACTGCAACTCGACGCCCTTCACGACGACCGACGACGGCAATCCCTCGCTGCTCGACTTCCCGCCCTACATGGTCGAGGACAAGCACGACGACAAGCGCCGCGCCAAGGTGGCCCGCTACCTGCTCCGCAACGCGGAGGACATCACCTTCGAGGACTTCCAGGACCTCGCCTACGACACGACGCTCTACTGGCCGATGACCGAGCTGCCCGGCTACGCCCGCCGCCTGGAGACGCTCGCCCTCACCGACCCGGAACTCGCGGCCAGGGTCCGCCCCTTCCTCGAGCACCTGCTCGACTGGGACTTCAAGGGTTCGCTGACCTCCACGCAGGCCACCCTGGCGGTCGGCTGGTACGAGGAGCTCTACGGCCGCGGCTACCCGGTCGAAACCCTGAAGCCCGAGTACGTGAACGACATGGCGGCGCGATTCGTCGCCCTGGAGCGGGCCGCCTCGAAGCTCACCGAACTCTACGGCGACTGGCGCGTGCCCTACGGCGACATCCACCGCATCCAGCGCCACGCCAACCAGCCCTCGGCCGGGGCCGTCCCCTTCTCGGACGACGAACCCAGCCTGCCGCTCGCCGGCGTTCGCGGCCCCCTCGGCGTCGCCTTCACGCTCTACCACTCGCCGCCCACGACACTTGAAAACGGCGAGATGCGCAAACTGCGCTACGCCGCCACTGGCGCCTCCTACATGGCCGTCTACGAGTTCGGAGAGAAGACCCGCGGCGCGAGCTACCTGCACTACGGCCAGAGCCACCGCCCCGAGTCGCCCCACTTCTTCGACCAGGCCCGCCTACTCTCCGAGAGACGCTTCAAGCCGGCCTGGCTCTACTGGGAGGACGTGGAGGCCCACACGACGCGGGCCTACCGGCCGGCCGACTTCAAGTAGGCGGCCACCGGCGGTCCCTCCGGGTCAACACACGGTCGGGCCAACGGTGACGTGCCCCCGACTGGTTCCTGACCAACCCCAGCAGCACGTTGAAAGTCAACAGCCTATGGGCTAAGTTCGTCGCACAGAATTCTGCTGAACTCGATCCACAACCGGAGGAACCGTCGTGCAGCCCATCCCCACGAAACCCAGCCGGTCGGGAAGTGTAGTTCCGGGCGCGTGTCTGTAGACGCCTTGCCGAAGCAGACCGACGACCAAGACCAGAAGAGCGAAAGCAGCGAGAGGGCCAACGGCGACCGACTCAGGGTCACCGGATCCGGGGCTCTCTACGTAGAGAACGTCGACGACTTTCTGGCGAGCGAGCGAGTGCAGAAGACGATCTCGAGCGTCAACCGGAGTATCGAGGTCGCCGAGACGGGCGGCCGCGGAGAGCCCGAGCGGGAGAGGAAGCTCGGGTAAGTGCCGGCCCTGGAGTTCTTCGTCCCGGCTCTCGCCGGGTACCTACTCCTGCGCTTGACGAACATCTGGAAGTTCGGTCTCCGGCGAGAATCTGGCTACCACATCGTCTTCAGGGCGACATTGGTCGGACTCGCTCTCTATCTGGTGGCTGCCATTGCCGGACAGTTGTGCCCTAGCCTGTATAGCTGGCTCGATCTCCTGCCGGCGTGGTCAGCGTTACAGGTGAGCGGCGCGGCAGTCGGCAGCTTGTTCCTCGCAGCGCTAGTGGCGGCGCCCCTGAACTGGTGGTACAAGCCTCTACGTGCTCGGCGGCGACTAGCGGACAAGAAAGGCGACCTCGTTGACCAACTCATCTGCGACACCTTCGATGACGGCAGCCTTGTCGAAGTCGCCTTTCCGAGTGGCAAGACGTACCTGGGGTTCATCATCAAGAGCAGCACTGCGGATGACGGCAGCGACACGGGCATCCTCCTCGTGCCGCTGCTCAGCGGCTACAGGGACAATGCCCAGCAGCTGCGCCTGACCACCAGCTACGGTCGGGTCGTCAATGACCGGTGGCAGCGACTCGCGCTTGCGATCCGGTGCTCTGAGTTGAAGTGGCTCCGTCGGTTCGACGTGGATCTCTACCCCTGGACCGAACCGCCACGCATCCTGACCACCGGAGAAGCCCCGGACCTGCACTAGGAGACCTCCTCTGGTCGAACACCACCCTCGGCCTGATGTCCTACTAGTGGCTCAGCGCCCGGCAACAGCAGGGCCGCGCCATCCTCACCCTCTCGACCCTTCGCAACCTCCCAGTCCCTCGACCCGCGCCGCCTGACAGATGCTCAGCTGGTCGCCGCCGTGCGCCTCTTCGCCCAGTTCCGCGACCCGGAGTTCCTGCCCGCCAACCAGTCCTACCACGACGAGACGCGTCAGGCGCTCGACCGCGCTGTGCTCGTTCCCATACTCTTCTCACGTTGAACATGACCGGCCAAGTTGGCCGGAGGAAGGGACGAGACATTGAGGCTCTTGAAGGCGTGGATGCTGGCGGCGTTGCTGCTGTTCGCCGGCATCGGGGCGGCGAAGGGGCAGCAGTTCTCCCCTGACGACCTGATGGAGGCGCAGGCTCGCGTGGCCAAAGCAGAGTTCGCCATCGCTTCTGCAAACGCCACACAGAACGATCTGTGCATGGCCCGTCAACGATGGCTTTCGGGGTTCATCTTCAGCCGGCCGTCGGTCTCGCCGACCGAACCCACGGTCTACCGTGTCTGGCCGGGGTCGCCCGCGGAGCGTTCCGGGCTTCGAGCAGGTGACCGGATCACCCATGTACGAGGTCAGCATCTCGGCTACGGACAGATGGGCCAGGACAGTTACGGTCGCCTTGCCAGTCCCACCGGGTCTACCGTTACGGTGGTCTCCCCGGGCCAACCGCCGAAACAACTCCAACTGAGGAAGCAACCTGTGTGCGGCCCGCCAGTCCACATGACTCCGAGTGGCGGTTGGACGGCGGCGACTGACGGGAAGGTGGTTCTGCTCTCGGTCGGCACAGTGGCGTCGCTCACAGACGACGAGCTTGCAGCCGTCATCGGCCACGAGTTCGCCCACGTCTCGCTACGCCACATCGAGAAAAAGCAGAACCGCGCTGTATTGGGGGCCATCCTCGGAGCGGCGGTAGGCGGCGTGGCATCGGCGGAGCTTGGTGGTTCGTCCTACGATGTGCAGCGCGCCGCCGAAGATTGGGGGACGTTGGGGGCAATGATCGGCTCGGTCAGCTACTCGAAGCGAATGGAGCGTCGAGCGGATTGCGTAGGCGTGTACTACGCTGCCAGGGCTGGCTACGACGTTTCGGCCGCCCCGCCGTTCTGGGAGCGACTCGCAGGCACGAACCGCGATCACCAGAAGCGCGGCGGCACCCATCCTACGCCGGTCGAGAGAGCATTCAGGACTCGCTTGGCGGCTGACGACGTTGCTCGTCAACTTGAGCGCGTCGAGCCCTCGGGCATTCAGATCCCGGAGTGCAAAGAACCGAAGCTCAAGAAGAAGGAACTGCAAGCCCTGTACGCCGATCACATCAGGCGGCGAGAGGTAGAACGTGTCACGGTCCGGGAGACGTTCTCCGGTCCCGTTGTGGCGGACGCCGAACCGGAATCGCAGAACCTGGAAGTGAAGAGCGTGAGCGACGTGGCCGATGACGTTGGACGGCAACAGTCGCAGCCGGAGCCAAGCGAACACTCCCGCCTCGTAGTCGAGGACGAGTTGGAGCGGCTACGGCGTGAGTGGCGAGAGCAGTTGGGCCGGTGGCCCACCGAGCAAGAGACGGAGAGCCTTCGCGAGATGGCTACCGACCTCGCGAACAAAGAAGGGGAGAACCGATGAAGAAGTTCGCCCTCGGATGAAGGGCCCCGCGTGGCTGCCGCCGAACGCGAGCCCCGCGCCCGTTCCCGTGGACGGATAGCGGCTCGACCGCCGCAAGTGGTGTAGAATCGCCGGTCCCTGGGGGCGCATGGCTTCGACGGGAGATCATGCGGTTCGGGGGTTGCGTGCCGAGTCCGACTCGTTAACCGGACACTTACACTCGCCAACGACGAATTGGCACTGGCGGCTTAGAAGCCGTCACGGTCCTGCCGGAGCCTTGATTCACGGCGTCGTCAGGATTGACACTCAAAGTGGATCGAACGCCTGAGCGAGGCTCTGAACTCAGGCCGGATCACTTCGGGGCTAGACCGCGGGCCGTGGTGGCCTTCTACCCAAGCCGGCGGCGACTGATCGAGTGAAGGCTACGCACGTAGATCCCTCGCGCCGAGTCTCGCGGACGTGGGTTCGATTCCCACCGCCTCCACCAACTTCCCCTCCTCGGCCTCAGGTGAAACGCGTCATGCCGGTGATCCCGGAGTTGTAGAGCGATCCCACGGCAGTGCCGAGGGAGCGACGAGGGTGTTGCAAGACGCCAAGTCGCCCGGGGCACCACTTGTCGGGCGTCATTCTGACTTCTCGGTTTGACAGCCCTACCCCCCCCAATACAGTGAACGCATCGAACACTGTGTGAACATTGGCCGGTCGTAGCGGCCCGAACCCTGGGGGGATGATCTCATGAAAGCACTTCGTCAACGACGCCTTGTTCTCGCCATAACCCTCGTTCTCTGCGCTCCCATGTCCCTGTGGGCCGACGGACCGCAGACAGGGACGATCGAGGGCCGCGCGCTCGACGCTCAGGGTGGGGCCCTGCCCGGCGTCACGGTGACCCTGACCGGCCCTCAGGGAACCAAGACGGCAATCACCGATGCCGACGGGATGTACCGCTTCGCCGTGTTGCCGCCGGGTGCCTACGAAGTCAACGGCGCTCTCGAGGGCCTGGGCCAGGCCAGCGTATCGACGCAGTTGCAGGTCGGAGAGCGCAGGGGCATCGACCTTGAGCTGCGCTCCGAGACCGCCGAGGCGATCACGGTGACCGCCGAGGCGCCCCTGATCAGCAAGTTCGAGACCACCTTGACGGCGACGTTGAGCTCTGAGGTCACCGAGGAGGTCGCGTTCTCCAGCCGCTCGTACGGGGCGGCTGTGCATCAGCTTCCCGGGGTCACTTCACGCAACACGAACAACGACAGCAGCTTCATGGCCACGCCAGGGGGTCTGACCTATGAAGTGGGCTCGTTCATCGAGGGCGTCGACATCAGCCAGACCCGGCGCGGCGGTGAGTTCCGCTTCAACCTGCCCACCACCTCCACCGCCGCGATCAGCGTGCAGGTCGCAGGAAACGGCGCCGAGTACGGCCGCTCCACCAGTGGGATCGTCAATACCGTGATCAAGTCGGGCACGAACGACTTTCACGGCGATGCGCTCTATGTCGGCCAGAACCCGACCTGGCGCGCCGTCTCCGAAGTCGCTCCGGACCTTCCTCGCCCGGACGACCAGCTCAACTCCTGGGAGGCCTCACTCGGAGGCCCCCTCTGGCGCGACAAGGCGTGGTTCTTCGTCGCCACCGGTGAGAGCTTCGACGGCTACTACAGTGAGACGAACACCGGTTTCGTTGTCGAGACTGCTTCGCGGGGCGAGCCGGTCGTCGGCAAGTTCAACGCTCAGGCTGGAGACCGACACGCTTTCTCGTTCACCGGCCTCACGGCACCGTCCGACTCGCAGGGCGCCGGATCCAGCGGGGACATCTACTCCCTCTCCGTGACAGAGATCGACAGCAAGCTCTACTCAGCCGCCTGGAACTTCAGCGCCACCCGGAACCTCTTCCTCGAGGTGAAGGTCGCGGACAGCACGGACAAGTTGACGCGCGGGGTTACGCATCGTCGCGAGATCGACCCCAACGCTCCGCCGGATAGCCCGCTCGCCACCAACTTCCGCTACCAGGACCTCAACGACCGGGTCCGATACAACGGTAACGCGGCGGCCAACGGCGACGGCTTCAACGACTTTCCCCGCGAGCAGCTCAACTTCGCCGGGTCACTCTTCAGGGGCAACCACGAGTGGCGTTTCGGGATCGATGAGCACACGATGTTCTACAACGCGAAAGCCGACCTCGTCACCGACTACCGCGGGCGCGGCTACGACGAGAATTCGCCGAGCGGTTTCGCAACACCCGTGAACAAGCGGGTCTACGTGTCGCCGGGGGGAGACGGCATTTCGAGATACGAGAGCCCGATGCGTGCGATCCACGTCCAGGACCGCATCAGCATCGGAGATCACTGGGTGGTCACCGCGGGGCTCCGCCTCGACGATCAGACCGTAACCAACAACATCGGCGAGCAGGTCAACGACTACCGGGAGACCGCGCCGCGGTTCTCGGCGGTCTACGACGTCAACGCCGACGGCAAGCTCTTGTTCCGGGGGACCGCCGGGCGCGCCGTTCGGATCTTCCCGCTGGACCTCGCCTTCCGTCACTTCACCCGCGGCACCAACGGCCTGAATACCTTCGACCAGTTCGGATGGAACCCGGCAACCCAGAGATACGACATCTTCCAACGGAGCTTCATCGCGGCCAACGACAACGAGATCCAGTCAGTCGAGCCCTGGTTCAAGGACGAGGTCTCGATCGGTGTGGACTGGCAGTTCGCCCCCAACTGGGTGTTCACCTCGCGGCTGATGTGGAACGAGTCGGAAGACCTCTACCAGGCGAACGACCAATATGACGCGGACGGCCAGATCTTCAGACAGATCGTCAATCGACCCGAGCTATTCCGCGAGTACCAAGGGCTGATGCTGGCGGCCAACCGCTACTTCCGCGGGGGTTGGTCGCTGCGCACCGACTTGACGGTCGGCAAGCTGGAGGGCAACGAAGACGATCTCAACGCTCAGGGCAACGAGTTCGAAGGCCTCGGCGGAGTCCAGATTGGGACTGGTGTCCTCAACCCCACCGCCCTCAATCTCGACGGCCGGCTGAACACGGATCGCGAGTACGTAGCCCACGTCATTGGGGTCAAGCGCTGGGACATCGGCAACCAGAGTGTGGTCGCGAGTGCCATCGTCAATGCTCAGGCGGGCCGGCGGTGGGGGTCACGGCCCAGCACGGCCGTGCTGCATCCCGTTTCGGGCGCCCGGATCAACACCTGGGCGTACGTCGAGCCTCGCGATGCGCAGAAGCTCCCCGACACGATGACGCTGGGAGTCGCCGCTGCCTGGGACTTTCCGATTCGCGGCGCCTTCACGGGGAAAGTCGGCTTCGAGGCAGCGAACGTGACCAACGAGCAGGATCAGGTGTCAGTGAATCTCGCCAACGGAAGGCCGAGCTCAAGTGCCGGCGGCTACCTCGTTCCGCGTGAGTTCCGCCTGAAGCTCGGGATCACCTTCTAGCGTTTCTTCGGCCTTGCCTACCCGGCGCTGATCCCTCGCGCCGAGTCTCGCGGACCTGGGTTCGATTCCCACCGCCTCGACCAGGCTTCCATCGATCGGGCCATAATGCCCGACCTGCCTACCATTTGGGAGGTGACGTTTCGATGGACGCCCCAGACTTCAGGCCAGGACGACTGGCCCTCGCCGCCGCGCTGCTGTCTGCCGCAGTGGCGGCCGCCGTAGCCCAGACAACAGGAACCATCGAAGGCGTCGTCGTCGACGCGGACGGTAGCCCCCTGCCCGGTGTCACCGTCACGGTGGCCGGCCCGGGCGTGCGCCAGGAGCGCATCACGCAATCCGATGGCGCCTACGCGAGCGCGGGCCTGGCGGCGGGCGACTATGTCGTCGCGGCGTCCCTGCTGGGCTTCGAGCCAGCCGAGACTCCGGTTTCGCTGATAGCGGGCGCCACCGAGAACGTCCGGCTCGTGCTCCAGATCGTCAGACTGCTCGAAACCGTGACCGTGGTGGCCGAGGAGCCCCGGACCTTCGCGCGGAACCTCGTCTCCCAGCCGATGATCCGGCAGCAGTCCAACATCACCAGCGTCACGTCCGTGGTGGACAACCTGCCCGGAGTGTCGGTCCAGGAAGGCGACGCCTACGGCTTCGACGACTGGTCGAGCAATGTCACGATGCGCGGCTTCCAGGTGACGCAAAGCGACGTACAGATCGGAACCACGATCGACGGGTTTCCGAACGGCACGTCGGACTACTGGAGCGGCGCCAAGGCGAACCGCTTCGTCGACCCGATGAACCTCGGCGGGGTCGAGGTGTCCCAGGGGACCGCGGACATCGGCTCGCGCTCCGTCGAGGCCCTGGGCGGGACGTTCAACTACCTGACCGACGACCCGGCGGACGAGCGGGCCTACACGGCGTCCATGACGCTGGGCCAGAACCAGGGCCAGCGCTTCTTCATGCGGGTCGACACCGGGCCGATCTTCGGGGGCAACACCCGCGCCTGGTTCGCGGCGACCCGCCAGGAAGCGACCGACTGGATGGAGGGTTCCGCGCTGAACTCGCGCGAGCACCTCGCGATGAAGCTCGTCTCGTCCCACGGCCGGGTCGATCTCACCACCTACGTCTCGTACGACAACATCCACGAGGACGTCTACCAGCGGCTCTACAGCGAGAGCGACTTCCGGGCCAACCCACGCTGGGACCGCCTGATCGGCGAATGGCCCGGCGTGCCGTACCTGAACCAGTTCCACCGGCGCGGCTGGCAGACCCGGCGCAGCAACGCCTTCGGTTACCTGAAGGCCGACTGGTCGTTCGGCGAGGAGCTCTCGCTGAGCCTGGCCGGCTACTTCCATCGCAACCGCGGCCGCGGGGACTGGCTGCCGCCCTACATCGTCGACCTTACCGACGACGGGGGCGGCGCCGAATCGGAGCTGTTCGGCGGCACCACCGTGCGGGGCGGCTCGCAGCTCGGGCTGATCCGTTTCATCGGCCCCGACGGCGCCGCGGTGGGGCCGGTGCCGGGCTGTACGTCCTCCTTCCTCTTCAACTACTACGGCCCGGGCGGCCCGGAGGTCGATCCGGCCTGCCATCCGGGCGCCACCGCGGTGCAGTCCTACCGCCACAGCCACTATGCGAAGGACCGCGTCGGCGTGACCCTCGATGAGGAGTGGCTCACCACGATCGGCAACGCCGGGAGCAAGCTGCGCGCCGGCATCTGGTACGAGGACTCGAAGCGGGGCCTCGGCCGCGACTGGCACCAGATCCTGGATCCCTCGATCAACTTCCAGTGGCACGCGACGCCGTACTGGCACCAGTACGAGTGGGAGTTCCCGCAGAGCATCATGATGCTGTACGCGGAGGAGACGCTCTACGTCGGGCGCTTCACCCTGACCGGCGGCGCGAAGCAGTACCTGGTCGACGTCGACCGCGAGGACCTGTTCCACGTCGACCCGGATCTGACGGTCGACTCGGACTCGAGCATGCTCTTCTCGGGCGGCGTCACGTACGAAACGCCGGTCGAGGGCCTGGACCTCTTCGCCGGCTACGCCGAGAACTTCAGGGCGATCGGCAGCACGCTGCTTGAGGTGCCGGGGCGCAGCCTCGCCGCGCTCGAGCCTGAAACCGCCTCGAACATCGACGTCGGCCTGCAGTACTCGGCCGAACGGCTCGCGCTGAGCGCCACCGGCTACGTGATCGACTTTGACAACCGGATCTTCTACCTCGGGCCGCAGACGCCTGCCGGGCCCAACTACCTCATTCCGGGGGGCGGCGCCTACTTCAACGCCGGCGGCATCGAGACGGACGGCGTCGAACTCTCGGCGACGGTGCAGCTGCCCCACCAGCTCTCCCTCTACACCGCGTACACGCTGAACGACTCCGAGTACGTCGGCAGCGGCGACCCGCTGGTCGACGCGAACCAGAACATCATGCCCGGGTCGGATGTCACCGGCGTGCCGGATCGGCTCTGGGTCATCTCCCTCGACCGCTCCGGTCCCCTGAACGCCGGGATCAGCGCGAAGTACACGTCGCCGCGGCGGGTCAGTCTGGTCGCCGACTGGACCACGGACGAGTACTGGATGGTGGACGCCTACCTCACCTTCTCGGGCGAGGTGCTGAGCGAACTCCTTCGCTCCACGGAGTTCTCGCTCGTGGCGAACAACGTGCTCGACGAGGCGTACCTCTCCGCGATCACGGAGAACGCGGCCTGGCTCGGGGCGTCGCGGTCCGTTTCGATGACGGTGACCTTCTCGTTCTGACGGGAAGCCGGCCCAGCTAGGGTGGAGCCGGGAGAATCCCCAGTCGATCTGCCAGGAGAGTCCAGTATGAGAGCGTCTCGCGTCGTTCCGATCTTCGGGCTGCCAGCCCTGCTCGCCGCCGTGCTGACCGGCTGCGGCGCCCCGGCCCCGGACGCCGCCGAAGTGGCATCGGCTGCCGTACCGGCGGACGCACCGCTGTACTTCCCGCCGGCCGACGGCCCATGGGCCACTGTCGACCCCGGCGATGCCGGCTGGGATGCCGCGAAGCTCGACGCCGCGCTCGACCTCGCTGCCGAGCGCAGTTCGTCCGCCGTGGTCGTGCTCCACCGCGGGCGGATCATGGCCGAGCGCTACTGGCCGGTCGACGACCCGGGGCCCGGATACGCCAACCAGCGGCAGGGAACGACCGCCGCCGGCCATCCCCTGGAAGACGTGGCCTCGGTCCAGAAGAGCGTCGTCGCGATCCTGACCGCCATCGCCGCCGAGCGCGCTCTCCTGACGTTCGACGACGCCGTCAGCGACCACCTGGGCGTGGGCTGGACGCAGGCGCCCGCGGAACAGGAGGCCGCCATTTCCATTCGGCATCTCCTGGCGATGACGAGCGGCCTGACGCCGCAACTGGCGTACGAGGCTGACCCGGGGACGCGCTGGCGCTACAACACGCCCGCGTACCACCACCTGTTGCGGATCATCGCCGGCGCGGCGAACGAGAGCCGTGACGCGGTGACCAGCAACTGGCTGACGGGTCGCATCGGGATGCGCGACTCGAGCTGGGCGCCGCGGCCCTGGGCCAACGCCGACGCCGCGGTCGGATTCCTGACCTCCGCCCGCGATCTCGCACGATTCGGGCTCCTGGTGCAGGCGCGCGGCGACTGGGACGGCGTCGCCGTCGTCGAGGACCCGAGCGCCTTCGACCTGGCGACCCGGTCCTCGCAGAACCTGAATCCGGCGTACGGCCTCCTGTGGTGGCTGAACGGGCAACCGTTCCGGCTGGCCGCCGGCGGCGCGGCTCGGAGCGACGGCCCGCTGATCGCCAGCGCGCCGCCCGACCTGGTCGCCGCGCTGGGCGCGCTCGACCGCAAGCTGTACGTCGTGCCGAGTCTCGATCTCGTCGTGACGCGGCTGGGCGATCGCGGCTCGGTCGACGGATCCTCGTTCAACGACGCATTCTGGGACCTGCTCATCCAGGCAGCGCCGGCGCAGCCGGACGGCGAGTAGAGATCACGGCCGCGCGGTCGCTTCCCACTCGATCCACCAGCCGTGGGGCGAGGCCCGGGCGAGCAACTCCGTCTCGCGGGAACCGCTTCGGTACCTGGTCAGGGTGAGGCTCGGCGGGTGGACGCCTTCGAGAGCCACCTGCCAGACGGGCCGCTCCCGGCTCCGGGCCTCGAGAGCCTCCCTGATCCGCCGCCGGCCCTCGCGGGGAACCTGGTAGAGAGCGATCGTGGAGTAGACGACCAGCGCCGCTTCGGCCGGGACACGGTCGAGCAGGTGCGGCAGGTCCCGCGAAGCGTCGCCGCGATGAAGGCGGATCGGGCTGTCTTGCAGTTCGGCCGCGGCGTCCACGAGTTGAGCGTGGCGCTCCACGTGCTCGGGCCAGATCAGCGCACGCAGCCAGAGCAACTCGTCCGGGTCGGCGAGGTCGATGGGGTTCAGGTCGATTCCGTCGCGGCTGGCTACCGGGATTTGCGGTGACGGCGCCGGCATCGTGGCGGGTCCCCGCAGGTCGGCTTCCAGTTCGACGCGCGCCGCGTCCGTTCCCCAGCGCAGGACCTCGTTCCCGGCTCGCCGGTAGCGGTAGGCGTAGCGGTCGAAGTTCAGGTTCAGGCCGGCGCTGGCGCCGATATCGATCAGGGCCAGCGGCGCTCCGGCATCCCGGTGAACCAGGCCGAGAGCGGGCAGCAGACAGGTGCAGCGCCGGACGACCTGGGTCTGCGTACGACGGGTGGCGATCAGCCCTCCGACCGCCTCGCGGTGTTCGAGGCAAAAGGCCCGGAAGGGCGGGAAGGCAGGCCCTGGCGGCGGTTCCGGGCCCGAGAGGATCGGGTAGTGCACGGCCAGCGGGTGCTCGACTCCCTGCAGCAGCAGGTACTGCACTGCCCCGAAGAGCATGTTCGGCGCCGGCTGTCCTCGTTGCCGATGCGCCGCCAGGGCCAGCAGTTCGTCGTCTCTCGCCACGCCCGCGGCGAGTTCCGCGTACATCGGCGAGTCGAGGTCCGGCGCCTCGACGCGCGCGAACCGTTCGAACGCCTCTCTTAGTTCCGGATCGGCGCTCAATGCCCGGGGCCGCCGCGCTCGCTGAACGCCTCGGCGATCGACTCCCGGTAGGGAGGCCGGAGCACGCCGGCGTCCGTGATCAGCGCGGCCACGAGTTCCGCGGGCGTGACGTCGAAGGCCAGGTTCAGAGCTTCCGTGTCGTGGGGAGCGATCCGCTTGCCGAAGGCGTGGACCACTTCGTCCGCGTCGCGCTCCTCGATCGGGATGTCGGCGCCGGAGTCCGTGCTTCGGTCGATCGTCGACAGCGGCGCGGCGACGTAGAACGGAACGCCGTGACGGGCCGCGAGCACGGCGACCGGGTAGGTGCCGACCTTGTTCGCGACGTCCCCGTTGGCGGCGACCCGGTCCGCGCCGACGACGATCTTCTGGACCCAGCCCCGCGCGATGACGGCGCCGGCGCTGTTGTCCGTGATCAGGCGGTGCGGGATCTCGAGGCGCGCCAGCTCCCATGTGGTCAGCCGCGAGCCCTGGAGCAGCGGCCGCGTCTCGTCGACCCACACGCTCGCCAGCCGGCCCGCCGACCAGGCCGCTTCCACGACGCCGATCGCCGTGCCGTAGCCGGCCGTCGCCAGGGCGCCGGCGTTGCAGTGGGTCAGGACCCGGTCTCCCTCCTCGAACAGCTCCCGGCCGAACGCGCCGATGCGGCGGTTCGCCTCGATGTCCTCGTCGTGCAGGTCGCAGGCCCAGGCGAGCAGCCGGGCGCGCAACTCCTGCCCGTCGCCGCCTTCGACGACGCGGTCGCGGAGCGCGCGGCCCTGGTTCAGCGCCCAGCGCAGGTTGACGGCCGTCGGACGCGTCGAGAGCAACAGTTCGTAGGCAGCGTCGAACTCGCCGGCGCCCAGCACCAGGCCATACGCCGCCGCAACGCCGATGGCCGGTGCGCCACGCACCGAGAGGCGGCGGATCGCCCCGGCAACGTCGCGCGGCCGGCGGCAGGTCAGCCACACCTCCTGTTCCGGCAACAGGGTCTGATCCAGCAGGAGGAGTTCATCGCCAGACCACCGAATGGGCGAGAAGCCCTCCGCTGTTGCTCCTCCGCTCGGGGCGTTCATGCCGCGAAGCGTAGCGTGCGGACCTGGACGACGTCTCTGCCCGCGGCGCGGCCACTAGAGACCCTTCCACCGCTCGCGGTCGCGGAGATAGCGGAGGATCCGGATCTTCCCCGTGCGGTTGGTCACCCGTACCGCGAACAGGTGGTAGCCGTCCGTGACGAAGGCTGTGCCCGGACTCGCCGTGCCAGCCGGGCTGAAGGAAACGATGTCGCTTCGGCCGAAACGCAGCGGGTCGTCCAGGCGATCCAGCCGGCCGGAGCCCGTGAACTCCCTGGGCGCCAGATCCTGGGGGATACCGAATCGAACGCCCCTGCCGACGTGATGCAACCGCGCCGGACGCCCGATGCGGGGATCCGTGCCCGCGTTCAGGTCCGCGGTTCGCACGCCGTCGCCGTCGCCGTCGGCGTAGAGCGAAAAGGCGGTGTCAGCGCTACCCGCTTCGGACTCGCCCACTTCGAAACGCACGGCGACCGCGACCCCGTAGAGGACCGCTCCGCTTCGCGCCGTCCAAAGCGCCGAAGCGACCTCCGCGGCCGCAAGTCGAACCCGATGCTGTGCGATCTGCTGGCGCAGCGGGGGCACTGTGAGCGTGGCGAGCAGCGCGAGAATCGTCGTCGCCACCAGGAGTTCGAGGAAAGTGAAGCCACCCTTGCCCGTCGAGCGCCGGCAGTCACGGGGGAACATGGAGGCGGGCGAAAACCCGCCCGCCTCCATGCCGTCGAGCGCGACGACTTCGTGCCGATCAGGGGCCGTCGGTGGGGTCATCCGACCCTGACGAATCGTCGGAGCCGGTCTGATCCCTGGGGACCCGCACCTTCTCCGTCAATGTCGTGTCCCCTTCGATCGTCACGTACGACCGCATGCGCTCGAACGTACGTTCGCCGATACCGCGGACGAGCATCAGGTCGGTGGCCGACTCGAACTCGCCGTTCTCGGTCCGAAACTCCACGATCCGCCCCGCGGTCGACGGTCCGACCCCCGGCAGGAGCGAGAGCGCGCCAGCGTCCGCGGTGTTGATGTTGACTACGCCTTCAGCCGCTACGGCAGGCAGTGCGGCCAGCATGCCAAGCATGAGCACTACCGCCGTTACGATCTTCTTACCTCTTGTCATCTTCATCTCCGTTGGTCCCGCAGGGGGGTTCTCGTACTCGTCAAAACCGCCACCCTGGAGCGAGAGTGTCAGGGGGACACCGAAGCGTCCCCCTGATCCCTTGCCAACTTGGTTCCCTGCTACTACCCCTTGGACACCTCCTCGCTCCGGATGTATAGATGGCCGCCACTAGGTTCAAGTTCCTGGCCAACCTGAACAGGTCTTCGTAAGATCCTTGTAAATCAATAAGTTGCAGCAGACGAAGAGGTGCGGAAACGAAGTTGTTTCGTCAAGGGAACTTGCCCCCTACGCGGGGTTCCGGGCCGTATCCTCCTCTCCTGGCCGGGGCTACGGCTGTCGGGGCGGGTCGTCAGGAAAGCAGGACCGATTCCAGCATCCTTGACATGCGAAGAACCGCCGATGCGCCTCGGCGGGAGCCATGGCGAGGGGACTGCTCGTGTAGATTAGCCAGCCGATGACGAGCGCCGAGAAGAAGGCTCCGGAATCCGCGGGCGGGCGTCGCACCTCCGTGGTTCGCGAGTACCTCGAGGCCCTGATCGTCGCGGCGGTGTTCCTGGGCTTCACGAACAACTTCGTCCTGAAGACCTTCTACATCCCCAGCGGCTCGATGGAGGAAACGCTGCTCGTGGGCGACCACCTGTTCGTGAACCGCTACATCTACGGGCCTCGCCCGTCCAGGCTCGAGCAGGCGCTGCTGCCGGGGCGGGAGGTGCGACGGGGCGACATCGTCATCTTCCGCTCGCCCGAGACGCCGAAGATCGACCTGGTGAAGCGCTGTATCGGTCTGCCGGGCGATGAACTCCGGATGGAGGACAAGCAGCTCTTCCTGAACGGCCAGGAGGTGGACGACGCCGCTTACGCGATCCACCGCGACACCCGCCTCTACCGCTCGGCGAGTCCCTTCGGTTCCTACAACGCGCGGCGCGACAACTGGGGGCCGCTCCTCGTTCCCGACGACCACCTCTTCTGCCTGGGCGACAACCGCGACAGCTCCCACGATTCGCGCTACTGGGGCCCGGTGCCCCTCTCCCATGTGAAGGGCCGGGCGGTGATGGTCTACTGGTCGTATGGAGGCGAGACTTCGGACGGCACCTGGCACGGCCTCGGTCACCGCCTGAAACAGCTCGCGAACACGGCGCTGGGCTTTCTTACCAAAACCCGCTGGAAGCGAACGCTCAAGGTGATCGAGTAGAGCCGCACCCTTTGCGATGAGAACCCGTCTGAGCACCGGACGCCGCGGAATGTGGCGCGACGGCGCGGACGTCCTGCTCGTCGCGGCTATCCTGGCCCTCTTCGTCCGGGCCTTCTTCGTTCAGGCCTACCGCATTCCCTCCGAGTCGATGGAACCGGCGATGATGGTCGGCGACCATCTGCTGATCAACAAGTTCATCTTTGGCGCGGGGGCCGGTCGCTGGGGGCCGCTGGTACCCCAGCGGGAAGTGCGACCCGGCGACCTGGTCACCTTCCGCGGCATCGAGGACCCGGAGCACGAGCTGTTGAAGCGCTGCGTAGCGACGGGCGGCACGGAAGTGGAAATCGACTCGAAGAAGCTGCGCGTCGACGACCGCGAACTCGACGAAACCGGCTACGTCGTCCACTCCGACGATCGGGTCTATCCGCGGTCGGACTTCCTTCACGAGAGCTTCCGGCGACGCGACGCGTATGGTCCCGAACGGGTGCCGGACGGAGGCCTCTTCTGTCTCGGCGACAACCGCGACATCTCCCGCGACTCGCGCTTCTTCGGGCCCGTTGGAACGGACCTCGTGCGCGGCCGGCCGCTCCTCGTCTACTGGTCGCGCGACGCGGAAGCCGGACGATGGGCGGTCCGCTGGCGGCGGACCTTCCACATTCCTCGCTGATCCGGCGCGAGCCGGAGCGTCCGGCGGATCAGGCGCCGGCCGCCGCCAGCGCCGCGAGCGCCGCTTCCGGGTCGGTAGCCTGGGTCAGCGGCCGCCCGATCACCATCAGGTCGGCCCCGGACCGCAGGGCCGCCGCCGGCGTCGCGACACGACGCTGGTCGTCGCTGGCGGAATCCCCGAAGCGAATCCCCGGGCTCACCAGCAGGAGTTCCGGGCCAAGTCGCTGGCGCAGCGAAGCCAGTTCGAGCGGCGAACAGACCACGCCGGCGCAACCGGCCTGGCGCGCCGAAGACGCCCAGGCCAGAACCCGATCCGCGGCCCGGCCCGGCAGTTCGAGTTCATCGAGGTCCTGGGGCGCGAGATGGGTCAGCACCGTGATCCCCAGCACCCGGACCTGGTCACCGGCGGCTTCGACCGCCGCCTCCATCATGCGCCGGCCGCCGCCCGCATGCACCGTGAGATAGGAGACCCCCAGTTCCCTCGCCGCGCCGACCGCGCCGGCGACGGTACTCGGGATGTCGTGGAACTTGAAGTCGAGAAAGACCGCCGCGCCTGTCCTCGCGGCCTCTTCGATCGCCGCTCGGCCCCAGCGCAGGACGACCCGGGGCCCCACCTTGAGGACGCCGACGCGCGGGCCGAAGAAGGAACACCAGCGACTGAAGGTCTCCCGGTCATCCGTGTCGAGCGCGACCGCGACCCGTTCGAGTCTCGTGCCGCTCACTCCGGCCTCGCCGCCGCCCCGACCAGGGAACTCACCGAGGCGACGCCCTCGGCCTCCAACCGCTCCCGCAGTCCATCGACAAGCCGCTCCGCCGTCCGGGGGTCTCGGAACATCGCCGTGCCTACTTGCACCGCAGAGGCCCCCGCCAGCAGGAACTCCAGGACGTCGTCGACCGTCTCGATCCCGCCGATCCCGATCACTGGCAGGTCGACCTCGCGCGCGACATCCCACACGATCCGCAGCGCCAGCGGCTTGATCGCCGGTCCGGAAAGCCCGCCGCGTACCGTGGACAGCACGGGACGGCGGGTTCCCGTGTCGATCGCCATGCCGACGAAGGTGTTCACCGCCGACAGGATATCGGCTCCACCGGCACTCGCCGCCTGGCCCAGGGACACCGGCGAGGTCACGTTGGGCGACAGCTTGACGATGACCGGCTTGCCGGTGACGGAACGCACGCGGCGGACCAGGCCGCGCAGGATCTCGGGGTCGTGACCGAACTCGATTCCGCCCTTGCTCACGTTGGGACAGGACACGTTCAACTCCACCGCGGCCACAGCGGAGTGGGGGTCGACCCGCTCGGCCAGCCGCACATAGTCATCCTGGGCGTACCCGAACAGGTTGACGACCACCTTCGGCGGCAGTCCGGCCAGACCCGGCAGCACGTCGCTCAGAAACCGCTCCACGCCGATGTTCTGCAGCCCGATCGAGTTCAGCATGCCGCCGCGGGTCTCGGCGATCCGGACCGGAGGGTTGCCGACCAGCGGCTCGAGCGACAGCCCCTTCGTCACGAGACCGCCGAGGCGCCGCAGATCGGCCCGCTCGGCGAACTCGAGACCGTAACCAAACGTGCCGCTCGCCGTGAGGATCGGATTCTGGAGGCGCAGCGGTCCCACCTGGGTCGACAGGTCTGTCCCCGAGGCGCCGGATTCCCTGGTCACCAGACCACCTCCTTCAGATCGAATGCCGGACCGTGCCGGCAGCACAGAGCGTAGCCACCCTTCCTGAGCTCCACCGCACAGCCCAGGCAGGCGCCATAGCCGCAGCCCATCGGAGTCTCCATCGCAGCTTCGCCCTCGATTCCGTGTTCCGCCGCGATCCGCGCCACAGCAGCCATCAGACCGTGAGGACCGCAGGTGTAGAGCGTCTCGTACACGGGCGCCGACCCCGTCGCTCCGGCCTCGATGGTCGCAGCCAGTGCCTCGGTAACCAAGCCCCGGGCACCGGCGGTTCCGTCCTCCGTCGTTCTGAACAGGCGACCGCCCGTGCTTTCGCTCAAGCGCCCGAACTTCGCGGCCTCGACCAGATCGCCGGCACCGCGACCGCCGTAGTAGAAGTCGAAGGGCCTCCGGGCACGCGCCAGCGCCTGCGCCAGCAACCCCAGACCAGCCGAGCCGATGCCCCCCGCCACCAGGGCGGCGCGGCCGACGCGCGCGCCATCCCATCCCATACTGTGGAACCCTCTCCCCAGCGGGCCGAGAGCGGGAACGTCTTCGCCAGGCGTACAGGCCGCCAGAGCCGCGGTTCCCCGACCAATGACCTTGCCGAGAAGGGAGACTATGAGAACACCCTCTCCGGCCGGCTCCTGGTCGTAGACCGAGAAGGCCCGCCTCAGGTAGGGCTCGGCCTGGTCGCCGCCAGCCACCATGACGAACTGTCCTGGCTCGGCAGGTTCCATCCCGTCCACACTGATCCGGAGCAGAAAGTGCCGAAGAGGCAACGCCCGGACCTCAAGTACTCTCCCCGTCGCGTCCAGCGCCGCCATGGCGCGGGCGAGGGTAGCACTCCATGCACGTTCCGGTCGAAGCCGCCGCCTGATCCGACGACCGCAGCCGCCCGCTAGAGTCCGTCTCAGTGAAACAGGAACGGCTCCTCAGCTGCGCCGCATGCGCGGTACCCGGACTCCTGGCCGGGATCCACCTGACCGGACTCCTGTTCTTCCTCAACCCCCACCTGCCGTTCAACCCGGCAACGGTGTTTCGAGCCAGCGCCTACTACGGGCTCCTCGGGGCTCTCAGCACGATGGCGGTGCTGATACCGATTTCCTGGAGGACGCCCGAGCGCGCCAGGCGGCTGCTGCCCTGGTGCATGGGGGCTGTCTTCGTCGCGACCGCGGGCCTCGACCTGGCACACGCTGCTCTCTACGATCACTTCCTGCCCCCCGGGATTCATGATCGCCTGGTCAAGGCCGGACTCTGGCTGGTCCTGGCCGCTGTGGTCACGCTCTACACGGCGTTCCTTCACTCGTACCGCCGGCAGAGGCCCTATGGCGCCCGCAGCCGCTTCGGGATCGCCAGCCTGGCGGTGTTGACCGTGTACTCCGTCTTCGAGCGGCGCGAGGCCTTCGAGCCGCCGCCGCAGAGAAAGCCCCGATCGGCGGCGATCGAGGCCACGCCGCCGCCGAACCTGCTGGTTGTTGGTCTCGACGGCGCCTCGCTCGACGCGATCCTGCCTCTGTCCGAACAGGGGCTGCTCCCGTTTTTCTCACAGACCATGCGAGGCGGCAGCTACGGCCGGGCCGAGTCCATCGAACCGGCGAGCCGCCTGCCCCTATGGACCACCGTGGTAACGGGCAAGTACCCCTACCGGCACGGCGTCGTTTCCGAGGAGACGCGCGGCGCGCCGGTCCTTCGCGGCGAGCGTTTCCATCTCGCGCCCCGCGCCATCGGCTTCGGCCTTTGGGGCGACCGCGGCGCGACCGAGGGTAGCCCCCCGACCCTGCCTTCCGCGCCTGCTCTCTGGCAGATCGCGGCGGGTTTCGGTATCGACGTGTACGCACTCGACTCCGGCGTCGGCCTGACGGAGTCCGGCGCCGTCCGGGCCGCGGCCCTCGGCTCCGCGATGGAAGATGAGCGACTCGCCCGCCTCGGAGACGGACCGCCATCCGCTCTCTACACGGCCGCGCTCCGTGATCTGGAGACCCAGACCCAGTTGCTCGGGATCCTGGCGTCTCGAACTCCGGAAGACGACTCGGGACTCGTCGTCTTCGCGGTGATGGACGGCCTGGCCGCAGTGTCGCACCTGTACTACGACTCCCATGAAGCGGTCCTCTTCGACGGCGACCAGGTCCAGGCTCGCGTGGATCAGGCGCGCTGGCTGTCTTCCTACTACGCGTTCGTGGACGGTCTGCTGGCCGAGGCATGGGAAGAGCTGCCGCCACCCCGAACGCTGGCGGTCGTCAGCGCCTACGGCTGGAGGCGGTCCGGTCCTCTGCGCAGCCTGTTCGGCCTGCGAGGCGGGGCGCCCGGCGGAGCAAGCGTGTCCCAGAACACGCCGGACGGACTGCTCCTGCTGCGAGGGCACGGAATCAACGAGGACCGGCTCCTGACCCGGCTCGGAATCCAGGACATCGCGCCGACCCTGCTCTACGCTCTGAACCTTCCGACCGCGCTCGACATCGACGGCCGCGTGATCACCGAGGCCTTCGAACCATCGACGCTGGCTCGCCGGCCCATCGCCTTCGTGCCGTCCTACGAAACGACGAGCGGCGCAGTGCGCCCTCCCTGAGCCGCGCCGGTACCGGCCGGCCTACTCCGACCGGCCGGCCGATCCTCCATCGGTCGCCGACCCGGCAGACGAGCCCCCGCCGCCCGGAATCGCGAACCGCTGGAGAGCCGGATCGGAGTCCTCCGTCGCCGCCTTGCCGCTGCCTACGATGGCGGGACGGGCCGGCTCGGAAGGGTTCATGCTGCACTGGCCCTGGAAGAAAGCCCCGCTCGCGATGACGAGCACCGGAGACCTGATCTCGCCCTCCACGTGGCCGTTCACGCCGATCTCAATGCGCTTCGAGGCCTCGACCCGCCCTTCGAGCCGCCCGGAGACGCTGAGTTGCCCTACCTTGAAGACTCCTTCGACCACGCCCCCTTCCCCAACGATCAGCTCGCCTTCGGATTCGACCGTGCCCTTGAACTCACCGTGAATCCGGAACGAGTTGTCGAATCGGAGGTCGCCCTGGACCTCGCAGCCGGTATCGAGAAAGCCGTTCAGGTCGCCCGGGGAGTTGTTCTTGAGGATCTTCGACATGCTGGCAACGCTCCAATCGCAGTGACTACTCCGCGGACAACCGTTCGTAGAGGCGGATCAACTCGGGTTCGGAGTGGAAGTGGATCTTCAGAATGCCGCCTCCCTGGCGGCGGCGCTGGATTTCGACACGGGTCTGCAGTCTACGCGTTAGCCGCTCGACCGCATCGGTGGTGTGGGGGTCGCTCTCCGGAGCAGCCTTTCGCCGCGCCGCGGCCATCTTCCCACGCCCGCTGGCGGCAACGCGCTCCAGTTCTCGCGCACTGAGGGACTCGCGCTCGGCGCGTGCGCCGAGCTCGATCTGACTCTGTTCGTCCCCAAGCGCCAGCAGGGGACGAGCCTGCCCGGCCGTCAGTGCTCCTGAACGCAACTGCTCCTGCACCGCGGCAGGCAAGCGAAGCAGGCGAAGGGCATTCGCCACCGTGGTCCTGCTGCGGCCCACACGACGAGCGATCTGCTGCTGCGAGAGCCCGAACTCGTCGCTCAACGACCGGAAGGCCTCAGCCTCTTCCACCGGGTTCAGGTCGGAACGCTGCAGGTTCTCGACCAGAGCGAGCTCCAGCAGCTCGCGCTCGTCGTCCACGTCGCGAAATACGACCGGCACCGTCTCCAGCCCCGCCTTTCGCGCCGCCCGCCAGCGGCGCTCGCCGGCGACGATGCGATAACTGCCCCCCCGATCCGGCCCCCCGGCGACGACGAGCGGCTGCAGCACGCCCACCTGCGCGATCGAACTCGCCAGCTGGTCCAGCGCTTCGTCGTCGAAGCGGTCGCGGGGCTGCCGGCTGTTCGGCTCGAGCTGCCCTACCGGCAACTCCCGCTCCGCGGGCGGTGCGACGGGAGAACGAGCGCCGCTGTCCGCGAACAGCTCATCGAGTCCACGACCGAGGCCCCGCCGCCTGCTACTCACACGACTCCAGCAGCGCGATCAGGGTCGGCGAGCCGCAAGTTCCTGCGCCAGATCCAGATAGGCCTGGGCGCCCTTGCTCTTGATGTCGTATTGCAGGACCGGCACTCCGTGACTTGGCGCCTCGGCCAGGCGGACGTTGCGTGGAACGATCGTATCGCAGACGATCGATCCAAAGTGCTTGCGCACCTCGCGGGCAACGTCACGAGAGAGGTTGGTGCGGTCATCGTACATCGTGAGGATCACGCCCGCGATCGTCAGGTCCGGGCGGCCCAGTTCGCGCACCCGCTGAACGGTGGCCATCAGTTCGCTGATGCCCTCGAGCGCGAAGTACTCGCACTGCAGCGGCACGACGACCGCGTCCGCCGCGTGGAGGGCGTTCAGAGTGAGGCGCCCCAGAGCAGGCGGACAATCCACGAAGATGCGCTCGTACACCGTGCCCAGGCTCCGGAGCGAAGATCCAAGCCGCCGTATCCAGTCCCGGTCGCGCTGTAAACCGAGTTCGGCTCCTACCAGATCGCGGTTCGCCGGCAACAGATCGAGGAAGGGGAACCCGCTCGGGACGATCACGTCCGCTGCCTCCGCCTCGCCTGCGAGCACCTCGAAGAGGGTCGGCCGTCGGCCCGACCAGCCCACACCACGGCTCGCGTTCCCCTGCGGGTCGCTGTCCACGAGCAGCACACGCCGCTCCATGGCGCCGAATGCCGCCGCCAGGTTGATCGCCGATGTCGTCTTGCCCACGCCCCCCTTCTGGTTGGCGACCGCCAGGAGGTCAGCCACGAGGAAGCGGCCGCAGGCAGAGAATCCGCCGGTGCCGGCTGTTGGGCAGACTCATCTCTTCTTCCACAACACAGGTATCCGTCAGCCCAGGCCCCAGTTGCCGGCCCGCCCAGACAACCAGGCGTCCTTCACCAGGCAGACCCTGGATCAGGCGAGCCATCGTTGCCTCTGGAAGCCGAAGGCCCCGAATCGTCGCGCACTCTACCGCCCCGGCGAGCCTCGCCGCGAGTTCGACGTCGAAGCGGTCCCGGATGACCCTGACCAGCGGAAGTTCAAGCTCACGCGCCGCCTCGGCGAGAAACGCCGCCTTCCGTTCGCGAGCCTCCACCAGGGTCACCGGCCGCTCCGGATGAAGCGCCGCCAGGACCAGACCCGGAAACCCCGCGCCGCTGCCGACATCGAGCAGCGCCGGCTCACCGTGCTCCCCATGTCCCGAAGTCCGCCAGAACCTCCTCGCCGCCACCGACTCCGCGTAGTGACGCCGCACCCAGTCCTCCGGCCCCTCCTCCCCGACCAGCCGAACCACCCGGTTCCACCGCTCCAGGAGCTCCGCATGCCGCGCGAGCCGCTCAATCGCCTCCGCCACCAGTTCGTCACCGAACTCGCGGCGAAACAGATCGGCATGTTTCACGTGAAACACCTCAAGAACCGAAGGCGGCACTGTTTCACGTGAAACACAGGGGCACGCTTTCCCGAACCGATCCGTTCCACAACCCCTCCGCCTCACCCATCTCCCACCGACGGGATCATCTCAAACCGAGCGGCCCCTGGGACCCTCTCCTTCAACCCCGAGACAGGCGGGTGCCAATCCGACGAGGCGCGCTAGATACTGCGGATGTTGACGCGTTTGAAGTAGCCGCTGCCCTGGCTTTCGGTTTCGACTTCGGGGTCGTCGGCGAGAGTGATGTGAACGATGCGCCGGTCGGCCGGGTTCATCGGCCGCAGAGTGCGCGTGCCGCCGCGGGAGGCGACTTCGTCCGCCACGCGTCGCGCAAGGCCCCTCAGGCGCTCTTCCTTCCGTCGCTGATAACCACCGCTGTCAAGGTGGCACGGCACGATGCGCCCAAGTTGCCCGTACATCACGCGCGGCAGAAGGTGCTGGAGCGCCAGGAGAACCTGACCTTCGTCTTCTGTCAACAGCTCCTGGTCCACTCCCTCGATCTCGACTTCCAGCCGCCCGCCGGCGAGGACCATCTCCGCCGAAACCTCGAGGTCGGCCAACTCGAGCAGTTGCCGAAAGGCCTCGTGGGCTATCTCCAGGATCTCGTCGGAGTCCTGGTCCGGATGCTCCCCTTCCTCGGGCGGCGCCGAACTCTCCGCCGTCTCCTCCTCCATCTGGACACCTGGTGTCGCGTTCCCGGAAGCAGAGGGGGCAAGCCCCCGGGCGGATTCCTCGACTGCCGGTTCCGACGGGGTTTCGACTTCCATCTGCTCTTCAGCCTCCATCTGTCCGTCAACCTCCGAGCCAACCCGTTCCGGGTCGACCCGGATCACCACGCGCCGCCGCTTGACGAAACCGTGCCGCTTCTCCACCCGGTCGAACACGACCTGGTCGGGCGATACGCCAAAGTGGTTCGCGGCCGCCAGCACCGCCCGGGACTCCGTTTCGCCCGAGAAGAACACGCTGTTCGTCGTTGCATTCATCGAATCCCGCCCTGCCTCACTTCTTTGTTTCGGTCGCCTGCGCCGCCGCTTGGCCGCCCAGGTAGCCAGCTTTCTTCAGCTTGTTGTAGACCCCTGTCTGCACGATTCCCAGCAGATTGTTCGTCAGCCAGTAGAGGACCAGGCCGCTCGGGAAGCTGAACGAGAAGATCGTGAACCAGATCGGCATCGTGTTGATGATCAGCTTCTGGGTCTTGTTCGCGGGCGGCGGCAGCATCCGCTGCTGGAGGAACTGCGAGGCGCCCATGACCAGCGGAAGCACGTAGATCGGATCCGGCAGCGCCAAGTTCTGGATCCATCCCAGCCAGGACGCGTCCCACAGCTCGACGGCCTCGCTCAGGAGCCGGAAGAAGCCGAAGAACACGGGCATCTGGAACAGGATCGGCAGGCAGCCGCTGGCGGGATTCACGCCCTCCTCCCGAAACAGAGCCTGAATCTCCTCGTTCATCTTGCGCTGCATGTCCATGCGCGGCCGGCCCTTCCCGTCCTTCAGCTTGGGCCGGTACTTCGCCCGGATCGCTTCCATGCGCGGATTCAGCTTCTGGATCCGCTGCATGGACACCTGGCTCTTGTGGGTCAGCGGGAACAGCACAAGGCGGATGAGCACCGTCATCAACACGATGCTCCACCCGTAGTTCGCGACGACGTTGTCGTAAATCCAGCGTAAACCAAACTGCAACGGGCGCGAGATCACGCCGAAGAAGCCGAAGCGAACCGTCTTCTCCAGTTGTACGCCCATCGCCTTCAGCGCGTCGTACTGCTTGTCCCCGAAGTACGCCCGTCCCGCGAGCTCACCGCCCGAGGAGCGCAGGACCAGCATCACGTCCCTGGTCAGGTCCGCGGTGGCAACGTCCGCGGCCTCGAACATGGCGAAGCCGCCCAGGCTTCCGTCCGCCTCCTCGAAGTTGGCTACCGGCCGTGCCTGAACGGTTCCCCGGGCACCGGCCGGGATCACCGCCGTGATGAAGTACCGGTCTTCGAGAGAGACCCAGCGGGGATTGGCCCCGAGATCGATCGGATCCTCGGTCTTCCGAGGTTCCAGCGACTCCAGGTCGCCATCCGCCAACCAGGTCGCCGCGCGCCGCTGCTGGCTGGAAAGCCGGCTCTCCAGTTCGTCCACACTCGGATTCCGGATGCCCGGCCCCAGCACCAACCCCCAGGAGTCGCCGGGCGACTGAATCTGGTAGCGGAAGGTCAGCCCCCCGGTCTGAGCCGTGTTTTTCGGAATGTGAAACGTCTTCGTCGCCACACCCAGGTCACCGCTGTAGCGGAACGTGAGCCGCGTGTCGCCGTCTTCGGACGTGCGCTCGACCGCGAACAGCGCGTCGTTCAGCACCGACCCGCGTTGCGAGCCCTGAAAGCCGAACGGGTATGGCTGGCCGGCCGCGCGCTCGCGTACGAGTTCCACCGGTTCCCCGCCGTTCGGTCGAACCAGCTCGAAGGACAGCAATTGGGCGCCGCGGTTCGTGAACTCGAGCGTCGCATTGCCCGACTCGATCACCACGCGCTGCTCGGTGGCGGCCTCCACCGGCTCCACGACCTGAGGTGGCGGGGCCACCGGCACCGCTCCTCCACTCGAAACCGGAGTCGCCGCGCCGCGTTCGGCAGCCGCCTCACCGTCCACCGCCCGCTCCGCACCCCGGGTCTCGACCGGCGGCCTCTCCACCGGCGGCGGGGGCGCGAAGAGGAACTGCCAAAGGAGCAGAACGCCCAGGGAGAGGACGGCAGCGAGAAGAAGTCGCCGGCTATCCATCAGCCGCGGGCCCCGTTTCTGTGGGCTGGCCCGAGCTCCCCAATCGCAATCCCTGCGGGCGGCACGTCGATGCCTCCGCGGCCCAGAGGCTGGCAGCGCAGAAGACGCCGGATGGTCAGCCAGCTCCCTGCCACGAGGCCGTGGCTCCGCAAGGCGATCTGCCCGTACTCGGAGCAGGTCGGGCTGAAGCGGCACGCGCGCGGCAGCAACGGCGACAGCCACCGCTTGTACCCGCGCAACAACGCCACGACGGCGCGGACCGGAGCGCTCATGACCTCGACCCGCGGCGGCGCGAACGACCGCGGCCACGCCGGGCTACCGCGCGAAACAGGTGGTCCAGCTCGCGGTAGAAGCTGCGCCGGTCGGTCTCGGCGGCGGCCGTCTTCAGATGGACCACCACGTCCACCGCGGGCAACCGGTCCTGGACGACCTGTTGCCGGTAGTGCTCGCGCACACGGCGGCGCAGCCGGTTGCGCACCACGGCCCCGCCCACCCGACGACTGGCGGTAAGCCCGAGCCGCGGGTGGCCGGCGTCATTCGCTCGCACATGGAACACCGCGATGTCGCCATGCAGACGCCGACCCCGGCGGTAGACCCTGCGATAGTCGCGGCTCGACCGGATCCGTTCGGTACCAGGCGCAACGCCGGCGGCGCACCGCGGGCTGCTCGATCGGCCCAACGTCAGACCGTCAGGCGCTTGCGGCCCTTGCGGCGCCGGCGGGAGAGAATCGCCCGCCCGTGCCTCGTCCGCATCCGGGAGCGGAAGCCATGCTTCTTCTTGCGACGCCGATTGTTCGGCTGGTATGTCCGCTTCACGTTCTTTCCTTTCTAGCGTGCGATCTCTTCGGGTTGGTCCCCGTGAGAGCGCCCGGTCTCGTCCGACGAATGGCGGAGAGGGTGGGATTCGAACCCACGGACCGCTCGCACGGTCAACGGTTTTCGAGACCGCCCCATTCGACCACTCTGGCACCTCTCCTCGTTCGTCAGCCCCACGGCCGCCCCGCCTTCTCCAGCCCCGGAATGGCGGAGAGGGTGGGATTCGAACCCACGGTAGAGTTGCCCCTACACATGCTTTCCAGGCATGCACCTTCGACCACTCGGTCACCTCTCCCTACAAATTCGATCGCCCGCTCGACCGTAGACGCCGGAAGAACGAGCGCAACAATGCTGAGCTCTCCTCCGCCAGGACGCCGGAGCATACCGTGATTTGGTGATTCAGTCTCGGTTCACGGACGAGATCACCGATCGAGCCGCAGTAGCCGCCCTTCGGATCGCGAGCCCCGAACACGAGCCGCTCCACGCGAGCGTTCACCATGGCGCCGGCGCACATCGCGCACGGTTCCAGCGTGACGTACACAGAGCAACCCTCCAGTCGCCAGCCCTGCTGGCACGCGGCAGCCTGGGCCAGCGCGATCATCTCGGCATGCGCCATCGGGTCGCCCCAGGACTCCCTGCGGTTGTGCCCCCGACCGACCACCTCGCCATCGCGCACGACCACGGCGCCCACCGGGACCTCCCCGGCGGCTGCCGCGAGCCGGGCCTCGTCGAGAGCCAACTCCATGGCGGTTCGATCGTCCAACCCCGGAGCCCCTCCATCCACTCGCCGGGCTACCGTACCAGCACCGCCTCCAGCGCCCTGCAGTCGGAGCTGGCTGCTACGATCCGTCCCGATCCTCGCCTCCACGCCGCGGCGCGGATCGAGAGGTCACCGAAGGGTTCGGGCCCTGTGTTTCGACCGGCCCCGAACCTCGTCAGGCCCGGAAGGGAGCAGCGATAGGGTGTTCGTTTCGAGGGCGCAGTTCAGCCGGAACCCTTCAGTGATTTCTCTGTGTCGCGCGACGCTTGCTACGGGCCGCTAGAGCCGTGACATACCAGGCGTTGGCGCGCAAGTGGCGCCCCCAGACCTTCGCCGATCTGGTCGGCCAGGAGGCGATCGTCACCGCGCTGGGCAACGCGCTGCGTGAGGGGCGGATCGCCCAGGCATACCTGTTCTCGGGCATCCGCGGAGTCGGCAAGACAACCGCCGCCCGCGTGCTCGCCAAGGCCCTGAACTGCGTCGGCGCCGACGGTTCCGCCACCGCCCCGGCCGCCGAGCCGTGCAACGAGTGCCCGGTCTGTCTCAAGATCATGCAGGGCGGAGATCTCGATGTGCTCGAGATCGACGCCGCTACCTACTCCAAGGTCGAACAGGTTCGCGATCTCACCGAGAGTCTCAAGTACGGCCCTGCCCGGGATCGCTACAAGGTGGTCGTGCTCGACGAGATCCACCGGCTGTCCAGACAGGCCTTCGACGCCCTGCTCAAGATCGTCGAGGAGCCGCCCGCCCATCTCACCTTCGTCTTCGCGACCACCGAAATCGAGATCGTGCCCGCGACGATCCTGTCCCGCTGCCAGGAGTTCCACTTCCGCCGCGTGCCGGCCAACCCGATGGTCACCCACCTGACGAGGATCTGCGAGGCGGAGGAGATCGAGGCCAGCCGGGCAACCCTTCGCCTGATCGCGCGCGCCTCGGAAGGCAGCATGCGCGACGCGGTGGCGCTGCTCGATCAACTCGCCACCTTCGGCGGCGGCAAGCTCGCCGACGAGGATGTCGGCCGGTTGCTGGGCGGCATCGACGCGGAGCTGCTGTCCAGCCTCCTCGAGGCCATCCTCGGTGGCGAGGGCGCGCGCGTGTCGCAGACGATCCGGTCCATCGAGGGCGACGGCACCGATCCGCGACAGGTCTTCACCCACTTTCTCGGGTTCCTGCGCAGCGCCCTGCACCTGGCCCAGGGTCTCGACCCCGCCCAACTCGACCTGCCCTCGGAGGCCGCGACGGCGCTGGAGCGGGTCGCATCGCGGGCGGGTTACGAGAACCTGCTTCGGCTCCTGCACCTGCTGCTCAGCAGCGAGACCGTCGTTCGACGCGCCGACGCCCCCGGTCTCGCTCTCGAGATCGCCCTCCTCCGCGCAGCCGAGTTGCCGCGGCTGGTGCGTATCGAGCGATTGGGCCAGGCGGCCCAATCGGGCGGCACTCAGCCGGGCCCTCCTCCGGCTCCCGCGGGATCGACTCCCGGACCTGCCGCCACCGACCAGGGGCCCCGTGCAGCATCCGGTCCGGCCGGCGCCGGCGCCGCCCCCGGCGCGGCTGACGAGATCAGACGGTTCCTCGCCTCGAACCATCCTTCCCTGGCCGGCCTGCTCGACTTCCACAAGGCCCATCTGGCCATTCAGGGCACCACGCTCGTCCTCGCGGCCGTTCCCGCGGTCGACGACGCGCTACGCGAGGAGGCGAAAGCCGGCCAACTGACGAACGCCGTCCGTTCGGTCCTCGGCCCGGAGGCCGACTGGAGGACGACCCTCGCCGCGGCGCCGGTTCGGCGAGACGATCCCGCCCCTCCGGCCGGCGCCGGAGCGACCGGCGCACCGCCGACGACGCCGCGAGCGGCGCCCGAGCGGCCCGAAGCCCGCCGCAAACCGTCTCCGGGTGCCGCCGCGCGCACCGCCGCCGAGGAGGATCCGACCGTGCGCGCGGTGCTCGATATCTTCGGCGGCCGCGTGGTCGACGTCAGACCCCGAACCCAATGACCGCTCTCGAGCCCAACACCCGATAGGAACCACCGCGATGAACATTCAGAAGCTGATGCGACAGGCCCAGGAAATGCAGCAGCAGATGCAGCGTGATCTGGCCACGGCCGAGTTCACCGCCACCGTCGGCGGCGGCATGGTCGAAGTACGCATGAACGGCGAAAAGGAGGTTCTCGCCGTCCGTATCGATCCCGAGGTCCTCGACCCCGAAGACCAGGGCATGGTCCAGGACCTGGTGCAGGCCGCCGTGAACGAAGCCGGACGCAAGGTCAACGAGTACGTGGGCCAACGCCTCGGAGGCATGGCCGCCGGGATTCCCGGTCTGACCTGATGCCGGCCAACTCTGCCCCCAGCCCGACCAGGCCTCCACCCAGCCTGGAGGAGCCGCCAGCTTGAGCGATCCTCTTTCCAAGCTGGTAGAGGAACTCTCGCGCCTGCCGGGCATCGGCCCGAAGACCGCCCGGCGACTGGCACATCACCTGCTCCGCGTGGACCGCTCGCGAGCGGAGGCGCTCGCCAGGGCGGTCATCGACGTGAAGGATCGCATGATCCACTGCTCCACCTGTCACCAGATCACCGCGGTGGATCCCTGTTCGATCTGCAGCGACCCGCAGCGCGACCAGGCCAAGCTCTGTATCGTCGAAGAGCCCTTCAACATCGAGCCCATCGAGCGCACGGGCGAGTTCCAGGGCCTCTACCACGCCCTGCTGGGCTCTCTGTCGCCCCAACGCGGCGTGGGGCCCGACGAACTGACCGTCGCCTCGCTCCTGGACCGGCTCGACGGCGTCGAGGAGGCCATTCTCGCGATGAACCCGAACGTCGAAGGCGAAGCCACCGCCCTCTACCTCGCCGGCCTCCTCGGAAAACGCGGCGTACGCGTCACCCGGCTCGCCTTCGGCCTCCCAGTCGGCGGCGACATCGACTACGCCGATCAGGTCACCCTGGCGCGGTCGCTGGCGGGCCGCCGCTCGTTGTAGGGCGGCGGACGCACCCGCCCGTCCTGGGTCAGGAGGGGTCGGCTCCCAGGTGACGTTCGCGCTTGAGCGGAGATGGGAGGGTGTGGCGCTCACTCCGCTTCACTCGCTTCGGTATGGCGTCGGTGGGATGGGTTGTCGTCGGGCGTCGCTCGTTCAGAGGCACCTGGGAGCCGACCCCTCCTGACCCGACTGGGCTGGACGGCGGTGCCGAGGGGGCTCGCTATGCGCTGGAAGCAGACTCGATCAGGGAGTCCGCCGCGTAGTCCAACTGGCGCTCGGTGACCACCAGGGGCGGCGCGATCTGCAGCACCGTGCCGGAGGCACCGCCGCCAAGGGCGATCACACCGCGCTCGAGGAGTTGCCTGCCGAGGCTTGCCGCCCGGGCCGGCGCATCGAGTTCCAGGCCCCACAGGAGCGCTGTACCGCGGACGTCGACGACGCATGGACAGTGGTTGAGCCGTTCGATCTGGCGGCCGAACCGTCTGCCCATGCTCCGAGCTCGTTCGATCAGGCCTTCATTCTCGATCACGTCGAGTGTCGCGAGGGCGGCGGCGCAGGCGAGTGGATGCGCGACGAAGGTCGCGGTGTGCCGGGCCTCGCCCTCCGTTTGCCAGGAGGCCATGACCTCGTTCTTTCCCAGCACGGCCGCGATCGGGAGTCCGCCGCCCAGGGCCTTGCCGCAGCAGATCAGGTCGGGCTCGATACCCTCCTCCGTGCTTACAAACCAGGCGCCGCAGCGGCCGAAGGCGGTGAAGATCTCATCGACGGCCAGGACCACGTCGTGCTTGCGGCAGGCCGCGGCCACTCCTGCCAACCAGTCCGAGGGGGGCCATCGGGTTGCCTCGCGGCCAATCACCGGTTCGATCAGGCAGGTTCCGATCGCCGGATGTCGGTTCAGCACGCGTTGCACGTCCTCGAGCCCGGCACCGTGGGGCAGACGGTGAATCAGGTCGTCAAGCGGCTCCGTGAAGGGAGTCCGAAAGGCCGCCCTCGAAGTGCCCTGAAGGGCGCCGAGTGTCGTGCCGTGGTAGGCAGGCGTGAAGGCGAGGATTTCGGATCGACCACTGTAGAGGCGGCCAGTCTTGAGTGCGATCTCCACCGCATCGGCGCCCGAAGCGGCGAAGTAGGCTCGCGTTTCGTCCATCGGCGCCAGCTTGCACAGACGCTCAGCCAGTTCCTGGCGCATGGGATGGGCGTAGACGTCGCCCAGTCCGTGGATGAGACGGTCCGCTTGCCGCTTTACCGCCGACACCACGGCAGGATGCCGGTGGCCCACCGCGGCGACGCCGAAACCGGCCGTCAGGTCGATATAGCGATTGCCGTCGATATCGAGCACATTACTGCCGAGTGCCTCCTGCCACAGCATTGCGGTGCCCCCGTGTACCAGGGTGTTGATCCCCGGCGCCTCGGCCGCCTCGAGCCGCCTTGCTGCACTCTGGGCGCACGGCCCGGGAAGCGAAGTCCGGACATCCGGCAGTTGATCGCCGCTCTCGAGGCGGTGCGAAGGAAGAGAAGCCATGCCGATGGTCAGAGGGTAGCGCCCGGCCCTCGGCACCGCCGTCCAGCCCAGTCGGGTCAGGAGGGGCGGGTGCACCGCAACGCCAAACCGCCACGCCGCCGCCGCCCTCCTACACGTTCGCGATGCGCTCGCAGACCCGGTCGAGCGCCGACTCGTCGAGGTAGGGGTGCATCGGCAGGCTGACCACGCGCTGGGCCAGGCTCTCGCTGGCTGGAAGCGATCCCGGACCGCGGCCGTACTGCTCGTAAGCGGGCTGCAGGTGCATCGGGCAGGGGTAGTGGACCGCGGTCGGAATCCCGGCCCGGTCGAGATGGTCACGGAGCGCATCCCGGGTGCGCGCCGACGGCCTTCCGTCCGGGTCGTCCACGCGCAGGGTGTACTGGGCCCAGCTCGACTCGACCCCGGCTCCGCACTCCGGCGCCGTGACGCGCCAGGGCGCGTTCGTCGTCGATGCGGCGTTCAGCCTCTCGGTGTAGCCGGCCGCCACGGCGCGCCGGGCCGCGAGCTCCTGCTCGAAGATGGTGAGCTTCGCCAGGAGCACCGCGGCCTGCAACGTGTCGAGCCGGCCGTTCATCCCGAGGCGCACGATGTCGTAGCGGTCGGCGCTCTGGCCGTGCTCGCGTATCGAGCGCACCACGTCCAGGGCTGCAGGTTCGGTGCAGAGGACCGCGCCGCCGTCGCCATAGCCCCCGAGAGGCTTGGCGGGGTAGAAGCTCGTCGTCGTCAGCTCCGCCAGCGACCCCACGGGCCGGCCGCCGAGACGGGCTCCGAAGCTCTGGGCGGCGTCAGAAACGACTTCGAGACCCCTGGCCGCCGCCCACTCCCGAAGTGGATCTTCAGGCATCGGCTGGCCGAACAGGTCGACCGTGATGACCGCCCTGGGGACGGCGTTTCCCGCGCGCACCAGCGCGTCGAACTCACGTTCGAGCGAACCTGTATCGAGCAGGAAGTCGTCCTCGCGCACGTCGACGAAGACCGGGACGGCTCCCGCGAGCAGCACGACTTCCGCGGTCGCGGTGAACGTGAACGAGGGCACGAAGACCGCCTCCCGCACGCCTTCGGTCCGCCCAACGTCCAGCGCGAGCAGAGCGATCAGGAGGGCATCCGATCCGCTCGACACGGCAACGGCAGGCGCGCCGCCCAGGCGGCCCAGCTCCGCCTCCAGCTCCTCGACTTCAGGACCCATCACGTAGCGACCGTGGTCGAGAACGGCAGCGATCCGACGCTCGATCTCCGGCCGCAGCCGCCGCGACTGGGCGCCAAGGTCAACGAAGGGAATCCGCTCTTCCGAGTGCTCCTGGTTCCCGCGACTCGTCATGGCCCGGAGTGTATGGGCATGCGGGCCAGGGACTTGCCGAGCAGCGAGGAGGTCGGCAAGTCGCGGATCTCCTCCGGAGCGAACCACTCGAGGCCGTCCCCGGCCGCTCCGGCGCGCGGCGCCGCGGTTGCCGCCGCCGGCCGCCAGCGGGCGACCGCAACCCGGACCAGGAAGTCCCTGTGCGTGACCGCGTGGCGCACGGCGACCTCGTCGTCGTCGCATTGCCAGGCGCCACCGAACTCCAGCCGCAACAACTCCGCCGCTTCGTTCGCCGACTCGTCGCCCCTGACGAGTTCGACCGTCGGCAGGTGCCAGCGGCCGGCCAGCCAGCTCGCGCCGGCCGGCCGGCGGTGCAGCAACAGACCGCGTCCGCTCCTGACGACCGCCGTGAAGCAGTGAAGCTTCTCCCGGACGCGCCGCCGGCCCGCGACCGGAAACGCCTGGGGATCCAGCCCTTCCGTCTGGAACGCCCTGCAGCCCGAAGCGAGCGGACAGAGGCCACAATCGGGGCGACGGCGCCGGCAGACGAGGGACCCCAGCTCCATCAAGGCCTGGTTCGAGTCGCCCGGTTTCCCGGGGTCCAGGAGCTTCGCCGCCGTTGCCAGCAACCGCCGCCGGGCCACGGCCAGCTTCGGCGGCCGCGGCGAGGCCAGGAAGCGGCTCAGCACCCGCTCCACGTTGCCGTCGAGCACCGGCACACACTCCCTGACCAGCCGGCTGGCGAGGATCGCCGACGTGTAGGCGCCGACTCCGGGCAACTCGCTCCAGTCCGAGGAGCTCTCGGGAAACGCGCCCCGCTCGGCCAGCATGCGCGCCGCCCTGTGGAGGTTCCGGGCCCGGCGGTAGTACCCGAGGCCCGACCATGCGGCCTCGACTTCCTCGACTCCCGCCGCGGCCAGCGCCTCGAGCGTCGGGAAGGCGTCGAGGAAGGCCGGATAGCGCGCCGCCACGACCTCGCTCCGGGTCTGCTGGAGCATGACTTCCGCAACGAGCAGCTCGTACGGATCCTCCGATCGGCGCCAGGGCAAGTCGCGGCGGCAGCGGTCGAACCAGGCCAGCAACCCGTCCCGGAGCGCCTCCGGCTGAAGTAACTGCAACATGCGTCAGAACCTAGGCCGCCGGAGCCGACCGTCGCCGCCACCTTCGGCTACGAAAAGATGAAGAAAGTGCCCGGAAACCTCTTGTTCCCGCCAAGGCCCGCTGCTATCCTGCCCATCTCGCGCAACGGAGACCGCCCGGCCTGAAATGACAGGACGCTTGCTTGCCCGAGACCCGTGAGTTTCTGCGCCGGTCGTCCTGAGTTTTTCCACGTTGTGCGGAAAAGCTGCGGAACATAGCTCTAAGGAGCGACTGGCCCCTGGCACCCGCTTGGGGGATAGGTGGTAACCGGGCGCTTGGTGTCGGGGGGACAGGTGCGTCTCTGGGAAGAGCAACGGGAAGAGGTGGCAGAACGGGTGGCGGGCGCCCTGGCGGATGCGAATCACCTTCGCCCGAGTGGGACGGAGGAAGAAGGCCGCGAACGGAGTGTGCGACATGCCTAGCTCCGTCTGGCCCACTCTACGCCGGCAGTTGCGCGCCGACCTGCCGCCGGACGAGTTCCGCACCTGGTTCCATCCGCTCCGGGTTGCCTCGGAGGATGCCGAACAACTCGTTCTCGAAGCGCCGAACTCGCGCTTCGTCGCGGCGCTGGAGGAAGGTTTCCGGCCGATCGTCGACTGGGCGATCGCGGATCTCAAGGGACCGACCTTTCAGGTTCTCTTCAAGAGCGGCGATTCGGCCAGGCGGTCCGCCCGGCCAGCGACGACTTCGCGGAACCCGAAGGCGACCGTCGACGACGACACGGCGGCCGCCGGCAGCTCACTGAACCCCCAGTACCGATTCGACTCGTTCGTCATCGGCAACTCGAACCGCTTCGCCTGCGCCGCCTCCCAGGCCGTCGCGGAGAAGCCCGGGATCGCCTACAACCCGCTCTTCCTCTACGGTGGCGTTGGCCTGGGCAAGACCCACCTGCTGCACGCGATCGGCAACCGCCTCCGCGGAACCGTCCCCGGCACGCGCGTCGTGTACCTGGCCGCCGAGGACTTCGTGAACGACCTGATCACGTCGATTCGGTTCGAGCGGATGCCCGCCTTCCGGGAGCGCTACCGGACGATCGACGTCCTTCTGGTCGACGACATCCAGTTCCTCGCCAAGAAGGAGCGGTCGCAGGAGGAGTTCTTCCACACCTTCAACGTGCTCTACACGCGCCAGAAGCAGATCATCGTCACCTCCGACGCGCAGCCGAGGGACCTGGCGGACATGGAGGAACGTCTACGGAGCCGCTTCGGATCCGGCCTCCTCGCGGACATCCAGCCTCCGGACCTGGAGACCAAGGTCGCGATCCTCCAACGCAAGGCGCGACAACTCCAGGGGCTGGATCTCGACACCGATGTCGCCCTGTTCATCGCCCGGCAAGTGCACTCGAACGTCCGGGAGCTCGAAGGACTGCTCAACCGCGTCACCGCCTTCGCGTCGCTCTCCGGTGCGAGGCTCGACCTGGACTTCGCGAAGGAGGCGCTGCGCGACGTCCTGCCGGAGCAGGACCGTCCCGTCTCCGCGGCGCAGATCGTCAAGTCGGTGGCCCACCACTACGGGCTCAAGGTGCGCGAGATCAAGAGCAAGAGCAACTCCCGGCAGATCACCTATCCCCGGCAGATCGCGATGTACCTCTGCAAGCGACTGACGGAGATGTCGTATCCGGAAATCGGGAGACTGTTCAATGGCAAGCATCACTCCACGGTGATGTACTCCGTCGAGCAGATCGAGCGGCGTCGCGCCGAGGACGAGCGGCTGGCCGCTCAACTGGAGCGCTTCACCCGCCAACTCAACTGAGCCGGCCTGAGCGCCCCAACATCCTGCGGAATCCCGGCGGATTGGTCCCGGAGCCAACTGCGCGGCGCCGGCGGATTGCCGGGGTGCTCGCTTCGGCCCGCCTGCGGACGAAAACGGCCGGGCCCTCGCGCGGAGCGGGAAACTCCGCAGAATGCACAGTGAATCCACTCTTTAGTCCGCCGCTTACCGTCAGCGAAACAGGACGATAAGTTGTTCTATATGAACAGTTTACTTGACACATGCACAGGCGTTGACGGGGCCTTCTGCGACTACTTGGATGGTGTATATTGACTCCCTGAGGAGAGCGTAGATGAAGACCAGGGTTGAACGAAGAGAACTACTGACCGAACTCGTGGCGATGCGCGGCATCGTGGAGAGCAGGTCCACGATCCCGGTCCTGTCCCACCTCCTGTTACGGGTGCGCGGGAACCGGCTCGAACTAGCGGCGACCGATCTCGATGTCTCGCTCACGTCTTCCTGCGCGGCGGACGAGGGGTTCTCCGAACCGGGAGCCACCGCCGTTCAGGCGCGCAAGCTCCTCGAGATCGTCCGCGCTCTCGGAGACGGTCCGGTCGAGTTGTCGACCGGGGAGTCCAACTCTCTTCACATCGTTGCCGGCTCCTCGCGCTTCCGCATCAACGGTCTCTCGGCCGAGGATTTTCCGACTCTCGCCGTGGTCGATCCCGACGCGGTCTCGGCCTCGTTCGAAGTGCCGTTCGCCGACTTCAAGCGCATGATCGGCAAGGTCATCTTCGCCGTGTCGGCGGAAGAGTCGCGGTTCCAGTTGAACGGTGCGCTGCTCAAGCTCAAGGAGGGTGGAGTCGAGCTCGTGGCCACCGACGGTCACCGCCTTGCCCTGATCGAGGTCGAGATGTCCGGCGTCACCGAGGCGGACGGAGTGCTCGCGCCACGCAAGGCGCTGCTCGAGTTGCTGCGCTTCGACAGTGAAGAGAACGTCGCGTTTCGCCGCGGCGAGCACCACCTCGCCTTCGTCATCGGGCACCGCGAATTGACCTGCCGCATCCTGGAGGGCACGTTCCCCGACTATGAGAAGGTCATTTCGAAGGACAACGACCGGAAGGCGTCCTTCGCCCGCCAGGAACTCTCCGAGGTCGTGCATCGGGTGTCGCTGTTGACCGGCGATCGGGCGCCCATGGTGAAGTTCAGGTTCGACGCGCAGTCGCTGCTCGTGTCGTCGTCGAACCCGGACCTGGGGGAGGCCGAAGAGAGCCTCGAATGCGACTACGAGGCGGAGAATCTGGAGATCGGCATGAACCCCGCCTACGTGCGGGACTTCCTGGGCGCCGTCGATACCGACCGGGTCGAGTTTGCGCTGAAGGACGAGAACAGCCAGTGCCTCGGACACCCTGTTGACGGCGCCGATTCGCGCTATCTCTGCGTGATCATGCCGATGCGAATCTAACTGGGTGCGCCGGCCCTCTGGCCGGCATTCGGCGCGTAGCGCCGAACTCCGCTAGGACTGCCGCTTCAGCCATCCAGAGCCGCTCGTCAGATGAGCCTGTAACCCCCCTGTTTTCAGTTAGATAGAAGGTGCTCCGAGCGGCCCTCGGAAACTAGGGATCTGCGCCGTCCTGTGATAGTTTTCCGCACATGGCGGACGCCGGAACAGGCGGTGTTCAGACGGTGGCCGAATCCGGGTATTCGGCGAAGGACATCAAGGTCCTCAAGGGTCTTGAAGCGGTCCGCAAGAGGCCCGGAATGTACATCGGCGATACCGATGACGGCTCGGGTCTGCACCACATGGTGTTTGAACTCGTCGACAACGCGATCGACGAGGCGCAGGCGGGTTTCTGCGACCAGGTAGAGGTCACCATCCACGCCGACGGCAGCGTCTCGGTGACCGACGACGGCCGCGGCATTCCGGTGGGCCTTCACGAGGGCGAGCAGCGGTCCGCGGCAGAAGTGATCATGACCGAACTCCACTCGGGCGGGAAGTTCGACCAGAACTCCTACAAGGTGTCGGGCGGCCTGCACGGCGTGGGCCTGTCCGTGGTCAACGCCCTCTCGGTACGCCTTGAGCTGGAGATCGACCGGGACGGTCACCGCTGGCAGCAGACCTACAGCCGCGGCGTACCGGTCGGTTCGATCGAGGCGGTTTCCGATCTGGCGGCGGCCGATCCGACCGGTACGCGGATTCGCTTCGCGCCGGATCCGGACGTCTTCACGCAGCTCGCCTTCGACTACCAGACCCTCCTGCAGCGTTTGCGGGAGTTGTCGTTCCTCAACCGGGGCATCGCCATCCGGCTCGTCGACGAGCGGACCGGCAAGCGGGCCGACTTCGAGTACGAGGGCGGCATCAGCAGCTTCGTCGCCCATTTGAGCCGGAACAAGACACCGCTGCATCCGGAACCGGTCTACCTGGTCGGCCAGGTGGGCGAACCCGGTTCGAGCGAGTCAGTCGAGGTCGCGCTGCAATGGAGCGACAGCTACCAGGAACGGATCCTCTGCTTCACGAACACGATCAACAATCGCGACGGCGGCACCCATCTGTCGGGCCTGCGCTCCGCGTTGACGAGGACGGTTAACAACTACGTGGCCTCCTCGGGTCTCGGCAAGAACCTGAAGGAGAAGCTCTCCGGCGAGGACATCCGCGAGGGGCTGGTCGCGATCGTCTCGGTGAAGGTCCAGGACCCCAAGTTCTCTAGTCAGACGAAGGAGAAGCTCGTCTCCTCGGAGGTGCGTGGCTGGGTCGAGTCGACCGTCGGAGAGCAGCTCGCCAACTTCCTGGAGGAGAACCCGCGCGACGCCCGGCACGTGATCGAGAAGGCGGTCGAGGCGGCCCGGGCGCGGGAGGCTGCGCGCAAGGCGAGGGAACTCACCCGGCGCAAGGGCGCCCTGGACAGTTCGAACCTGCCGGGCAAGCTTGCCGACTGCAGTGAACGGGATCCGGCCTTCGCGGAGCTCTTCCTGGTCGAGGGCGACTCCGCCGGCGGTTCGGCGAAGCAGGGCCGCGACCGGCGGTTCCAGGCCGTCTTGCCGCTCAAGGGAAAGATCCTGAACGTTGAGCGCGCGCGCCTCGACAAGATGCTCTCCTCAGAGGAGATCAGGACCCTGATCCAGGCCCTGGGCACCGGCATCGGTTCCGAGGACTTCGATGTCGACCGGCTCCGCTACCACAAGCTGATCATCATGTGCGACGCCGACGTCGACGGCAGCCACATCCGGACGCTGATCCTGACCTTCTTCTACCGCCAGATGAAGGAGATCATCGACCGGGGCCACCTGTTCATCGCTCAGCCGCCTCTCTACAAGGTCACCGAAGGCCGTCGATCGAGCTACCTGAAGGACGACGAGGAGTACCACGACTACCTCGTGAAGAGAATCCTCAAGGGCTGGCAGGTCGCGCTCCCCAACGGCGACGTGGGCGATCCGATCGTGTTCGAGGGAGCGGGCCTGAGTCGCCTGCTCGACCATCTCGCGGCCTTCCGGCGAACCCTCGAGTCCCTGAGTGCGCGCGGTGTGCCGGCGGATGCTCTGCGGGCGGTGATCGCCGGTGGAGTCAGGAACAGGAACAGCCTCGCCGACCGCGAACGGCTGCAGCGGATTGCACAGATCATCGAGGCGTCCGGCTTCCACGACGTCGAAGTGGCAGGCGGAGAGGAAGGCGGCGATGGACTGTTCTCGATTCGTTTCCGGTCACGGCGGGACGGCGTGGACCGGTACGTGACGGTGGACGAGCAACTGGTGACCGGCAGCGAGTTCCGCTCCCTGGTTGCCAATGGGCAGGCGCTCGAAGCGTGGAACTCGCCGTCGATCCAGCTCCGGCAGGTGAACGGCGGGGGCGCGGAGCACCGTGAAGTGCAGTCGCTGGACGAGGCGCTGGACGCCCTGTTCGAGGCGGCGAAGAAGGGTCTCGGCATCCAGCGCTACAAGGGTCTGGGTGAGATGAACCCGGCTCAGCTCTGGGAGACCACGATGGACCCCGAGCGCCGCCGCATGCTGCTGGTTGAGATCGACCACGAGCGGGACGAGGCGACGAACGACATCTTCGAGACCCTCATGGGGGACAAGGTGGAGCCCCGCCGGCAGTTCATCGAACAGAACGCGCTCTACGTGACGAACCTCGACATCTGATCGGCCAATCGTGACCAAGGGCGAACCCCCCATCGCACCGCCTCCGGACGTGCCTCCGGACGGGTCGGAAGCCGGCCGCCAGACCGAGCCCGTTCAGCTCGAACGGGAGATGCGCCGGAGCTACCTCGATTACGCGATGAGCGTGATCATCGGCCGCGCTCTGCCGGACGTGCGGGACGGTCTGAAGCCGGTCCATCGACGCGTGCTCTACGGCATGTGGGAGGCCGGCAACACGGCCGGGCGGGCGTACAAGAAGTCGGCGCGCATCGTCGGCGATGTGATGGGCAAGTACCACCCTCACGGTGACGGCCCCATCTACGACACGGTGGTCCGTCTGGCCCAGGACTTCTCCATGCGCTATCCCCTGGTCGACGGCCAGGGCAACTTCGGTTCGATCGACGGCGACAACCCGGCCGCGATGCGCTACACGGAGGTGCGCCTCACGCGTATCGCCGAGGAGATGCTCCGCGAGGACATCGACAAGGACACGGTCGAGTGGGTACCGAACTACGACGGTTCGGAGCAGGAGCCGTCGCCGCTTCCGGCCCGGATCCCGAACCTCCTGATCAACGGCTCGGCGGGTATCGCGGTCGGCATGGCGACGAACATTCCGCCCCACAACCTCGGCGAAGCGGTCGCGGCGGTCAAGCTGCTGATCGACCGCCCGCAGGCGTCGCTGGACGAGTTGATGGAGATCCTTCCCGGACCGGACTTCCCGACCGGAGGGTTCATCCACGGCCGGGCCGGCATTCGCAGCGCCTATGAGACCGGCCGCGGTTCGATTCAGGTCCGGGCCCGCGCCGACATCGAAGACAGGGGTTCGGACCGGCAATCGATCATCGTGTCCGAGATTCCGTACCAGGTGAACAAGGCGAGGCTGATCGAGCGGATCGCCGAGCTGGTCCGCGAGAAAAAGCTCGAAGGCATCCGCGATCTGCGCGACGAGTCGGATCGCGACGGCATCCGCATCGTGATCGACCTGAAGCGGGGCGAGGTGGCCGAGGTCATCCTGAACACGCTCTACAAGATGACCAAGCTCCAGGTCAGCTATGGCATGAACATGCTGGCGATCGTCGACAACCAGCCTCAGGTGCTGACGCTGCGCGACGTGCTCCGCCACTTCCTGGACCATCGCCGCACGGTCGTCATCCGGCGCTGCCGCTACGAACTGGCGCGGGCGGAGAAGCGCGCCCACGTGCTCGAGGGTCTACTCATCGCTCTCGATCATCTCGACGAGGTGATCGCCACGATCCGCGCGAGCCAGACACCGCCGGAGGCCCGGGTGCGGCTGATCGAGGGTTTCGCCCTGACCGAACCCCAGGCGCAGGCGATCCTCGACATGCGGCTGCAGCGGTTGACCGGACTGGAGCGCGAGAAGATCCAGGCCGAGTACGCGGAGCTGATCGCCGAGATCGGCCGGCTGCGCGCCATTCTGGGATCGGACGAGCTGCTGCTTGCCGAGATCCGGGGCGAACTCGAGGCGATCGAGAAGCGCTACAGCGACCCGCGCCGCACCGAGATCATGGCTCACTCCTCGGACATCACGATCGAGGACATGATCGCCGACGAGGACATGGTGATCACGGTGACGCGGTCGGGCTACGTCAAGCGCTCGCCGCTCAGCCTGTACCGGGACCAGCATCGGGGCGGCAAGGGCCGAACCGGCATGGCGACACGGGACGGCGACTTCGTGGAGCAGCTGTACGTCGCGTCCGCCCACAGCTACATCCTCGTCTTCACCGACCGGGGCCACTGCTACTGGCTCAAGGTGCACCAGATCCCCCAGATGGGCCCGGCGGCGCGGGGCAAGGCGATCGTCAACCTGCTGCAGCTCGACAGCGGCGAGGGAGTGGCCGCTACCGTCGCGGTCCGGGAGTTCCCGGAAGACCGGTTCCTGACCTTCGCCACCGAGACCGGCGTGGTGAAGAAGACGGCACTGTCGCACTACTCGCGTCCCCGAGCCAGCGGCATCATCGCGGTCCGGATCGACGAGGGCGACCGGCTGCTGACCGTGAAGCTGACCGACGGCGGCAGCGACCTCGTGCTGGCGACACGGATGGGCTATTCGGTCCGGTTCCCCGAGAACGACCTGCGTTCCCTGAGTCGCGCGACACGCGGCGTGCGCGGGATCAGCCTGCGCCGCGGAGACCGGGTCGTCTCGATGGAGTGCCTGCTGCCGCCGGGGCGGGAAGACGATGCAGGACGGCGGCTGGAAACGACGCTGCTTACCGTCAGCGAGAACGGCTTCGGCAAGCGGACGGCGCTCGACGAGTACCGCCGCCAGTCGAGGGGCGGGCTCGGGATCATCAACCTCAAGGTCTCGGACCGGACCGGGACGGTCGTCGGTGTCCGCGAGGTGGCGGACGACACGGGGCTGATGCTGATCACCCACGAGGGGAAGATCATCCGCATCACCGCGGGCAGCGTGTCGCGGATCGGCCGCGCCACCCAGGGCGTCAAGGTGATGGACACAGACGACGGCGACCGTATTGTCGCCATGGCCCGGATTCCGGATCGCGGCGAGGAAGACGAAGAGGACGGCGCCGCCGCGGAGGCCGAGGCCGCCGCAGCGGACACCGAGCCGATCAACTAGGAGCCGCTTCAGGAGAGATTCGCGAATGAAGTTCTTTCTCGACACCGCCGACATCGCAGAGATCGAGACCGGCCTCGAGTGGGGCATGGTCGACGGTGTCACGACGAACCCGAGCCTGATCGCAAAGCAGGGCAAGCCGTACCTTCCGACGGTCCGCGAGATCGCCGAACTGGTCCCCGGGCCAGTGAGCGGTGAAGTTCTCGCCACCGATCTCGAAGGCATGCTCGACCAGGGGCGCCGGCTCGCCGGTCTCGCCGACAACGTGGTCGTCAAGGTGCCGCTCGGTCCACCCGGGCTTACGGCGGTCCAGCGTCTTGCCGCGGAGGGCATACGCTGCAACGTGACGCTCTGCTTCTCGCCGTCGCAGGCTTTGCTGGCGGCCAAGGCGGGGGCCGCCTACATCTCTCCCTTCGTCGGACGGCTCGACGACATCGCCCAGGACGGCATGGATCTGATCCGGCAGGTCATCGCGATCTACTCCCACTACGACTTCGAGACCGAGGTCCTGGTCGCTTCCGCCCGCCATCCCGTCCACGTCGTGCTGTCGGCGGAGATGGGCGCGGATGTCATCACCCTGCCGTTCAAGACCCTGAGCCAGCTCTACCGGCACCCGTTGACGGACATCGGCCTGAACCAGTTCCTTGCGGACTGGGAGAAGACCGGCCGCAGCTTCGATGACTGATCGCCGCCGCGCCGCCCGATGAGCATCGACGCCGTTCTCAAGCGGGTGGACCGGGAGACCGGCGCCAGCCTCGAGCAGTTGAAGGAGTACCTCCGGATTCCCTCCGTGTCGACGGATCCGGCCTACGAGGGAGAGGTGCGCCGCTGCGCCGGCTTCGTCCGGGAGCGGCTCAAGGCCGCCGGGCTGAAGACCGAGATCATCGAAACGGCGGGCCACCCGCTGGTCTACGGCGAGTGGCTCGGTGCGCCCGGGCGGCCGACCGTCCTCTTCTACGGCCACTACGACGTGCAGCCGGTGGACCCCCTGAACGAGTGGCGGAACGACCCGTTCGAGCCGACCATCGAAGACGGCGAGCGCGGGGAACGGATCGTGGCCCGCGGCGCCACGGACGACAAGGGCCAGTCCTTCACCCACATCAAGGCGGTCGAGGCGCTGATGGCGGAAACCGGCGGCCTGCCGGTCAACGTGAAGTTCCTCATCGAGGGAGAGGAAGAGTGCGGCGGCGAGGCGATCGAGGCGTACGTGCGCGGCCCGGCCGCCGAACGGCTCGCCTGCGACCTGGCGCTGGTCTCCGACACGTCGATGTACGGACCGGGCCAGCCGTCCGTTCTCTACGGCCTGAAGGGACTGCTCTATACCGAGGTCCGGGTCCGCGGGGCTGGGCGGGATCTCCACTCGGGCACCTTCGGCGGCGCCGTGGCGAACCCGCTGAACGCCCTGGGAACGATGCTGGCGGCGCTGCGCGACCCGGAGGACGGCCGGATTCTGATCCCCGGCTTCTACGACGACGTGCGGCCTCTGGAGGCCGGCGAGCGCTCGGCGTTCGCCGCGCTGCCCTTCGACGAGACGAAGTACGGCGACGAAATCGGCGCGACCGCCCTGTGGGGCGAGGCCGGCTACACGACCCTGGAGCGGGTCTGGGCGCGCCCGACCTGCGACGTGAACGGGATGTGGGGCGGCTACCAGGGCCCGGGCGCCAAGACGGTGATCGCCAACCGCGCCGGCGCCAAGGTGTCCATGCGTCTCGTTCCCGATCAGGAACCGGAACGCGTCTTCCGCGCCTTCGCGGAGTACCTCCGTTCGCTTGCACCTCCCGGCATCGAGGTCGAGGTGGAGAGCCTGAACGGGGCCCCGCCGGTCCTCGTCGACCTCCAGGGGCCGCTCGTGGAGGCGGCTCTCGAGGGCATCCGCGAGGCCTGGGGCCGGGCACCCGTCCGGGTCCGTGAGGGCGGTTCGATTCCCATCGTCTCGACGCTGTCGGAGGTGCTCGGAGCGCCCGTCCTGCTCGTCGGCTTCGGTCTCTCGGACGACCGACTGCACGCGCCGAACGAGAAGATGGACCTGGCCAACTTCTACCAGGGCATCCGCACCGTGGTCCGGGTCCTCGATCGCCTCGGAGGCTGCGCGGCGGATACGGTCCGCCCCGGGGCTTGAGCGAGCGCGAGATCAAGATTCCGGTCGCCGGCCTGGACGCCGTCCGGGAACGGTTGCAGGTTGCGGGAGCGGAGTTGCGGCGTCCTGCCAGCCTCGAATCGAACCAGGTCTTCGACCTGGTCGACGCTCCGGCGGAGCGGCGTCTCCGTTCCCGACGCGAGCTGCTCCGCCTGCGCTCCGACGGCGCCGGCCACCGCCTGACCTTCAAGTCGGCGCCGCGCTTCGTGGACGGCGTGAAGGAGCGGCAGGAACACGAGTTCGCGGTGGACGATCCGTCCGCCGCGCGGCTGCTGCTGGAGTCCCTTGGGTTCAGGGTCGCGGTGCGGTACGAGAAGGTCCGCGAGGCGTGGCGGTTGCTCGACTGCGAGGTTGCTCTCGACCGGACGCCCATGGGCGACTTCGTGGAAGTGGAGGAGTTGGCGGACGATCTGTCGCGAGGCCGCATCGAGGAGGTCTGCCGGCTCTGCGGCCTCCAGGCCGAGCGTTCGGTGCCGGAGGACTACCTCGCCCTCTACCGCTCCTACCGCAGGGACCGGCCGGATCTGCCGCGGGACATGGTCTTTCCCCTGGACAGGCAGTGAGCGTCGCTCGGACGGGTTCGCGGGTTCGCGCGCTCGTGCTCTGCGCCGGCCGCGGCGAGCGGCTGCGGCCGCTGACGAACCTGGTTGCCAAACCGATGCTCCCCGTGGCCGGCCGTCCGGTGGCCATGCGCACGATCGACATCCTCCACCGTGCCGGTTGCGAAACGGCGGTCAACCTGCACCACCTGGCGGGGTCCGTGCGGGATGGACTCGGGTCGGCAGCGCACGAACGGGGCATCGGGCTGACCTTCGCCGTCGAACCGGAGTTGCTGGGAACCCTGGGAGCGGTCGTCAATCTGCGGGACTTCCTGGCCGAAGGCGACGACTTCGTCCTGGTGAACGGCGACTCGCTCTGCCGCTGGCCGATCCGCGACGCGCTGGCCCGCCACCGCAGGAGCGGCGCCGACGTCACCCTCCAGCTTGGCCATCAGGAGCCGGACCAGCGCCTGGGCGGCGGCGTGGAAGTCGACGAACGAGGGCTCGTTACCGGCCTGCGCGAACTGCGGGTCGGCTCGCACCGCGGCCGCAGACGGACTTTTCAGGGCCTGCACGTCCTGTCCCGCCGGGTCCTGGAGGCGATTCCGTCCCGTCTGACCACGGGCGACATCGTCGAGGGCCTCTACCAGCCCCTGCTGGAATCGGGGGCCCGGATCGTCGGCTTCGGTTGCCGCCGCCGCTGGCACGACCTCGGCACGCCGCGCCGCTACCTGGACGGGGCTCTCGACTGGGGCCGGACCGCCGGCGGCCGCGGGCGGCGCCGACGCTTCGTGGCGCCCGGTGCGCGGGCGGCCGCCGGCGCGGCCATCGAGCGCGGCGTGGTCGAGAGCGGTTGCCGCGTGGGTGCGGGCGCGCTGGTCGAGCGGAGTCTGCTGATGCCGGGAGTTCGGGTCGGCTCTGGGGCCAGAATCCGGGACACGATCGTGGCGCCCGGGGTCCGCCTGCCCCCCGGGCTCGACCTCGACGGCAAGCTCGTCACGCCGGCGGACTGGGGCGCCGGGCCCGGCAGTCGCAGCGAAGAACGGGAGGGGCTCGTCTTCACGGCCCTGGGTCCGACCTAGCGCTGCGGAGTGCCGGAGACCGGCGCTTGCGCACCGGACGGCGGGCCGGCGCAACCAGTCGTTCGCGATCCTCAGGCCATCAGAACCTCGCGTAGCGCCGAGTTCTCCGCGGGAATCTCGACGATCCGCTCGGGCAGGTCGGCACAGCGCTCGAGCGCGGGCGGCAGGGGGGGCTCGATGCCGACCGCGTCGCGGATCACGTCGGCGAACTTCGCCGGGTGCGCCGTCGCCAGCACCACGCCCCTGCCGCCGCCCCGGGCCTTGAGCTCCTTCTTCAGGCCGAGGTAGCCGACCGCGGTGTGTGGGTCCAGGAGGTAGCCGTGCTCCTCGTGCACCTCACGCATCGCGCGCCGCGTGCTCCGGTCGTCGAAGGAGCGGCCCGCCAGGTCGCTGCGAAGGGCGCCCAGGGGATCTCTCCGGTCCGAGTACAAGTGGCGTATGCGGTCGAAGTTGCTCGGATCGCCGACGTCCATCGCATTCGAGATCGTGGCGGCGGCGGCGCGCGGCACGTAGAGGCCGCTTTGCAGGTACGCGGGCACGACGTCGTTCACGTTGGTCGCCGCGACGAAACGGGGAACGGGGAGACCGATCCGCTTCGCGACGAGGCCGGCGGTCAGGTTGCCGAAGTTGCCGCTCGGAGTCGAGAAGACGACCGGAGCGTTTACGCTGACGGAAGGCGCCGAAGGCAGTTGCGCCCAGCCGTGGAAGTAGTAGAAGACCTGGGGCAGCAGCCGGCCGACGTTGATCGAGTTGGCGGAAGCGAGGGGCTGCCGCCGTCGGAGTTCGCTGTCGGCGAACGCGGCCCGGGCCAGGCCCTGGCAGTCGTCGAACGTTCCCTCGACGGCGACCGCGGTCACGTTCCCGCCCAGGGTCGTGAAGAGTCGACGCTGGGCTTCGGTCACGAGTCCCCGGGGATAGAGCACGCAGACCCGGAAGCCGGCTACGCCGCTGAACGCGTGGGCCACCGCACTGCCGGTGTCGCCGCTGGTCGCGACGACCACGGTCGTATCCGGACCTTCCGCGTCGACAAAGCGCGACATGAGCCGGGCCATGACCCGCGCCGCGATGTCCTTGAAGGCGAGAGTCGGTCCGTGGAAGAGCTCAAGGCAGAAGATGTCCGGCTCGATCTGACGCAGGGGGATGGGGAAGTCGAGGGCGTCTTCGATCAGCTCGCCGAGTTCCTCCTCCGGTACTTCCGGGCCGAACAGGCGGCCGCCGAGGATGGCCGCGATGCCGGTCAGGGGCATGAGCCTCAGCATGGCCAGTTGTTCTGTCGTCAGTGTCTCCAGGCGCTCGGGAACGTAGAGGCCGCCATCGGGCGCTGGGCCCTCGAGTAGCGCCTGACCCAGCGAAACCGCCGGCGCCTGTCCAAGGGTGCTCACAAAACGCACAATCAAAATCCCTCCGCATCGTTGTTGTTGTCCATCACTTGCGCCCCCGGGGCGGGTAGCGGCGACACGAGCTGGTCGCAGTCGACGCCCACCGCGTCCTCAAAGGCCGTTGCCATCGCTGTCGCGACCTCCCGGCCGCGGCCCATGCCGTCGCAGAGTGCGAACAGGGCCGGGCCGCTGCCCGACAGGCTGCAGCCGAGTGCGCCGGCATGGATCGCGGCCTTCTTGGCCTCGTGGAAGCCGGGCACGTTCGGTCCCCGCACCGGCTCGGCGACCACGTCGACGAGAGATCGGGAAAGCAGTTCCAGGTCGTTGCGGTAGAGCGACGCAACGAGCGCGGCGGCGTTGCCCCACTGGGTCACCGCGCGCCCAAGGGGCAGATGGCGGTCGAGCCGGGCGCGCGATTCGAGTGTGTTGACCCGGGTATGGGGGCGGGCGAGCGCGCAGGTCAGACCTTCGGGCACGGGCAGCGTCACGACGTCCGGTTCCGGGTCCAGCGAACGAACCAGGACCAGGCCCCCAAGCAGGGAAGGGGCCAGGTTGTCGGCGTGGGCGCCACCGCTGGCGAGAATCTCGCCGGCCAGCGCGTGCCGGAGCAGAGCCGCCGGCGGCAGGTCGAGACCCAGCAACGCGTCGACCGCGACGACCGCCGCTACCGCGCTCGCGGCGCTCGAGCCGAGGCCGCTCTCGAGCGGCATGCGTTTTTGGATCTCCAGGTCGACGATCGCGCCAGGCGCCTCTGCTTCGATCAGCGCCGTGGCGGCGACCGCGGCGGTGTTCCGCTCCGGTTGCAGCGGCAGCCGGCCGTCGTCGCCTGCAATGGCCGTGATTCTGACCGGGCCGTGGGCTTCGGAGCCGGGATCACGTTGGTGCTTCATCGCTTTGACGACGTCGCCCGGGCCGGCAGGTCCGTTGCTCTCCGACTGCAGGGCGAACCCCAGGATGTCGAATCCGCAGGCGATGTTCGAGACGGATGCCGGGGCGAAGGCCCTTACCGAGCGGCTCATTCGCTGCCGTATCTGGCGACGGCCAGTTCCGCGGCGAGCAGCGCCCCGCCGGCGGCGCCGCGCAGGGTGTTGTGCGACAGGGCGACGAAGCGATAGCCGAGAATCGGGCACTCGCGCAGCCGTCCGATCGAGGTCGTCATGCCCCGGCCGAGGTCACGGTGCACCCGCGCCTGTGGGGGAGTGTCGTCGCCGAGATAGACGATCGGTTGCGCGGGCGCGGACGGCAGACCGAGTTCCTGCGGCGCGGCGCGGAACGATCTCCACGCTTCCCGGACATCCTCGAGCGCCGGTTCACCCTTCAGATCGACCGAGACGCAGAGGGTGTGTCCGTCGACCACGGGAACCCGGTTGCACTGGGCCGAGACCGCGAGTTGGGCCCGCTCGATCATGCCGCCGCTGACACGGCCCAGAATCTTCCCGGTCTCGATCTCGAGCTTCTCCTCCTCGCTGGAGATCCACGGAATCACGTTGTCCAGGATCTGGTAGCTCGAGATGCCGGGCAGGCCGGCGCCGGATACCGCCTGCAGGGTAACCACGGAGATGCGATCGAACCCGAAGGCGGAGGCCAGGGGCTTGAGCGCCAGCACGAGCCCGATCGTGGAGCAGTTCGGGTTGGCGACGATGCCGTGGGGCAGGGCGGCGCCGTCCCTGGCCGGAGGCAGCAGCGCGAGGTGATCCGGATTCACCTCGGGCACGAGGAGCGGGACGTCTTCGTCCATGCGGTGGGCGCTGGCGTTCGTGACGACCAGGCAGCGCCGGGCGAACTCTGGCTCGACGTCCCTGGCCACGCTCGCGTCCAGGGCGGAGAACACGATGTCGAAGTCGCGTTCCTTCAGCTCATCGATCGTGTGGACGGGCATCGCCGCGACCGTTTCGTCGATCGGCCGGGTCTGAATCCAGGTGACCGCGTCGCGGTAGGCCTTCCCCGCGGAGCGCTCGGAGGCGGCCAGCGCGGTCAAGTCGAACCAGGGGTGCCCCTCCAGTAGCGTGACGAAGCGCTGGCCCACGGTTCCCGTCGCGCCGAGGACGGCGGCGCGGAAGGGTTCGCTTCGAGTCGTCATGGTGAGGCTCCCCTTTCCGCCCAGGCACGGAGAATGTCGGCGAACACTCCGCCGGCGGTCAGGTCCGTGCCGGCGCCCGGACCCTGGACGACCAGGGGGCGTTCCCGGTAGCGCTGGCTGCTGAAGACGAACATGTTGTCCGAGGCGGGCATCCCCGCGACCGGATGGTCGGAGGGAACGGCGCGCAGTCCGACCCGGGCCGTTGCCGCCTCCCCGGAGGTGTCCAGTTCTGCCAGATAGGCGAGTTCGAGCCCCTCCGACGCGGCTTCGGCGAAGCGGGCGGCCATCGGAACGTCCGCTTCGGCAAGTCGTTCCCACCAGGCGTCCAGCGGCAGGTCGGCGAGGTCGGGCCGGTCCAGCATGGGCTCGACCTCGACGTCGTCCAGATCGAGATCGCAGCCGCAGATCCGGGCCAGGATCAGGAGCTTGCGGGCCACGTCCAGACCGCCGAGATCGTCGCGCGGATCCGGCTCCGTGTAGCCGAGACTGTGAGCCTCCCGGACGGCTTCGCTCCACACGCTGCCGGCGCCCAGCTGCCCGGTCAGATAGGCGAGCGTGCCCGAGAACACCCCCGACACCTGATCGATGCGGTCACCGGCGCCGAGCAGCATGTCCGCGGTGTGGAGCACCGGTAGGCCGGCGCCGACGGTCGCCTCGTGGAAGACGTTCCGGGCGCCGGAGGGGCGGAAGGAGCGAAAGTCCTCGATCGGCCCGGCGAAGGGGAGCTTGTTCGCGCTGGCTATCGCGGCGCCGGCGTCCAGTGCGCGGTGGTAGACGGCGCCCATCGAACCATTCGCGGTGACGTCGACGAGCACGGTACGACCACCGCCGGCAGCCGTCTCGCCGAGGTGCTCCAGGAGGCGGTCGAGGTCGGCTTTCTCGCCGTTGCGTTCAAGTTCGGACCGCCAGCCCTCGGGATCCGGAGCGGCTCCGGGATCGAGACTCTGGCCGCCGCGGGACTGAAGGACCATGAAACGGGAGCTGGCGAGGCCGCGCAACTGGAGATCGATCCCCTGCCGCGCCAGCGGGTCGCGTTCGGCGGCGAGTTGCCGGAGGAGCGCCGAGCCGACGCCGCCGACGCCGAGCACGTAGACGGCGAGCCGGCCGGAAGCGGCCCCATGGAAGAACTCACGGTGGATGAAGCGCACCGCTCTGCCCTCGTCGGCCCGGGACACGACCATCGAGATGTTCCGTTCGGACGATCCCTGGGCGACTGCCCTCACATTCACGCCGCGCCGGCCCAGGATGCCGAAGACGCGCCCCGCGATCCCCGGCCGATCGCGCATGCCGTCGCCAACCACGGCCAGGATCGACTGGTCCCGCTCGACCCTCAGGGGCCGCACGGAGCCGGCCTCGATCTCGGTCTGGAACTCGGCGTCCACGGCCCGCCTTGCCGCCTCGGACACACCGGGTTCCACCGCGAAACAGATCGAGTGCTCGCTGGAGGCCTGGGAGATCAGGATCGCGCTGGCGCCGCAGGCGGCCAGGGCGTCGAAGAGGCGGGCGGCAACTCCCGGCGTGCCGACCAGGTTGTCGCCCACCAGAAGCATCAGGTGGACGTCGTCGATCGAGGAGATGCCAGTGACTGCCGTGCCGCGGGCTCGTTCGCGGACCTCGCCGTCGTCGTCGATGATGGTTCCGGGGTGTTCGGGATCCAGGGTGTTGCGGACCAGTAGAGGAATGCCTTTGCGGCGAGCCGGTGTCACCGTCGGTGGATAGACCACCTTGGCGCCGAAGTGAGAGAGTTCCAGCATCTCCTCGTAGCTCAGCCGCGGGATCGGCAGTGCGTCCTCCACGCGTCGGGGATCGGCCGTCATGACGCCCGGAACGTCGGTCCAGATCTCGATCCGCTCGGCATCGAGGCCGGCGCCGAAGAGGGAGGCGCTGAGGTCGGATCCGCTGCGTCCCAGGGTCGTCGTCTCACCGTCCGGACTGCTGCCCAGGAAGCCGGTCACGACCTGCAGCGGAGCGTCGGGGCCGAGATTCCCGAAGTGGGTGGCGATCGCCTCCAGGGTCCGGTCCAGATCGACCGTGGCCGCCTGGAAGGAGCGGTCCGTCGACACCAGGCGGCGCGCGTCGCAAGCCTCGGCGGGCAGCCCCTCGGCGCGCAGGGCGGCCGCCAGGAGTTGGGTCGAGAGGAGCTCGCCGTGGCAGACGACCCGGTCGACCAGAGCCTCGGCTGAGCGGCCCTCCGTGTGCGTGCCGGCTGCGCAGTCGCGCACCGCCGCGGCAAGGTCGTCGCAGAGGGCTTCGACCGTGGTCGCCAGGGCCGGCCGATCGTCGTCGGTCGCTACTTGCGCCCCGATTCCCAGATGATGAACGCGCAGCGCCGCTGTCTCGCGCGCCGCTTCAGCCGGATCGCCGCCCTCCAGGGCAGCGGCGGCCGTCCCCAGCAGCCGGTCCGTGACGCCCCCCAGGGCGGATACGACCACCGCGCCGTTCGCCGAGGCGCCGCCGAGGCGCCGCCGCACGATGCGGGCGGCGGCCTGGAGCCGCGGTGCATCGGCCACAGAGGAGCCGCCGAACTTGAGAACGATCATGGTGGGTAGGGGCTGGAGTCACGTCGTCGTTAGGGCGCGAAAGGCGCATTAGCGTATACGCCAACGAGAGTCGGCGCTACGGTGGAGGACGCACCCGCCCGTCTTGGGGCAGGAGGGGTCTGCTCCCAGGTGACGTTCGCGCGTCAGAGGAGATGGGAAGGGGTTGCGCTCACTCCGCTTCACTCGCTCCGGTTGGGCGTCGGTTTCCTGCGATGTCGTCGGCCGTCGCTCGTTCAGAGGCACCTGGGAGCAGACCCCTCCTGCCCCGACAGGGCTGGCGGTCGTTGCCGAGAGGCGGACCCTTGAAGTGGACCAGCGACCTTCCCCCGAGCAGATTCAGCTTCCTTGCCTTCGTGGGCGCACCGTTCCCGGTGCGCCGCTTCAGAACAGGGTGCCCCGGACTTGCAGGTTCAGGTGTTCGTACGCTCGCTTGGTGGCGACGCGGCCGCGACGGGTGCGTTGGAGGAAGCCCTTCTGGACCAGGTACGGCTCGTAGAAGTCCTCGATCGTGCCCTCGTCTTCGCCGACGGACGCCGCGAGCGCTTTCAGGCCGGCCGGGCCGCCCCCGTACTGCTCGATCAGCAGTTTCATGATTCTGCGGTCAATCTTGTCCAGGCCCTGCTCGTCCACTTCCTGCTGAAGGAGAGCCTGGTTCGCGGTGTCGCGGTCGATCCGTCCGTCCGCTTCGATCTGCGCGTAGTCGCGCACCCGGCGCAGCAACCGGTTCGCGATCCTGGGCGTACCGCGGCTGCGCCGGGCGATCTCGGCGGCGCCGCCCAGATCGACTGGCACCTCGAGCAGTTCCGCGGAGCGCCGGATGATCACGCTGAGGACGTCGGGGCCGTAGAAGTCGAGCCGGTGGACGATGCCGAAGCGCCCTTGCAGCGGCGGCGTGATCAGGCCGGCCCGGGTCGTCGCGCCGACCAGCGTGAAGCGGGGCAGGTCGATGCGCACCGTCTTGGCCATCGGCCCGGAACCGATCACGAGGTCGAGCTGGAAGTCCTCCAGCGCCGGGTAGAGGATCTCCTCCACCGTCGGGCCGAGACGATGGATCTCGTCGATGAAGAGGACATCCCCGGGTTCCAGGTTCGTCAGAATCGCCGCCAGGTCGCCCGCCCGCTCCAGGACCGGACCGGACGTGGACCGCAGCGCCGAGCCCATCTCCCTGGCGATGATGTGGGCCAGAGTCGTCTTGCCCAACCCGGGGGGGCCGAACAGCAGGACGTGATCGAGAGCTTCACCCCGCCGGCGCGCCGCCTGCATGTAGATGTCGAGCAGCTCGACGATCTTCTCCTGACCCAGATACTCGCTCAGCCGCTGCGGCCGGAGCGACGGTTCGAGTCGACGGTCCTCCGCGTCCCGAACGGCGGAGAGAACGCTCTCTTCACCGTCGGTACCGCCGGTCCCGGCCATGGGCGGATCGTATCGCGGCCTGTGGCGGGTGCGCCCCAGGCGTTTGCTCAGACAGGTTCGTGCTCGCTGCTTCGCAGCATCGCGCTTGATGCGGACCAGAAGGTCCGCGCACCCAGAGGACGGCTCCGGCGTGGCGGAGTTCTCTACATGCGGATGACATGACAGCACCGCGGGCAGTCCCGACCAGAAAGTCACCCGGAGACAGATCGGTGCTCCGCCTCTCGGCAACGACCGCCAGCCCTGTCGGGGCAGGAGGGGTCTGCTCCCAGGTGCCTCTGAACGAGCGACTCCCGACGACATTGCAGGAAACTGACGCCCAACCGGAGCGAGTGAAGCGGAGTGAGCGCAACCCCTTCCCATCTCCTCTCAAGCGCTCACGTCACCTGGGAGCAGACCCCTCCTGCCCCAAGACGGGCGGGTGCCTCCTCCGCCCCGCGGCCCCGGCGCCTGCAGCGGGCTCAGTCGTTCAGAGCCGGGAGAGCTGGCGCAGGCTCAGGCGCAGGAGTTCCTGGAACTCGACTTCGGGGTGCTCGCTGAGGACACGGGAGACCGCTCGCTGGGCTTCGCTCGGGCGGTAGCCGAGGTTGATCAGGGCGCCGGCGACCTGGTCGTGCTCGCTCTCGAGCTTCGGCTCGACTGGCGGAGGTTCGGCGCCGGACTCCGCGAGCAGCAGCTTCGCCTTCTCCTTCAGCTCCAGCACCATCCGCTCGGCGGTCTTGCGGCCGATGCCCGGGATCCGGGTCAGCGAGGCGACGTTGCCGCTGGCGATCGCCGTGAGCAGATCGGCGGTCGAGCCGCCGGAGAGGACGACCTGGGCCAGCCGGGGCCCGACGCCGCTGACGCCGAGGCAATGCTCGAACAGGGTCCGCTCCGCTTCGCTCCAGAAGCCGAAGAGTTCGATCGCGTCGGCGCGAACGTGCGTGTGGATGAAGAGGCCGACCTCGGCGTCCGCCTCGAGCCGGTCCACCTCGAACCAGGTCGAAAGCGGGATCCGTACGGAGTACCCGACGCCGCCCACGTCGAGAACGAGGAGTTCGGGGCCCAGGGCCTGTCGACGCCCGCGCAGATAGCCGATCAAGCGGGTGTCGGGCGCCTTGCGGCGGTCAGGTTCCGGCGGCTTCGGTCTCGCCGAGACCGAAGTTCTCGATGAAGTCCTTCGTGTAGCTGACGCCGAGCTCCTCGCGCAGGCGCCCGAGCTGGGACTGCAGCAGCGTCAGTGTGCGTTCGGAGAGGAGTTGACTCCGTGTGGCCTCCCGGTCGAACGTTGCCGGGTCGAAGGACTCCCGTTCCGTGACCTCGAACAGAACCCCGCCGAACGGTGTGTCGACCGGGCCGCCGAACTGGCCCGCGGAGAGCGCGAAGACTTCCCGGGAGAGGTCCGGCACGGCGCCCAGGGCCCCGATCGCCTGGCGCAGGCCGAAGCTTCCGCTCTCCTCGACCACGGCGTCGAACTCGGTCGCTGCGTCGTCCAGGCTGAGTCCTTCGTCCAGCCGCGTCTTCGCCCCGGCGAGCGCGGCGGTCAGGAGTTCACCCTCCTTCCGCTCGCGCAAGGCCTCGCGCACGTCGGCCTCGACCTCCCCGAACTCGGCGTCCCGGGGCGGCAGAACCTCCAGCAACGCCAGCATGGCCCATCCCGCCGCGACGCGCACCGGCTCCGACCAGGCGCCGGTTTCCAGGCCGAACGCCTCGGAGGAGAAGTTGAAGTTTCGGCCCACGCCGGGAACCGTGGCATCTTCGCCGAAAGGCTCGGTGACCTCGAAACTCAGACCCTCCACCGCCGCCAGTTCGCGGGCTTCCGTCTCGCCCTCGAACGGCTGGTCGCCCAGTCTCTCCGCGAGGGCGTCGATGCGGCTCCGGCCTTCCTCCTCAGCCCTCGTGGCGAGAAGCTGGACGCGGATCAGGTTGCTCACCTCCTCCAGCGACTGCCGGCCGCCTTCACGACGGTCGTGGACGAAGATCAGGTGATGTCCGGTGCGGGGTCCGAGCTGGTTCTCGATCGGTCCAACGAGGTCGCCGCTGCCGGCCGCGAAGGCCGCTTCCTCGAACGGCTGGGTCATCGCGCCGCGGACGAAGTAACCCAGTTCGCCGCCCGAGGCCGCGGTCGCCTCGTCCTCCGAGTACTCGGTGGCCAGCGCGGCGAAGTCCTCGCCGGCCTCGATACGGCTTCGCAGTTCGTTCAACTGGGCCCGCGCCTGCTCGCCGCTGCGACTCTCCGTCTCCAGCAGGAGGATGTGGCTGGCCCGCACCTGTTCCGGCACCTCGAACTGCGCGCTGTTGTCGTCGTAGTAGCCCTGGATCTCATCGTCGGTCACTTCGAGTTCCGCACGGACCGTGTTCGTATTGACCAGGAGGTAGCCGATCCGCCTGCGTTCGGGAAGACGGAAGTCGTCGCGGTTCGTCTCGAAGTAGGCGGCCGCTTCGTCGCCCGAGGGTTCGGCGTCAGCGGCGTAGCGGCTCGCCGGGACCTGGATGTAGCGGATAGCCGCCCGCTCGGCCGCGTCGCGGGCGCGTTTCTCGACCTCGGCGTCGGAAACGTGCGCCACCTCGCTCAGTGCGTTCTGCAGCTTCGTCACCAGCACCGAGGTGCGCAACCCGGCCTCGAACTCGTCCACCGTGTACCGGTTGGCTCGCAGGACGTTCTGATACTCCCGCGCGCCGATGAAGTTGCCGGCGCCATCGGTCAGACCGGGTATGGAGAGGATCTCCTCCTGTAGTTCCTCCCTGCTGACCGTTAGCCCCAATCGCTCGGCCTCGCGGGTCAGGAGACGATCGTTGATCAGGGCTTCGATGGCCTGAACGGGAAGTTGCAACTGATCGGCCAGATCCGCGGTGAACGCGTCGCCGTAGATCTCCCGGTAGCGGCTTTCGGCGTTTCGGTAGCTGCGCTCGAACTCGGCGAACGTGATGTCCTCCCGGCCCACCTTGGCGGCAATCGGGTTGACCTGGGTGCCGTCCAGTGACTGAAAGTCGGTGAAGACCAGGAGCACGAACACGCCCGCGAGCCCGATCGCCAGGGGGTAGAAGCTCTTGATGTTCTTGCGGATGACGTTCAGCATGACTGTGGCTCCCGCCGGGCGCCCGGAGGCGGCGCCGATCGTATCAGGATAAGGTTCGACTCGATGCGCTTCCTGCATTGGTTCTCAAGCGACCTGGCAATCGACCTGGGGACCGCGAACACCCTGGTCTTCACCCAGGCGAACGGCATCGTGGTACGCGAGCCGTCGGTCGTGGTCGTGAACAACCAGAGCAACCGCATCGAGGCGGTCGGCTCCGAGGCCAAGGAGATGCTGGGCCGTACGCCGGGCATCCTGGCACTCGTGCGGCCGATGAAGGACGGGGTCATCGCCGACTTCGACATGACCGAGCAGATGCTCAAGCACTTCATCCGCAAGGCCCACCACGGCCGCCGCTTCGCCCGCCCGCGAATCGTGATCGGCGTGCCGTCCGAGATCACGCCGGTGGAAAAGCGCGCGGTCCGGGAATCGGCAATGAGCGCCGGCGCCTCGGAGGTCTACCTGGTCGAGCAGGCGATGATGGCCGCGATCGGGGCCGGTCTGCCGATCACGGAACCGACCGGCAACATGATCGTCGACATCGGTGGGGGAACGTCGGATGTCGCCGTCATCTCGCTTGCCGGCACGGTCTACAGCCGCTCGCTGCGGGTGGCGGGCAACGCGATGGACGACGCGATCGCCCAGCACCTCAAGCGCAAGCACAATCTGCTGATCGGCGAGCGGACCGCGGAGGCGATCAAGGTCGAACTGGGGTCCGCCTTCCCGCTCCGGGAGGCGATGCACATGGACATCAAGGGCCGCGACCTCGTCGCGGGCGTGCCGCGCAGTCTGAAGATCTCCGACGGAGAGATCCGGGAAGCGCTCGCGGAGCCGGTCAAGGCGATCGTCGACTCGGTGCTTCAGGCCCTTGAACGGATGCCGCCGGAGCTCTCGGCCGACGTGATGGACAAGGGCGTGGTGCTCTCCGGCGGCGGAGCGTTGCTCCTCGCACTGGACCAGCGCCTGCGTGAGGAGACGGGGCTGCCGGTCTTCGCCGCGGAGGATCCACTGGCATCCGTCGTGCTCGGAGCGGGCCGGGTGTTGCGGGATATCGATCTGCTGCGAAGGGTTTCCGTCCGCTAGCGCCCCGAAACGCCTGGCAGGTTCCTGACCGGAGAGAACGTCCATCATGAGCGAGCGTCGGGTTGCGGTCCTGTTCGCCGTCGCCGTGGCCGTCCTCCTTGCGCTCCTGACGCTGCAGTCGCCCGAGCAGGCAGGCGACATCGCGTTGTGGTTCGAGGGGCCGATCAAGCGGTTCGTCGCGGCGGCTGGCGGGGTCGTCGGCCGCATCCGGGAGGACCGTTCCACGAGGGCGGCGCTGGAGCGGGAGAACGAGGAGCTGCGGAATCGGCTGCGAGACGTGGAGTCGGCCTACGCGGCCGCGGTGGGCGCTCGGCTGGAGGCGGACCTGATGTCGGAGCCGCTACGCTTCGAGCCGTCGTCGCGTGCCGATCTGCTGAGGGCCGACATCGTCTACGTCGATCACCGTTCCTGGCGACGAACGGCGATCCTGCACCTGCCTGAAGGCAGGGACCGGGAAGACTGGGCCCGCCGGCCGGTGACCACGACGGACGGCCTCCTGGGCCGCGTCGTCTCGGCCAGCAGCAAGTACGCGCGGGTACTGCTGGTCACGGACCGGGCGTCGTCCGTAGGGGCGATGATCGAGCGCACACGCCGTCAGGGCATCGTCAGGGGCACCGCGGACGCCGGCACGCTATCCCTGATGTTCGTGCCGCTGCAGGTCGATGTCCGGCCTGGCGACCGGGTGATCACTGCCGGAATCGACGGCGTTTTCCCGCGCGGCGTCCCGATCGGCACGATCATCTCCGTGGAGTCGAACGGCGACCTGTTCCACGACATACGGATCGTCCCGAGTGTGGATCTCGCTTCGCTCAGCCATGCTTTCGTGTGGCGCCGCGAACCTCTGCCCGAAGTCATCATGGACGGCGCGGATGGCATCAGCCGGTAGGTTCGCCGGCGTCCTGGCGGCGGTTGCCCTGGTCGAGATGCTGCTTGGGGGGCTCCTCCCGGAGGTCGCCGCAACCGTCGACCTCTTCGTGCTGCTGGTCGTCCTGAACAGCGTGCGGGGCGATTCTCTTCGAGGTCTGGCGGGCGGTCTGGCCGCTGGCCTGGTTCAGGACATCGTCACGTCGTCGGTTCTTGGTCTGCACGGCGTGGCCTGCTGTGTGGTCGGATACGGCGCCGCGCGTGTCTCGCAGCGGATCCTCACGACCCAGCGGGTGGTGACCCTGGTGTTGATTGCGACCGGCGTGCTGGTTCACCAGGTCATCGTGATCGGCCTGATCGCGATACTCGAGATTGCGCTGTTCGATCCGGGCGCGATCGCCGTGCTGCTCCGCGTCGTGTTGACGACGGTGGTGGGCCTTGCCGTTCTCTGGGTGACGGATCAGATGCGAGGCTGGATGGAGAAGCGGACGAAGGGGCGTACACTGGAAACCGGACGGCGCCGTTGGTTCCGTGGAGGCCGTCTCCGTTGAGACTGCGCCGAGTAGCGGTGTTTGGAAGGTGAACCTGGAAACTCCCGGCCACGAGCACAGCGCCGACCGCGTGCTGCTCCTGATGGCGACGCGCCTGAGATGGCTTGCCGCATCGCTTGCGGTGGGCTTCTTCGTCGTTCTGAGTTCCTTCTGGTACTTCCAGATCGTTCGTTCGGAGCACTACTGGGAGCTGGCCGAGAACAATCGCCTTCGGGTGGTCCGCCTGGAGCCCGCGCGGGGCCTGATCTATGACCGTTCCGGTCGAGTCCTGGTCGAGAACGTGCCCACGTTCCGGCTCCTGATCGACCGAAGCCTGAGCGCCGATCTGGACGCCAGCCTGGCGTTCGCAGCCGAGATCCTGGAACGGGACGCAGACGAGCTGGAAGATTCGCTCGGCCGCTATCGCGGTGTGCCTCGGGATGTGCCCGTCCTCTTGGCCGAGGAACTCGAGTTGAACCAGGTGGCGCGTTTCGAGGTCGCCGGCGACATATCGGAGCACCCGGAGTTCGAGATCGCCGCCGGCCGGCGCCGCCTGTACCGGTACGGCGAGCAGACCGCGCATTTGCTTGGGTACCTGAGCGAGCCGACGGCGGCTGAGCAGGACGGGGACCCGACGCTCGTTGCCGGCGACATGATCGGTCGCAGCGGGGTGGAGCAATTGCGGGACGGCGCGTTGCGGGGGACAGCCGGCGAGCGAACCGTGGTCGTGGACAGCCGCGGCCGCGTCGCCTCGGGCGAGGATGTCGAACGAACCGACGCCGTGCCGGGAAAGTCAGTCACCCTGACCATCGATCTCGGACTGCAGCAGGAAGCGCAGAAGCTGCTCGAAGGCAAGGTCGGTGCGATCGTTGCCCTCGATCCGCGGGACGGCGCGGTTCGGGCCATGGTCTCCTCGCCGTCCTTCGATCCGAACGGGCTGGCGGGCCGCCTCGACCAGGAAGACTGGGAACGGATCGTCGACGCACCGAACCGACCGCTTCAGACTCGGGCCATCCACAACACCTACCCTCCGGGATCCGTGTTCAAGATCGCGATGGCCGTGGCCGCGCTGGCCGATGGCCTGATCGATCCGGAAGAACAGGTCTACTGCGGCGGCTCGACCCGGCTGTACGACCGTCGCTGGCGTTGCTGGCAGTCCCGAGGGCACGGCCGCCTCGACCTCCGGGGCGCATTGCAGCACTCCTGCGACATCTACTTCTACCGGCAGGGCATGAAGATGGGGATCGAGAGGATCGCCCGCTATGCCCGTCTGCTCGGCCTCGGACGGCCGACAGGTGTCGAGTTGCCCGCCGAACGCGAGGGGTTGGTGCCGGATCCGGATTGGAGTCTGACCAGCCGGGGGCTGCCCTGGTACCCGGGTGAGACGATCTCGGTAGCGATCGGCCAGGGACCTCTACTCGTTTCGCCGCTTCAGGTTGCCGCGATGACCGCGGTGGTGGCCAACGGGGGATTCCTGGTGCAGCCCCATGTGCTGGCGGACGGAGTGCAGCCGCCGGAGCCGGTCGGCCTCGATGCCGAGGTGATCGCCTTCGTCAGGGACGCATTGGCGAACGTGGTCGCGAACGGGACCGGGCGCGCCGCGGGCACGCCGGTCGTTCAGGTCGCTGGAAAGACCGGCACCGCTCAGGTCGTCGCGCAGGCGACGTGGACGCGGTCCGAGGACCTCCCTTTCGAGCACGGCGATCACGCGTGGTTCACGTCCTACGCGCCGGTCGAGGCGCCGGAGCTGGTCGTTGTCGTGTTCGTGGAGCACGGAGGGCGAGGCTCCGAGGCCGCGGCGCCTCTGGCCAGGCGGATGCACGAGACGTACTTTGGTTCTCCCGTCCAGACCTGATCCGCGGATCCTGGCGCGCCAGGTCCGTTCCATCTCATGGCAGTTGGTCGGTTCGGCGCTCGGCCTGTCGGTGATCGGTCTGGCCGTGATCTCGAGCGCGTCCGCCGAGTTGACGACCGACTACGTCTCGCGGCAGTCCGTCTGGATCGTCGCCGGTTTGCTGGTCCTCGTTGCCGCGGCCCTGGTCGACTACTCCGTGCTGCTTCGGCACGCCCTCTGGATCTACCTGGCGGCGGTGGCGGCGGTGGCCGCCGTCACGTTCTTCGGCCACGAGGCCGGCGGCGCCCGCAGTTGGATCGGCATCGGCGGGTTCGGCGGACAGCCGTCGGACTTCTGCAAGATCGCGACCGTCCTGCTGGTGGCGCGACGGCTCGCCGGTTACCGGAGCCCGGTTCCTCCGCGCGGCGGCCTGTGGGCAACCGCGGCGATCGTGGCGGTTCCGGTGCTGCTCATCGCGAGACAGCCGGACCTGGGCGGCGCCCTGATGTTCGTGCCCGCGCTCGCCGCGATGGCGGCCGTCACCGGCGTCAGTCTGCGTTCAGCGCTGGTCGCGCTGGCGGCGGCTCTGGCGCTCGCGGCCGCACTGTGGGTGTTCGCCCTGCAGGACTTCCAGAAGGAGCGTGTCCTGAGCTACTTCCAGCCCCAGGCGGATCCTCTGGGGGCGGGATACCAGGTCCGTCAGAGCCGGATCGCGGTCGGTTCGGGCCAGGCTTTCGGCAAGGGCTTCGGCGAGGGGACGCAGTCCAACCTGCGCTTTCTGCCGACTCCTCACACCGACTTCGTGTTCGCGGTGCTGGCGGAAGAGTACGGGTTTGCCGGCGTCACCCTCGTCATGGCCCTGTTCCTCCTCTACCTGGGGAACGGCGTCCGTGTCGCACTGGCGGCGCGGGATCCCGCGGGCCTGCTGCTCGTGGTCGGACTCCTGGCCATCATCGCCGGCCACGTTCTCTACAATACGGCGATGGTGGTCGGGCTGCTGCCGATCACCGGCATTCCGCTGCCCTTCCTCAGCTACGGCGGCTCCTTCATGCTCTTCTGCTACGCGGCCACCGGACTGATCATCGGCCTCGACCTGCGGCGGTTCGTCAACGTCTGAACGGCAGGCGCCGGCACGGACAGAATCGCTTGACCACAACGAAGGTTCGCCAGTACGTGAGCAGTCGGCCCGAGCCCTCGGAATAGGTCTCCCACATCGTATGGACAGAGAGCTCCTGGTTGAGGGCGATTCGCTCCAGACGCGAGTAGCGGTGGTCGAGTCGGGCCGGTTGGCTGAACTTCTCATCGAGCGACGCGGGCGCCGGGGCCTGGTCGGCAACCTCTACAAGGGACGGGTGCGGCGGGTGCTGCCCGGCATGCGAGCCGCCTTCGTGGATCTCGGACTGGCGCGCGACGGCTACCTCTGGGCGGACGACGCGGTCGAACGGGTCGCTGAACGCGTTTCCCGCGAGGCGGCGCCGGCGATCGACCGCGTGCTGCGGCGGGGCCAGGATCTGATCGTCCAGGTCACGAAGGACGGGCTGGCGGGCAAGGGGGCCCGCATCACCACGCAGATCACGCTTCCCGGCCGGTACCTGGTGCTTACGCCGGGCAGTGACCGCGTCGGTGTTTCGAGGCGCATCGAGGACACGGACGAACGGGATCGCCTGAGGGAACTGGTCCAGGCCGGTGGCGACGAATCCGTCGCTCTTCCGGGTTGCATCGTGCGCACCGCCGCGGCGGGAGTGGCGGAAGAACACATTCGGGCGGAGTACGAAGCGCTGGCCGCCGTCTGGCGACGGATCGAGGAACGGACGGCGGCCACGACGGCTCCGGCCCTGCTCCACCGCGAGGACGAACTGGATGTACGTGTGGTCCGCGACCTCTTCTCCGCGGACATGGGCGCGCTCCTGGTGGACGGCGCGGATGCCTACCGGCGCATCGCCGGGTACCTCGGGCAGGTGCAGCCGGAACTCCTGCAGCGCCTGGAGCGGGCCCGCAGGGGTCTGTTCGAGCGCTACCGGATCGACGACGCGGTCGAAGCCGCGCTGCGGGACCGGGCGCCGCTTCCGTCGGGCGGCTACCTGGTCATCAACCAGACGGAGGCCCTCGTGGCGATCGACGTGAACACCGGTCGCGACGTCGGCTCCGCGGACTTCGACGAGACGGTCCTGCGGACCAACCTCGAGGCGGTCGCCGAGGCGGTGCGTCAGATTCGCCTGCGCGATCTGTCCGGCATCGTGGTCATCGATCTGATCGACATGGAACGGGAAGGCCATCGCGAGACGGTGTTCTCCCGGCTGGAGGAAGAGCTCGGGAAGGACCGGGCCAGGCACAGGGTGCTCGACATCTCGGAGTTCGGCCTGGTCCAGTTGACTCGCCGCCGCAGCCACGCGAACCTGGAGAAGCTGCTGACCCGGGACTGCCCGACCTGTGGAGGCGGGGGTCGCATCAAGTCGGTCGCGACGATCTGCCTGGAACTGCGGCGGACCTGCCTCGCACGCGCCGGGAGGGGCGTCCGTCAGTTGGCGGTGCGGGTCCATCCGGAGGTCCTGGAAGGTCTGCGCGGTGCCGAGTCAGCGGTGCTGGACGGCCTGCAGGGGGCGTTCGAGGCGCCGGTCCTGGTGCAGGCGGATCCGGAACTGCATCGTGAACACTTCGTCGTCGCCGACGTGGAAACAGGGGACGGAATCTGACCGCCGAGGCGGGCGGACCGGAGCGCCGGTTCGAACTCGACGGCCTGAGCGGCGCCGTGGCTCCGGAGGCCGCGTCGGGCGACCTGGGCGCGGACTTCGAGTCGGCGCTCCGGCGCGTTCTCGATCCGGCCAACGCGGCCCGCAGCCTGCACTGGGGCAGGAGCTACCTGTACGAGGCGACATGGCCGGGCGGCCGGGACGAAGACGATGTCGCCGTGGTCGTGAAGCAGTTCCGGCACGACGACCTGCGGACCAGGCTTCGCCGCCGCCGGCGGGGCACGCGGGCGCGCCTGAGCTTCGATGCCGCCCGCAGGCTTCGGCGGCTGGGCATCGCGACGCCGGAACCGCTTCTCTATGCCGAGTCGAAGACCCTGGACGGCCCCGCGTGGTTCGTGTGCCGGCTGGTGCCGGGGGCCACGGAGTTGCGCTACGTGCTCAGGGCACTGAACGCCGGACAGGCTGCGGCGCGTTTTCCCCGAATCGATGGGCCGGCGTTGCTGCGGCGCGTCGGCACAGTGGCCGCGGAGTTGCACCGTCACGGGATCTGGTTCCGGGACCTGACGTCGGGCAACGTGCTCCTGTCGGAGCCGACCACGGATGCGGAGCTGTACCTGGTCGATCTCAACCGGGCCCGCTTCCGGCGACGGCTGTCGGCGAGCCAGCGCCTGCGGGATCTCTGCAGGATGCCGCTGTTGCGGCCGGCGGACCGGTCGGAGTACCTGCGTGGCTATCGCTCCGGCGGGTTGCCCCGGTTGGAGCGGCTCTGGTTCGAGGTCTATCACCACGGTTTCCGCCTCAGGATCCGGTCGAAGGAAGGGGCCCGCCGGGGGCTGCGCCGCCTTGCCGATCTGTTCCTGCCGCGCCGCCGGGCCCATCCCCACATTCCGGCGGCGGACCGGGGAGCGAAGGCCCAGGAGCGGGCGGTCTGGGATCCGCTCACGGACCAGCCGCACCAGCAGGCGACGCGTGGCCAGCGCCTCGGAGTGCGCCTCCGTGACGCCGCCCACCACGCTCGTCCGCTGCTTCGCGCCGCCGGGCCGCTGGTGGCATCGATCGTCGAGGGGAAGCGCCTCCGCCGGCGCGTCGAAGCGGTTCCCGAGAATGTCCAGTTCCGTGGCCTCGGCGTGGCGGTGGGTCCGGGCTCGGCGCCGGTCGGCGCGCTCGTCGAGGCGATCGACGATCTCGGCGTGGAGAGCGTGCTGCTGCGCTTCCATCTCTGGGACGGCCTGGACGACGACCTCCTGCGACTGGCGGAGATCCTCCGCCGCAGGGGGCCGCGGCCGGTCGACCTCGTGTTCCAGCTCGGTCAGGACCGATCGCTGGTGCGGAACGGCGATCTCTGGCTACGGCGCGTGGAGGAGGCCGTCGCCGCCCTCTTGCCCCACGGCAGCAGGTTCCTCATCGGCCAGGCGCCCAACCGCAGCAAGTGGGGCGTGTGGCGCGCGGACGAATACTGGAAGCTCCTGGCCGCCGCGGGTGCGGCCGTGCGGGCGGGGAATCCGGAGGCGCTCGTTCTTGCTCCCGCGGTGATCGACTTCGAGCCCCACGCCACCGCCGGGCTGGTCCACTCGGGCCGAGCCGAACACCGCTTCGACATCCTCGCGAGCCAGCTCTACGTCGACCGCCGGGGGGCGCCCGAGAATCCTCAACTCGGCTTCGACCTCGCAGGCAAACTGGCCCTGCTGCAGGCGCTTGCCCGCCGGGCTCCGGACTGCGCGTCGGATCGAAGCTGGGTCACCGAGTTCAACTGGCCGCTCAGGGAGGGGCCTCACGCGCCCGCCGGACAGGATGTCGCGGTCGACGAGGACACCCAGGCCAGCTACCTCGTCCGCTACTGCCTCGAAGCCCTGGGGACCGGCCTTGCCGAGCGCGTCTACTGGTGGCAGTTGGCGGCGGCCGGCTACGGGCTGATCGATCCCCGAGGCGGCGCGATGAGGCGACGCCCGGCCTACCGCGCGCTGCGTCAACTCCAGCGCGAGTTCGCCGGCGCCCAGGTGAAGCGCCTCCTCCTGCCGGCGGGAGTGCGCGGCTACCGGGCCGTCACGCCAGGCCGCGAGGTCCAGGCGCTCTGGGCGCTGAATCGCCGCGGCCAGGCCTACCGCCCTTCCGTCGGCGTGCGTACCGCGCGGGACCGGGATGGCCTGGAAGTGCCTTCCGGCCCGGTGCGGCTCGGTCCCGCGCCCGTCTATCTCGAGATCGAGCAGGAGCCCGCCGGGACGTAAGATGACCGCTGCTCATGCTGGCGGTTGCCCGTTGTCTCGTTCGCTATCGTGGCCTGCTGTGGACCCTGGTCCTGCGGGAACTGCGGGCGCGTTACCGGGGCAGCGTGCTGGGCTTCTTCTGGTCCCTGCTCAACCCTCTGCTCCTCCTGGCCGTCTACTCCTTCGTCTTCGGCACGATCCTGAAGCGGGGGGATCTGGTTGACGTCGAGCCCTACGGCGTCTTCCTCGTCACCGGCCTCTTCCCCTGGATCTGGTTCTCGACCTCGCTGCTCGAAGGCTGTTCGTCGCTGACCGGCAACAGCGGGTTGATTCGCAAGGCGGTCTTCCCGGTCGAGGTGCTGCCGGCGGTCGCCGTGGTGTCCAACCTGATGCACTTCCTGCTCGCCTTGCCGATCGTGGCTCTGGCCCTGGTCGCCGGCAGGCTGCTCGGCTATCCGATCGGCGGCTGGACCTGCGTGCTGCTGCCGTTCGTGCTGGTGATCGAGACGGTGATGATCGCGGGCCTCGCGTTCGGCCTGTCGGCGTTGGGCGTCCACTTCAAGGACGTGCGGGATCTGCTCGGCAACGTGCTCGTTCTGCTCTTCTTCCTGGCCCCGATCATCTACACCCTGGGCGACATCCCGCCCGAGCTGGCCCGGCTGGTGCAACTGAACCCGATGACCTCGTTCACCGTGGCGATCCAGGACCTCCTGTTTCACGGACGCCTGCCGGTACTCCAGGTGTGGGCGACGATGACCGCGATCGCGGCGGTTTCCTGGGCGGCGGGCGCCGGCCTGTTCTCGCGGCTGAGCGACACGTTGGCCGAGGCGGTCTGAGTGGGTCAGCCGGCGGTCGCCCTGCGGGCGTTGGGCAAGCGCTACCGGCGCGCGGCGGGCGGCTATCGCCTGCGGACGCTGAAGAGCGCGCTTCTCGAGCGCAGCCTCACCAGCGGACTGGCTGCCTCGGACGCGGTCGAGGCGCTCACCGACGTCAGCTTCGAAGTCGCCGCGGGCGAGGCCGTGGGCATCATCGGAGGCAACGGTTCCGGCAAATCGACGCTGATCAAGCTGGTCGCCGGCCTCTTGCGGCCCACGGCCGGCGAGTTGACGGTCAACGGCCGGGTCGCCGCCCTGATCGAGCTGGGGGCCGGCTTTCACCCCGAGATTTCGGGCCGGGAGAACATCTTCATCAACGGGGCGCTGTTCGGCCTGAGCCGCGCCCGGATCGAGGAGCGCTACGACGACATCGTGGAGTTCGCCGGACTGGGCGACTTCATCGAGGAGCCGATCAAGAACTACTCGTCAGGCATGTACGTGCGGCTCGGCTTCTCGGTCGCCGTCCATACCGACCCCGAGATCCTCCTCGTCGACGAAGTCCTGGCGGTAGGCGACGAGGAGTTCGTCCACCGCTGCATCGCCCGCATCGAGGAGCACCTGGCCAAGGGCGGCACGCTGCTCGTGGTGAGCCACTCGATGGGGTTGATCGACGAACTCTGCGACCGGGCGGTATGGCTCGACCAGGGGCGTCTGCGGGCGATCGGTTCGACGCGGCGGGTGATCGACGCCTACTTCGAGGCCGTCGCCGCGCGCGAGGGCGAGGCTCACGACCGGCGCCGGGCCCTGGCCGCCGAAACCAGCGAGTCGCCGCCGGAGCAAGAAGAGACGGCGCCGGATGCGGAGGAGGAGGTCTCGCGCTGGGGGTCCGGCCAGGCGCGGATCGTCGGTGCCCGGCTCCTGGCCGGCGCCGCCTGCGAGGAGCGCTATCACCTGCACTGCGGAGAAGCGGCGGTGTTCGAACTCGAGGTCGAGCCGCGGGAGGAACTGGACGACTTCGTCTTCGGGGTCGGCGTCAAGACGCCGCGCGGCGTGGACTGCTGGGGCACGAACACGGATCTCGCCGGGTACGAACCGCTCCTGCTGCGCGGCCCCGTGCGGGTGCGCCTGGCCTGTCCGGAACTGCGGCTGGCGCCGGGCGAGTACACGGTCGATCTCGCGGTTCACGCCCGGGACGGCAGGGCGTACGACTACCGCCGCCGGGCGTTGCGGTTCACGGTGGCCGAGAGTTCGGCGTTACGAAGTATCGGTCTCTACCTCCCGGACCACGAGTGGCAGGTAGAGGCGCTGGACGGCGGTGCCGGTGACGGGGCCGCCGACCTGCAAGCGGCGATCGATTGGCGTTCGCCAGACCATTCAGACAGCGCGCCTCCGTTCGGCGGCGGCGCCCGGAATGCCGGCCGGAAGGCCGGCGCAGCCAGTGATTCACGGAGGATGGAATGAGCGAGCGACCCAAGGAAGAACAGGGCGACCAGGAGTCGTCATCGTCGATCAACGTGAAGATCGGCGACGCCGAACTCAAGGGGGCGTACTCCAACCTGCTGCGCATCACGCATACGCGCGAGGAGTTCATCCTCGACTTCATCAACGTGGTGCCGCCGCAGGGCATCGTCAGCGCCCGCATCGTGACCAGCCCGGGTCACCTGAAACGGATCATCAGGGCGCTGGGCACGAACCTCCGGCGCTACGAGGACGTTCACGGCGTGATCGAGGAGGCGCCGGACCCCACCGATCTGTCCAGCCGAGTGAACTAGCTTACGCGCTGACTCTTGAGGTACATCGAGGCGATCACGTCGCGGTAGCGCTCACTCACGATCTTCCTGCGCACCTTCAGCGTGGGCGTGATCTCGCCCTCCTCAAGCGTCAGCTCGCGCTCCAGCAGCCGGAAGCGGCGCACCCGTTCATGGGCGGGCAGGCGCTCGTTCACCTCGTCCAGCAGCCGCTGAATCGTCTCCTGAAGGCGCGGATCCCGTCGTAGCTCGTCCGGGTCCAGGCCCTCGAACGGCGGCGGCGGCTCCGCGTAGTTCGGGACGACCAGGACGTTGAGGTACGGATAGCCATCGCCGACCACGACGACCTGCGCCACGGCCGGGTGGGTGACCATCATCTGTTCGATGGGCTGGGGTGCGACGTTCTTGCCGCCGCTGGTGACCAGCAGATCCTTCTTGCGGTCGGTGATGTAGAGGTAGCCGTCGTCGTCCAGCCGGCCGATGTCGCCGGTGTGGAACCAGCCGTCCGGGTCGATCGCCTCGGCCGTTGCCCCGGGTTTCTTCCAGTAGCCCTGCATCAGGCCCTCGGTGCGGGCCAGGATCTCGCCGTCGTGGTCGATGCGGAGTTCAACCCCGGGGGCGGCCGGGCCGACGGATCCGCGCCGCGCCGCGCCGGGGTACTCGACGGCCAGCACCGGCGCGGTCTCGGTCAGGCCGTAGCCCTGGTAGAGCCGGATGCCGATCGCGTCGAAGAACGCCCCGACTTCGTCGGCGATCGGGGCGCCGCCCGATATCGCGAAGCGCAGGCGGCCGCCGAACCGTTCCTTGATCTTCCGGAACACGAGGCGATCGGCGATCACGCCCCGGACGGCCGCGCCGCCGCGCTCGGCCCGCCGCCGGCCGACCTTGAGCGCCCAGTCGATCAGGCGGCGACGGGCCCACGGTTGCGTCCTGAACGTGGCCTGGATGCGCATGTAGGCGCTCTCGTAGAGCCTGGGCACCGAGCACAGGACGGTGGGACGGACAGTCGGCATCAGGCCGGCGACCCGCTCGATCGCCGGGGAGTAGTGGATCGACACGCCGCGGTGGAAGAAGAGGTAGTCGACGGTGCGCTCGAAGACGTGGGAGAGGGGCAGGAAGGAGAGGGCCTGGTCCTCCTCGCCGAGGGGGTAGAGCTTCTGGCACGCGAGGATGTTCGAGACGAAGTTCCTGTGCGACAGGACGACGCCCTTGGGGTCGCCGGTGGTGCCCGAGGTGTAGATGATGCTCGCCGTGTCGTCGCGACCGACCCGCCCCCGGAAGCGCTCCAGCGAATCGTCCTCCGGCGGCGTCGCGTCGCCGATCAGCGCTTCGAGGTTCGTTCCGCCCTCTGCGGTCGCGGCGGGTTCGAAAGCGACGAGCCGCAGGCCCTGCTGCTCCGCGCCGCCCTCGCCTTCGCCCCGGGGCGCCAGGGCGGTGAGCAGCTCCCGTTTCGCGGCGTCGTCGTAGAAGACCCAGCCCGCGCCGCTGTCGAGAAGGATGTAGGCGACCTGGGCCGCGGTCAGGGTGGGGTAGATCGGTACCGGCACCGCTCCCAGGAGATGGCATGCGAAGTCGACCACGTGCCACTCCGGGCGGTTGGTCGAGAAGAGCGCCACGCGGTCGCCCTTGACCACCCCGTGTGATTCGAGCGCCGTTGCTGTCCGGCGCACCTGGTCGACGAACCGGGCTGCCGAAAGCGACTCGGTTCGGCGATGCCGCCGAATGGAGAGCAGATCCTCGCGTTCGCCGTAGCGTTCCGCGACCCGGAAGAGAAGGTCGGAGAGGGTTTCCAAGGGTAGAACGGTAGCAGTCACGAGCGGGGGCCGAACAGGGCGGAACCGATCCGTACGTGGGTGGCGCCTTCCAGCACGGCGATCTCGAAGTCCGCGCTCATCCCCATCGACAGCCACCCCTCGTGGTCGCCGAACAGGCCGCGCCGGCCCAGTTCGTCGCGCAGGCGGCGCAGGGCCGCGAAGTCGCCTCGGGACTCGCGCGGGTCCGCGCGCCGCGGTGGGATCGCCATCAGCCCGCGGACGGCGAGGTGGTCCAGTTCGGCCAGGCCCAGCATGGTGTCCTTCTCCTCGGGCAGGAACCCGTGCTTGTTGGGCTCGCGGCCGATGTTCACTTCAAGCAGGCATGTCCGCCGCCCTCCCTGCCGGGTCCGCAGCACGCGGTCGAGCCGCCGCGCGACCTTGACCCGATCGACGGCTTCGAACACGTCGAAGACGCTGCAGGCCCGCGGGGCCTTGTTCGTCTGCAGGGGGCCGATCAGTCGCCACTCGACATCGTCGCAACCCGCCTCGAGCAGCGCAGCGCGATGTGCCTCGCCCTCCTGAACCTGGTTCTCGCCCAGGACCCGGAGCCCGGCGTCCACCGCCTCGACGATGCGCTCCCGGGGCTGCCTCTTGCAGGCGCCGACCAGGACGACCTCGTGCGCGGCTCGCCCGGCGCGCCGGCACGCCTCCGACAGCCGCTCGGTCAAGTCGGCATAGCGATCGGCGGTTGTCGTCCCCGGCGCCTCGCTCAGTCGGCTTCTCCGTTGTCCAGGTAGAGGATCCGCTGGCAGGAGTCACAGGGAACGAGCGCCCCCTGGGTCTGGATCTGGAGCACGACCTGGGGCCGGATCCGGTAGTTGCAGAACGAGCAGTGCCGGATCGGAGCCTTGACGCTCTCGATGACCCGGATGACCGCCAGCGGGCTTCCGCCGTGGCGCTCGAACAGGCGCTCGTACTGGTTCAGGGTCGCGGGTGGCAGACGTTCGCGAAAGACCTCGATCCGGCCCTTCAGCACGTCGACCCGCTTCCGCATGGCGGGCTTCTGCTCCTCCCAGGCGGCCAACGCCTCCTGGTACTGCACGTCCAGACTCTCGAAAGCCCCGCGGAGTTCCTCGAGGACCGCCGACGTCTGATCCTGGCGCTCGAGGGCCAGAAGCGCCTTCTCGTCGGCCTCCCGCATCTGCGCGCGAACCGTGTCGATCTCGCTCAGCAGCGCGCCGTACTCGCGCTGCGTGGTGACGCGGGAGATCTGCTCCTGGTAGTGCTCGATGCTGTCCTTGCCCGCTGCCGACTCCGTTTCGGCGGCGCGCCGCTCGAGCTCCGCCTGCTGGTGTTCCTGCTCTAGCTCTTCGATCTCGCCGCGCTTGCTCTCGTATTCGTCGTGAAGTTCCTGCATCGACTCGGGAACCCCGTCGAGCAGGGTGAGGCTGCGTGAGAGTTCTACGCTTGCCTCCTGTAGCTCTACGATCGTGTCAAGGACTCTTTCCATTCAGTTCCGTTCCGGAGTTGCGCGGTATGGGTCCACCTGGATTCGAACCAGGGACCTGCCGGTTATGAGCCGGATGCTCTAACCGCTGAGCTATGGACCCTTCGGACCCCGAGCGCAGTGCCGCAGTATAGCCCCAGGATTGCCCGGCTTCGGGTCGGATTTCCTTCCCGTCCCATCCTGGCCGGGAGCCTGCCCCCCGGCACCCCCTCGCGGCGTTTCGCGGCGCAGGCTTCCGGCCCCATGGCGGTTGCCCTTGGGGTATAGTGGCCGGTACGCGAACAGGGATCCAAGGAGGCGCCGGAATGTCGAGATTCTCTCCAGTCAGGCGGCCGGGTCGGGCGGTTTCAGCCGCCGGCGCTGCTGCTCTTCTTCTACTCGCTTCTCTGGCCGCGTGCGGCCCATCCGAGGAGGAGCGGACGGCCACCGCGAGGGCGGAGGCCTGGGCGGAACTGGAGGAGGCTCAGGCCACCCTGAACGGCAAGCGGGCCGAACTGGAGCGGTTGCGTGCCCAGGCCGCGGCGCCTGCCGAGGGCGAGGATGCCGAGGCTCTCGCCGCTCAGGCAGAGGCCCTGGACGAAGAGATCGGCGCCGACGGAGAGGCCTTCGCTCAGAAGCTCGTCAACTACATCAACGAGGCCGAGTGGGAACTCGGCGGGGAGATGAACGACGAGCAGCGGGCGGCGTTCGCGATGAAGTCCGCCGAGGACATGTACCTGGCCCAGGAATACGTGGTGAAGGGTGGCGACTACCGTCGGGCCATCGAGATTCTGGAACGGGCCAAGGGCATCGACCCGGACAACGCCGACCTCGCGGCGAGGATCGCCCAGTACGAGGCGGACCGCTACGTCACGGCCGAACGGCTCGCGGAAGTGAAGCGCGGCATGACCGAGGGCGAGGTCGAGGCCGTCCTGGGCAAGGTGTTCCACAGCTACGTGCGGACCTTCTCCGACGAGAACGTGTTCGCCTGGTTCTACCCCAAGGATCCCGAAGAGCACGGAACAGGCGCCGCGGTTGGCGTGTTCTTCCGGGAGAACGATCGCAAGGTGTATCGCACCGATCCCAACGCGGTCGAGGGCAAGAACGAGGAGGAGTAGCAGCCCCCTTCCTTGACGTCGACGGGTCGGCTGGTGCACAATGCCCAACTCTTGTGGGTCGTCGTGCGCCGACGGCCTCAGGTGAGTCGGGTTCGGACCCAGGTCTGAGTCACTAAGAGAGGACGATTCCAGGCTATGCCGGTTGTGCAGGTACGCGAAGACGAGAGCTTCGAGAATGCGCTTCGCCGCTTCAAGCGGAAGTGCGAGAAAGAGGGCATTCTGACCGAGCTCAAGAAGCGCCAGCACTTCGAGAAGCCGTCGGTCAAGCGCAAGCGCAAGGTGATGCAGGCGCGCAAGAAGATGCTGCGCAAGCTGGCCGAGGAGCGTCGCGCCGGTCTGGCCTGACCCCTTGCTGCAGTAGCGCGACTGCGGAGGCGCTGGAGTTTCCGGCGCTGCTTTCCGTCGTCGCCGGTTTCGCGGCGACGGACGCCGGCAGGAGGCTGGTTCACTCCGTCTCGCCGCAGACGGACCCCGAGGAGATCGGGCTTCGGCGGGCGCGCTACGCAGAAGTGGCCCGGGAGCTGAAGGAGAGCGGCGTCCTCGTACCGGTGCTCGACCAGGAACTCCTGGAACTGCGGCGCCAGTTGGAGACCGGCGGACGCCGCTTGGGCGGCGCCGCGCTCCAGGATCTCGCGACGGTGATCGAGATCGGCGAGGAAGTCCTCGAACGACTGGGCGACCGGGAGGAGACGCCGCGGCTCGCGACGGAAGTCGAGTCGCTGCGCGCCCTGGAGGCCGGCGCCGGATCCGGCGAAGCGATCGGTTGCGCCGCCCTCGCCGCGCGGCTCCGTCGCACCCTGGATCGTCACGGCGCCGTGCGGGACGATGCGTCGCCGCGACTTAGAACGCTGGCGCGGGACTCGCGCCGGACCCAGGCAGCCGTGGAGACGCAGGTTCAGGCCTACGTCAGAGAGCACGGCCACCGGCTCGCCGACGACTCGACACCGATGCGCGGCGGCCGCTTCTCCGTGTTGCTGCCCTCCGGCAGCCGCGGCCGCCTCTCCGGCCTGGTTCGGGGGCGCTCCGCCTCGGGCCGCAGCTTCCACTTCGAGCCCTCGGAAGTCGTCGAGGGCAACGACGAGCTGGAGCGGATCGCGGCCGACAAGGAGATCGAGCGGGCCCGTATCCTCGCGGAGTTGGTGCGGCAGGTGCTGGAATTGACCCCGGCAATCCTCGCCAGGATCGACTTTCTCGCCGGCGTCGACTCGCTGCAGGCGGTTTCGCGGTTCGCGGTCGAGGTCGGCGCGAAGCTGGCCGGCATCGCAGCGCCGGAGCCGGACGGTTCGGCTGCCGCGCTCGAACTTCGCGGCGCCCGCCATCCGCTCCTCGACCCGCGGCTTGCCGGGCACCGGGAGCAGGCCCTCGGCGCCGCCGGCAACCGTGGCGACGTCGTGCCGCTCGACCTGGCGCTGGTCGATCATCGCACCCTGGTTCTGACCGGTCCCAATGCCGGCGGCAAGACGGTGGCGCTCAAGACCGTCGGGCTGCTCACGCTGATGACCCAGGCGGGCATGCCGGTGCCGGCGGCGTCCGACAGCCGGTTTCCGACCTTCGATCACCTCGTGGCGGTGGTCGGCGACGACCAGAGCGTTCTCGAGGAACAGTCCACCTTCAGCGCGCGGCTGCTGCGCCTGCGGGAGGTCTGGCACCGTGCCGGACCGCGGACGCTGGTGCTGCTCGACGAAGTCGGCGCCGGAACGAATCCGGAAGAGGGCGCGGCGCTCGGGATCGCCTTGCTCGAGGGTCTGGTCGAGAGCGACTCGCAGGGGATCCTCACTACGCACCTGACGCAGCTCGCCGCCGCGGCGCTCGAGTCGCAGTCGGCGTCTTGCGCCGCGATGAGCTTCGACCCGGAGAGCGGCCTGCCCACGTACCGGCTGGTGATCGGGCCGCCCGGCGGCAGCCGTGCGCTCGCGCTGGCGCGGCGCCTGGGCCTGCCGGCGGCGTGGCTGGAGCGCGCGGAGCACTTTCTCGGTTCCGAGCACCAGCAGTTGAGGCGCGTGCTGGAGCGCAACGAGCGGCTCCGGGAGCGGTTGCTCGAGCGGGAAGCGGCGCTGGCCCGGTCGACCGCCGAGGCGAACTCCGAGCGGAGTCGCTTCGAGACCCGCCGGGCGTCACTCCAGGCCGCGCAGAAGCGGCTGGACCAGGCGGTGCGGCGCGAAGTGGATGCCTTGCGCCGGGGCAACCGCGGCCGGCTGGATCAGGCCCTGGCCGAGTTGGCGGCGCAAGCCCGGCCGGGCAAGCGGGCGTTCGCACGCGCCGCCGGCGACCTGCACCGGGAGCTCGACCGCGAAGCGGCCGCGGCGCACGATCGTGCAGCCGCCGCGACCGCCGGCCCGGGCGATTCCGGCGGCCCGGGGGAAGAGGATCCGGAATCCGTGGCGGCGCCCGAGGGGCGGCGTCCCCTCGTGACCGGCGCGTCGGTGCGGCACCGCTCGCTCGGGTGGGTCGGCGAGCTCCAGGAACTGAGTGAAGATCGGGCCACGGTCCTCGTGCGGGGCAAACGGCTGCGGACGTCACCCGCGGCTCTGGAGGCCGTTGCGCCGGCAGAGCGAACCGCGCCGACCCGGGTGCGAGTCCAGGCCTCTTCGGCGCCGGCGGTCGAGTCCGAGTTGATGCTGATCGGCCAGAAGGTCGAGCCCGCGCTCGACTCCCTGGACGCCTATCTCGACCGGGCCCTGGCCTCGGGCCGGGAACGGGTGCGCGTGGTCCACGGTCATGGCAGCGGACGGCTGCGCCGCGCCGTCCGCGAGCATCTGCGCGGCCATCCGGCGGTGGCCGGTTTCGATCCGGCGCCGCCCTCCGCGGGCGGCGACGGCGCGACCGAGGTCGTGCTGCGCTAGCACCACGACGCGGGCGAACCGCTCTCCGGCGTTAGGATCAACGGTCGTGCCAGGGCGTTCGAGGCTTACCGACGAGGCGTTGGATGCCGTGCGCGAGGCGATCGACATCGTCGACATCGCCAGCGAGCACACGAAGGTCGAACGCCGGGGCCAGCGCTTCGTGGCGCTCTGCCCGTTCCACAAGGAAAAGACGCCGTCCCTGTCGCTGGACCCCGAGCGGAAGCTCTACTACTGCTTCGGCTGTGGCGCCGGCGGCGACGCCCTTGGGCTGCACATGGAGCTGACGGGAGACAACTTCGCCACCGCGATCGAACATATGGCCAACCGCTACGGGGTCCCGCTGCCACGGGCGGCTCCGGCCCCTGGCGAGGAGGCGCGGGCCGACCGCTCCGAGCGGATCCAGGCCGCCCTCGATGCGGCCCACGGTTTCTTTCGCGGCAAGCTGCGGACCGAGGCGGTGCCGCAGGACTACCTGCGCCGGCGCAAGGTGCCGTCGGAGCTCATCGCACGGTTCGGCGTCGGCTTCGCGCCGGAGGGTTGGCAGGCGCTGGTGCAGGACCTGGGCCGTCGCCTGGCGATGCCCGACCTGGAGGCCGCGGGGCTGGTCGCGCGCAGCCCCAAGAACCCGGATCGCCCCTACGACCGGTTCCGCAACCGGTTGATGTTCCCCATCCGGTCGCCGTCGGGCCGTCTGCTCGCGTTCGGCGGCCGTACTCTGGGCGACGATCAGGCGAAGTACGTGAATACGAACGAGACGGACCACTTTCGCAAGGGCACCCTGCTCTACGGTCTCGACACGGCGCGCCGCGGCATCCGGGAGCAGGGCCGGGTGCTTCTGGTGGAGGGCTACTTCGACGTGATCGGCGCCGTCGCGTCGGGCATCGACTGGGCGGTTGCGAGCATGGGCACGGCGTTGACCGCGCAACAGGTGCGGTTGCTGTCCCGGTACACGGACGAAGTCGTGCTCGGCTACGACGGCGACCGGGCCGGTATCGAGGCGGCACGCAAGGCGGCGTCGCTCATGCTCGAGGCCGGCCTCGTGGTCCGTCGCGCCCGTTTCCCGGCCGGCCAGGATCCGGACTCCCTGAGACTCGACGAGGGGCCTGAGGCGGTTCGAAGCGTCGTCGACGAGGCTCGGGACGCGGTAGCGCTTGAAATCGACGATCTGCCGAATCGGGGCGAGCTCGACCCCAGGGTGCGGGCGCGGGAAGCCGCGCGGGTCCGGGTGCTGATCGACCAGGTCAGGGACCGAATCGCGCGCCAGGGGTACTTCGAACACGCGGCGGAGCGGCTCGGAGTCAGGGTGGAGGTGCTGCTGCGTGAATCGGCCGCCGTCACGGAGCGTCGCCAGGGCGCCGCCGCGGAAGAGACGGTGGTGGCGCGGCGGCCCCCGGCCACGGCGTCGATCGAGGAGCAGGTGCTGCGGCTGATCATCGCCGCTCCGTCACTCGACGGTTTCGACTGGCCCCAACCGGACGTCTTTTTCGATCCCCCCCTGCGCGCGATCTATCGCGCCGTCAGGGAACAGGCCAAGGCGGGTGTTGACCCCATCGACTCGGCGGCGCTGGTCGGGGCGCTCGGGCGGCGCTCCGGCGACGGGAACGAGACCGGTAACCCTGTTGACCGCATCGCCAGCCTTTTGCTACAACGGTCGTCTGTCTTCTCTGAACAGGAACTCCGAATCAGTCTCGCCGAGTTGGGTCGGCGCTTCGCCAGACAGCGGCTCCACCTCCTCGCTCGGGAGATCAACCGCGCCCAGCGCGAGGGCGACCTGGACGCCCTGCGGCGCAAGATCGAAGAGAAGCAGGAGCTCAGCCGTGCCCTGTACGGGCAGCCCAGGACCTGAGGGCCCGGCATGGCGCTGAACATCGCAGCCGTCGAGGCCGCTCCGGCCGAACCGATCGAACACCGCCACAGTTCGGTCCGCAGCGTCTTCGCGCTCGGCCGGGAAAAGGGCTACCTCCTCCACGACGAACTCCACGACCGGTTGCCGGACGAACTGCTCGCCGAATCCAGGGAGATGGACGAGATCAGAGCCCGCCTCGGGGCGCTCGGCGTCGACCTGATTGGCCGGCCATCGATCTTCGTGAACATGGTCGACGCGGATTCCACGCCGCTCATCAGCGGCGTCGAGAGAAGGGAGCCGGACCCGCCCGCCTTCGTCAGCCAGGACCGGACGACGGATCCGGTGCGGGTCTATCTGCGCGAGATGGGCCGTGTCGACCTGCTCGACCGCGAGGGCGAAGTCGAGATCGCGAAGCGGATCGAACGCGGCGAGTGGATCGTCTTCGAAGCTCTCTGCGACAACCCCGTCGTGCTCAGGGAGCTGCTGCGGATCAACGAACTGGCGCGGCGCGATCACCGGTTGATGCGCGAACTGCTGGCCGACGGCGGTGCGCACCTCGACCAGAGCGCGAACAACCGGATTGCCAGGAACCTGACCATCTTCCAGGCGATCGACGAACTCGACCGCAGAGTGCGCCGGCTGCGCCGCCAGCGCGATCGCTGCCGGCATGGCAGCGACCGGTTCCTGGAGATCGAGCGCGAGATCGACCGGACCGCCGGCAAGATCACCGAGCAGATCCGCTCGATCGAGCTCACCGCCCAGACGCGCGCCCGACTCGTGGAGATCCTGAAGCAGCTCTACGCCGAGATTTCGCGTCACGACCGGGACATCCGGCGTGCGCAGATCGCGCTGGACCGGGAACGGGACACGGAGCTCGGCGCTTTGCACCGGCGTCGCATCGAGAAGTACCGCGCCCGGCTCCGGGCCGCGGAGGAACGCTACGGGACGACGCTCGCCCAGGTGACGGCGACCCTGAGCAAGGTGCGGCGCGGCGAAGCGATCTGCGACCAGGCCCGCTCCGAGATGATTCTCGCCAACCTCCGCCTCGTGGTCTCGATCTCCAAGAAGTACACGAACCGGGGCCTGCAACTGCTGGACCTGATTCAGGACGGCAACATCGGCCTGATCCGCGCGGTGGAGAAGTTCGAGTATCGCCGCGGCTACAAGTTCTCGACCTACGCCACCTGGTGGATTCGTCAGGCGATCACCAGAGCGATCGCGGACCAGGCCAGGACGATCCGGATTCCCGTCCACATGATCGACACGATCAACAAGTTGACCCGGACCAGTCGCGCCATGGTGCAGGAACTGGGCCGGGAGCCGACCGTCCCGGAGATCGCGGAGCGCATGGACATGGACGTCGTCCAGGTGCGCGAGATCATGAAGATCGCCCAGGAACCGATCTCGCTCGAAACGCCGATCGGCGAGGAAGCGGATTCCCACCTCGGCGACTTCATCGAGGACAAGAAGGCGGTCTCGCCGCTCGACAGCCTGATGACGAAGAGCCTGGGCGAGCAGACCGCCGAGGTGCTTCAGACGCTCAGTCCGCGCGAGGAACTGGTGCTCCGCATGCGCTTCGGCGTCGGCGACGGCGCGGAGTCGACCCTGGAGGACGTGGGTCGTTCGTTCAACGTGACGCGCGAGCGCATTCGCCAGATCGAGTCGAAGGCGCTCCGCAAGCTCCGTCATCCGAGCCGCGCCCGGCGATTGCGGGCCTTCCGAAACCTCCTCTAGCGCCGCGCCGGTGGTCTGCTGTCGATTGACAGTTGGCTCGGAGCCTCCCTAAGATCACCCCCATGTCGCCCGCCCGCTGTTGCCTGGAGCCGGCGGATTCTTCCTCGGTAGCTCAACGGTAGAGCGTTCGGCTGTTAACCGAAATGTTGGGGGTTCGAATCCCTCCCGAGGAGCCATGGTTCGCGGCTTGCGGTGACGTGGGATACCCTCTCGCGCCGGATCGCCTGAGGTAGAAGAGATGGCCGACGTTTCCCGGGAGTTCCTGACAGCCTGTCGGGGCACTATCTACTCACGCCTGAGCGTGGCTCGGCTCTACGAGGAGGCGGTGCGTCGCGGCGAAGCCGCCATAGCGGCCGAGGGGCCCCTCGTGGCCTCCACGGGCGAGCACACGGGCCGGTCGCCGAACGACCGGTTCGTCGTGCGCCGGTCGCCGTCGTCGGAAACCGTCGACTGGGGGCCGGTCAACCAGGCGATCGCTCCTGAGCACTTCGACCGCCTGTACCGGAAGCTGCTGGCCGCCGCCGCTGAGCGGGACCTGTTCGTGTTCGACGGTTTCGCCGGCGCCGACCCCGACTGCCGCCTCAGCGTGCGGGTGATCAGCGAGAGGGCGTGGCACAGCCTGTTCGCGCGCAACATGTTTCTGCGCGCGGCCGATCCCTCGGCGCTCGAGGGCTTCGTACCCGACTACACCGTCGTCGACATCCCCAGCGTTCTGGCCGATCCGGAGACGGACGGCACGAACAGCACCACGTTCATCGCGCTCGACCTGGAGCGGCATCTGACCCTGATCGGCGGTAGCGAGTACGCCGGCGAGATCAAGAAGTCGATGTTCAGCGTGATGAACTACCTGATGCCGCGGCGCGGCGTTCTGAGCATGCACTGCAGCGCGAACTACGGCGCGGACCGCTCCGATTCGGCCCTGTTCTTCGGTCTTTCGGGCACGGGCAAGACGACGCTCTCGGCCGATCCGGCGCGCACCCTGATCGGTGACGACGAACACTGCTGGTCCGACGACGGCATCTTCAACATCGAGGGCGGCTGCTACGCGAAGGTGATCCGGCTGGATCCCGAGGGAGAACCGGAGATCTACGCCACGACGCGGCGTTTCGGTACCGTGCTCGAGAACGTCGTCTTCGACGAGGAATCGCGCGAGCTCGACCTCGACGACGACTCGCGCACGGAGAACACCCGCGCCAGCTACCCGCTGAGCCACCTCGAACACGTCGACGTCGGCGGGATCGCCGGTCATCCCAGCGCGGTCGTCTTCCTGACCTGCGACGCGTTCGGCGTCCTGCCGCCGATCAGCCGGCTCACCGAGGCGCAGGCGATGTACCACTTCCTCTCGGGCTACACCGCGAAGGTGGGCGGCACGGAACGCGGAGTCACGGAACCGACGGCGACGTTCAGCGCCTGTTTCGGAGCCCCCTTCATGCCCTTACCGCCGTCCGCCTACGCCCGCCTGCTGGGTGAGAAGGTGCGGCGCCACGGAGCCGCCGTCTGGCTCGTGAACACGGGCTGGACCGGCGGGCCCTACGGCGAGGGCCGGCGTATCGAGCTGGCCTACACGCGGAGGATGATCCACGCCGCGCTCGACGGGAGCCTCGACGGCGCGCGGATGCGCACTCACCCGGTCTTCGGCCTCGCCTACCCGACCGCGCTCGACGGGGTGCCGGCGGACGTGCTCGATGCGCGCAAGAGCTGGTCGGACCCGCGGGCCTACGATGAGTATGCTCGCCGGCTCGCGGCGATGTTCACCGACAACTTTGCGGGTCTCGCCGGCACCGTCTCGGAGGAGGTGCTTGCCGCGGCGCCGCGGGTCTAGGTCCGCAAGGAGAAACGGATGATCCCCGTCAAAGCCGCGATCTCGGAGAGTGGCCGCGCCCATGTGGACGGCATGGATGCGTACCGGAGGCTCTACCGGGAGTCGATCGAGGACCCGGGCCGTTTCTGGCTCGACCAGACCGCGACGCTCGACTGGTTCTCACCGCCCCAATCCGCCGGCCGCTGGGACTTCGACGCCGTGGACTTCGCCTGGTTCGAGGACGGCGAGCTGAACGCCTGCGTCAACTGCGTCGACCGCCACGCCGCGACCCGGCCCGACAAGACCGCCCTGATCTGGGTCGAGGACGAACCGGGCCGCTACCAGCGGATCAGCTACCGCGAGCTGAAGCGCAACGTCTGCCGCATCGCGAACGTCCTGACGTCGCTCGGGATCGGTCAGGGCGACCGGGTCTGCATCTACCTGCCGATGATCCCGGAGCTGGCCTACACGATGCTCGCCTGCGCGCGGGTCGGCGCGGTTCATTCCGTCGTCTTCGCGGGATTCTCGGCCGACAGTCTGCGCGAGCGGATCGTCGACGCGGGTTGCCGGCTTCTCGTCACCGCGAACGAGGGTCTTCGCGGCGGCCGGACGATCCCGCTCAAGGCGACCTGCGATCAGGCGGTTGAGGGTCTGGACCTCGTTGAGCACATGCTGGTCGCCCGGCGGACGGACACGGAAGTGCCGATGGCCCCGGGCCGCGACCTCTGGCTGCACGAGGAGACGGCGAAGCAGAGGGCGACGGCGCCGGTAGCGCGGCTCGACGCCGAGGCGCCGCTGTTCGTCCTCTACACCAGCGGCTCGACGGGAAGGCCCAAGGGTCTGCTTCACACGACCGGCGGCTACCTGCTGTACGCCTCGATGACCCACCGGATGATCTTCGATCACCACGACGAGGACATCCACTTCTGCGCCGCGGACATCGGCTGGGTCACCGGACACAGTTACATCGTCTACGGCCCGCTCGCGAACGGCGCGACGAGCGTGATGTTCGAGTCCGTGCCGACGTATCCCGATCCCGGCCGGTACTGGCAGGTCGTGGACGACCTCGGCGTGACCCTCTTCTACACGGCGCCGACGGCACTCCGGGCGATCGCCCGCGAGGGCGATCAGTGGGTCGAGGCGTACGACCGCGGTTCGCTGCGCGTTCTCGGGTCGGTCGGCGAACCGATCAACCCCGAGGTCTGGAAGTGGTACCACGACGTGGTGGGCGACGGACGTTGCCCCGTGGTGGACACCTGGTGGCAGACCGAAACCGGCGGCATCCTGATCACGCCGCTGCCTGGCGCCACGCCGCTCGAGCCCGGGTCCGCGACCCTGCCCTTCTTCGGCGTCGAGCCGGTCCTCGTGGACGCGGACGGCAAGGAACTCCCGGGGAACGACCAGAGCGGCAACCTCTGCCTGAAGAGGTCCTGGCCGGGACAGGCCCGAACGATCTACGGCGATCACCAGCGATTCGTCGAGACCTACTTCAGCACCTACCCCGGCATGTACTTCACCGGCGACGGTTGCCGGCGCGACGGGAACGGCTACTACTGGATCACCGGCCGCGTCGATGACGTCCTCAACGTCTCGGGACACCGGCTGGGCACCGCCGAGATCGAGAGCGCCCTGGTCGCGCACGACGCGGTCGCCGAGGCCGCCGTCGTCGGCTGCCCGCACGAGATCAAGGGCGTCGGCATCTACGCCTACGTGCTGATCACACCGGAGGCGGAGAGCCGGGACCAGACCGGGCTGGTGGCCGAGCTGCGGCAGCAGGTGCGGACGGTGATCGGGCCGATCGCCACGCCCGACCACATCCATGTCGCGGGGGGTCTGCCCAAGACGCGCTCCGGCAAGATCATGCGCCGGGTCCTGCGGAAGATCGCCGCCGGCGAGTACGACGACCTCGGCGATGTGACGACGCTGGCGGAGCCCGCGGTCGTCGACGGTCTGGTGGCAGACCACCGCGCAGCAACCGGGTAGCCGGCACGCGGGGCGGCCTTCCCGGCCGGCGGCTACACTCGGAGTCGGACCATGGCAGGGAAGTCAGACGAGCCGCTCCGCGATTTCGGGACGCCGATCCGGGTCCTGGTCGTCGCCGCCTGCGTCGTCGTGCTCGTGGCGGGTCTTCGGGCCGCGTCGTCGGTCATCGAGCCCTTCCTGATCGCGCTCTTCGTCGTCACGCTCAGCCTGCCGGTCCTGTTCTGGCTCAAGCAGCGCCTGCCGGCGATGCTGGCGGTGCTCGGCACGATCCTGCTGGATATCGCCGTCCTGGCGGCGGCCGGCTCGCTGGTCGGGACGACCGTGAACCAGCTCGCGGGCGACATGGACAAGTACCAGGACAGCCTGATGACCCTGGTCGACGACGGCGCCACCTGGCTGGAGGAACGGGGCCTTCAGCCCGAGTGGCTCGCCGCGCCCGATGCGTCGGAACGGCTGGGACTGCTGTCACGCCTGGATTCCAGCCTGCTCTTCGACTTCGCGAACCAGGCGTTGCGCTACACGGCGACGGCGTTCTCGTCGCTGCTGATCATCTCCTTCATCGTGATCTTCATGCTGTTCGAGGCCGCGACGTTTCGGGCCAAGGTGCGGATGGCCTTCACCGGCGACGGCGCGGAAGAGCGGTTCACCCGGGTGATGCACGAGATCCAGCACTACATCGGGATCAAGACCGTGGTCAGCGCGGCGACCGGCCTGCTGATCGGTGTCTGGTGCGCTCTTCTCGGGGTCGACTTCGCGATCTTCTGGGGCCTCGTCGCCTTCGTCCTGAACTTCATCCCCAACCTGGGTTCGATCATCGCCGCCGTGCCGACCACGCTGCTCGCGATGGTCCAGATCGGCGTCGGCCGTGGACTCCTCGTGGCCCTCGGCTACCTGATCGTGAACATGGTGATCGGCAACCTGATCGAGCCTCACCTGATGGGCCGGCGCCTGGGCCTCTCCACCCTGGTCGTCGTCCTGTCCCTCGTGTTCTGGGGCTGGGTCTGGGGCCCGATCGGGATGCTGCTGTCCGTGCCGCTGACCATGGCGCTCAAGATCATGCTCGAGAACACGGAGGAGTTCCGCTGGGTCGCCGTGCTGCTCGGCGACAGCAGGGCCGCGGAACGTCTGGCGCCGGCCGCCGGGGGCGAGGGCAAGGAATGAGGCCGATCGCGCGAGCCGTCGGGATCGCGGTGCTCTGCGCGCTCCCGTTTCCAATGGCGGCCTTCATACAGGAGGAGATTCTCGACAACGAGGACATCGTCAACCTCACCGAGGCGGGTCTGCCGGCGGCGGTCATCGTCGCCAAGATCGAATCGACCGCGACCGCTTTCGACACGACCTCGGAGGAGTTGGTTGCTCTCGTCCAGAGGGGTGTCCACGCCGATGTACTGGCGGCGATGGCGAAGGCGTCGGCGTCGACTGCCGCGGCGAGTGAACCACCCGCCGACGAGGCGGGCAGGGACGCGCCACCGGCGGAGCGGCCGCTCGCTGCGCCGGAGCCCGTTCCACGAGCGTCCTGGCAGGTTGGGGCGAGGTTCTCGGACGCGCTGAACTCCGGTGGCCGGGGGCCGGAGATGGTTGTCCTCCCGGCCGGCCGTTTCTACATGGGCTGCGTGTCGGGTATGGGTTGCAGCAACCGGGAACGGCCGATCCGCGAAGTCTCCATGGCGGAGCCGTTCGCGGCGTCGGTTCACGAGGTGACGATGGACGAGTACGACCGCTTCACGGCTGCCACCGGCCGCCCGCAGGTGGACGACGGGAGCTGGGGACGGGGCCGCCGTCCGGCGGTGAACGTCTCCTGGTCGGACGCACGGGAGTACGTGGCATGGTTGTCGCGGGAGACGGGTGCCGTCTATCGGTTGTTGAGTGAGGCGGAATGGGAGTACGCGGCGCGTGCCGGATCGACGACGCAGTTCCACTTCGGCGACCATCCCATGGACCTCTGCCGCCACGCGAACCATGCGGACGTGAGCCTTCCCGAGCACGTCGAGTGGCGGAACACGCTGTGCTCGGACCAGGTCGCACTCGAGACGGCCGAAGTCGGGAGCTACGCGCCGAACCCGTGGGGACTTCACGACATGCACGGCAACGCCTGGGAATGGGTCGAGGACTGCTGGAACGGAACGTACGAGAACTCCCCCGCCGACGGCAGCGCCTGGACGGAAGGGGATTGCTCCCGGCGCGTCTTGCGCGGGGGTTCCTGGAACAACCGCCCGGCCCTTCTCCGGGCCGCGGGCCGGAACGGCGTCGGCGCTGGCGAGCGCGGCCTGAACATCGGCTTTCGCGTCGCGCGGACCCTCGTTCCCTGAGCGCGGCGGGCTCGCCCTACAACAGGCCGGGGATGACCGCCCGGCGGCGCGGGGGGTAACCGGGGAACTTCTCCCGGTACCAGCGGTGCCGCCAGAGCGCTCGCGGAATCAGGTTGGCGGCGGTCCACAGCGCGAACGCGAGCCCCGGCAGCGACCAGCTCATCAAGGCGAAGCCGATCCACTCGACGATCTCACCCGTCAGGTTGGGGCAGGAGACGAGGTTGAAGGCGCCTCCGCGCGGCAGGACAGCGCCGCCGTCGGCCCTGGCGCGCAGCGACGACAGGCGGTAGTCGGACGAAACGTTGAGAGCGGCGCCGGCCAGGAAGAACGCGGCGCCGGCGACGAAGCGCGGATCGGAGAACCAGCTCGCGGCGTAGTCGGCGATCCGGGCCATGAACCAGCCCAGGAACGCGCCGTTGACCAGGTTGAAGAAGAAACCCGAGGCGGCCGTTACAGCCGGGAACGGCCGCGCCTGACGCTGAACGAACCATGGCCATACCAGTGTGCGGTGGACGTAGTGGGCCAGCCACAGGGCGACCAGGACGTCGCCGACCGCGTGGCGCACGCCGGCCGCGAAGTAGACGGCCGGGAACACGGCCAGTGCCGACAGTTCCATGAGGAGCCAACCCCAGCGCGGGTCGATGTTCGGACCCCGGGGCCGGCCGCCCAACCGTCCGGTGACGTCCTTCCCCACCAGGCCGTAGACCAGCACCGGCACGGTCAGGCCGCACCAGGCGATCACGAGTGCCTGGAACCAGTCCACGTTCTACGACCAGTGTCGGTCAGGCCGGGGAGGCGACCGCGAGGCCGGCCTCCCTGGCGGCGTCTGCGAGGCGGTGGTCGTAGGTGACGAGGGCGTCGAGCCCGTCGATGGAGAGGGCGGTGGCGAGGTGGATGGCGTCCAGGCTGCGCAGACGGGGAGGTTCAAGCGACGCTGCCCGGGCGAGCACCCGCTCGTCCACGGGTGTCAGAGCGATGATTGCAAGTGCCTGCTCCGCACGCCGAAGTGTCATCTCGGATCGGTCGGTGCGACGGACGGCGCGGAGGACTTCGACCCGCGTCAGTTGGCTCGATACCCGAGCTTTCTGCCCGGCCAGGTAGGCGCGGAGTGCGCTCGACCCTGGTTCCGCGGCGATCAGCTTGACGAGTGCTGAAGACTCCAGATAGATCACCGCTGCTGGGCTAGATCCGGTCCTCCCGGTCGGCGATCACCGCGTCGCTCAACTCGGTCGAGGGTTCCCCCGTCGGCGGCGGCAGGTCCCGCAGGTTCCCCACCGGCCTGGTCGCCCGCCCCTCGGCGATCAGGCGTTCGAGCGGCGACAGGTTCTCCTTGAGCGGCAGCAGCAGGCCCACCGGCCGGCCGCGGTCCGTGACCTCGAAGCGCTCGCCGCGGCGCAGCCGCCGGACGTACACGCTCAGGTTCTGACGCAGTTCCCGGATGCCGACCTTCGATGTCCTTGCAGTGAGCTCGGTCATGGCGACGCACACGGTAGCACATTCGCCGGCCAAACGGCCCGCGTGACCGATTGACACGCGACTTTCCCGTGCTAGTCTCCGAATCGGGACTAGAGGGGTCCCGGTTCCACAGGTGGCGCGCGCCGGGACTCGATCCAACTGGCATCGGAGTCCTGTTCGTCAGCCACGTTCTGCCTCCGACGATACGCGTCATGATCCGACTGACCAAGCAAGCCGACTACGGCATCGTCCTGCTGAGCCAACTGGCGTTGACAGGGCAGGCCGCGGCCGCCGAACTGGCGCTGCAGACGCATCTGCCGTCGCCGATGGTCAGCAAGATCCTCAAGTTGCTCGCCAGGAACAGGCTGCTGGTGTCTCACCGCGGCGTCCACGGCGGCTACGAGCTGGCGCGTCCGGCGGCCGAGATCAGCGTCGCCGAGGTGATCTTCGCGCTCGAGGGGCCGATCGCCCTGACCCAGTGCAGCGAGCACTCCCACGACGACTGCTCTTACGAGGCGTTCTGCCGCGTGAGCGAGAACTGGCAGCGGATCGACCGGGCCGTTCGCGGCGCTCTCGAAGCGGTCACGATCGAGGACATGGCGCGTCCGGACTTCCTCTCCGGCGGCTCCGCCGGCAGCCGGCCGCAGTCCGGCGCATCCACCCTCATCCCGCTCGGGAGCAGCACCTGATGTTCACGCGGAGCAGCACCTGATGCCGACGGCGACCGACACGATCGAAGCGCTGACCGAGCGCGACTACGAGTACGGCTTCGTCACCGACGTCGAGCAGGACACGGCGCCGCCGGGACTGAGCGAGGAGATCATCGCCTTCATCTCGGCGAAGAAGAACGAGCCCCAGTGGTTGCTCGACTGGCGGCTCGAGGCCTATCGGGGCTGGCTGAAGATGGTCGAGCCGCAGTGGGCGAACGTGCGCTACGAGCCGGTCGACTACCAGTCCATCTGCTACTACGCCGCACCGAAGAGCGACGACGACCGGCCCAAGAGCCTCGACGAGATCGATCCCGAGATCCTGGCCACCTACGAGAAGCTCGGCATCCCGCTCAAGGAGCAGGAGATGCTGGCCGGCGTGGCGGTGGACGCGGTGTTCGACAGCGTCTCCGTGGCGACGACGTTCCGCGAGAAGCTGGCCGAACTGGGCGTCATCTTCTGCTCGTTCTCCGAGGCGGTGCAGGACCATCCGGAACTCGTCCGCAAGTACCTCGGCACGGTCGTGCCGCGGCGGGACAACTTCTTCGCCGCCCTGAACTCGGCCGTGTTCTCGGACGGTTCCTTCGTGTACATCCCGAAGGGCGTGCGCTGCCCGATGGAGCTGTCCACCTACTTCCGCATCAACGCGATGAACACCGGCCAGTTCGAGCGCACGCTGATCATCGCGGACGAGGGCAGCTACGTGAGCTACCTCGAAGGCTGCACCGCGCCGATGCGCGACGAGAACCAGTTGCACGCGGCGGTCGTCGAACTGGTCGCCCACGAGGACGCGCGGATCAAGTACTCCACGGTCCAGAACTGGTACCCCGGCGACAAGGAAGGCGTGGGCGGCATCTACAACTTCGTGACCAAGCGCGGCCTCTGCGAGGGCCGGCGCAGCAAGATCTCCTGGACCCAGGTCGAAACCGGCTCGGCGGTGACCTGGAAGTACCCGAGTTGCATCCTCAAGGGCGACGACTCGGTGGGCGAGTTCTACTCCGTGGCGGTGTCCAACAACCGCCAGCAGGCCGACACCGGGACCAAGATGATCCACGTCGGCAAGCGCACGTCGAGCACGATCGTCTCGAAGGGGATCTCGGCCGGCGAGGGCCAGAACACGTACCGCGGGTCGGTGCGGATCCTCCGCTCAGCCGAGGACGCCAGGAACTTCTCGCAGTGCGACTCGATGCTGATCGGCGACCGCTGCGGCGCTCATACCTTCCCCTACATCGACGTCGCGAATCCGAGCGCCCAGATGGAGCACGAAGCGTCGACGTCGAAGATCGGCGAAGACCAGATTTTCTACTGTAATCAACGGGGCATCGAGACCGAGGATGCCGTTTCCATGATCGTCAACGGGTTCTGCAAGGAAGTGTTCCGCGAACTGCCGATGGAGTTCGCGGTGGAGGCACAGAAGCTGCTCGAGGTGAGTCTCGAGGGCAGCGTCGGCTAGAACCCCGCGAAAGGGGGCCGGATGCTGCCGGAACCGCAAGCGGCTGCCCAGGCGCCGGACGGAGAGAGCCAGCAATGCTGAGTGTGAGTGACCTTCACGCGAGGGTCGAAGAACAGGAGATCCTGCGGGGCGTCAACCTTGAGGTCAAGGCGGGCGAAGTCCATGCCGTGATGGGGCCGAACGGCTCCGGCAAGAGTACGTTGGCCCAGGTGCTCGCCGGCCGCGAAGACTACGAGGTCACGGCGGGATCGCTGGAACTCGACGGCGAGGACCTGCAGGAGATGGCGCCGGAAGAGCGGGCCCACGCCGGCCTCTTCCTGGCCTTCCAGTACCCGGTCGAGATCCCCGGCGTCGGCAACAGCTACTTCCTCAAGGCGGCTCTCAACGCGACCCGCAAGGCGAGGGGCGAGCAGGAGCTCGACGCGATGGACTTCCTGCAGTTGCTGCGCGACCGCGCGAAGCTGGTCGACGTGGACGAGGCGTTGCTGCGGCGTCCGGTCAACGAGGGCTTCTCGGGCGGCGAAAAGAAGCGGAACGAGATTCTCCAGATGGCGGTGCTCGAGCCCCGGCTGGCCGTACTCGACGAAACGGATTCCGGGCTCGACATCGACGCTCTGAAGACGGTCGCCGCCGGCGTCAACGCGCTCCGGAGCGAGGATCGGGCCTTCGTGGTGATCACCCACTACCAGCGGCTGCTCAACTACATCGTGCCCGACCACGTCCACGTGCTCCAGGGCGGGCGGATCGTCCGCTCGGGCGGCAGCGAACTCGCCCACGAGCTCGAGGAGAAGGGCTACGCCGGTCTGACCAACGGCTCCGCGGGGGACTAGATCGGGTGACCTCCATCGCCGGCTCTTCCACGGGTCCCTACCTGGACCTCTACTCCCGCCGTACCGGGGAGCCCGGCTTCCTGCGCGAGCGGCGCCAGCAGGCGCTTCAGCGTTTCGAGGCCGCGGGCTTCCCGACCTCCCGCGACGAGGAGTGGCGGCAGACGAACCTCGGCCCGCTTCTGCGCGCGATGCCGGAGACCGCCGCGCGGCAGGCGCTGCCTGGGGGCGAAGCCGCGCAGTTCCTCTATCCCGGCTGCCACCGGATGGTGTTCGTGAACGGCCGCTACGCGCCGGAGGCGTCCTCGCCGCCGGAGGGTGTCACGGCGGTGGCTCTGGCCGATCTCTCCGCTCCCGGCGAGAACGCGGACGTCATCGCGGAGCATCTCGGAGCAACTGCCTGCGGCCTCGCGTCGTGCAGCGCGGACGCCGGTGTCCATGCCTTCGCGGCGCTCAACACCGCCCTGTTCGAAGACGGGGCGGCGATCGTCATCCCGGAAGGGGCGGTGGTCGAGGAACCGATTCAGGTGCTGTGGCTCAGCCTGCCCGCGTCGGGCCCCGGGAACGCCGGCGACGGCGGGTCCACCCGGCTCGAGGTCAGCTTCCCGCGTCTGCTCGTCGTGGCCGGCGAGAACAGCGAGGCGTCGGTCCTTGAGACCTACGCGGCCGCTCCGGACGCAGTCGGCTACTTCGTCTGCCCGGCGACGGAGTTCATCTGCCGGGCGGGGTCCGTGCTCCGGCACACGAGGCTCCAGGCCGATGCGACGGACGCGTTTCACCTCGGTTTCCAGCATGCGGAACTCGAACGATCGGCCGTCTTCGACTCTTCCTCCCTGGCGTTCGGAGGCGGCCTGGTGCGCAACGACGCTGTAGCACTCCTCGACGGCGAGGGAGCCCACTGCACCCTGGACGGCCTCTACGTGGTCGCGGGCCAGCAGTTCGTGGACAACCACATGCGCGTCGAGCACCGCCAGCCGCACACGACGAGCCACCAGCTCTACAAGGGCGTCCTCGACGACCGGGCGCGTTCCGTCTTCAATGGCCGCATCTACGTGCACAAGGCGGCGCAGAAGACGGACGCCAAGCAGACGAACCGCAACCTCCTGCTGTCCAGGTCCGCCCTCGCCAACAGCAACCCCCAACTCGAGATCTTCGCGGACGACGTGCGCTGCACCCACGGTTCGACGATCGGCCGGCTGGACGAGGACGCGCTCTTCTACCTGAGGGCCCGCGGCCTTCCCCGGGACGAGGCGTACGGCATGCTCGTCTACGCGTTCGCCCGGGAGCTGGTCGAGAAAGCCTCCTTCGAGCCGCTCCGGCAGGACCTGGAGAGCCGGTTGCGCGCGAGTCTGAACGGCGGCCCGGGCGGCGGCGGAAGGACGTAGACCGATGACAGCTCCGGCGCCTTTGGCAGAGCGGGAGCGGCCGCCGGCGGCCGCGGCCCTCGATGTCGAGCGCCTGCGTGAGTCGTTCCCGATCCTCGACCGGGAAGTCCACGGTCGCCCGCTGGTCTACCTGGACAACGCCGCCAGCGCCCAGCGTCCGGACGTCGTGATCGACGCGATCACGGACTGCTATCGCACTTACTACGCGAACGCTCACCGCGGCGTCCACGCGCTGTCCGAGCAGTCGACCGACGCCTACGAGGCGGCCCGCGGCAAGGTCGCCGGCCTCATCGGCGCCGCGAGCAGCGCGGAGCTGATCTTCACGCGCGGCACGACGGAGAGCCTGAACCTGGTCGCCCGGAGCTACGCCCGGCCACGGCTCGGGCCCGGCGACGAGGTGCTGCTGACCGAGATGGAGCACCACTCGAACATCGTCCCCTGGCAGCTCGTCTGCGAGGAGACCGGCGCCCGGGTGCGGGCTGCACCGATCTCGGACGACGGCGACCTCGACCTGGGCGCGATGGCCGAGCTGATCGGCGAACGGACCAGGGTCGTAGCACTCGCCCACGTATCGAACGCTCTCGGCACCGTGAACGACATCGCCCGCGTGGCCCGTCTTGTTCGGGAACGGTCGGACGCCGCCGTCGTCGTCGACGGCGCCCAGGCCGTGCCGCACATGGAAGTCGACGTGTCCGCGCTCGACTGCGACTTCTACGCCTTCTCCGGCCACAAGATGTACGGTCCCGGCGGCATCGGCGGGCTTTGGGGCCGTGGCGAACTCCTGGCCTCCATGCCGCCCTACCAAGGCGGCGGCGCGATGATCACCCGGGTCACGTTCGAACGCAGCGAGTACACCGTACCGCCGCACCGCTTCGAAGCGGGAACGCCTGCCATCGCGCCGGCGATCGGCCTCGGCGTCGCGGTCGACTTCCTCGAGTCTGTCGGCCTGGAGAGGATCGAGCGGCACGAGCAGGAACTTCTTTCCCATACTCTGGAACAACTGAACGATCTACCCTGGGTGCGCGTGCTGGGGCATGCTCCCGGCGGGGGGTCGGCACGGGCCGCGGTCGTCTCGTTCGTGATCGACGGCGCTCACCCCCACGATGTGGCAACTATCCTCGACGAGCAGGGAGTCGCGATCCGGGCGGGCCACCACTGCGCCCAGCCGCTGATGGAGCGGCTCCGCGTACCGGCCACCGTGCGCGCCTCGTTCGGGATGTACAACACCCACGAAGAAGTCGACCAGCTCGTCCTCGCCCTGCACGAGGTGCGGCGGATCTTCGGTTGAGGGCCATAGCGTAGGCACCCATGTCCGATCTTCGCGATCTCTACCAGCAGGTCATCCTCGACCACTATCGCACGCCCCGGAACTTCGGCGCGCTCGAACCGGCGTCGGCCTGCGCCGAGGGCTACAACCCGCTGTGCGGCGACAAGGTGAAGGTCTACCTGCGCACGGACGGCAACCGGATCGAGGGCCTGACCTTCGAGGGCGTCGGCTGCGCGATCTCTACCGCCTCGGCGTCGCTGATGACGGAGGCCGTGCGTGGACTCGAACGTTCCGAGGCCGAGGCGCTGCTTGCCTCGTTCCTGGCCCTGATGACCGGGGACGGCGACGGAGCCGAGGGCGTGCCGCTCGGCAAGCTCGAGGTCCTGAGCGGCGTGAAGGACTATCCGGTGCGCATCAAGTGCGCGACCCTGGCGTGGCATGCTCTGCGGGCCGCCCTGGAAGGCGGCTACGCGGAGGCGGTGTCCACCGAGTAGGCTGACCGCCAACAGGAGGAATTGAGGATGGATGAGGTTGCGGTGAGCACGGTCCCGGTGGACATGGCGGTCCTCGAGGCCCGCATCGTCGAGGCGCTCAAGACCGTCTACGACCCGGAGATCCCGGTCGACATCTACGAGCTCGGCCTGATCTACGACGTGCGGATCGAAGAAGACGCCCACGTCAAGCTGCAGATGACGCTGACTTCGCCGCACTGCCCTGTCGCCGAGTCGCTTCCGGGCGACGTGGAACGGACCGTGCGCGACGTGGAAGGCGTCGAGGACGCCAAGGTCGAGGTGGTCTGGGACCCGACCTGGAATCCGGCGATGATGAGCGAGGCCGCGAAACTGGAACTGGGGTTCTTCTGATGCGCAAGGTGTCGATCGTGAAGTCGAATCCGGACTGGGTGCGCCGGCGTCCCCGCCGGCTTTCATGGGGCGTTTCTCCCGTCTTTCTGTACCTTGCAGCTGTCCTGTCGACGCTGGCCCTGGCCGCAACGTCAGCCTTCGCCGAGCAGAAGGACCACGGCCTGCGGGGCGCGAAGCACCCGGAAGAGGGCATCCTCTTCGGCGGCCAGCCGACCGAGGAACAACTCGAGGCGATGGCCGCGGACGGCCTGTCCTTCGTCCTGGACCTGCGCGCCGAGGGCGAGAACCGCGGCTTCGACGAACCCGCGGCGCTGCAAAGCCTGGACATTCCGTACCTGAACCTGCCTGTCGACGGCGAGCGGATGGAGCAGCCCGAGACCTTCGAGCGCTTCATCGAGGCGATGCAGAAGCTGGATGGACCGGCTCTCGTGCACTGCGCCTCGGGCAACCGGGTCGGCGCGCTCTACTACGCCTACCTCGTGGCCGGCAAGGGCGAGGACCGCGAAGCGGCCAGGGCCCGCGCCAAGGAGAACGGGCTGCGAAGCGCCGCGCTCGAGAAAGCGGTCGACCGCTACCTCGATTCGCGCCCCTGATGAGTCAGAGTCTTCACTCCCCGTAAGGCCCCTGGCGGGCGGTAGTCCCTTCAGTGATGTTCTGGAACAGGTTGCGACGCGCACAGGAAGACGAGTCGACTGGCCGGCCGGCAGGATTTGGCGTCAGGTTGCGCAGGAACCTGCCGTTCTTCGCCATCGAACTGGTAGTCGTCTTCGTTGGCGTGTACCTGGCCTTCGAACTCGGCAATCGTCGGGAGGAGGCGCGCGAGCGTGAGATCGCGTTGAAGTACCGCGATGCGCTGATCTGCGACTTCGAGATGCTCGTGTCTTCCCTGCGTTCGGAAGAACAGAAGCTCCGGCGGCACCTCGAGGTCGTGAAGGAGATCGAAGAGGGCCTGCGACCGGACATCCCGGTCGGCGAGTTCTACCACCTTCACGACGACCTGCTCCTTCAGGCGGGCTTCGACAGTCAGAACTTCGAGTCGCTGGACGAACGCCTGGTTGTCAACCTGGTGAGAGGCCGCTTCGCTCTCAGATCCGTCGGACAACCGGTCGAGCGTCTGAACGCGTTGATGGACCATGTTCTGCTGCCGATGCAGTCGGGCGGCAATCAGGGCTACTACGACGGCGACGGTGAACTCCTCCCGCACCTGGAGCCCTACCCGCGTCTGATCAGGCAGACGCTCAGAGCCAACCTGACGCTTCAGGCGATCGTTCGCAACGACGCCTTGCCGAGTCTGAAACTCGAGCGGATGGGCGTGGACATGGACGATGCGCTCCAGATGCCGCGGGAGGAGATCCTCGAACTCCTGACTGGCTTCGACTCCCCTTGTGAAGACGACGACCCCGATCCGGCTGAGTCCCGGTAGCTACGACATTGGCGCCCCCCGGGGTCCCTGGGTCGACGTGTATGCTTGGCGCCGCTTGACCGGCCTCTCGCCCCGCCTTCGCCCGCCGCGCCCACGACCCACGAGAACCACGCGTCGATGAGTCAGGTCGAGGCCGCCGGAACCGCCGACGCCGGCGGGCCGCCGCAGCGTGCGCCGCTGGACGTGGCGACGGACACGCTGCGATTCCTCGCCGTCGACATGGTCGAGCGGGCGAACAGCGGCCATCCCGGCGCGCCGATGGGTCAGGCGGCGATGGCGGCGCTGCTCTGGACGAAGTACCTTCGCTACGCGCCGGAGGATCCGCAGTGGCCGAACCGGGACCGCTTCGTCCTCTCCTGCGGCCACGCCTCGGCGCTGATCTACGGGCTCCTGCACCTTGCCGGCTATGACCTGAGCATCGAGGAGATCCGGAACTTCCGGCAGTACGGCTCGCTCACCCCGGGCCACCCCGAGCACGGCCTGACCCCCGGCGTCGAGGTGACGACCGGCCCGCTCGGCCAGGGCATCTCGGCCGCGGTCGGCATGGCGATCGCAGAGCAACTGCTCGCCGCCCGCTTCAACCGGCCGGGGCACCTCCTGTTCAACCACAAGACCTGGGTGCTCGCCAGCGACGGCGACCTGATGGAGGGCGTCGCCTCCGAAGCCTGCTCGATGGCCGGCCACCTCGGCCTCGGCAAGCTGAACGTGCTCTACGACGCGAACCGGATCACGATCGACGGGCCGACGGACCTCAGCTTCACCGAGGACGTGCTCGCGCGCTACGAGGCGTACGGCTGGCACACCCTGTCTGTCGACGACGGCAACGACATCGAGGCCCTGGACGCGGCCTTCGAGGCGGCCTTGGCGGAGACGGGCCGGCCGAGCCTGATCCAGGTCAGCACCCACATCGGGTATGGAAGCCCGAACAAGCAGGACACCGCGGCGTCGCACGGAGCGCCCCTGGGCGCGGACGAAGTCGTGGCGACCAAGGAGGCCCTGGGCTGGCCGCTCGAGCCCGAGTTCCTCGTGCCCGAGGCGGCTCGCGAGGCGTTCGCGCCGGCCGCGGACTTCGGGGCCGAGGCAGCCGCCGAATGGAACCGCCTGCTCGAGTCCTACCGCCGCGAGTACCCGGACGCCGCGGCCGAACTCGACCGCCGGCTTGCCGTGGGGCTGCCGGACGGCTGGCGCGACGCCCTGCCGCGCTTCGACCCGGATGCCGGCCCGATCGCCACCCGCTCGGCCTCGGGCGTCTCGCTGAACGCGCTGAAGGACCTGGTGCCGGAGCTCGCCGGCGGCTCGGCCGACCTGACCGGCTCGAACAACACCCTGCTCGAAGGCGAGGGCGACTACGCCGCCGGCGCGCCGACGCGCCATTTCCGCTTCGGCGTGCGCGAGCACGCGATGGCCGCGGCGATGAACGGCCTGGCGCTGTCCGGCCTGTTCCGCCCGTACGGCGGTACCTTCCTCTGCTTCCTCGACTACCTCAAGCCGAGCCTGCGCCTGGCGGCGCTGATGGAGCTCCGGGCGATCTACGTCTTCACCCACGACTCCGTCTTCCTCGGCGAAGACGGCCCGACCCACCAGCCGATCGAGCACCTGGCGCACCTGCGCGCGGTGCCGGACCTCGTCGTCGTCCGCCCGGCCGACGCGAACGAGACCGCGGCGGCGTGGGCCCTGGCGCTCGAGACGCCGGGTCCCTGCGCCCTGGTCCTGACCCGCCAGAAGCTGCCCGTGCTGGATGCCACCGTCGACGGAGCGCTCGAGGGAGTCGCCCGCGGCGCCTACGTCGTGAGCGACGGTGCCGGCGAGCCCGATCTCATCCTCATCGCCACCGGCTCCGAGGTGGCCCCCGCGCTCGAAGCGGCCAAGGAGCTCACCGCCGAGGGCCACGCGGTCCGCGTCGTCAGCATGCCCTCCTGGGAGGCCTTCGCCGCGCAGTCCCAGGAGTACCGCGACGAGATCCTGCCCCCCGGCGTCCGCCGCCGGCTCGCCGTCGAGGCCGCGGCGACCCTCGGCTGGGAACGCTGGACCGGCTCCGACGGCGACGTCCTCGGCCTCGACCGCTTCGGCGCATCCGCTCCCTACGCGGACGTGGTGGAGAACCTCGGCATCAACGCCGAGGCGATCGCAGCCCGCGCCCGGCAACTGCTCGGCGGCTAGGACCACGGGGCGGAACATGCCTCACTCCCTCGCCGCCTTCGCACTCGCCGCCGCGGCCCTTCAGCCGCCGCCCGACACCCCGGCGCCCCTCGTCGCCGCCCTGGACGCCGACGCGGACGGCACGCTCGTCGCCTCCGAACTCCCCGCCCAGGCCCGGCGCGTCCTGCTCTTCGCGCTCGATGCCGACGACGACGGCGCCCTCTCGGCCAAGGAACTCGAATCGATCGGCAACGGCGGCGCAGGCCGCGGCCGCAAGACACGGCGCGGTCCCGACAACTGGGATTACTCCGACGAGACCGCGAACGGAACCCGAATCGTCCGCAACGTCGAGTACGCCACCGGCGGCGAGTACGCCGGCGGCCGCGGCAAGCTCGATCTCTACATCCCGGCCGGCGACGGCCCGCACCCCGTCATCCTCTTCTTCCACGGCGGCGGGCTCTACAACGGCGACAAGGCAACGCTCGTTGAGCTGGGGCCGCGGTTCGCCTCTCTCGGCTATCTCGTCGCCGCGCCGAACTACCGCCTGTCCCCCGAGTACGCCTACCCCGCCTACATCGAGGACGCGGCTACTGCGTTTCGCTGGGCCTGGGACCACGTCCCGGAGTACGGCGGCGACCGCGACCGCATCGCCGTCTCCGGCGGCTCCGCCGGCGGCCACATCGCCGCCCTCCTGTCGGTCGACGGGCGCTACCTCGACGCCCAGGGACTCGGCCTGAGCCACATCCGCGCGTCCCTGCCGATCACCGGCCTGATGAACGCCGAACGGGCCGGCCGCGAGCGCCACCTTCTGACCTGGCGTGCCGACCCCGAACTCGTCGGGGAAGCCTCGCCGATCCGCTACGTCGCGGCCGACCTGCCGCCGATGCTGATCACCGTCGCCGACGGCGATACGGAGATCCGCCGAACCCAGAACGTCGAGATGTTCGAAGCGATGAAGATGGCCGGCGCCGAAGTCGAGTTCGAGTGGCTCGTCGACCGCACCCACAACTCGATCCTGCCCAACATGATCAAGGAAGGGGACCGGACGGTCGAACTGCTGCTCGACTTCCTGCGCCGCCACGGCATGGCGCCGTAGAAGAGCCGAGCACCGGAGCCATCATTTGTTCACACACGTGGGTAAAAGAACCGCATTTCTACCCGCACGCAACAGATTTCTGCCGGTAACGCCTACTCCGGCAGGCTGAACGCGATGTACTCGCCTCCGGAAGGCCCGCCCGTGCGCCCACCGCCGGCGGCGATCACGACGTACTGCTTGCCGTCCACGCTGTAGGCCGCCGGCGTCGCGTAGCCGGCGGCCGACAGCTTCGTCTCCCAGAGGATCTCGCCGTTCCGCGTGTCGTAGGCGCGGAACATCTCGTCCGGCGTCGCGGCGATGAAGATGAGGCCTGACGCCGTGACGACCGGGCCGCCGTAGTTCACCGCGCCGAAGCCGAGGCCGGGGTGCGAGGGATAGTCGCCGAAGGGCACCTTCCAGGCGATCTCGCCGGTCGCGAGATCGATGGAGTTCAGCGTGCCCCAGGGCGGCGAGTTGCCCGGGAGGTTCTCGTGGTCGCGGAGATAGACGTAGCCGCCGAGCGCGTAGGCGACTTCGCCTCTGGGCTCGTCCTCTTCGGGCTCCGGGGACAGGATGTAGGCCTCGATGGCGCCCAGTTCGATCCGGTTGAGGTGCGCGAAGCCCTCCATCCGGCCGCTGCCTTCGCGGATGATCCGGCGCATCTCGTCGCGGGACAGGCGGTCGCCGACGCCGAGCAGGGGGCCGCCCATGTCGGTGCCCTCGAGCTTCAGCCCGTGGCAGCGTCCGCAGTGAAGCGCGTAGGTGCCGTACCTGCTGAAGCCGACGGGAACTTCCGTGAGGTTCAGGATGCCGGCGACGTCGTTCGCGTTGACGATCAGGTGGTTCGTGTTCGGGTCGAACGCCGAGCCGCCCCACTCGCCGCCGCCGTCATACCACGGCATGAAGAGCACGGTGCCGACCTTCGGCGGCGCCCAGGGCCGCAGATCCCAGTCCTTGATCCGCTCCTCGACGAACGCCCGCGCCTCCGGAGTCCGGTTCGTGATCTCGAAGTCCTGCCGGCTGATGACGACCGCCGACATCGGCTGGGTCGGCGCCGTGACCTCGCCCGGCAGGGTGCTCGGAATCGGCGTCTCGATCTCGTGGACCTCATACATCGACTCGCCGGTCTCCCGGTCGAAGACGTAGAGCTGCCCCGTCTTCGTCGTGATCGCGACCGCGTCGATCGTGCGGCCGTCGCGCTCGAGTCGAACGAGGGTCGGCGGCGACGGATTGTCCTTGTCCCAGAGATCGTGGCGGACGACCTGGAAGTGCCACTTGAGTTCGCCGGTGCGCGCGTCCACGGCGACCAGGGCGTCCGAGAACAGGTTGTCGCCCAGACGGCTCGCGCCGTAGAAGTCGGGTGTCGCCGAGCCCGTGGGCGCGAAGACGATGCCGCGCTCCTCGTCGAGCGCCATGCCGCTCCAGACGTTCGCGCCGCCGGCCCGTTCGAGCGACCCTTCCGCCCAGGTCTCGGAGCCGGTGTCGCCGGGCTTTGGAATCGTGTCGAATTGCCAGACCAGGCTGCCGTCCACCGCGCTGAAGGCCCGGATCGAGCCGGGATACGCGTTCGCGTCCTCGTTCGTCGAGAAGCCGAGGATCAGCTTGTCCTCGAAGACGAGGCCGGGCACGGTGACGTAGATGACGCCGTTTCGGTCGACGTCCGGCGTCAGGTCGACCAGGCCGCCATCGCCGAAGCCCGCGACCAGGCTGCCGTCGGCGGCGTCGAGCGCGATCAGGTCCTTGCCGTGGGTGTAGAAGAGCCGCCGGTCGGAGCCGTCTTCCCACCACATGAGACCGCGCTGCGCGCTGCCGGGAAGCTCCAGATCGCTGCGCCAGATCTCTTCGCCGGTGGCCGCGTCGAGCGCGAAGGCGTCGAGATGGGGCGAGAGGGCGTAGAGCACCCCGTCGATGACCAGGGGGCTCGTGTACATCGTGGCGCCGGCGCCCCGGGGCTCGCCCGCGTCGTAGACCCAGGCGACCTCGAGCTGGCTCACGTTGTCCCGGTCGATCTCGGTCAGCGGGCTGTAGTGCCGGCGTCCGGAGTCGCCGAGGTAGACGGGCCAGTCCTCGTCGGTCGGGCCGCAGGCGGTCAGGAGAAGCGTCGCCGTGACGGCGGCGGTCAGGTTCGAGGCGCTGGCTGATCGCATGGAGAGCAATCGTACTTGCTTGCGGAAGGTCGATCCTCGCCAGGGGGCGCGTGTATCCTGAACGGAAGAAACCCGAACGCAGTTCGAAGGGAGGATGCCCGATGAAGAGACTGAGCCTCGTCTTCTTGACCCTCCTGCTGGCGACGGCCGCCGTCGCCGAGGACCCGCCCAACATCGTCCTCCTCTTCGCGGACGACCTCGGCTACGGCGCGATCTCCGCCTACGGCGGCGCCGGCATCCCGACTCCGCACATCGACTCGCTCGGCGAGGACGGCGTGCGCTTCGTCTCCGGCTACATGACCGCGCCGGTCTGCAACCCGTCGCGCAACGGGCTGATCACGGGCCGCTACCAGCAGCGCTGGGGCAAGGAGCTGAACTCCCAGACCGTGCCGCCGATCGGCGCGGCCCGCGGGACGCTCGGCCTTCACCACCGCACGATCGCCGACGCGCTCCGGACCGCCGGCTACTCGAACGCGGCGATCGGCAAGTGGCAGCTCGGCATGAGGCGGCTCCTCCATCCGCTGGACCGCGGCTTCGACTACTTCTACGGCATGCCCTCCGGCATGAACTACGTGGACCCGAACTGGCCGGGCGCGCACGCGCTGGAGATGAAACCGGTCACGCGGGGGAACCCGGACCGCATCGTCGCCATGTTCAGGGGCCGGGAGGAGGACGAGCTGAAGGAGTACCAGACCACCCAGCTCGCCCGCGAGGGAACGGACTTCATCGATCGGAACCGGGACAAGCCCTTCTTCCTGTACCTCGCGTTCTACGCGGTCCACGGCCCGATGCAGGTGATGGACGAGCACTACCAGCGCTTTCCCGACTTCGACGACCAGTACCGGCGCGTCTACGCGGGCATGGTCAGCGCGCTGGATGACGCGGTCGGCATGGTCCTCGCCAAGCTCGAGGAGCACGGTCTCGCCGACAACACCCTGGTCATCTTCACTTCCGACAACGGCGCGATGAGCACCCAGGACACCGAGCGGATCCACAACAGCCCGCTGATCGGCCACAAGCGGAACCTCTACGAGGGCGGCATCCGGGTGCCCTTCCTGATGCGCCTCCCCGGCCGCATCCCGGAGGGCGCCGTCTACGAGCACCCGGTCAGCTCCCTCGACCTCTTCGCCACCTCGGCGAGCCTGGCGGGCGTGCCGGACGTGGAGAACTACCGTCTCGACGGGGTCGACCTCATCCCCTATCTGTCAGGCGAGCAGGAGGGCGCGCCGCACGACTACCTGTTCTGGCGTTCCGGGCCGAACGCCGCGGTGCGCCACGGCTCCTGGAAGCTGCTGATGGCGGGCGACCGGGTACGCCTGTATGACGTCGATGAGGATCCCGGCGAGTCCGAAGACCTCTCCGCGGCCAACCCGGAGGTCATCGCGAAGATGAAGGAGGCGTTCGCCCGCTGGAGCGAAGAGATGGAGGACGGCCGGGTCTCACCGCCGTCGCGGCGCGCGACGACGGACTACAACGGCGACACGATCGAGTGGCACATCTAGGAGCCGGCGCGCTTGCCGCGCTGCACCTGGCCCCAGCGCTCCAGGCGACGATGGGTCGCCTCTCCGGTTTCGGGATCGACCTCGAAGATCGCCATCTGCTCCTGATCCCTGGTGCCGGCGAAGCGGTGCTCGCCGATCGACACGGTCTCCCGGCCCGCGATCAGGAGCACGCCGTCCTTCACCGCGATCGGTAGCGGGCTGCGGCCGAAGTCGTAGATGCCGGCGTAGCGCTCCAGTTCGTCCTCTTCCAGCGCGACCGGGGCGTGGCCAGGCTCCGGCACGCCGAGCACCGCGCGGGCGATCCGCGCGTGGAGGGGCCCGGGCTCGGCCGAGGTGCTGTTGGCGAGCACGGCGACGATCAGATCGCCGTCCGGGTACCAGGCGAGCTGGCTCAGGAAGCCGTTGATGCCGCCAGCGTGTTCGATCAGGCGATGTCCCGCCATCTCGCCGACGAACAGGCCGAGGCCGTAGCCGATCTCGTCGCCGCCGGGCAGCTTTCGCCGGGTCGTCATCGCTTCGAGCCCATCCGGCCCGACGACGTCGCCGGCGCCGAGCGCAACCGTCCAGCGCACCAGGTCGAGGACGCTGGAGCCGAGGGCGCCCGCGGCGAACGGCAAGTGCATGGACAGCGGTTCGTCGTTCAGGACGGCGCCGTCCTCGACCCGGTAGCCCTCGGCGCGGTTGGGCACGATCGGGTCGTTGTAGAGGTAGTGCGACTCCCGCATACCGAGCGGCCGGAAGAACGTCTCCTCGAGGTACTCCGCATACGACTTGCCGCTCGCCTTCTCGACCAGCAGGCCCGCGAGGTAGTAGGCCGAGTTGTTGTACTGGTAGCGGTCGCCCGGTTCGAACTCGTAGGGCTCGGCCGAGAACAGCTCGATCATCTCCTCGTGGGAGAGGTCGAGTCGCCCCTGCTCCCAGAAGGCCGGCATCTCGGTGTAGCCCTTGATCCCGCTCGTGTGGTCGAGCAACTGGCCCACCGTGATGTGGAACTCGCCGACCGGGTAGTCCGGGAAGTACTTCGTCATCGGGTCGTCCAGGGCGAGCTTCCCTTCCTCCACCAGCTTCATTACCGCCGCCGCGGTGAACTGCTTCGTCACCGACCCGATCCGGTAGACCGTGTGCTCGGTCGCCGGAACGCCGTTCTCGACGTCGGCGAGGCCGTAGCCGCGGGCCAGGATCAGCTCGCCGCGGTGCTGCACCGCGACGGAGATGCCGGGCGTCTGCGTGGCCTCCATCGAGTCGGCGACGAGCGCGTCGATCCGTTCGAGCAGGGCGCCGCGGTCGTCGACGGCGGCCGCCGCGGGTGCAAGAGTTGCCGCCAGCGCGGAGAGAAGGAGGAACCGGGCCATCGATGGACTTCGCATGGACTCGATCCTATGGCGCGCTACCCTGAGTGGATGCCCATGTCGACGCCTCGAACCACGTTTCCGCAGTTCTCAGCCGCGGCCGTCATCCTGAGTCTCACTGTCCCCGCCTGCACGGACACCTCCCTGTCGGTCGACGACTACGCCGAGGAGGCCGCGCCCGCAGCGCGCACGGACGGCTACAACGAGCACCGCAACGTCTACTTCGGCGACGTCCACATCCACACCCGCTACTCCTTCGACGCCTACCTGCTCGGCACCGACGTCACGCCCGACGAGAGCTACCGCTTCGCCAAGGGCGAGGCGATCGAGAACACCTTCGGAGACGAGATGAAGCTCCGCGAGCCGCTGGACTTCTTCGCCGTGTCGGACCACGGCTTCTTCCTCGGCATGGTGCCGCTCTGGGCCGATCCGTCGACCCGGGTAGGCCAGGTTCCCGGAGCGGAGGCCTTCCACGGCGTGAACGAAGGGGACAACCTGCATCCGTACTCGGTCCAGATGCGCTCGGTCCTGTTCCGGCAGAGCTTCGGCCGCCAGATGCGCACCGACGGCGGCTTCCTGCGGCGGCAACGGGCGCGGATGGCGAACCACCCGCAGATGCAGTACGCCTCCTTCGACGACGAGGCACACCGCACGGCCTGGGAGGACTCGATCCTTGCCGCCGAGCGCCACAACGACCCGGGCAACTTCACCACCTTCATCGCCTACGAGTGGACCTCCTCGACGCCGGCGCCCGAGTCGGCGGCGTACCACCGCAACGTCATCTTCGCGGGGTCGAAGGCGCCGGCCCGGCCGTTCACGCGGATCGACTCGCACGAGCCCGAGCAGCTCTGGAACTGGATGGACCGGCTGCGCGAGCAGGGCGTCGACAGCCTGGCGATCCCGCACAACTCGAACCAGTCCCACGGCCAGGTGTTCCGGCTCAAGTACTCGGACGGCCGCGCGGTCGACAACGCCTTCGCCGAACAGCGGATGCGGAACGAGCCGCTGGTCGAACTGACCCAGGTCAAGGGCACCTCGGAGACCCACCCCCGGCTGTCGCCGGACGACGAGTGGGCCGACTTCGAGATCCTGAACACCCGCAAGGGCAAGATCAGCGCCCACAGCGATCCGAGCCGGAGCTACGCGCGGCAGGCCCTGGTCAGCGGCCTCGCGCTCGAGCAGGAGGGCCGCGGCAACCCGTTCAAGATCGGCTTCGTCGGCTCGAGCGACACGCACAACGGCGCCCCCTCCTTCGACGAGTCGAACACCTTCGGGTCGTCGCCGGTCTCGGGAACGGCGGAGAACCGGGGCTCGGCGCCGGTCTCCCAGGAGCGGCTGGACTACATCGCCGGCCTGCCGCCCGCCGAGCAGGCGTTCGGCGAGGTGGTCGACGACGGGCTGGGTCCCTACTTCGGCATGCGGCGCGCGCAGTTCTCGGCCTCCGGCCTCGCCGCCGTCTGGGCCGAGGAGAACACCCGCGACTCCATCTTCCAGGGGATGCGCCGCAAGGAGACCTACGCCACCTCCGGCACCCGGATCCGGTTGCGCTTCTTCGGCGGCTTCGGCTACGACGGCCTCGATCCGGCGAGCGCCGAAGTCCTCGAACAGGCCTACGCCGGCGGCGTGCCGATGGGCGGCGACCTGGTCGCCGAAAGCGACGCCGCGCCCCGCTTCCTGGTCTGGGCCCAGCGGGACAAGCTCAGCGCGCCGCTCCAGCGCCTCCAGGTCGTCAAGGGCTGGTACGACAGCGGCTACCGCAAGGAGATCCGGGAGCAGGTCTACGACGTGGCCTGCGCCGACGGCGGAACGGTCGATCCGGAGACCCGCCGCTGTCCCGACAGCGATGCGACCGTCGATCTCTCCGACTGCTCCTTCAGCGAAGACCTGGGCGCCGGCGAACTGGCCACGGTCTGGGAGGACCCGGACTTCGACCCGGGCACCGACGCGGTCTACTACGTGCGCGTGCTCGAGAACCCGACCTGCCGCTGGACCACCTGGGACGCGCTACGGGCCGGCGTCGAGCCGCGCGGCGGCGTCCCGCCGACGATCCAGGAGCGGGCCTGGTCGTCGCCGATCTGGTACTACGCGCCGCGGTAGGGATCGGCCCTGGTGGGCCGTGAGGGGATCGAACCCCCGACCCTTGGATTAAAAGTCCACTGCTCTACCAACTGAGCTAACGGCCCGGCGCAGTATACGGCTCTACTCGGCGACAGCCGCTCGCACCGCCGGCAACCGCTCCCCCAGCCACCCCTCGAGCCGTCCTCCGCCGCTCACCACCGTCTCCTCACGCCGCGGGCCGGACGAGATCAGATCCGCGCTCGCGTCGAGCTCCTGCTCCAGGAAGTCGACGTAGTCGAGAGCCGCTTGCGGCAGGTCGCTCCGGTCGAGCACCCCGCGCGTGTCCTGCTTCCAGCCGGGGAAGGTGCGGTAGACGGGCTCGGCGGCTTCCAGCCGGTCCGTCACCGCCGGCAGGTTCCGCACGACCTCGCCGCGGATGCGGTAGGCGACGCAAACCTGGAGCTCGTCCAGTTCGTCGAGCACGTCGATCTTCGTCAACGCCAAGCTACGAGCCCCGTTGACCCGGCTCGCGTGGCGCAGAACGACCAGATCGAGCCAGCCGCAGCGCCGCGGCCGGCCGGTCGTCGTGCCGAACTCGTGTCCGCGATCCCGCAGGTGGAGGCCGACGCCGTCCACCAGCTCGGTCGGCATCGGCCCTTCGCCGACCCGGGTCGTGTACGCCTTGACCACCCCGATCGCGCCGTCGATCGCGGTCGGCGGCACGCCGCTGCCGGTCGCGGCGCCGCCCGTCGTCGAGTTCGAACTCGTCACGTAGGGATAGGTCCCGTGGTCGACATCGAGCAGGGCGCCCTGGGCGCCCTCGAAGAGCACCGTGCCGCCCTTCCGGATCAGGCCGTCCAGCTCGACCGAGAGGTCGCAGAGGTAGGGAGCGAGGTGCTCCGCCCAGCGGCTGAAGTCCGCCGCGGCGGCTTCGGGGTCCAGCTCGGCGCCCTCGGCGGCCGGCCGCTCGAAGTCCGCCACGCGCACGATCTGCCGCTTCATCATCGCCTCGCCGCCAGCGACGAGTTCGGCCAGGCGGATGCCGGTGCGGCCGATCTTGCTCTCGTAGGCGGGGCCGATGCCCTTGGCCGTGGTGCCGATCCGGTCCGCGCCGCGGGCCTCCTCGCGGACGACGTCGAGCGCCACGTGCACCGGCGTCAGGGCATGCGCCCGATCGGAGAGCCGTAGCCGGCCGGCTGTTTCAACACCCCGTCGCTCCAGTTGAGCGACCTCGGCCAGGAAGGCCTCCGGGTCGATCACCATCCCGTTGCCCAGATAGCAGGCTGTTCCCGGGTGCAGGATGCCGGAGGGGATCAGGTGCAGCGCGAAGTGCTCGTCGCCTTCGCCGCTGCCGAACTTCACCGTGTGGCCGGCGTTGTTGCCGCCCTGGAAGCGGACCACGGCGTCGAAGGCGGGGCACAGGAGATCGATGATCTTGCCCTTGCCTTCGTCGCCCCACTGCATGCCGACGACGACTACGTTCGCCATGTCCGGTTCCCTAGAACAACTCGCGGTTCGGCCCGCGTCGCCGCGACGCGGGGAGCGCGACCCTACCAGCGCTGCCGTATCATCCCGGCCCGTGGCCGAACGTGCTGGCGCCGCTTCCTTCGTTCGCCGGTCGCTGGTCGCCTGCGGCCGCGACCTGAGGGCGGGTCTGCTGTTCGGCGCGCTGCTGTTCGGCGGCCCGATCTCGCTGGCGCACCTGGTGCACAACCGGACGGAAAGCGCCGTCGCGGGAATCGCCGCGCTCCTGCTCTTCGCGCTGCTCTACGGGGTCTGGGCGGGCGCCGCCTTCGGCGGCCTGGGCCTGCTGTCGCGGACGCTCGCCCAATTACGGCGCAGGCCGGCCGGCAATCAGGTCACGCTCGCCGCCTGCCTGTTCAATCTCGTCTTCTTCGAGCTCGTCCTGTTCTACGGCCTGACCTACGGGCAGGTCCCCTGGTTCACGCCCGCCGGTGTCTGGAGCATGGCGCTGTTCCTTGCCGTGGCCGGGGCCCTGGCGGGCGCCGCGATCTGGATCGTCACCCGGGCGCTGGCGTCGCGGGTCGCGCGTCTCGCGGACGCCGGCCGACTGCCGCGGCTCGTCGGCGCGCTCGCGATGGCCCTGGTCGCGGTCCACGTCGTGCTGCCGATCGCGTTCCGGATCGTGCCGGAGGAAGAGGCGGCGTCCTTCGACCCGACGGCGCTGGTCGCGGGCGCCGGGCCGCCGGTGGCCCTGCTCGGCTTCGACGGGGTGGACCCCGACATGCTCCAGGACCTGATCGACGACGGCGAGCTGCCGAACCTGGCGGAGTTCGTCCGCGAGGGCACGTCGAGCCGCCTCGGGACAATCGCCGACGCAAACTCCGCCGTGATCTGGGCGTCGATCTACACCGGCGAGTCGCCCCGGCGCCACGGCGTCCACGACTTCTACCGGATTCGCTTTCCCGGTTCGGGAGCCGGTTTGTTTCCGGTTCACCGCACCAGCTTCAAGGAACTGATCGAGCGGCTGGCCTGGGCGCCGGGGATCTCGCGGCGCTTCGTCAACCGGCTGGACCTGGCGTCGCCGCCGATCTGGGAGATCGCGGACCGGGCCGGCCTGCCCACGGTCGTCGTCGACGGGTACTTCTACTCGTTCCCGGCGCAGCAGATGCTCGAGTCGTCGAGCCGCCTTCTCGGCTACGGCCTGAACGACACGCTGGCGGCCTCCGGCGGAGCGGGCGCGACGCTCGAGTGGTTCGCCCAGCCGCCCGACGTGCCTCAGGAGGTCCTGGACGCGGCCGCCGGTCGGCCCGACCTCGACTGGCAGCATCGGGCCGTGCTCGCCCTGCTGGAGCACCGCGCCGGGCAGGGCCTGCCGCCGCCGCGTTTCCTCAACCTCTACACCCATGAACCGGACACCATCTCGCATCAGCGCTGGCGCTGGGCCGAGCCTGAGCTGTTCCCGTTCGTCTCCCGGGCGGGCGTCGAGGAGCACGGTGAGGCGGTGGCCGACGTCTACCGTCGGATCGACACCCTGGTCGGCGAGCTGCGCCGCGCTCTTGGTCCCGAGACGGTCTTTGTGATCGCCTCGGACCACGGCCAGTCGCCGACGTTCGTGCACCGGCTGTACACCCAGCACCGGCACGGCCCGGACGGTGTCCTGCTGCTCCACGGCCCCGGCATCCGCCGCGGCCACCGCCTGGAGAGCAGCCATGTGTTCGACGTCTTCCCGACCGTGCTGGCGCTGCTGGGTCTGCCGCTGCCGGACGATGCCGAGGGCAGGGTGCTGGAGGGCGCCTTCGAAACGCCGCCGGACCCGGGCCCGGCGCGTCGCGTCGCGACCTACCGCGACGCCTGGCAGCCCGTCGACACCGTGGGCGGCACGGATGTCGAGCGGACCCGGCAGGAGATCGAGCGCCTGAAGGCGATGGGCTACCTCTGACCACTGGTTCACCCGCCGGCTGCCGCCGGAGGCGGCCCGGAAGACGGGCCGGCCTTTGCCGACTGGGTGCGCCGGCGTCCCCGCCGGCTGCCGCCGAAGGCGGCCTTGAATCGTGCGAGGCGTCAGCCTCGCTCCTTGCTGGTCCGCCGCCATCAAGGAGAGGCCTTCGGCCTCGCAACACGAACTCGGTCGCCACCGCTCCGCGGCGGCGCCCGAGAGCCGGCGAGGACGCCGGCGCACCCAGTGTGTGGCCACGTGGGTTGACCCGGCTCAGGCCACCTCTTCCAGCAGGCCGGCTTGGCGCAGCGCGTTCGCCGCTTCGTCGACGACGCCGGACGGCAACCCCGAACGTTCCGCGATGTCCGACAGGGAGTGCTCGCCGTCGCTCTGGTTGAGCACCCAGAGCATGGCGATCTCGAAGTCCTTGCGGCCGGCGCCGCCGAGTCCGCCGTAGAGGCCGCGGCGGCCGAGCTGGGGTTCGCCGAAGGGTTCGAGGTTGAGGTAGCGGCGGTCGCCGGCGGGGTGCCGGGGCCGCGGCTGGGCCGATCGATCGTCCGAGCCGCTGCGAACGGCGCTTCTCCTGCCGCCTTCGGCAGCGACCGGCGAGGGCGCCGACGCGCGCAGTCCTTCCTCCAGGACGGCGGCGGTCGCCAGGTACGCGGCGAGCGAGCCGGCGAGGGCGTCGGTGCCGATGAAGCCCAGATCGTCGGCGGAGGTGTGGTACTCGGGGTACTTGCCCCAGGGAGTGCGGGTGAGCACCCCGACCGGCAGGTCGAAGCCGGGCGAGCAGTACTGCCGCTCGTCGTAGCCGAAGGGGAAGAAGTCCTCGGTGACGAGTTCCTCGCCGAGCTCCCCCAGAGCCGTGGCGACCGCCCGGTCGATCTCGGCGTCGCCGCGGCGGCTCTTCTTGTAGTGGAAGGAGCCGCTGTCGCCCAGGTTCGCCGCGATCAGGCCGTGGCGGAAGGAGCCGAGCCGCTCCCGGTTCCGGGCCAGCCAGGCGATCGCGCCGATGCCGCCCGGAGCGAACAGAAAGCGGTAGCTGTAGCGGCGCGCGGAGGCCGTAGCCAGGGTCTTGGCGAGGTGGACGGCGACGGCGATCCCGGAGAGGTTGTCGTTGGCGAGCTGGGGATGGCAGACGTGGCTCGAGACGAGGACCTCTTCGGTGGACGATCCGGGCAACAGGCACTCGCCCCAGGTCATCGAGCCGTCCTCGAGCGAGGCGTCGACGAGCACCTCGTACTCGCCAGGGGGGAGCGACTGGAGCAGGCGGTGGGGCAGGCAGAAGCCCCAGGTTTCCTCGTAGTACGAGGTGCGGTACGGGATCAGATCCGGCTGCTCCGGCAGGCTATGCAGGTGCGGCCGCAGTTTCTCGAGGGTCATCCGGCGGTGCACCGGCGCGCTGTAGCCGACCAGATGCAGGTTGTGGTCGGCGAAGTCGACGATCCGGCGGCCTGCGGGATCCTGGATCCACGCCTCGCGGGCGTTCCATTCCCGCGGCACGGTCCAGTCGAGGACCGGCGTGCCGGTGGCGAGTTCGTGGAGGTCGAGCGGGATCCGCCGGCCGATCCGTTCGAGCGTCTCGCGCACGCCGTTGCCCGTCAGGCTGCGGCGGACGGGGTACAGCTCCGCGGCGAGGTCCGCCATCGACCGGCCGGCGGCGGCGCGGTCGAGGGCGGCGAGCGTCTGCCGGACGGTGGACATGGGCCTATTCTGCGCCAAGGCCGACTCGAGCCGGCCTCCGGCCGGCGCTCCCGGTGGTCTATGGCCCCACGACGCGGATCGGCAGCCGCAGCGGCTCCACGCCGCGGCTCGCGAACCACGCGATCTGCTCGTACACGAGGTCGATCTCCAGGGTGTACTCGCCAGGTTCATCGGGTACGTGTACGGAGAGCATGATCGTCTCGAAGGCGCCCGGATCCATCCGCGGCAGGAGAGTGCGCGGGCCCTCCGAGCCGACCTGCGGGCCGGGTTCCTCATCTCCGCTTTCCGCCGACGCGATGCCCCGGCGCCAGCGGGAGCCCAGGTTGACGCCGACGGCGCCCTGACGGTCCCACGTCGCTTCCGACTCGTTGGTGACGCCCACGGGTAGCTGAACCTCGGCGCCCGCCGCGAGGGTGGACGGCACGAGGCCCACCGTGCCGATCCGGGCCGCGAACACGTCGGCGTTCAGGTGGTCCTCACTGCCCAGGATCCGCAACTCGGCGCCGAGGTAGAAGGTCTCCTCCGTCTCCCGGTTCCAGGCGTAGACGGCGCACGGCGCCGGCGGCCGCACCCTGGTCCACGTCGTCGGCGCGCCGCGCGTGGTTTCGACGCGTACCCGGTGGACGTAGCTTCGCGCTCCGTCCCGCCGCCTCGCCTTGTGGGGCTTGCGGGAGCGCAGGACGACCCGTTGCCGTTCGTCGGCTTCCGCGAACTGGAGGTCGACCGGCGGGCCGCCGTCCAGCCTCAGACGGACACGGTTCCCCGCCACCGGCGAGGAGACGTGGAGCGCCAGGTTGTCGAAGCGGTGCCGGGATTCGAGGAAGATCTCGCTGGGCCCACGCGCGGCGATCCACCAGGAGCCGCCCCGCGCCAGCACGCGGTCCGCTCGGCCCAGGACCGTCATCCCGGCGACGCCCCTGCGCTCGTAGCCGGGCAGATTGCGTAGCGAGAACTCGAACGGCAGGTAGCGGAGCGGAGCGTTCCGCGTGTGGGCCTGCAGCGTGGGTGCGGGCACCGTGACGCCGAACGGCGCGAGCACCATCGCGCCGACGAACAGGCCGGCCGCGGCAAAACCGGCCGGAACCGTCCAGGGCGGGATCCGGCCCGGAACCAGGAACAGGAACGCCGGGACGACGCTGACGAAGTAGCGGTTGCCGACGAAGCCGCCGCCGCCCTGCCAGTTCCAGCCGATGAAGAGCAGGAAGTAGCCGGCGACCGCGACCAGAGACAGGAGCAGCAGCCAGCGTTCCCGGTCGCGGCGACCGCCGAGCAGGAACAGGGCGAGGGCGATGCCGGCGAAGGGATGGTAGGGCAGCAGGCCGGCGTGCCGGCCGACCAGGAAGTAGCCGACGTTCTCGACCACCTCACCCGGCGACTGGCGCGGGATGCGGAACAGCCACGTGAAGGCGTTGCCTGTCGGGGACTCGGGGATCACGTTCGCGGCCGTCGAGCCGGAGGCCGGCTCGAGCTCGCCGGCGCTTCGCGCCGCTTCGATCCGCCGGGCCTCGAGGATTTCCGGCGGCCAGTCTCCCGGCTCGCATACGCGCACCGCGGCCCGCACGTCGGACCCAAGGTAGGGCAGGAGCTGTCCGGTCATGCCCTGCGACATTCCCGCCAGCAGAGCCAGCGTGGCGGCGAAACCGGTGGTCCAGACCGCGGCGGTCTTCCACTGCCGGCGGAGCAGGAAAGCGCCCGCGAGCGGCAGCGCGATGGCCGCGAACATCGGCTTGTTGTAGGCGGGCAGCGCGAGCAGCACGCCCGAGAGGGCGGTCAGCCAGAAGGCCCGCCGGCGGTTCTCGAACCCCCAGTACAGCGCGCCGAAGACGCCGAACATGTTGAACACCTCGGGCTGCAGCCAGAACACGTAGCGGGAGCAGGCCGAGAGGAGCAACAGGCCGCAGGCGAAGGCGGCAGCCGTCGCCGGCGCGGTGCGGCGGGCGAGGAAGACGGCCGCCAGCCACACCATCGCGACGAACAGCGCCATGTTGAGGAAGACCATGCCGTTCGCGCCGAAGAGCGCCGCGAAGGGCGCCGCGAAGAGCGGGTAGGCGAGCGGCTTGCCGTAGTGCGCGCTGCTCCAGCCGTCCGACGTCATCAGGATGAGGTTGTGCGTGGAGGCAAAGGGGAATTCCTCCAGCAGCCGGTCGCCGTCTGCCGGTTCGTACTGGAGGTCGAAGTCGCGGGCGAGGCTGAGCGCCATCAGGTAGTAGGCGGGCTCGTCCGCCTTGAGCGTAGGCGGCTGGCCGGGCTTGCCGATCGTCAGCGGCACCGCGAGCAGGAAGCAGCTCAGAGCGGCCAGGGTCACGACCGCCGGCCGGCTGGCGAACAGTCCTTCCCGGTTCCGGAGCAGGGACCGGAGCCGTCTGGTCAACCCTCGCGTCCCGGGGATCACGGCCGGACTCCGGGCGGGGTTCCTGGCGCCGAACGCCAGCCGCCGGCCTCCGGCCAGCGCGCGCGCGGCAGCCCCGAGGACGGGTCGAAGTCGACCACGGGCGTCGCTTCCGTCGGCGCCGCGAACTCAACGGACGACTCAGGTCCGACGGCCGTCCACGTTCGCGTCGACCCGCGCAGGAACAGGAGCGTGTTGCCGTTCCCGACCCACTCGGGGTAGAGCGAATCGGGCGCCGCCGCCCAGTTCTCGCCGAGCCACTCTCCCTGTTCGAAGCGGGCCGTTCGCACCCGGTAGACGTTTCCGTCGTAGCGGCTCCAGGCGACCGCGGCGCCCTCCCGCGTGACCAGCAGCCGGGGCGTGATGTCGGGCACCCGGTTGTCTGCGGAGACGCGGCCGCCGGTCCAGCTTCCGTCCGGCCGCCGCTGCCGCCAGACGAGATCGTCGTCGTTGCCGTCGAAGGCGGACCACACGAGTAGCCAGGAGCCGTCGGCGAGTACGACCGCGTCGAGCGCGGTCTGCGATCCGGGCCCGGCGCCGACCAGGCGGGTCGCGGCCTGAAGCTCGCCGTCGCCGTACGGGGACAGCCACACCTCCTGGGAGCGGGGCCGGGTTGCCTCGAGCCACACGAGACCCTGCAGGGGCTCCGTCCGGTCGGCCGCCAGCCAGCGGGCGGAGGCGATCTGGACCGTGCCGCCCCGGCGGTCGGGCGGAGCGATGGGGCGAATCTCTCCGCCGCGGCCACGGTGGAGACTCAGTCCGGGCCCGTTCCTGTCCAGGGCGACCCCCGCGACCGCCCATTCCTGGATGCCCTCCGGGTCCCGGCCGAGCAGCACCAGGTCGTCGTAGCGGACGGACGCCCCCGGTGCTTTCGTCGCCGGCAGTTCCACCGCCTGCTCAGGGCCCAGCCACAGGGTCGGTCCCGGTTCCGTCGCCTGGAGGTGTGCCCAGTCCTGTCCCCGATAGGCGGTCAGCCCGTCGGCGGCGAGGCCCGGCGGGAGCACGGCGCTCCAGCCAAGGAGCGCCAGCGTCAGGCAGAGCGGCCGTCGCATCGGTCTCAGCTTACCGGGCGGGGGCCGGTAAGCTGCGCGCGTGCCCGGCGGTGCAGGCAGGTTTAGCGAGCGGATCGCGGTCGTGGCCGGGGCCACGGGGGCCATCGGCGGTGCTGTCGCCCGTCGGCTGGGAGCTGAGGGCGCTTCCGTCGTCCTCATGGGTCGGGACCGGGCGCGTCTTGGGGCGATCGCGGGCGAGCTGGAGGGAGCGGGCGGAGCAGTTCGGACGGTAGCCGGCGACCTCGCCGAGGCCACCGTGATCGACGACGCGGAGGCGGAGTCGGCGTCGCTCGGCAACGGCGTCGATCTACTCGTGCATGCCGCGGGGGCCTTCCGCGCGGACTCCCTCGATGAGGCGCCGTCCGCGGATCTCGATCTCCAGTTTGCGGTGAACGCGCGTGCTCCCTACCTGCTGACCCGGCGGCTGCTTCCCGGTCTCCGCCGGCGCGAAGGCCTGGTCGTGTTCGTCAACTCGACGGCGGGCCTTATCGCCGGGGCGGGGAGCGCCGCGTATGCGGCCAGCAAGCACGCCCTGCGGGCCCTCGCCGACGCCCTGCGCGCCGAGGTGAACGCGGACGGGGTTCGCGTGCTGAGCGTCTATCCCGGGCGGACCCGCAGCCGGATGCAGCAGGAGGTCTGCCGCAGCCTGGGCCAGCGCTACGACGCGGAGCGGTTCCTCGATCCGGCCGATGTGGCCTCGGCGATCGTCGACGCGGCGGCGCTGCCTCCCTCGGCCGAGGTCTACGACCTGCGTCTGCGCCCGGCCGAGAAACCCCGCCTCTGACCCGGGGGCTTGTGCCGCCTCGGTGCCGGCTACCTCCCGTCCGCCGCCGGCTGCTTCGGGGACGTCACCACGTACCCGAGCGCCTTCAGCCGCTCGAGCTCCTCCGGCGTGACCAGCGGTTCGCCGCGCTCGGCTAGCCGGGTGGCCCGGTCCATGCCGTTCGCCGCCTGCCAGTGACCCTGCAGACGGCGCGCAAAGTCGTCCTCGACCGGCACGGGCCGGGTCGAGCCGTGCGGTGACCACACGAACGACTCGAGCCGCGGCGCGGTTCCCGGAGCACCCATCAGGGGCGGGGCTGTCTCGAACTGGCGCTCGAGTCGGGCCACGAGTTCCTCGGGCTCCTCGCCCAGGGGCGCCGACGGTTCGCCGTCCGCGAGGGCCAGCATCGCGTCGTAGTAGCGGTCCTCGGTCGGGGCGAACCGGCTCTTCCACACCATCTGCCGCCCGTCCTCGACCAGGGACAGGTGGTTCGTGCCGTTGCCCAGGTAGAGCTCCGAGAGCGCGCCCGCAAGGCTCGGCTCGAACAGACTCGGCGGACTACCCTCCGGCGGTGTGCCTCCCGCGGCCTCCACGAGAGTGGAGAAGAGGCGGTAGTTGGCGACCACGGGTCCGGGGTCGAGGTTCCGTGTCCAGCCTGCCGGCAACTTGACGATCAGCGGCACTTCGATCAGCACCCGGTGCAGGCTGTTGCCGTGCAGGACCTGGCCGTTCTCGCCGAACTCCTCGCCGTGGTCCGAGGTCACGGCGATCAGGGCGTCGTCGAAGTGCCCGCTCTCGCGCAGCGCCTCCAGCATGGCGCCGACCAGGGAGTCCGCGTGGGCCGCGTTCAGTTGGTAGAGCTGCCAGGCGCGCTCCCTCAGGTCCACGTCGAGCGGGATGGCCGGATCGGCGAACTGTCGCATCTCCAGGGGCGTGATCCGGTCCGGCAGGTCATCGCGGGGAGCCGCGAGTCGGTCGAGGTAGGGATCGTGGAGGCGGTACGGCGCGTGCGGGGGCAGCACATGCAGCCAGACGAACTGGGGTCCCCCGTCCAGGGCGCCGAGAACCCCGGTCACCCGCTCCATCCGGGCCACGGGTCCGAAGCGTTCGAAGCCACGGACGTACCCGAATGTCTGGGTCAACCAGGGGTTGGACCGGAAGGCCGCGTTCCGGAAACCGAGATCGCGCAGGATCTCGGGCAGAGTCGGAAGGTCGTCCCGAAGACGGGCGCGCGCGCCGTACCAACTCCCGTGCCGCCAGGGCTGGCGGCCCGTGAACAGGGACGCCATGGAGGGCACGGTCCAACTCGAACTGGAGATGGCCGCGCCGGCCCAGTCCGCATCGGCGGCCAGACGGTCGAGGTGGGGCATCAGGCCGCTGCCGACCAGGTCGGCGCGCAGCGCATCGATCGTGATCAGGACGATCGGTCCGCGGTGGACCGGCGGCGGCTGGGCGCAGGCCGTCCACAACGCCGCCGCGACGATCCCGGCGCACAGTCGGATTGCGCCTGGGCCCGCCCTCATCGCACTACATTATGGCTAGCGGCGCGCAACTCCGATTCTGGACCGCTAGCCCCTCGACACGGCGTCCGGTTGCTTCAGTCCTTTCGCACGCGCAGCTTGATGTCGCTGTAGGCCCAACCCCACTGGGGCGGCTCGATTTCCTCCGTGCCGTCGCTGCCCATGACCAGGACCAGCCGGTCGGAGGCGGCGAAGGTGAGCGAATTGACGTTTGCCGAGCCTCGGGAGCAGAACCGCTTCTCCCGGCTGTCCGTCACGCAGAGCGAAACCTCACCGCCGGCGTTGTAGCTGTAGCTGAACTTGTACGTCTGGTTCGGAGTCAACGCGCGCGGGAGGACGAGGCGGGCCTTCTCGGTATGGGTGACACCCAGACCATGGCGGACGAACAGGTCGCTTCGACGCTGGACGGTGAAGCCAAGCAGGTCCCGGTGGCGGTTGATGCCGAGCCAGAAGATCTGGGCGCCCGCCGGGTCGATGTCTGTCGTCCGCAGGTTGAACTCCAGCTCCACGGCCTCATAGGTGCCGGCCTTCAGGCCGGCTCGCAGGATGTACTGGAGGTCCTTCGTCTTCACCGTGTGGGCCGTGCGATCCGGATCGAGACATGTCCAGCCGCTGGGGCAACTGTCGGGCGGCGGCGGTGGTGGATCCGGCGGATCCGGTGTCGCCGGAGGCTCTCCGTACCCCGGCGGAGCCAGACTGGAGATGCCGCTCTGGGATGGTTCGAGGACGGAAACCTGGTGGTCCCAACGATCGGTGACCAGGGCGGCGACGTAGAAGTTGTCGGCGCAGTTGGTCGAGATCGTGTAGCGGTCTCCCAGTTCGACGCCGACGACAAGAAGCACGTCGGAAACGTAAGTCAGGGACAGGGGCCGGTGACTCAGCACGGTCGACTCCCGCGCCCAGAGGCCCTCCTGGCTGCGGACGCGGTGTTCGCACTGGTTGACGGCGTGGGACAGGTTCAGAATCGCGTAGTCCGAGCGGTCGTAGGAGTCACGGCGCAGGCCGCTGACGAACGCCCACGAGCCGCCGCGGACCAGGTTCTCCGAGTCGACGATCGGGATCTGCTCACGCAGCCCGACCCGCTTGCCGTTCGAGGCCAGCGGCATGAGGAAGGCCTGGAAGGTCAGTTCGCCGTGTGCCGTCAACTCGACCATCGAGGGGCCGCCCTGTGCGAGATCGGCGTAGACCATCGTGCGGCCTGCCGGAACCTCCACCCGGGTCGAGGGCGTCGAGCGGCTGACTCCGTCCTCACCCGCGGCAATCGGGAGGATGTCGAAGCTCTGATTCTCGCTCGTCGGGTTGTGAACGCTGAGAAGAACGTCCCTGGTCTCGTCGCTGTCGCCGATCAGGACGTACGAGGTGCCCTGTGCCGAAAGAGCGGCGGGCACTCCGAGTATCGCTACGAGAACCAGACCGCAGGTTTGCCTCATCATTCCGGTCTCTCCTCAAGGGCGCGCCGGCGCCCGGGAACAGGGAAACTGAACAGGGAAAACTGAAAGAACGTGCAAACATGCACAATAGCACATAAGTCGACAGGAAGGAACCCTTCCAACGGTCTGCGTTCGACGCTTGTAGGATGGCCGCCCATTGGCCGGCAACACCTTTCTCGGGATCTCGGGAACCCACCCTCGGCCGCTCCGGCTCGCCGCCGCGACCTTCGCCGCCCTGACGCTCTGCACCGTCGCGACGGCCCAGACGCCCGGCCGCTGCAAGGCATTCGGCGACAGCATCACGGCCGGCGTCGGCGACGATCCGGGGCGGCAAGCCCGCGGCTACCCGCCGCGCCTGGAGGAACTCGTCCCCGGCCTGGTCGTCGACAACCGCGGCGTGGGCGCCGAGCGAACGCCGGAAGGTCTGGCCCGAATCGACGGCGTGCTGGCGGAGCCGGGCGACTGCCTGTTGCTGATGGAAGGCACGAACGACATCAGCCGCGACATCTCCGCCGAAACGACCCTGTTCAACCTGGACCGGATGGCTGCCCGGGCGGCAGCGGCCGGCTGGACCCCGTACCACGCCACCCTGATTCCGCGCCTGCCGAATGCCCGTTTCGATCCGAACAATCTCCGGAACCAGGATCTCGTCCAGTCGATCCGGCGGCTGGCGGCGATCCGGGGCCGCGGCCTGGTTGATCCGTTCGAGATCTTCACGACGGAGCGGCGGCTGTTCCATACGCTCTACTACGCCGGAGCCGAGGATCCCGTCGGCCACCCGAACGGCGCGGGCTACGAACTCCTCGCTTCCGTCTTCGCGGACGTGCTTCAGGCCGCCGACGCGGTGCCTCCGGTGCCGACGCGGGTGATCCCCGCACACGGCGCGGAGGGGATTCCGGCCGCGAGCGCCGTGGAGATCGAGGTGCGGGACTTCGGCAGCGCGATCGACACGGATTCCGTGGTGCTCCTCGTCGACGGCCTGCCGGCGCCGGCGCCCGGCGTCGGTGCCGACGGACGTTGGCTGCGCTGGCGCTTCTCGCCGGCGGCGCCACTGGAGGGCGTGGTCACGGTGTCCCTTCGCGCCGGCGATGCCGAGGGAAACCTGTACGACCGCATGGTGGGCCGTTTCCTGGTCGAGGGCGCGGTCCTTCCGCGGGGCGACATCGATCGGGACGGTCGCGTGGACGGGCGGGATCTCGTGTTCCTGGGCCTGGCCTTCGGGGCTGGACCGCGGTCTCGCCGCTTCGACGCGGATGCCGATCTCGACGGCAGCGGCCAGGTGGACGGTGAGGATCTGGCCATCCTCGCGTCGAACTTCGGCGCGGGCTCCTAGGGCAGGAGGCGAAGGTGCAACTCGGCATCCTGGGCCTGCCCAAGGCGGGCAAGACGGCGCTGTTCAATGCGCTCACGGCCTCCCGGCAGGCAACCGGCAAGTTCCGGGCCTCGAACACGACGAACGTGGGAGTGGCGACGGTGCGGGACCGGCGTCTGGAGCAACTTCGGGATCTCTATCAACCGAAGCGCTATGTGCCGGCGCAGGTTCGGTTCGTCGACGTTCCCGGCATCGACCGGGGCCGCGGGGAGACCCTGGACCTGGCTGAACTGCGGATGATGGACGCCCTGGTCCATGTCGTGCGGGCCTTCGAGGACCCGGAACTGCTCCACCCGTCGGGCCGCGTCGATCCGCAGCGCGACATCGCGGCGATCGATCTGGAGCTGATCCTCGCCGACTACGAAGTCGTGGAGCGACGGCTGGAGCGTCTCGTTCAGGCGCAGAAGAGGGGCCTCACGGACCAGGAGAAGCGCGAACGGGCACTGCTCTCGGAGCGGGTTCTTCCCGCGCTCGAGGAGGAAACGTCGTTGCGCCGCCTCGACTTCGACGCGGAGGAGGAGAAGCGGCTGCGCGGCTACGGGCTCCTTTCCCGAAAGCCGATGCTCGTGGTCGTGAACGTCGACGAGGACGTGGCGGGCGACCCGGCTGCCGCGGCCGGCGTCGAAGCGCCGCCGGGCACGGGCATCCTTGCCGTGAGCGCTCGCCTGGAAGAGGAGATCTCCCGCCTCGACCCGACCGATCAGGGCGAGTTCCTGGCCGAGGCCGGCCTTGACCAGCCGAGCGCGGTCCGGGTCGTGCAGGCGGGCTATGAACTGCTGGGGCTGATCTCCTTCTTTACGGTGGGCGACGATGAGGTCCGGGCGTGGACCCTGCGCCGCGGCAGCACGGCGGTCACCGCTGCCGGCGCGGTTCACTCCGACATCGAGCGCGGCTTCATTCGGGCCGAGGTGACCGGGTGGCGGGAGCTGATCGACGCCGGGTCGCTCGCCGTCTGCCGCGAGCGCGCGACCCTGCGCCTCGAGGGCAAGGCGTATCCCGTGCGGGACGGCGAAGTCGTCCACTTCCGCTTCAACGTGTAAAGAGCGATGGAGCAGGCCGGACCCTTCCGACTCGACGATCGCCGCTGCGCGTTCCCCCCGCCGCGGCTGGCGGATCCGAGCGGCCTGCTCGCGGTGGGTGGCGGCCTCGAGCCGGAGCGGCTGCTCGCGGCCTACGGTTCTGGCATCTTCCCCTGGCCGCTCCTGGGGCCCGACGGGCCCATGTTGTGGTTCTCTCCCGATCCACGCCTCGTGCTCTATCCGAAGCGGTTCAGGACGTCGCGCAGTCTGCGCCGCGAGCTCCGCCGCGCCCCGTTCGAGGTCACGATCGACACGCGCTTCAGGGAAGTGATCACAGCCTGCGCCGAGAACCCCCGTCCCGGGCAGGAGGGGACCTGGATCACGGAGCCTCTGGTCGACGCGTTCGAGCGCCTGCACCGGCTGGGCCACGCCCACTCGGTCGAGTGCCTGGCGGGAGGCGAACTCGCGGGCGGCCTCTACGGGGTTTCGATCGGCGGCGCGTTCTTCGGTGAATCGATGTTCGCGCGCCGATCCAACGCGTCCAAGATCGCGCTGGTCTTCCTGGTTCGCTGCCTCGAACGGTGGGGGTACGCCTTCGTCGACTGCCAGCAGGTCACCGAGCACATGCTCCGCTTCGGCGCCGAGGAGATCCCGCGCGGCCGCTTTCTGGAGGAACTCGAAGTGGCTCTCGGGTTGCCCGGCCGTCCCGGTTCGTGGCGCTCGCCGTAGTTCCCACGGGCGACCCTGCGCTACCGGGCCTTGCCGGCGGAGTCAGGAGGGCGGCGCTTCCCGCGCCAGGCGGGCGACCACCGCGTCGGCGATCTCTGAACCAACCTCCGCTCCGAACACGGGAAGGTCGCTCTCCGCGCCGTCATAGGCGGCGGTCCAGAGCACGCTCCCGTCGTCGGCCTGGACCAGCCGGGCCCAGACCCGGACACGATCCTGCTGCCGCTGGATTCGACCGTCGAGAACGAAGTCGGCGCCCAGGCCCTGCGACTCGCCCGTGCCCGGGAACGGCCGGAATTCGTGCCCGACGACCGCCAGGCGATCGGACGCCTTCCGGCCGAGCGACGTGATGAGCTCCTGGGCCAGGCCCTGACGGAACGGCTCGGCGCCGGACCATGGCTCCACGGCCGCGAACGGCAGGATCGCGAGAACCTGCCGTGACGACTCGCTGGCGGCGGGCGGTCCGTCGTCCAGGGCGCCCCACACGAGGACCGTGGCAAGGACGCCGAGGGCCACACCGAGAGCAGCGAGCACCGCGCCGGTTCCTGGCCTCCAGTGGCGGGCGCCGCGCCGTGTGAGGATGGGCTCGTTGCTCTCGTTGACCTCGCTCACAGGCTTCAGAAAGCGGTAACCGAGGCGCGGCAGCGTTTCGATGTACTCCGGTGCGTCGGCGCTGTCGCCGAGGGCGACCCGGATCCGCTTGACGCAGGAGTTCATGCTCTGGTCGTACTCGACGTGGACTTCGTCGGGCCAGAGATGACGGCGGACGGCTTCGCGCGAGACCACCGCGCCGCGGTGTGCGATCAGCAGTTCGAGCAATCGGGCAGGCTGGGGCTGAAGCCGCACCTTGCACCCGTGGCTGGAGAGTTCCAGGGTCTCCGGATCGAGTTGAAACTCGCCGAACTGGAGGCGACGTGGCCGTGCAGGGAAGCTGCCGTGCTTCGTGCCGGGGCCTTCCTCGTGCGCCCTGCCGTTGTCACGCTGCATGAGGTCGCCCTAGGACTGTTGCGAGTGAGCTGTGACCTGGAGTTTCCGATGCCCTAAACGATCGTTCCGTTTGGGTGGACGTGATTTTAGAGGACACAAAACAAGACTACGCACGTAGCCTTCCGGGCGGTGCGTGACAGTTGTGTGACGAGTGCGTGACCTCCGCGACTTGCTTCCCCGCCTCGCTACGGCGAGCTTTAGTGCAACGCGTGGTCGACGGCCGGCATTCCCGCGTCCGAGAGCCGCGGAGGGGCTCGGGCGGGCGTAACCCCTTAGGGCAGTTGCACTTACGGCGTTACTGTGCTACGTTCTGCCGAGCAAAAAAGGAGGATAGGGACCGCTCCGGGGTTCTCGCCCGAATCGACCTGAGTCTCTCATCCCTCGCTTGCGTTTCCTCGACCCTTCGGCTTGGCGGGCGTCCGGTCGTGGAGCGCTTGGCGCGCCACCGATCCCCCGTTCAAGGCTGGCACCCGTGCCTTGCGGCCCTGGCGTTGGAACCTTGCGGCCCCTCCAGCCCCTTCCGGTTTCCCCGGAAGACTCCCTGCCTCACTCTTCGCCGCCTGGCGCCTTTGGGGGTACTTCGTCGCTCGACTGGTCGGGTCTCACGACGAAGCCCCCGAAGCGTCTGCCGATGAAGCGCCTCAGTTGCCGATCGGTCTTCCGCTGCTGCCGGGCAACTTCCGACCGGTCGCTTCCCTGAAGCCGCCTCCCTGGTTCTGGCACCGCCAGACTTGCGCCTCTCGGTACCGCCCCCGGGGAAGCCTTCGGCTACGGGAGCCACTCGCTAGTAGGAACTCCATGGTGTCGGGATCTCCTCGGCTTGCGCCCCGGTATCCCCCGGCTCCAGGTGGCTCCTGCCACCGAGCCCGGTTCTCGAGTCGTGACTCTCCGACCCTCGCCCCAGAAGTGCGCCCACCACGCGAACGTGACTTTCGCCCTTCTCAGGCTCCGATCCGAGGGTCGCGTCTCTTGGACCGGTGGATTGGGTTGCGATCCTTGGTCACAGTCCCTATCCGCGAAACAACGTATAGGTCGCATGAAGGCTCTGTCAAGGGAAGATTGGTGCATGCACTCCACCCGAGGTCGGGGGTGGAGACGTAACCTCCGGGTGCTCAGCTACTTGACCCGAATTCCCCGTTGGCGCTGGGGGGCGGCTCCCGTTGCGGATTTCCTGCGGAATCGCCTGGCGGCCGCCCGGAGCGGCTCTGCTGCCCCTCGATTTGCCGGGGCCGCGGATGGTGCCCAGGGGCGGATTCGAACCACCGACACCCTGATTTTCAGTCAGGTGCTCTACCAACTGAGCTACCTGGGCACTGCGCGCGCGGGGCCGCACGGGTAGAGCAGCGTGTTCTAACAGGCATGCGGCGAGCCAGTCAATGGAGCGCCGGCCGCGTGCTACGCTGCGCCGACTCCGATGCTCCCCGTTCGCCGCGCACTGGTCTCGGTCTTCGACAAGGCGGGCCTCGAGGAACTCGGCTCGGGACTGGCCGATCTGGGCGTCGAGATCATCTCGACCGGCGGCACGGCCCGGCAGCTCGGGGAACACGGCGTGGACGTCACGGCGGTGTCCGATGTGACGGGACACCCCGAGATCCTCCATGGGCGGGTCAAGAGCCTGCACCCGCGGATCTTCGGCGGCATCCTCGCCGACCGGCGGCGGCCCGAACATCGTGGGGAGCTGGAGCGGCACGAGATCCCGCCGATCGACCTGGTGGCCGTGAATCTCTACGCCTTCGCCGCCGCGGCCTCCTCCCCGGATGCGACGGTGGACAGCACGGTGGAGATGATCGACATAGGCGGTCCGAGCATGGTCCGGGCCGCGGCGAAGAACTTCGCCAACGTGGCGGTCGTCGTCGACCCCTCCGACTATCCGAGGATCCTCGAGGCGCTCCGGACCGAGGGCGGCCTGTCCGAGGAACTCCGGCGCGAGCTGGCGCTCAAGGCCTTCCGGCACACCCAGAACTACGACGCCGCGATCGCGGACTGGCTGGAAGGCGGCGCGGCGCGGACAGCCGGCGACGAAGCGGGTTCGCTGCCGCGCTCCGTCCGGCTGGAACTCGAGCAGGTGCTGGCGCCGCGCTACGGGGAGAACCCGCACCAGGGAGCGGCGGTCTACCGGGAAACGGGCGGCGGCGGCGTCCTGGGCGGCTTCCGGCAACTCCAGGGCCGGGAGCTCTCCTGGAACAACATGCTCGATGCGGACGCCGCGCGGAAGCTCTCGGCCCTGTTCGGTGCTCCGGACGACGACCCGGCGGTCGTCATCGTCAAGCACAACAATCCCTGCGGCGTGGGACGCGGCGGCTCGCTCGTGGAGGCCTACGAAAGGGCGCTCGCCTGCGACCCGGTTTCCGCGTTCGGCTCGATCATCGCCGTGAACCGGCCCTTCACGGGCGCTCTGGCCGGGGCGCTGGCGAAGCTCTTCGTGGAGGTCATCGTCGCGCCGTCCTTCGCGCCGGACGCACTGGAGCGGCTGGGCCGGAAGAAGAACCTCCGGCTGCTCGAGTGCCCGCCCTTCGCCGCCGTGAACGGCGCCTACGAACTGCGAGCCGTCGACGGCGGCTTCATCGCCCAGCACCTCGACGCCGCGCCGGAAGACCCCGGCGAATGGACCTGCCCCACGCGTACGCGGCCCGACGAGGCGCAACTTCAGGCGCTCGACTTCGCCTGGCGGGTATGCCGGGCAACGAAGTCGAACGCGATCGTGGTGACCAACGAACACCAGACGGTGGGTATCGGCGCCGGCCAGATGAGTCGGGTCGACTCCTGTCGCATCGCGCTCGACAAGGCCCAGCTCGACGTTGCCGGCACGGTGGCCGCGTCGGATGCCTTCTTTCCCTTCCGGGACGGTGTCGACACGCTGGCCGAAGCCGGAGTGGCCGCGATCGTCCAGCCCGGCGGCTCCGTGCGGGATGACGAGGTGATCGCGGCCGCCGACGAGCGCGGCATCGCGATGCTCCTGACCGGGCGCCGCCACTTCAAGCACTGATGCGGCCCGCGATCCTCGCGGCGGCGGCTCCCTGGGTGTTTGCCGCCGTCCCCGCCTTCGCCGACGATCCGTGGACCGTGCTCGAGGACTTCCGGCGCTCGCTCGAGGCGCAGGCGCCGCTGTCCGCGGGCTTCGTGCAGACCCACGTGCCCTACGGATTCGATCCGGAGGACGGCGACACGGAGCGTGGCGACCTCGCCATCGACCTGCCCGGCTGCCTGCGCTGGGACTACTCGCCACCTTTCGAGACGGCCTTCCTGTTGTGCGACAGGACGGTGCACCACTGGAATCCGGGCGAACCGGTGGGTCAGCGCTATGACATCTCGGAGCAGCCGGCCCCGGGGCTCGACTTCTTCCTCCTGACGACGGACGATCTCCGTGGCCGGTACGAAGCCGAGCTGGACGAGGCGTCCGGCGATGGCCTGCGCCTCGTCCTGCGTCCGCTCGAACCGAGTGAAGACGTCACCCTCGTGCAGATCGTGATCGACCAGGAAGGGCAACGCCTGCGCGAACTGACCTACTACGACGCACAGCGCAACGAGAACCGGTTCACCATCGGCAACTACCGCAGAGGCGCCGCCCCCGGCCGCTTCGAACCGCCCGCCGAACTCCTGTGGGAGGAGCCCTAGCTGCGCGCCCTCACCGCCCGAAGCTCCTCCACCCCGTACACGACCACGGTGTCGAAGCTGCGTGCCGCGGAGTCCCTCCAGGCCGGTCTGCCGGCGGTCGGCACCAGCCGCCGCCGCTCGCAGTCACCCTCGCGACACAGGCGGAGCCGGTGCTCGCCGGCCGGATCCTCCGGTCGGAACTCGAGTTCGAGCACACCGGTGACCTCCCGGCCGAAGTCCACGACCCAGTAGCTCCGCTCCGCCGCCGACACCCCGAGACCGGGAGATGCGGACACGCGGACGATGCGATGCGGCCGGGCGGAGCGCCAGATCGGTTCCGTCTTCGCGAGTTCGCCGCGGGCGACCCGGCCCCACCGGCCCACGGGGGGCACGCCCCAGGCGCGGACGCCTGCCAGTGCTTCCGTGTCCGCGCCTGGCGTCTCGCCCTTCACGACGCCCGCGTCCCAGACGTCGGTGAACCGCCAGGTGTGGTCCGTGACCACGGGCATCGAGCCGTCGTCGAGCTCGATGCCCGCGAGTACGCCGCCGTCGCCGTGGGGCGTTCGCGCCTCGATCGTCAGGCGGTTGGCCCCCGCGCGCAGCAGGTGGGCGACCTGGAACTCGTCGATCGGTTCGCCGCGCCGGAAGCCGCCGCGGGCGATCTGGTGGCCGTTCAGGTGAACGGCGTACTCCCGGTCGGCGGTGACGAACAGTCGCGCCGCCGCCTGCGGCGCCTCGTCCAGCTCGAAGTCGCCCAGCAGCAGGTAGGCCGCCGGCTGCCCGGCCTCCGAGGCCGCCGTCTCGGGCCAGATCCACTCCGCCGCGCCGGTGGGCGGCGAGCCGCCCCGGCAACCCGGCAGCAGGCAGGCCGCGACCAGGGCGAAAACGCGCAGGGTCCCGTACACGCCGCGAGCGTATCGGCCCGGCGGCGGCGACCGCGACAGGAGGTTTGACCGGCGGCGCGCCGCGCGGGTAGGGTCGTCCGTGTCGAGTGCTCGGCCCGTATCGGATGCGGATGGCGTCGTCTGCGCGATTCCCGCTCGCTATGGCTCCATCCGGCTACCTGGGAAGGCCCTGCTGCCGATCTGCGGCCGGCCCATGATTGAGCATGTTTACCGACGGGCGAGTGAAGCTTCGGGTCTCGACGCCGTAGTCGTGCTGACGGACCATGAGGACATTCGCCGGACGGTCGAGGACTTTGGCGGCGCCTGCCAGATGACGCCGGTGGACTGCCGCAGCGGCACGGACCGGATCGCCTGGGCGGCGCGCGACTGGCGCGCGGACGCCGTGATCAACGTGCAGGGCGACGAGCCGCTCCTCGATCCTTCGGCGATCACGCACCTCGCCGAGCACCTGCGCGCCCATGCCGGCGACGAGATGGTCACCCTGGCCGCCGAAGTGGACGAGCGGGCGCTTCAGGATCCGAACCAGGTCAAGGTCGTCCGCGGCGGCGACGGCTACGCCCTCTACTTCAGCCGCGCCGGGATCCCGTACCGCCGGGGGGCTTCGGACGACGCTACGGCCGCGCCCGTCCTCCTCCACGTCGGCGTCTACGGCTACCGCCGCGAGGTCCTGCTGCGGCTGGCCGAGCTCGACGCCTCCCCGCTCGAGCGCTCGGAGAAGCTGGAACAACTCCGCGCGCTCGAGAACGGCATCCGAATCCGCGTGCTGCCCGTCGACGAAGCGCCCCTGGGGGTGGACACGGCGACGGATCTGGCGCTGGCCGAGCGCCGGATGGCGGCGATGCGGACGAACGAGAATCCTTGAAAGACCCCTGAGAAGACGGGAGCACACGCCATGGCAACCAAGTACATCTTCATCACCGGCGGCGTCGTCTCCTCGCTTGGCAAGGGCGTGGCCGCGTCCTCCGTCGGGGCGATTCTCGAGGCGCGGGGCTTCACTGTCGAGATGATGAAGCTCGACCCCTACGTGAACGTCGATCCGGGGACGATGTCCCCCTACCAGCACGGCGAGGTCTTCGTCACCGACGACGGCGCCGAGGCGGATCTCGACCTGGGGCACTACGAGCGCTTCACGACCTGCAAGACGAGCAAGAAGCACAACTACACGACGGGCAAGATCTACGAGGCGGTGATCAACAAGGAGCGCCGCGGCGACTACCTGGGCAACACGGTCCAGGTCATCCCCCACGTGACGGACGAGATCAAGGAGGGGATGCGCCGGCTCGCGGGCAGCGCGGACGTCGTGCTGGTCGAGATCGGCGGCACGGTCGGCGACATCGAGTCGCTGCCCTTCCTCGAGGCGATCCGGCAGTTCCGCCAGGAACTCGGGCGCAACAACGCGGTCAACCTCCACCTCACCCTGGTGCCGTACATCGCCGCCTCCGACGAGCAGAAGACGAAGCCCACCCAGCACTCGGTCCGTGAGCTGCGGGCGATCGGCATCTCGCCGGACATCCTGCTCTGCCGGGTGGACCGCGACCTGCCGGAGGAGATGAAGGCGAAGATCGCCCTGTTCTGCAACGTGGCCGCCCACAACGTGGTCGCCGCCCGCGACGTGGACACGATCTACGAAGTGCCCCTGATGTTCTGCCGCGAGGGTCTGGACGAGTCCCTCATGGAACTGCTCGGTCTGCCGGGATCGCCGCGCAACCTGGCCAGTTGGGAGCGGATGGTCCACCGGATTCGCCACCCCCAGGGCCAGGTGCGGATCGGCATCGTCGGCAAGTACGTCGAACTGCCCGACGCCTACAAGAGCCTGAACGAGGCCCTGATGCACGGCGGCATCGCGAACGACGTCGAGGTCCAGTTGATCTACATCAACGCGGAGGACCTGGAGACCGAGAGCTGGCCGCAGGAGATGTTCGAGGTCGACGGCCTCCTCGTCCCGATCGGCTTCGGTCCCCGCGGCGTCGAGGGGAAGATCCGCGCGATCCGCTACGCCCGCGAGCACGGTGTGCCGATGTTCGGCATCTGTCTCGGCATGCAGTGCATGGTGATCGAACTGGCTCGCCACGCCGCCGGCCTGGAGGGCGCCCAGTCGACGGAGTTCGACGAAGGGGCGGCGGACCCGGTGATCTACAAGTTGCGGGATCTCCTCGGCGTCGAGGAGATGGGCGGCACGATGCGGCTGGGCGCCTATCCCTGCGTGGTCGAGGAGGACACGCTCGCCGCCCGGGTCTACGGCGCGACGGCCGACGCCCAGGACGGCGGGTTGCTGATCAGCGAGCGCCACCGGCACCGCTACGAGGTGAACCAGAAGTACCTCGGGGCGCTCCAGGAAGCCGGGGTCGTCGTCTCGGGTCGGAGTCCCGACGGCAAGTTCGTCGAGATCGTGGAGCTGCCCGACCACCCCTGGTTCCTCGGCTGCCAGTTCCACCCCGAGTACCGGTCGCGGCCGGCCGATCCGCACCCGCTGTTCGTTTCCTATATCCGGGCGGCGGTCGAACAGAAGCAGCGGACCGCGGCGGCGTCGGCGAGCGCCGGGGACGAGCTTCCCGCCGGCGGCGCCGAGGCGAACTGAGCGGCGGCCCGTGACGCCGGAGAGCTTCGAACTCGCGCCGGGAATCGCCCTCGGCCGCGGCGGCCTGCCCGTGATCGCGGGCCCGTGCGTGATCGAGGGCCGCGACTGGCTGGTCGGTGTGGGCCAGCAGCTCCAGGCGATGAGCCACCGCCTCGGCCTGCCGCTGATCTTCAAGTCCTCGTTCGACAAGGCGAACCGGAGTTCGGGCGAGAGCTTTCGGGGCCCGGGACTGGCCGAGGGGCTGGCGGCGCTGGCCGACGTGAAGGAAGCGACCGGACTCGCGGTCCTGACCGATGTGCACGAACCGGACCAGTGCGCGGAAGCGGCCGAAGTCTGCGACGTGCTCCAGATCCCCGCCTTCCTCTGCCGCCAGACCGACCTGGTCGTCGAGGCGGCCGCCACCGGCAGCGCCCTCCTGATCAAGAAGGGCCAGTTCATGGCCCCGTCCGACATGGTGCGCGTGGTCGACAAGGCGCGCTCCACCGGCAACTCGAGGGTCGCGGTGACCGAGCGCGGCAGTTCCTTCGGCTACCACAACCTGGTCGTCGACATGCGCGGCTTCTCCATCCTCGCCGAGCACCGGATCGCCGTTCTCTACGACGTGACGCACTCGCTGCAACTGCCCGGCGCCCGCGAGAAGGAAAGCGGCGGGGACCGCCGGTTCGCGGAGCCGCTGACGCGCGCCGCGATCGCCGCCGGCGCCGCCGGTCTCTATCTCGAGACCCATCCCGACCCCGACAACGCGCGTTGCGACCGGGAAACCCAGTTGCCGCTGGCACGCGCCGAGAACCTGCTCCTCACGGCGCTCGAGATTCACCGCTCCCGCGTCGCGGAGGGCCCCTGGGTCTGACCTGAATGGCCGATGTCCCGAAGCAGCCGGCCGCCGGGTCCGGACGCAGCCTGGAGATCGCCCGAGCCGTTCTCGAACTCGAGGCGGCGGCGATCCGCGGCCTGATCGGTCAGCTCGAGGACTCCTTCGGGGAGGCGGTGCGGCGCATGCGCGACTGCCGCGGACGGGTCGTCTGCACCGGCATGGGCAAGAGCGGTCACGTGATGAAGAAAGTCGCGGCCACCCTGGCCTCGACCGGCACGCCGGCCCAGTTCATCCATCCCGCCGAGGCGATCCACGGCGACCTGGGCATGATCGTGCCGGGCGACGTGGTCCTGGCCGCGTCCTCCTCCGGCGGCACGGAGGAACTGCTGCGGATGATCGACGTGCTCCATCGTCGGGGCGTGCCCTTGATCGCGATCACCGGGGCGGCGAACAGCCCGATCGCCGAGCGCGCCGACATCCACCTGGCCGCGGCGATCGACCAGGAGGCCTGCCCCCTGAACCTCGCGCCGACCGCATCGACGACGGCCACCCTGGCCCTGGGCGACGCGCTCGCCATGGCGCTGCTCGAGGCGCGCGGGTTCACCCTGGAGGACTTCGCCACACTGCACCCCGGCGGCGAACTCGGCCGCCGGTTGATGACGGTGGACCAGGTCATGCACGCCGGCGACGCCGTGCCCCGGGTCGAGCTCCAGGCTTCGATGCGGGAGGCGCTCTTCGAGATGACGGAGAAGTCGTTCGGCATCACCGCGATCGTCGACGATTCCGGCGGCCTCTGCGGCGTGATCTCGGACGGCGACCTGCGGCGCCTGCTGAACACGGATCCGGCAGCGGGCGGGTCGTCCGCCGGCGCCTTCCTCGACCGCTCCGTCTGCCACTACATGACGCCGGAACCGAAGACGATCCAGCCCGACGCCCTGGTCACCGTCGCCCTCGAGGCGATGGAGCGCCACCGGATCACGTCCCTGTTCATCTGCCACCGCGACGGCCGGCTGCGCGGCCTCGTCCACGTTCACGACCTCTGGGGCCTGCGCCGCAGGTAGGGCCGTTCGATGTCTTCCATGCTCTCCTCCGTCGTCCTCCGCCTCCGCTTCCTGCTCTTCGACGTGGACGGCGTGCTCACCGACGGCCGGCTCTTCTACATCGGCGACGAGATCGCCGTGGCGTTCGACACCAGGGACGGCCTCGCCGTGAAGCGGGCCCGCGAGGCGGGCCTGGGCGTGGGCCTCCTGAGCGCCAGAAGGGACTCCCCCGCGGTCGCCCGCCGCGCCGCCGACCTGGGCTTCGACGAGGTGCTCCTGGGCTGCCGCGACAAGGCCGCCGCCTTCGCCGACCTGCTCGAGCGCCGCGGCCTCGCGGCCTCCGAAGTGGCCTACGTCGGCGACGACCTGGTCGACCTCCCCGTCCTGCGCAGCGCCGGCCTCTCCGCCGCCCCGGCCGACGCGGTGGCCGAAGTCCGCGACAACGTCGACATCGTCCTCGACTCCCCCGGCGGCCGCGGCGCCGCCCGCGAACTCGTCGACCGGATCATCGACGCCCTGGGCCCGGTTTCGTAGCCGGCCGGCGTGGCCCGGACGCGGCGGTCCGCGGCGTCCGCGGGCGCCGTCCACCGTCGCGGCTGGTACACTCCGCGATTCCCGCCGCTCGCCGGCTCGAAGCGGAACCATCGTGAAGAAACCCTGGCGCAACCTCGCACTCGTCCTCTTTCTCGCGGCCGTTCTCGTTGGCGGCGTCGCCGGCGGGAACCTGCTGGCGGTTGGCAGCGGCGAGTTCGCGCCTGTCCGCGAGTACACCGACCTCGTCGAGGCGGCGCACGCCCACTACGCCGTTCCGGATGTCGCGTACCGCGACCTGATCTACGCCTCGATCGGCGGCATGCTGCGCAGCCTCGACCCGCACACCAGTTTCCTGCCGCCGGTCGCCTACGACTCGATGAGGGAGCGGCAGCAGAGTTCGTTCTATGGGCTGGGCATCTACGTCGGCACGCGCAACGGCCGTCTGACGGTCATCTCGCCGATCGAGGGCACGCCGGGCTACGAGAAGGGCATCCGCGCCGGCGACATCATCCATCTGATCGACGGTGAGCCGACCGAGGACATGAGCCCGAACGAGGCGATCCGGAACCTCAAGGGCCCGAAGGGAACCGACGTCACCGTCACCCTGCTGCGCCCCGGGTTCGACGAGCCTCTGGTGGTCACCGTGACGCGCGCCGAGATCCCGCAGGAAACCGTGCGCCACGCGCACATGCTGGAGCCTGGCGTCGGCTACGTGCTGATCTCCGACTTCTCGCGCTCCACCGGCGGCGAACTCGCCCGTGCCCTGGACGGTCTCCGGGAACAGGGCATGGAGCGCCTGGTTCTAGACCTCCGGGAGAACGGCGGCGGCCTGCTCGATCAGGCGATCGAAGTCTCCGACCAGTTCGTGCCCAGCGGCAGCGCGATCGTCGAGACGCGCGGCCGCATCCAGAGTTCCCATCAGACCTACAGCTCCACCGGTCGACACGAGCCGCTCGGTCTGCCCCTCGTGGTGCTCGTCAACCGCGGCTCCGCCTCCGCCTCCGAGATCGTCTCGGGGGCGATCCAGGACCACGACGTCGGCCTGGTGGTCGGCGTGTCGACCTGGGGCAAGGGTCTCGTGCAGACCGTCTACGAGCTGTCCTACGGCGCCGGTCTCGCACTGACCACGGCCCGCTACTACACGCCGGCCGGAAGGTTGATCCAGCGGGACTACTCCTCGTACTGGGACTACTACACCGAGTACGACGTGAATGGCAGCAACGGGGATGGTGAAGAGAACGCGGGCGACAGCGCTCCGTTCGTCGGGTCGCCTGCGGTGGAGGATCGGCCCGTCTTCCATACCGACCTTGGCCGTGAGGTCTTCGGCGGCGGCGGTGTGACCCCGGACTACGTCGTCGAACCCGACCAGCCGCCCGCTCTCATCTGGCGGCTGCAGGCGCGAAGCGGCTTCCACCGCTTCCCGTTCGAGGCCGGCAACGGAGAAGAGGTCGAATCGACAGACTGGCAGGTGTCCGACGAGTACGTGGCGCGATTCTGGGAATGGGTCGTCGAAGAGGAGCTCGCCACCGCCGAGGAAGTCGAGGAGGCCCTGGAGGATCCGGAAGTCGACCGCTACGCCCGGGTCCGGCTTCGCTACGAGATCTTCAACACCGCGTTCGGCCTGACCGCGGGGTACAGGGCCGGAGCGGAACTGGACAACCAGCTCTCCCGGGCGCTGGAGCTGCTCGACGAGGCGGAAGAACTCCTCGAGCGCCGCCTGGACCTAGACGGGGACCTCCAGAGCCGCACCCGCAGCACCGGCTTCGTCGCCCAGTAAGCGCGCAGCCGGCCAACTGGGTGCGCCGGCCAACGGCCGGCACCGCCCTGCTACCGCATCTTCTCTTCGACGAACTCGACGTGGCGCCGGATCTTCGGGTCGTACTTCTTGAGCTTCAGCTTCTCGCGGCTGAGCTTCTTGTTCTTCGTCGTCGTGTAGAAGTACCCGGTACCAGCGCTTGATACGAGCTTGATCTTGTCTCTCACGTGGTCACCTCTGATGCCGCGTTTCTGATGGAAGCGGTCGCGGCGCGGGGGAAGGGCGGAGCGGAATGGCGGGGCCGACGGGACTCGAACCCGCGACCTCCGGCGTGACAGGCCGGCATTCTAACCAGCTGAACTACGACCCCGTTTGGTATCCGTCTCCTGTTCGCGCGTACTGCAGACCCTCCGTGGTGGGAGGTGAGGGATTCGAACCCGCGACCCCCTGCGTGTAAAGCAGGTGCTCTTCCCCTGAGCTAACCTCCCCGGCGCCGACCCTCCGGCCGCCCGGCGGACAATCGCAGGCCGCGCGATCTTAGGGCAGCCGCGGGACATCGTCAACGAAGAGCGGGGCCGCGTCACTCCGTGGCACAATCGCTTCGCCTAACCACCTTCTCACAGGAGTACGTGACCATGCACGAAGTTCCGGATCTCGCATACCCCTTCGACGCCCTCGAGCCTCACATCGACGCGCGGACGATGGAGATACATCACGACAAGCACCACGCGGTCTATGTCGCGAACCTGAACGCGGCCCTGGACGGCCACCCCGACCTCGCCGCGAGGAGCGTCGAGAACCTGCTCCGGAACATCGACGAGGTCCCGGGCTCGATCCGCGGCGCGGTGCGCAACCACGGCGGCGGCCACGCGAACCACTCGCTGTTCTGGTCGATCATGGGTCCCGGCGGCGGCGGCGCGCCCAGCGGCGACCTGGCGACCGCGATCGACATCCGTTTCGGCGGCTTCGACCAGTTCCGGGAGCGCTTCAAGGGCGCCGCGATGGGCCAGTTCGGCAGTGGCTGGGGTTGGCTCGTGAGCGGCGACGACGGCCTGTCCGTGATCGCCCGCCCCAACCAGGATTCGCCGCTGATGGAAGGGCTCACCCCGCTGCTCGGCGTCGACGTCTGGGAGCATGCCTACTACCTGAACTACCAGAACCGGCGCCCTGACTATCTCGACGCGTTCTGGAACGTCGTCGACTGGGACGCCGTATCCGCACGTTTCAGAGGCTGAACCCCCCCATCGGGCCGGCGGGAGTGCTACTCTCGCCGGCCCTTGCCGACTCGCTGGTAAGGCCGTTCCGGCCGCATCGCCCGGGTTCCTCCGGGCTGCCCCTCGGGTGCCTCCGCTCCTTCCCCTTGGAGCGGAAGATGAACCCAAACACGAACGAGAACCAGTACGAAGAGTCGCAGGAGTTTCAGGCCCTCTGGCGCGGCTGCGCCGCCCCCGACGGCGATTGGGCGCCCCTCGTCCAGCGAGTCGAACCGGCGCTGCGCTGCACGCTGGCCGGGCTGGGGCGAAGCTATGGCCTGCGTCTGACCCGGGACCTGGTGGACGAGGTCATACAGGAAACCTACGTCCGCCTGTTGCAGAACGACCGCCGTGTGCTGCGCGGATGCAAGGGGCGCACGGAGTCCACGATCATGTCCTACCTGCGGAGGGTCGCGCGCAGCGCCCTGGTGGACTGGCTGCGCGCCCGGCGGGCGCTCAAGCGCGACCCCGCCTCCGAGCTGAGCATCGACCTCCCGGAACTCCTGGCCGACGAGAGCGACCGGCTGGAGCTGCCGAGGGCGGCCGCGAACCCCTTCAACGACATCTACGTCCGGGAACTCCGGTACCGCTTCCGGCGCGAGTGCTGGTGCGTCGCGAGTGAGCGGCCGACGGGCCTTCGCGACACCTGGATCACCGAGCGCATGGTGGTCGACGGCTGGAGTTCGCACGAGGCCGCCAACGTGGTCGAACTGGCCCCGGCCACGGTCGCGACGGTGATCAGCCGCATGCGGCGCGAACTCCGTCGCAGGGGCCTCGAGGTGCCCGGAAGGCTCAACTCACGGGCCTGAAATCGGTCGTCCGCCGGCTCCGGGTCGCCGGATCGGACGCGTTTCCGCGAGACGTGGAGCGCAACTTATGTCATAATGGGCAACTGTTCATTAGCCGCTGTGGTCGTCGGGCGCATCGCCCAACCTCCTGCCGGACCCGGTGGGTCCGGTAGGTGCGGAGCCAGGCAACGATCGAACTTTCTGGAGATCTGAGACCGTGGATAACAGCACAGAACCTCGACCCGTACGCCTCGGCGGTTCGCTGAGCGGACTCGAACCCCGGCACCGTCGCTCCCGGAGAATGACCAAGGTCTTCAAGGCGCTCTCGGACTCGACACGGCAGGACATACTGCGCCTGCTCGAGGACGAACAGCGCTGCGTGGGCGACATCGTCGGCGAGTTCGAACTCTCCCAGCCGACCATTTCCCGACACCTCTCCGTCCTCAAGGAGGCGGACCTGGTGATCGACCAGCGGCGCGGGCAGAACGTGATCTACCGGTTGAACGACGAGGCGCTCTCCGAGTCGATGCGCAGTTTCTTCGGCCAGTTTCGGAGCTGCCAGAACTCGCTGCGCAAACGGTCGCTCTGAGCGGGCGTCGCGTACGGTTCGGCCGCGGTCCGGGGTCGGGCCGCGGTCCCGGGACCGCGGCGGGTTCCGGTAGGGTTCCGGGCCGATCGGGCGGTGTAGCTCAGCCGGTTAGAGCAAGCGGCTCATATCCGCTGTGTCGGGGGTTCGAGTCCCTCCACCGCCACCATCCCGCCTGGCTGCGCCTCAACTGGCTGCGCCGGCCTTCTGGCCGGCTGCCGCCGGAGGCGGCCGGAAGAACGCGCCGGCCAACGGCCGGCTCGACTCCGCGATGAACCGCGCCGTCGAGCGCGCCGTCGTTCGGTTCTTCGAGCGCCGTCCCGGCCTGGCCCGCGCGAGCCGCGGCGAAGCGCTCGTCGTCGCCTTCTCCGGCGGGCCGGATTCCTCCGCGCTGCTGATCGCCCTTCGCGGCTGTGCCCCCCGATTCGCCTTCGGCCTGCGCTCCGTCCATGTCGACCATCGGCTGGACGGGGGATCCGGCGAGCGTGCCGCGGCGGCGCGACGGATCGCCCGCGACCTGGGAGTTCCGTTCGAGTGCCGGGTAGCGCGTCCGATGCCGCGCGGCTGGAGCCGCGAGGAGTGGGCCCGCGCCGAGCGCTACCGGCTGCTGACCGCCGCGGCGCGGTCGGCGAAGGCCGTGGCCATCGCCGTCGCCCATCACCGTCTGGATCAGGCCGAGACGGTCCTGTTGCGGATGCTCCACGGCAGCGGCGTTGCCGGCCTGGGCGCGATGCACGCGGTCTCGAACCGTCTCGGGTTGCCGTTGCTCCGGCCCCTGCTCGACACGGCCCCCGAAGCTCTTCGGCGCTACGCGATCCGTCACGGCATCCGTCCCGTCGCCGACCCGACGAATCGCGCTCGCGGACCGCGCCGCAACTTCGTGCGCCGACGTCTCCTGCCGCACCTCCTGGCTGAGACGGCCGACCTCGAAGCGCGGCTGAACAGCCTGGCCCGGGCCGCCCGGGGCGCCGACCCGACGGTGCAGGGCCTGCTCGACGGGGCGCTCGAGCCCCGGCCGGGCCGGGAGCGTTGCGAGATCGCCGTCCGGACGCTCTCCCGCCTGCCGGGACCGCTGTGGCCGGCCGCGCTCGCCCGCCTTCACCGCCTTGCCGGCGCCCCCTATCCGCCGACGCGGGCCGCCCGGCGCGAGCTTCGCCGTCAGCTCGAGCGGCGCCGCGAAACCGGCGCCTCGGTTGGCTGCGACTGCGGCGACGGCTGGCGCTGGGAACAGCGCCGCGACCGGCTCCGGGTGCTGCGGCGTCCATCGCTCGTCGTGGATCAAAGAATTGAATCGCTTGAAGAACCGGGGACGGAGTGACAGTCTTGCCACAGTCCGGCTGCATGCGGGACAGGAATCCCGCTGTCTGGATTGTGGTTGTCTCTCCCCGACGAGGGTGACCGAAGGTAGATGAACGCGACACTCAAGAACCTCCTGCTCTGGGCCGCCATCTTCGTGATGGTGATCCTCCTCTACAACCTGTTCAGCCAGGGCGCCGCGAAGCGGGGGGAGATCAGCTTCAGCGAGTTCATCGAGGACGTGAAGAAGGACCGGATCGAGGAGGTCACGGTCACGGGCGACCGGGTTGAGGGCACGTACAAGAACGCCCCCCGCGACAGCGTCGGCGACGGCAGCTTCAGCGCCCAGCTCATGGACTATCCCGGCCTGGCCGAGCTGCTGCTCGAGCACGAGGTGCGGGTCGACGCGGAGGAGGAGAGGGAGAACACGCTCTCCATGGTGTTGATGACCTGGGGTCCGCTGCTCCTGATCATCGGTCTCTGGGTGTTCTTCATGCGCCAGATGCAGAGCGGCGGCAACCGTGCGCTTTCCTTCGGCAAGAGCAAGGCCAAGCTGCTGAACGCCAGCGGCAAGAAGGTCACCTTCAAGGACGTGGCCGGCGTCGAGGAGGCGAAGGAGGAGCTGTCGGAGATCGTCGAGTTCCTGAAGGAGCCGCAGAAGTTCCAGAAGCTCGGCGGCCGGATTCCCAAGGGCGTCCTGCTGATGGGACCGCCGGGCACCGGAAAGACGCTGCTGGCGCGCGCGATCGCGGGCGAGGCGAGCGTGCCGTTCTTCTCCATCTCGGGCTCCGACTTCGTCGAGATGTTCGTCGGCGTCGGCGCCAGCCGGGTGCGCGACCTCTTCGAGCAGGGCAAGAAGAACGCCCCCTGCATCATCTTCATCGACGAGATCGACGCGGTCGGCCGTCACCGCGGGGCCGGTCTCGGCGGCGGGCATGACGAGCGCGAGCAGACCCTGAACCAGTTGCTGGTCGAGATGGACGGCTTCGAGACGAACGAGGGCGTCATCCTGATCGCCGCCACGAACCGTCCCGACGTGCTCGACCCGGCGCTGCTGCGGCCGGGCCGCTTCGACCGCCGCGTCGTCGTCGACCGTCCGGACATCGCGGGCCGGCTCGGCATCCTCCAGGTCCACAGCCGGAACATCCCGCTCGATCCCGACGTCGACCTCCAGGTGCTGGCTCGCGGCACGCCCGGCTTCTCCGGCGCGGATCTTGCCAACCTGGTCAACGAGGCGGCCCTGATCGCGGCCCGGCGCAACCACAAGAAGGTCGACATGGCCTCCTTCGAGTTCGCCAAGGACAAGGTGATCATGGGCGCCGAGCGCAAGACGATGATGCTCACGGAAGAGGAGAAGGAGGTGACCGCCTACCACGAGGCCGGTCACGCCCTGGTCGCCGCGTTCGTGCCCGAGGCCGATCCGCTGCACAAGATCACGATCATCCCGCGTGGCCGCGCCCTCGGACTGACGATGCAGTTGCCGACGGAGGACAAGCACACCTACCGCCGGAAGTACGTCGACGCCCAGATCGCGATCCTGATGGGCGGCCGGGTCGCCGAGGAACTCTCCCAGGACGACATCACGACCGGCGCCGGCAACGACATCGAACGCGCCACCGAGATGGCGAGGCAGATGGTCTGCGAGTGGGGCATGTCGGACCTGGGGCCCCTGAACTACGGCGAGAAGAGCGAGCCGGTGTTCCTCGGCCGCGACTTCTCGCAGCGCTCCGACTACTCCGACAGCACCGCGCAGTCGATCGACGGCCAGATCCATGCGATCGTGCAGCGCGGCTACGAGAAGGCCAAGGAGATCCTCTCGGACCACCGGAACCTGCTCGAGCAGTTGGCGAACGAGTTGCTCGAACTCGAATCGCTCGAGGGCGACCGGGTGTACGAGATGATCCGCGAGGCGACGGGCCTCGATCTGACCCCGGTGCGCAAGCCGACCCCGATCCCCGATCTCGAGCCGCCCGACGAGGGTGCGCCGGCCCCCGCCACGGAAGACGCGCCGGTTCCCGACGTACCGGGGACGCCCGAGCCGGCCACGATCGCCGAGCGGAAGGAACCCGAAGGGGTCCCGCTCCCGCTGCCGAAGCCGGAGCGGTAGGTACATTGCAGGCGAAGCACCCATTCTGACTCCCGGCCAGCGCGGGTAGTACACGGCCCACGGCGTTTCGTAGCGCGATGGACTTGGCACAGCCGCTCGGGCTTCTGGGTTGGAGGGATCTGGTCGATCTCCTGGTCGTCGGCCTGGTCGTCTACAACGTGCTGCTTGTCATCCGGGGCACCGGGGGCATGCGGATCGTGCTGGGCATCCTGGTGCTGCTCGGCACGGCGTGGATCGCCGCGATCCTGAGGCTGCGCACCCTGGAAGCCTCGCTGAACTACCTGCTGCCCGTGCTGCCGGTGGTCATCGTGATCCTGTTCCAGAACCAGATCCGGAGCGCGCTCGCCCGGGTCGGCCGCAACCCGCTCGTGCGCCTGATGAGCGATCAGACCCCCGAGTCCGGGATCCAGGAGATCGTCCTCGCGGCGCAGGCGCTGTCCCTGCGCCGGCTGGGCGCCCTGATCGTCATCGAGCGGGTCGACGGCCTGCGGGACTACGTGGAAAACGGCATCGTCCTGGACGCCTCGATCTCCTATGACCTGTTCCTGACGATCTTCGCCCGCGGTACGCCCCTGCACGACGGGGCCGCGATCGTGCAGAAGGACCGGGTCGCCGCCGCGGCCTGCTTCCTGCCCCTGACCACCAGCGCCGGCGTGTCGCTCGAGCACGGCACGCGGCACCGGGCGGCGATCGGCATCACCGAGGTGACCGACGCGGTCGTCGTCGTCGTCTCGGAGGAGACCGGTAAGATCTCGATCGCGCGTGAGGGTCGACTGACCGGCGATCTGACCATGCGGGAACTGCGTAACCAGCTCTTCGGGCTGCTGCTGACCCAGGGCGCCGACTCGTGAGCGAGAGCCGTAGCAGGTGGGCGTTCCGCGCCCTCGCCGCCCTGATCGCGGTCGGCGTCTGGCTGCCGGCCTCGTTCATTCCGCGAGTGCGGGACATGACCGAGCGGCCTACCCTGGAGAGCATCCAGGTGGCGCGGGTCAACTACGAGGATCACGACCAGATGGTCGTCGTTGGATCGCCGACCCTTGGCTCGCTCGACGATCCCAAGGAGGCGCTCTCGGTTCAGATCCGGGGCAGCGAGGACGCGATCGAGTCCCTGAACCGGGACCGGATCCGGGTCCAGGTGCCGCTCGGAGAGAACCTCTTCGGCGGCCCGACATACGGCGGCCCGCGGGAGGTCGAGATCATTCTGACGACGGAGAACGTCGTGCTTCCCGACGACGCGGACGGCATCGACGTGGTCTCGCTCACGCCCGAGCGGTTGATCCTGACCCTCGACGAGGAGGTGTCGGTCCAGGTGCCGGTTCAGGTCGCCGAGTGGAGAGGCGAACCGATCGGCGGCTTCGTCGTGGATCACGAGAATGTGCGCATCGTGCCCGATCGCGCCACCGTCCGCGGGGCGCGCTCGGAGATCAACAGGCTGGGCTACGCGCTGGCGGGTCCGATCGACATCGATGGCCGTGGTCTCGGCTTCGTGCAGGACCAGGCGCGCCTGCGCTTCGAGAGCGAAAGCGTCGTGGTCGAGTTCCCGACCTTCGTCCGGGTGGAAGTCCCGATGGTCGAGGGCCGCGAGCCGCAGGCCGATCCGCCTCGTCCCCTGATTGATCGCCCCGGCAACGAGCCGGACCTTTGAGCCTCTTCGGGACGGACGGCATGCGTGCCGCCTTCGGCACGCCGCCGCTCGATCGGTCGACCGTCGAGGCGGTCGGGTACCGCTTCGCGCGCCTCAGCATGCCGCCGGACCCGCCGGCGGGCACGCGGCCGCTCCTGGTCCTGGGCGGCGACACCCGCGACAGCCGGGAAGAGATCACCGGCTGGCTGGCCGCGGCCGCCCGGGCAGCGGGCGCCGAGGTGCGTTCGGCCGGCGTCGTGCCCACGCCCGCGGTCGCCTTCCTGGTCACCGAACTGGGCGCGATGGGCGGCGTCGTGATCTCCGCCAGTCACAATCCCTGGACGGACAACGGCGTCAAACTGATCGGCCCCGACGGCTTCAAGGTCGATCCCTCCGTCGAGCAGGCCATCGAAGACCAGCTCGTCGCTCCCGGCGGTCGGCCTTCGGCCGGCGCTTCCTGGCCGCCTTCGGCGGCAGCCGGCGAGGACGCCGGCGCACCCAGTGGAGGGAGTTGGCTTTCGAGCGTTGTCGTCGAGGACGAGCCCGAGCTCGCGGACCGCTACCTGGAACACCTCCGCGCCTCACTGGGTGCGCCGGCCTCCTGGCCGGCATCCGCCGCCTCGCTGCCTCTCGAAGGCCTCCGCATCGCCATCGACGCCGCGAACGGCGCCGCCGCGCCGCACGCCGCCCGCCTCTTCCGATCCCTGGGCGCCGACTGCCGCGTCACCTGCGACCGTCCGGACGGCCGCAACATCAACCGGGACTGCGGCTCCACCTGCACCGACCGGATCGTCGCTTTTGCCCGCGAGACCGGCAGCGACCTGGGCGCGGCCCTCGACGGCGACGCGGACCGGGCGATCCTCTGCGATCACCTGGGCCGCATCTGCGACGGTGACGTTCTGCTCTACGTATGGGCATCCCATCTCGCGGCCCGGGATCTCCTTCCGGGACGGCGCATCGTCGCCACGACGATGTCGAACCTGGGACTCGAGCGCGCGCTGGAACCGCGCGGCATCGAAGTCCTGCGCTGCGGCATCGGCGACCGGGAAGTCGCCGGCACGATGCGACGCGAGGGCGTCCGCCTCGGCGGCGAGCAGTCGGGCCACCTGCTCGACCTGAACCTCGCGACGACCGGCGACGGTCTGCTCACCGCCGCCGCGGTGGCCGGGATCGTCGCCTCGTCCGGCCGCTCGCTGGCCGACCTGGCCTCCGGTTTCCGCCGCTTCCCGCAGGTTCTGCGGAACGTAACCGTTCGCGAGAAGCCGCCGCTCGAGACGGTCACCGGTCTCTCCGACGCGGTCGACGCGGCGGAACGCGAACTCGGGTCCTCCGGCCGGGTCCTGCTGCGCTACAGCGGCACCGAACCCCTCGCCCGGGTGATGATCGAGGGCCCCGACCAGCAGCGGATCGAGGCGCTGTGCGGCAGCATCGCCCAGGTCATCGAAGCCGAACTCAGCTAACCGCCCTCCATCGCCTCCAGCATCTCTTCGACCGCCGCGGCCATCCCGATCAACACCGCCCTCGACACGATCGAGTGGCCGATGTTCAGCTCGCTCACTCCCGGCAACGCCGCCACCGGACCCACGTTGGCCACGGTCAGGCCGTGCCCGGCGTACGCCTCCCGGCCCGCGGCAAGGCCGCGCTCGGCGGCGGCCTCGATCTTGGCGAACTCCGCCGTCGCCCCGGCGCCCGAGGCCCGCGTGTAGGCGTCCGTGTTCAACTCGAAGCCGGTCACGTCCTCCTGGTCGTCCAGCGCCGCGATCTGGTCCAGGTCGGGATCGACGAAGACGGAGACCCGGATGCCCGCCGCGACGAGGCGGCCGGCCGCGCTCCGCACCTGGTCGCCGCGGCCGATCAGGTCGAGACCGCCCTCCGTGGTGACCTCGTCCAGCCGTTCCGGCACCAGGGTGACCTGATCCGGTGCGACCCGCTCCGCGAACGCGAGCATCGCTTCGTCGGACGCGATCTCGAGGTTGAGCCGGCCGCGGACGACCCGCCGCAGCTCGACGACGTCCTGGTCCTGGATGTGACGGCGGTCCTGGCGCAGATGCACCGTGATGCCGAACGCGCCCGCGTCCTCGGCGAGCCGCGCCGCCTCGACCGGATCCGGATACCCCGCCAGACGCGCCTGCCGCACGGTGGCGACGTGGTCGATGTTCACGGACAGCGCGGTCACGCTTCGCCGTCCTCGAGCAGCCCCCGCTCGCGATAGTCCTTCAGCTTCCGCTGCAGCGTGCGAACGCCGATGCCGAGCACCCGGGCCGCCTGCGCGCGCCTGCCGCCGGTCCTGCCCAGGGTCTCGAGGATCGCCTGACGCTCGATCTCGGCCATCGTCCGGGGCTCGCCGGAGGGGTTCTGGACGGGACTCACGGACGGCATCCCGGCGCCGGCCTGGACCTCTGCCGGCAGATCGCCGACTTCGATCCTGCCGCCTTCGTGGAAGACCGCGACCGTTTCGAGCACGTTGCGCAACTCGCGGACGTTTCCCTGCCAGCGATGTCCGGACAGGCACTTGAGCGCCCTGCCGGAGAGCTGCATCTCCGGTTTGCCCTCCTGGGCGGCGAACTCGCGCAGAAAGTGGTTCGCGAGCAGCGGCAGGTCGTCCAGCCGCTCCCGGAGCGGCGGAATGGTCAGGGTGACCACCTTCAGCCGGTAGTAGAGATCTTCCCGGAACGCGCCCTTGGCCACCGCCTCCTCGAGGTTGCGGTTCGTGGCCGCCAGCAGCCGGAAGTCGATGTCGATCATCCGGCTGCCGCCGACCCGCATGATCTGCCGCTCCTCGAGAACGCGCAGCAGCTTCACCTGGAGCTCCGGAACCAGCTCGCTGATCTCGTCCAGGAACAGGGTGCCGCGTGCGGCGAGCTCCAGCTTGCCGATCTTGCGGCCGACGGCTCCGGTGAACGACCCCTTCTCGTGGCCGAACAGTTCGCTCTCCAGGATCTCGTTCGGGATCGCGCCGCAGTTGAGCGCCAGGAAGCGCTCCTGCCGGCGGGGGCTGGCCTGGTGCAGGGCCTTCGCGACGAGTTCCTTGCCCGTGCCGCTCTCGCCCAGGATGAGCACGGAAGCGCGGCTCGGCGCGACCTGGCGCATCTGCTGGAACAGGTGCTCCATCGCCGCCGACTGGCCCACGATCGCGTCGAAGCCGAAGCGCTCGTCGAGCATCTCGCGCAGGTTCGTCACCTCGTCGCGCAACTGCCAGTTCTCGATCAGCTTGAGCACGCGGCTCCGCAGCTCGTAGAGGTCGACCGGCTTGGTCAGGTAGTCGTCGGCGCCGACGCGCATCGCCTCGACCGCGGACTCGATCGTCCCGAAGCCGGTGACCAGGATCACCGCCAGGTCGAGCTCCTGGGCCCGGACGCGGTTCAGGAACGCGAGACCGTCCATGCCCGGCATGCGCAGGTCGCAGACCGCCAGACGCACCCGGGGTTCCCGTTCCACGAACGCCAGAGCCGGCTCCGCGTCGTCGAACACCCGCACGCCCAGGCCGGCCCGCTCGAGCGCGATCGCCATCGACTGACGCGACCCGGCCTCGTCATCGATCACGATGACCCATGGAGGGGCTGACATGGCGCGCATCCTAACGCCGCACACACTGGGTGCGCCGGCGTCCCCGCCGGCATCCGGGCGCCGCCGCGCAGCGGCGTGCGCGACTCACTCTTGCGAGGCGGCCCGCGGAGCGGTGCCAGCCCCGCCCGTGAGTTGACTGTCCGGCACCCGTCTGGATACGGTTCGGACAAATGAGCGAGATCCGAATCCGTACCGTGGACGAACCGTTCGATGACCGCCAGTCGCTGCCCCTCGGGGTGCAGGTACTGACCCGGGCGGAAGCGATGGGCATCCTCGGCAGGGGAGCCATCGACAGGCTGGACGCATCGGTCTGGAAGGACGTGCTGGCCCGTATCCGGCGTGCCGGCGTCGGACGACACCTGCCTGAAGTCGTTCCGAAGGGAGGTGCCGCGCGTGAGGGGTTCGTCCGGCAGCTCAGGCAACTGAACGACGCGCTGGAGGCCTCGCCGGTTCCGGCATCCGAGGGACCGCGGCTCGACGGGCTACTGGGGCGTGAGCTCCTTGCCAGGTTGCTGCGGGTCTCGGTGGTGAGCCTGCGACGCTACCTGGCGGGCACGAGATCGGTGCCCGACGCCGTCGCGGCACGCTTGCACTTTCTCGCGCTCGTCGCGGGCGACCTTGCGGGGGCCTACAACGACATCGGCGTGCGACGCTGGTTCGACCGGCCGCGTGCGCTTCTGGACGGCCGGAGCCCCGCGGAGCTGCTGGAAGCCGAGTGGCAGCCGGAGGATCCGGGCCCGCGGCGGGTCCGCGACCTGGCCAGGGCCCTGGTCTGGTCGCCCGCGACGTGATCGCCTACCGCAACGCGGATCCACGCTTTCCGTTCCTGTGGGAGGAGGGTGAGGGCTCGCAACCGGGCGCCCGATGGCACGCGGACGGGGAAGGGCCGGTGCAGTATCTGAGCGATACGCCGGACGGCGCGTGGGCCGAGTTCCTGCGGCACGAGGACATTCGCGACCCGGAAGACCTGGCCCATGTGCGCCGGTCCTTATGGGCGGTCGACATTGGTTCGGAAGAACTGGCCAGCCCCGAGTTGCCCGCGGGAACCCTGACCGGCGGCGCCGCGTCGTACTCCGCGTGCAGGGAGGAGGCGCGTCGACTGCGGTCAGCCGGGTCTTCCGGCCTCACGGCGCGATCTGCCGCGCTGACGCCGGGTACCGCCGGAGGATGGCGCGTCGAGGCAGGCCTGTGGCCGGGCCCTGAACGGCACGGCCAGACGATCGTCCTCTTCGGCGAAAGGCCGGACCTGACCGGCTGGCGGGCAGTATTCGAAGGCCGGCCGGACGAGGCGCTTCTGGCCGCCGTTCACTATCTGAGTCAGGAACCCGCGTCGGCCAGCAGCTCCTCGAGCTCGGCCTGGTAGAGAACCTCCACCCCCAACTCCTCCGCCTTCCGGAGCTTCGAACCCGCCTTCTCGCCGGCGACGAGATAGTCCGTACGGCCGCTGACGGAACCGGTGACCTTGCCGCCTAGCGCCTGGATCCGGGCCGCGGCTTCGTTGCGGGTCAACCCTTCGAGAGAGCCGGTCAGGACGAACACCTTGCCTTCGAGCGGCTGGTCGGCGCCGCCGTCCTCGGTCGCCTCTTCTTCGAACCGCAGGCCTGCGTCCCGCAATCGATCCAGGAGCCGCCGGTTCCGATCCGAGTCGAAGAAGGCCCGCACCGACTCGGCGATCCGCGCCCCGATCTCGTCCACGGCCTCGAGTTCCTCGACGGAAGCGGCCAGCAGACCGTCGACGCTGGCGAAGCGGCGCGCCAGCAGCGACCCCGTGCTGTCGCCGACGAAACGGATGCCCAGGGCGTAGATCAGGCGACTGAGGGATCGCTGCTTCGACTCCTCCAGGCTCGCGACGGTTCGGGCCGCCGCCTTCTCGCCCAGCCGGGCGTCGTTCGTCTTCTTCAGGTCCGCGAGGTTCTCCACGGTCAGGCCGTAGAGGTCGGCGGGATCGGCGACCAGGCCGGCCTCGACCAGCGCGCCGACCAGCCAGTCCCCCATGCCCTCGATGTCCATCGCGTTGCGGGACGCGAAGTGGCGGATCCTCTCGCGGACGACGGCCGGGCAGGCGGCGTTGACGCAGCGAAGGAGCGCCTCCTCCTCCGGCTGGTACAGCTTCTCGCTGCACACCGGGCAATGCTCGGGAGGCTCGAACGGCTTCGACTCCGGGCCCCGCCGGTCCTCGAACACGGACACCACCTTCGGGATGATGTCGCCGCCCTTCTCGATCACGACGGCGTCACCGACCCGCACGTCCTTGCGGGCGAGGTCCTCGTAGTTGTGGAGGGTCGCGCGCTTGACCGTCGTGCCGGCGACGAGCACCGGCTCGAGTTCGGCGACCGGAGTCACCGCGCCGGTACGGCCGACCTGGGCGTTGATCGCCCGCACGACCGTCTCCGCCTGCTCGGCCTCGAACTTGAAGGCCACGGCCCAGCGCGGCGCCTTCGCGGTCGCGCCGAGACGGTCCCTCAGCTCCGGATCGTCCACCTTGACCACGACGCCGTCGATCTCGAAGTCCAGTTCGCCGCGCCGCTCCTGCCACTTCGTGCAGTAGTCGACGACTTCGCCGAGACCCTTGCAGCGGCGCCAGGAATCGATGACCGGCAGACCGAGATCGGCCAGGGCGGCGAGGCTCTCGCCGTGCGATGAGCGCTCCCCGGCCTCGCCAGGGGCCTGAACCCACTCGTAGCAGGCCAGGTCCAGGCGCCGCCGCGCGACGTCCCGGCTGTCGAGCAGGCGAACGGTCCCGGCCGTCGTGTTGCGGGGGTTCGCGTAGAGCTCCTGGCCGGACGCTCCGCGCTCCTCGTTCAGGGAGGCGAACACGCTCCGGCGCATGTAGGTCTCGGCCCGCACCAGCAGCCGCGCCGGCGCTCCCTCCGGCAACCGCAGCGGCAGCGAACGGATCGTCCGGGCGTTCACCGTCACGAGATCTCCGACCCGGCCGTTGCCGCGCGTCGCCGCCTGGGTCAGCACGCCGTCCTCGTAGAGCAGCGAGAGCGACACGCCGTCGACCTTCAGTTCGCAGATGAACTCGAACTCGGTATCGGGCAGCAGCCGGGTCAGCCGCCCGAACCACTCCTCGAGTTCCTCGCCGTCGTACGTGTTGTCGAGCGAGAGCATCGACGGCACGTGCTCGACCTGCTCGAAGCCTTCCGTCGGCTCGCCGCCGACCCGTTGCGTGGGACTGTCGGCCGTCCGGAGCTCCGGGTGATCCTCCTCGATCGCCGCGAGCTCGTCCATCAGCCGGTCGAACTCCCGGTCGCTGATCTCGGGCCTCGCGTCCCGGTAGTAGAGCCGCTCGTGGCGCTGCAGTTCCTCGCGCAGGTACGCGGCCCGGGCTTCGGGAGAGTCCGCCATCGGCGACATTCTGCCGGATGCCGCAGCGGCGCGCCGGCCCGCCAGCGTTCGCCACCCCTCCACCGCCGCCGCAGTATGCTGCCTTTCCATGGAGTTGGTCGGCTTCTTCCTCCGCTACGCCCGCCGCTACCTTCACTGGGGGCTGCTGGCCCTGGCGGGGATCGTGGTCTTCGGCGTCGCCACCCTGGCCTTCATCGGGTTGATCCACCCGATGTTCGAGGAGGTCCTGCTCGCCAGCGAGGACGAGATCCAGGACACCCGGATCGGCGGTCTGGCCGGCGGCGACGAAGAGGACGACGGGGCGCTGGCGCGCCTGTTTCAGCCCATCGAGGCCTACACGGCGAGCCTGAAGGCGGCAGCCGCCGACCTGTACGACGACCTGAAGCGTCAGGCGGGCGTCGAGGGCCGCAGCGAGGTCTTCTTCGCCCCGGCCCTGATCGTGTTCGTCGTCCTGTTGCGCAGCCTGATGGCCTTCCTGTCCGGCTATTCGTTCCAGCGCGCCGGGCTGGGCATCACGACGGACATCCGCAACGACCTCTACCGCCACATCATCCACCAGTCGAGCCGCTTCCATCAGCGGCACACGTCGGGCGAGCTCTACAGCCGGGTGGTCAGCGACGTCTCCAAGCTCCAGAACGCGGTCGCGGCGCGGCTCTTCGACATCTTCATGTCGGTCGCGATGCTCCTGTTCTACGGCGCGACGCTGCTCACGATCCACTTCACCCTGGCGGTCGTGTCGCTGTTCGCGGTGCCGCTCTTCGGCTTCCTGCTGGCCCGCTTCGGCATGGGGATGCGGAAGGTCACCTACCGCAGCCAGGAGCGCATGGCCGACCTCTCCGGGCTTCTGACGGAGGGCATCCGGGGCAACCGGGTGGTCAAGGCGTTCGGCATGGAGGAGTTCGAGTGCGGACGGTTCGAGCGCGCCACCCGCGGCCACCTGCTCGCCAACCTGCGGGCGCAGTTCCTTTCGACCCTCTCGAGTCCCGTGATCGAGTCGACCGCGGCGGTCGGCGGCGCCGCCCTGGTCGTCTCAGCCGGCCTGATGATCCGGGACGGCCGCCTGACCTTCGCCGACTTCTTCCAGTTCCTGCTCGTGCTCCTGATGATGTACGACCCGATTCGCAAGCTGAACAAGGTCAACTTGGTGCTGCAGGAAGCGGTCGCGTGCAGCCACCGGATCCACGACCTGATGCAGGTCGAGAGCGAGATCGTGGACAACCCGGCCGCGTCGCCGATCGCCGGATTCGAGCGCGGCATCCGCTTCGACAACGTCTCCTTCGGCTACGAGAAGACGGGCCACGGCGAGTCCGTGCTCACCAGCATCGACCTCGACCTGCATCGTGGCGAGGTGGTGGCCCTGGTCGGCTCCTCGGGCGCCGGCAAGTCGACCCTGGTCAACCTGCTGCCGCGCTTCTTCGACCCGGTCTCGGGCCGGGTGCTGATCGACGACACGGACATCCGCGACCTGCCGCTCGCGAACCTCCGTTCCCTGATCGGCATCGTGACCCAGGAAACCGTGCTCTTCAACGACACGGTGCGCAACAACATCGCCTACGGCCGCGACGATCTGCCCCTGGAGAAGGTGAGGATGGCGGCGGCCGCCGCCTACGCGGACGACTTCGTCATGGCGATGCCCGAGGGCTACGGCACGGTGATCGGCGAGGGCGGCCAGAATCTCTCCGGCGGTCAGCGCCAGCGACTCGCGATCGCCCGCGCGCTGCTCAAGAACGCGCCCATCCTGATCCTCGACGAGGCGACCTCCCACCTCGACACGGAGTCGGAGGTCGTCGTGCAGCGGGCGATCTACAACCTGATGGAGGGCCGCACCGCGCTCGTCATCGCCCACCGCCTTTCCACCGTCGTGCGCGCCGACCGCATCGTCGTTCTCGACCGCGGCGAGCTGGTCGAAGAGGGAACCCACGAACAACTGCTCGAGTTGGACGGCGCCTACAAGCGCCTCTACGACCTGCAGTTCCATGGCTGATCCACCGGCTGTGCTGGCCTCTGGCCACCGCGCACTGGCTGCGCCGGCCCGCCTCGTACTGGGTGCGCCGGCGTCCCCGCCGGCTTCTGAGAAACACGCGCCGCGAAGCGGCGACCACCCCGGTGCCCGCAACTAACCGCGAACACCACCCGGAAACCCTGCTGGAGGCGTTGCAACGCGCGGCGTCCGCGTGGCCGCAGCGCGGCATCACGCTGATCGACAGCCGCGGCCGGGTTGAGGGGCGGCGCACCTGGCCCTTCCTGCTGGACGGGATCGAGGCCGCCGCGGGCCGCCTCGTCACCCTCGGCGTCCGCCCGGGAGACCGCATCCTGGTGTGCCTGCCGACCTCCTGGCCATGGTTCGAGATCTGGTTCGGCGCGGTGCGCCTGGGCGCCCTGCCGGCGGCGGTCGCGCCGCCGCGCGCGCTGGGCTCGCCCCGCGGCCAGATCGAGAAGGCGCTCGCGGTGAACGAGCTGCTTGACGCCCGCTACATGGTCTGCACCGATCTGGTCAGCGATCAGGTCCAGGAGATCGCCTCCGCCGGCCCCGGCGGAGGGTCGCGCCCCAACCTGCTCTCCCAGTCCGCCGTGGCCGCGACGAGCCCGTCGCCCGTGCCGGCCACGAGACCGCCGCGCGGCGACGACCCGGCCTTCCTGCAGATGACCAGCGGCTCCACCGGCCACCAGCGGGCGGTGGTCGTTGGCCACGCGGCGGCCACATGGAGCGCCCGAGCCAGCATGGAGGCGGTGGCCATCCCGCGCGGCGGGCAACTCATGGACGCCCTGGTCGGCTGGCTGCCGCTCTACCACGACATGGGGCTTGGAGGCTGCCTGCTCGGCTCCCTGCTCACCGGAGCGGACCTGATCATGCTGAACCCGCGCGCCTTCCTGGCCCGGCCCTGGGTGTGGCTCGAGCAGTTCAGGCGCACGAAGACGGCGATGTCGGCGGCCCCGAACTTCTCCTTCCGGCAGTGCGTCGAGCGGGTCGGCGCGGACCGCCTCGAGACGCTCGACCTGAGCGGCTGGCGCGACGTCTGCAGCGGTTCCGAGATGGTGCGGCAGGAGACGATGTCGGAGTTCAGCCGGCACTTCGAGCGCGCGGGCCTCGATCCGGGCGCCCTGCGCGCGGCGTACGGCATGGCCGAGAACACCCTGCTCATCTCGATCAGCCAGACCGTCGACGGCCTGCACACCGCGGCGCCGTCCGGCGGCGGCCCCGAGGTCACGTCGAACGGCCCGCCGATGGACCGCACCGAGATCGAGATCGCCGCGCCGGACGGCCGCGCGCTGCCGGCGGGGGAGGTGGGCGAGATCCGGCTGCGGTCGCCCTCGCTGATGCTCGGATACTGGAACGACCCGGAAGCGACAGCCGAAGTGCTGCGCGACGGCTGGCTCTACACCGGCGACCTCGGTTTCCTGAGCGCCGCCGGCGAGGTCCACATCACGGGCCGCACGAAGGAGCTGCTCATCCTGGGCGGGTCGAACGTGATGCCGCACGAGATCGAATGGGTCGCCGAGTCCGTGCTCGGCGGCGGCGGCCGCGAGCGCGCCGCCGCCTTCTCCGTCGACGCGGCGCACGGCGAGCGGGCCATCCTGGTCATGGAGACCGGCGGCGTCCGCGACGGCGCCGCGCTGCTGCGCAGCGAAGTCGGCCGCAGCGTCGGCCGCGCCCTGGGCATTCAACTCGCCGATCTGCTCCTTGTGCGCCGGGGTAGGATCCCCCGGACCAGCAGCGGCAAGGTCCGGCGCCGGTCGCTCCGCGAGCAGTACCTGCGCGGCGAACTCGCGACCGACTTCTGACCCGGCCCGGCCGGACCTGGCAGCAACGTTTGGCGGAGGAACAGAGGAGCAATGGACCTACGTGCAGCGGCGAGCAAGGTACTCGCTCGCGCCAGCGGCCGGGATGAAAGCGAACTGCGCCCCGAGTTCGACCTCGTGGCCGACCTCGGCATCGACTCACCCAAGCAACTCGAACTGCTGATCGAGCTCGAAGAGGCCCTGGACACCGAGATCAGCGACGAAGACGCCGCCGCGTTGGAGACCGTCGGCGACGTCCTCGACTACGCCGCCGGCGCCGGTTGAAAGTCCGCGGCGCCGCCCTGCCGGCGGCCGCCGTGGCGGTCCGCCTCGTCTCCCAGGGCCTCACGGCCACCTACCGCCTGCACCGCCTGGAAGGCGCGGCGCACCTCGACCGCGTCCTCGAACCGCCGGCCATGCTCGCCTGCTGGCACGAGCAGTTGGCGCTTTCCCTTCTCCTCGTACGCCGCCGGCTGCTGCCGGCCGGCGGGCCGCTGTCCATCCTTTCCAGCCACTCCGCCGACGGGGCGCTGGCGGCGCGGGTCGCCCGGGCGTGGGGCATCCGCGTCACGCGCGGCTCGACCTCCCGGGGCGGCCGGGAGGCGGCGCTCAACCTCTACCGCGAACTCGTGAAGCACCGGTCGACCCTGCTGCTCATGCCGGACGGTCCGCGCGGGCCGGCGCGTACGCCGAAGGCGGGCAGCATCGTCCTCGCGGCGATGTCCGGCGCGCCGATCGTCCCCGCCGGCCTCGCCGCGTCGCGCAGCCTGAGGCTGAGAAGCTGGGACCGCATGATCGTCGGCGCCCCGTTCACCCGAGTGGCGGTCGCGGTCGGGGAACCGATCGTCCTCGATCGCGGCTCCACCGACGACGAGCGGGAAGAGGCCCGGCTCGAACTCGGCGCCAGGCTCGACGACCTGACCGCACAGGCGCGCCGTCTGCTGCGCTAGAGCAGGACCAGTCACCGCGAAAGCCGCGACAATGCTAGAATCTGGCGGCTTTCGCCCTGTCCTCCGTGCTGGGCGGGGCCTTGAACCATGCACAGGCATCGTCTAATCGCTATGTCTCTCCGCACCGCGCTGCCGCTCGCCGCCCTCCTCGTCGCGGCCCTGATCGTGGCGCCCGCGGAGGCGATCGTCTACGTCACGCCGGCCGACGAGTCGTTGGTGGACAGGTCGCCGGTGATCGTCTTCGGCGAAGTCCTGGCCGCGGAACCGTCGCCGGTCGACGGACTGCTGTCGACCGACTTCATGTTCCAGGTCGAAGACGTGCTGAAGGGCTTCGTCCCGGGGAGCATCATCGTCGTTCGCCAGCCTGGCGGCCGCGGGCCGGATGGACTCGTCGGGACGGTGTTGGGCCTGCCGGCGCTGGCCGAGGGCGACCGCGTGCTCCTCTTCCTCGATCCGGCGAACGCCGTGTACCGGACGGTCGAGTTGGGCCTCGGCATGTTCTTCGAAGTGCCGGTGCCCGACGGCACCGTGCTGCTGCGCGAAGCCTCGCTCGGCGAAGAGATGTCCGGGCCCGGCAGTCCGGCAACACGGCAGGAGCGAAGCCAGCCGCGCGAGGCGGAGAGTTTCCGGCGCTGGATCGCCGACCGCGCGAGCGGCCTCGAGCGGCCCGCGGACTACTTCGCGCCCGAGCTCGGCGAGAACCCGGCGGCGATCGCCGAGGCGTTCCGCCTCACCGTGTCACCGGGCCAGTGCGATCGCGTCGGCGTGCCCGTCCGCTGGCGGGAGTTCGACCGCAACCGCGGCGTCGGTTTCGTGGTCCAGGCCGGAGGTCAGCCCGGTGTGCCGGGCGGCGGAATGCCTCAGGTTCTCGCGGCCATGCGGGCCTGGAACGGCGATCCGCGGAGCCGCGCACGACTGATCAGCCTGGGCAGGTCGAACGAGGAGTTTTCGCTCTCGGACGACGACCAGAACTCGATCACCTTCGAGGATCCGCTCGACGAGATTCCGGGTTTCTACAATCCGCAACTCGGCGGCATTCTGGCGATCAACTGGGTGTACTTCTACTGCGGCCAGGTGACCGAGCCGCACCGGATTCCGGGCGGGTCGAGACAGGCTCTGCCGATCGTCGAGTCGAACCTCACGACGCAGGACGGCTTCGAGGACTGGTTGGCCAGCAGTGCGGACCCCCGCCGCGACTTCGAGGAGATCATCGGCCACGAACTCGGCCACGCGCTGGGGATCGGCCACTCCTGCAACTCGGTCGACGGTCCCGCCTGCGACGACGTGACGGACGAGGCCCTGATGCGCGCGCACGCCCACGGGGACGGTCGCGGCGCGGCGCTGGGCAGCGACGACCGGAACGCCGTGCGCGCCCTGTACCCGGAGGTCGGCCCGGTGGGCCCGGTCGTGCCCGCGGCGGCGACCGACCTCACGGTCTCCGCGATCAGTCAGACCGAACTCGAACTCCGCTGGCAGGACCGCTCCAGCAACGAGAACGCCTTCGACATCTACGAGCGGATGGTCGACAGCGACTTCGAGCGCATCGCCACCCTGGACCGGAACAGCACGTCGGTGGTGATCCAGAACATCCCGCCCGCGACCTACCGCGCGTACCAGGTCGTGGCGCGGAACAACCGCGGCAGCTCCGAGCCGACGCCGGAGGCGGGCGCCACGACCCTCGCCGAGGTAGCCGAGTGCGTGGAGGACGACGACACGCTGTGCCTGAACGACGGCCGCTTCCGGGTCGAGGTGCGCTGGGAAACGTCCCAGGAAGGCGACCGGGGCGACGCGGAGGCCTTGACGAACGACACGGGCGACTTCTGGTTCTTCTCGCCGGACAACATCGAACTCGTGGTCAAGGTCCTGGACGGCTGCTCCTTCAATGAGCGCTACTGGGTCTACGCCGGCGGCCTGACCGACGTGAAGGTCATCATGACCGTGATCGACTCCGAAACGGGAGTCGCCGCGACGTACTACAACCCGCCGGGCACTCCCTTCCGGCCGGTTCAGGACAACGAGTCCTTCGCGGTCTGCTCCCAGGGCGGGAACCTCTACGGCCAGAGCCGCTATCTGCTGACGGAACGCGAGATGGAGTCGACGCGCGGAGGCACGAACCGAGCCTCCCGGTTCAGCACGTCCCTGGCCGACGCGATGGAACGCGGCCGGGTCGCCTTGCCGCAGGGGAACGGCGCCTGCGAGGCCGACGACCGCACGCTCTGTCTCGAGGGCGGTCGCTTCGCGGTGCGCGCCCGCTGGGAAACGGCGGACGGCGCGGGCGACGCGACGGCCTGGCCGCTCACCGCGGATACCGGCCTCTACTGGTTCTTCGGCCCGAACAACGTGGAGATGGTGATCAAGGTCCTCGACGGATGCGGGATCAACGGCCACCGCTGGGTGTTCGCCGGCGGACTGACCGACGTGGCGGTGTCGATGACCGTCACGGACACCGAGACCGACGCGGAGATGACGTACGAGAATCCCGCCGGCACGCCGTTCCAGCCCATCCAGGACATCGAGGCGTTCTCCTGCTCCGATCCGGCGTCGCGGTAGACACGGCAGCGCGATTGGGCGTAAAGTCCTCGTGCGTCGGTAGATGTTGCCGCGAAGCAGTTGCTCAACGGGGAGGGTAAGAAGATGGAGCTCCACGGTAGGCGTAGTTTCCGAAGTCTGATCTGTTTGGCGAGTCTTCTGGCTTGCGTTTCGGCGCCGCTGGCGGCCCAGCGGGGAATCAACCTGCTGGATCCGGAGGAGGTTCTGCCGTCGGCCAGGGTGAGCGCCGCGACGCCGGGCGGAGTGAGCAAGGCGCGCGTTGGCCTCCTTGATCCTCCGACGGGCGTGGTTCAGGCGACGCACGGCACGGTGGAGTACCTGTACGACGACGATGATTTCGAGAACTTCAAGGCCGGCAACCTGACCCCCCTGGCGAGCTTCGAACAGCAGTACGCGCAGCTCTTCGATCTGGACCGGAGCGCCGAGCTCAGGAGCGTCAGAGCCTGTTTCTTGCGGCCCACGACTGACCAGTCGCCGGACGTCTTCTACAACATCTCCTTCTACCGCGATGACGACGGCGAACCCGGCCGCCGGGATCCCTTCATCTACTCGGTCGTAGGCACGATCCGGCGACCGGGCCAGGACGCGTGCATCACGGTGTCGGGCGCCCTTTCGGGGAAGAGTCTCAGGCGGGGCAAGCACTGGGTCGCAATCAGTTGGCAGAGCAACACGAACAAGCGGCTCGGCGTGGACAGCTACACGGCCGACGACAAGCGGCCCATAAACAGCGTGACCAACCGGTACGAGGACGAGACCGAGGTGCGCATGCGGACCCGGGGCTCCTCAGCAGGCGACTGGTCTGACTGGCGCGACCCCCGATCGAACTCTGCGAACACGGTCAAGGCCTACGGCATCCGGATCGTTGTCGACGAGAGGCCGCACGCCCCCGACCCGCAGCCCGATCCGGACCCGGACCCCGATCCGGACCCGGATCCGGACCCCGATCCCGATCCGGACCCCGATCCCGATCCCGACCCCGATCCCGACCCGGGCGTGATCACTCCGCCACCTCCCGGGGCCTCCGCCTGCCGTCCCACCGTGGCGCCGCTCGTCTTCGACGGCGACATCAAGGTCAGCCTCTGCTACGAGACGGCGAAGAAGGAGATGGACGACGCCAGCGCCGCCTACAAGTCGGACAACTCGGGCCTGCTCTACTTCTTCGACAGCAACAACGCGGAGGTCTTCGTCAAGGTGCTGAACGGTTGCAAGTACAACGGCTACCGTTGGGTCTACGTGGCGGCGTTGACGGACGTGGCGTTCAACATGTACATCAACGACGGTCGGAACCCGACGAAGGCCTACCACAACCGGCAGGGTGACAACCACGAGCTCGTGCAGGACCTCATGGCCTTCCCCTGCACGCCGTAGGCGCGAGTTGAGCGGGCCGGCGCTCGGTGCCGGCCCGCGCCATCGCGAAGCGTGGAGCCGGCCCTCGGCCGGTGCGTGATCTGGCACGCACCGTGCAAAGCTAGATCCGTCGACCGCAAGGGCTCTGCCGTCGGGCAGGGCTCGTTCACCGACCCCTGAGGAGGTTCGCCGTGGTGCGCCGGATACTGGATCGTCCTTTTCTCGTCCTTCTTGCCACGCTGCCCGCCGTGCTCGCGGCCGCGCCCCTCGCGGCCCAGACCGGCCGCGACCTGCTGGTTCCCCTCAGCACGGAACGAAAGGCGCAGGTCGGGGTCGTTCCTTCGGGCCTGATCGAGCAGGCGGTCGAAGTCCCGGTGTCCGTCCGTGTGCGCGATGTGCGGTCGTCGCGCCACGGAGTAGTCGGCGTCCGGCAGCCGGCCACCGAGCTCTACCAGTACGACGACGGCGACCTCGAGGCGGCCCTGTACCTCGTCGACGACGCGACCGAGGACCCGCTCTTCGAGTTCGAGATGGCTCAGAGCTTCCGTTTGCCCGAGGCGGGCACCGTCGACCACGCGGTGGCCTGCATGGGGCGCGGGTCGACCGACACGGACGCCGACCTGGAGTTCTCGCTCAACTTCTACTCCGGCAGCGGCACGCCGGGCACCCTGTTGGCCGACTACACGGTCACGGCGCAACTCGACGCCGGCAGATACGTCTGCTTCGAGCTTCGGGGCGATCTGCCGGGCCTGCCGCTCGCTGCCGGTAATGTCTGGGTGGCCATCGCCTGGCAGCGCGCTACGCCGCCTGGCAACACGAAGTTCCTGATGGCGGACGAGAACGGGCCGGGCGGCGGCAGGCGCGCCTTCCGGGCGAAGCCGGAGGAGGGCGACGACTGGATCGCCTGGGAGGCCGACACGGCTCCGGACATCACGGCCTACGGCATCCGGCTTGCCGTGGACCATCCCGACCCGGAACCCGAGCCCGACCCCGAACCGGATCCCGATCCTGACCCCGAACCCGAGCCCGACCCGGATCCCGACCCCGGGCCGGCGCCTGACCCGGGTCCTGACCCGCCCACCGGAGAGGGCTACACGGACTGTGTGCCCCAGACCACGCCACTCCTGTTCGACGGCGGCTACAAGGTCAGCCTCTGCTACGAAACGCCGAGCGGCGAGGTCGGCGAGGGCAAGGGCGGCATCTGGGCCTCGGGCGAATCCGGCCTGCTCTGGTTCTTCACCTCCGGCAACGCGGAAGTGCTGGTCAAGGTGCTGAACGGCTGCGCCCACAACGACCACCGATGGGTGTTCGTCGCGCCGGTGACCGACGTCGCCTTCAATCTCCACGTGACGGACGGGGCGGGTGGCGCCTGGTCCCATCACAACCGCCAGGGAGAGGTGGCGACCCCCAGGAGGGACACCTTCGCCTTCGAATGCCGCGAGTAGCGCTACTTCTCGCGGCGGCAATCGCTTCGGCGCCGGCGGCCGCAATCGTCTACGTCCTGCCGACGGACACCTCGATGGTCGAGCGCTCGCCGGTTGTCGTGTTCGGCGAGGTTCGGTCGGCAGCGCCGGCAGTAGCCGGCGGCCTGCCGTTCAGGGACTACACGGTCGAAGTCGAGGAGGTGCTGAAGGGCTCCGTTCCCGGCGGCACGATCCTCGTTCGCCAACCGGGCGGCGTGGGTCCGGACGGCGTGGCGATGCGGATCCTCGGCCTGCCGATGCTCGCCGAGGGGGACCGGGTTCTGCTCTTCCTCGATCCGGCCGGCGGCCTGTACCGCCCGGTCGAGCTCGCCCTCGGCCTGTTCTTCGAGGTGCGGGTGGGGGACCGTGTGCTGCTGGCGCGCGAACCCTCGTTGCAGGGCGAGGTGCCGGAACCGGACGACCCGGTGGCCGGCGAGCGGGCCCGCGGCCGGCAGCCGCGGGACGCGGCCCGCTTCCGCCTCTGGATCACCGACCGCGTCGCGGGAATCGACCGGCCCGCGGACTACTTCGAGGCGGGCTGGCCGGACGGGCCCTGGAGCGTCGCCGAGCCCTTCCGGCTCACGAGGAGTCCGGCGGAGTGCTTCCACGAGGGCCTGCCGCTCCGCTGGCGGGAGTTCGACCGCGGCCGGAGTGTCGGCGTGACCGTCCAGGCGGGCGGCCAGCCGGGAGTGCCCGGCGGCGGCCTGTCCCAGGTGCGCGCGGCCATGCGCGCCTGGAACGACGACCGGGGCAGCCGGGTGAACCTCGTCCTGGACGGCACGTCGAGCAGCGAGTTCCCGATCAAGGAGGTCGACGGCGTGAACCTGATCTCCTACGAGGATCCGTTCGACGAGATCCCCGGTTCGTACGAGTTGGGCGAGGGCGGCACGATTGCGATCAACGTCACTCTCTTCTATTGCGGCGCCCCCGTCACACCGCACGCGATCCCCGGGAACGAGACGGTCGACGCGCTCGCGCTCCTCGAGGCGAACATCACGACCCAGGACGGGTACGAGGACTGGGTCCGCGCGAACCGGGATCCGCGCAAGGCCCACGAAGAGATCATCGCTCACGAGCTGGGCCACCTGATCGGTATCTCCCACCCGTGCGGCGACAGCGAGAGCGGCCCCTGCGACAGCGTGACGGATGAGGCGATCATGCGGGCCAGGGCCCACGGCGACGGCCGCGGCGCCGCGCTCAACAGCGATGACCTCGCCGCGGCCCAGTACCTGTATCCGGACCCGGCCCAGGAGCCCGAGCCTGATCCGGACCCCGATCCGGACCCGGACCCCGAACCTGAACCTGACCCCGAACCTGAACCGGAACCTGAGCCCGACCCCGAGCCGTTTCCCGAACCACCGCTGGGACCGGGCTACGCGAACTGCCGTCCTGAAACCGTGTCGCTCGTGTTCGAGGGAGGGTACGAGGTGGGCATGTGCTACGAGACGCCGGCCGGCGACGTCGGCGAGGCGAAGTCCGGCATCTGGGCCTCGTCCGAGTCCGGCCTGCTCTGGTTCTTCAGCCGCGGCAACGCGGAAGTCCTGATCAAGGTGCTCGACGGATGCAGCCTGAACGGCCATTACTGGGTCTTCGTGGCGCCCGTGACCGACGTGGCCTTCCATCTCTACGTCCGGAACGCCGAAGGCCGCACCTGGAGCCACCGCAACCGCCAGGGAGAAACCGCGGACGCCCGGAACGACACCTTCGCCTTCACTTGCAACTGAAGCCACTGGGACTGGGTGCGCCGGCCCGGGTGCCTCCGGCCTGGGTGCCTCCGGCCTGGGTGCGCCGGCGTCCCCGCCGGCTTCTGAGAAAACCGCGCCGCGAAGCGGCACGCTAATCGCCACCCCCACTCCCGTCCTGTAGCGTCACCCATCATGCGGATCGCCGTCGTCTGGAACCACGGCACTCCCCTCAGCCAGTGCTCGTTCCGGTTCGAGGAGTACATCCGCGGCCTGGAGCAACTCGGGCACGAGGCGTTCGTCGTCTGTCCGCAGTTGTCCGACGACGGCTTCCCCGTACCGACCTTCAGTCCGCCGCTCGGCGAGGGCCTCGTGAACCGGGAGTTCTGGCTCGACCTGAAGGTTCAGGCCGCGATCGTGCCGTCCTTCCACCAGATGTCCCACCTGCTCGAGCTGCTAGTGGGCCTCGGTGTGCGCACGATCGCCATGGGTGACTCGGACGGGCAGATGGGACTGCGCGCCTTCCCGCTCGCCACGATGAGGCGGATGGTCTACGCCGGCGTCTCCGACCGTCGCCATCGGCGCCGGCGGCTCGCCCGGCTCGCCATGCGCTACGCGCGCTCGTTCCAGCGCCGGGATCCGCAGGACGCCGAGTTCCTGCGCAGCGCCCGCTTCTCCGACGTGCTGATCCTCGGCAACGCGGAGTCGCGCGACCATTTCCGGCGGTTCCTGCGCAAGGCCGGGGCCGGCGAACATGCGGACCGCGTCCACGTGGCGCCGCTTGCGATCAACCGGGTTTTCTGCGAGTTCTCCGACCTCGGCCGGGAGCGCCGCGGCCTGGTGGCGATCGGTCGCTGGGACGACCCGCAGAAGAACGCGCCGCTGCTGGCCCGGGCGCTCCACCGCTACCTCGACGGCGCGGGCGACGAGGGCGACGCGCCCGTCCACATCTTCGGGGCCGGCGGGGAGGAGCACTTCCGGGAGCTCCGCGGGCGGTTCCCGAACGTGATCCACCACGGTCCGCAGCACCCGCCGGTGCTGGCCGAAGCGCTCGCGGGCAGCCGTTCGATCGTCTTCTCCTCGCGTTGGGAGGGTTCCCCTCACGCCGGCTGCGAGGCCCTCTCCATGGGCGCGACGATCGTCGGCACGCCGATCCCGAGCCTGCGGAGCTGGTCCGAAGACGGCGCGTACGGCCGGGTCGCCTCCGCTCACCGCGCGGGTCCGCTGGCCAGGGCGATCGCCGACGAGCAGACCGCGTGGCGCCGCGGCGAGCGGGACCCGGCTAGCATCGCCGCCGTGTGGCGCGAACGGAGCTCCGGCCGCGGTGTCTGCGAAGCAATGCTGGCGGCCCTGTCATGAGACCCCTCGAGGTCATCCTCGACACGACGGAGCGCTGCAACCTGAAGTGCAAGATGTGCTACTTCTCGGCGGTCGACCGGCTGCAGTTCCCGCCTTTCGACCGCAGCCTGTCGCGCACCGGAATGATGCCGCTCGAGACCTTCAACCGGGTCGCGGCCGACCTCTTCCCGCGCGCCCACCGCGTCGCGCTCGGCTGCGCCGCCGAGCCGCTGGTCCACCCGAAGTTCGTCGACATCGTCCGCGCGGCGGGGAGCTACCGCATACCCGACCTCTGGTTCCCCACGAACCTGCTGCCGCTCACTCCGCCCAAGGCTGAGGCGATCTGCGAAGCGGGCGTTGCGACGGTCGGCGTGTCGATGGACGGCACGCGGCCCGAGACCTACGAGGCGATCCGGGTCGGCGCCACGTTTGCCCGGTTGATGCGCTGCTTCGACCTCCTGAACGACGTCCGGCGCGGCGCCTCGACCCGTCTGCGCCTGATCTTCGTCTGGATGCGGACGAACCGCGCCGACCTCGCCGATCTGCCGCGATTCGCGGAGGAAGTCGGCGCCAGCGAGCTAGACGTGCGCTTCGTCACGCCGACCGCGCACGTCACCGCGGAGGACGAGCTGCTCGACAGCGAGGATCCGGCCGCCCTGCGGGCCGAGCTTGCCGCCACCGCCGAGGACGCGGCCGCCCGTGGCCTGAAGCTCGTCTCCTACCCCGACTTCGACGACGGCGCCGCGATCGGTCTCCGCGGCCACCTGCTCCGCTGGCGCGCCGGCCTCTACGACCGCCGCCGACTGCGCGGCCGTGTCCGCACCGCGGTCGCGGGCTGCGCCTGGCCCCGCCACACCGTCGTCGTGCGGCCGAACGGCGCCGTCTCGCCCTGCATCTTCTGGGAAGAGCAGCCGATCGGCCTCTACCCCGAAACGACCCTCGCCGAAGTGGAGCGCTCGCCGCTGCTGTCCTCCATCACGGACGGCCTGCGCACCGGCAACCCCTGCGGCACCTGCCGCACCTGCTCCGAGCGCAAGCACGCCCTCTACTTCCGCCTCCAGTGGCGCCAGCAAGCCGAAGCCCGCCTCGAACAACTCGGCCCCGGCCCCGGCACCGGCGGCATCGTGGATGCCCCCGCTGCTCAGCCACTGGGTGCGCCGGCGTCCTCGCCGGCACGTGGCGCGGGTCTCCTGACCCGCGAGGAAGGACCGCCGCGAAGCGGCGAGCCCGAACCGCCCGCCTGGGGCCTTCCCTCCGAACTGCGCGCCGCCACCTCCACTCCCACCCCCGCCACCTGGCTCGCCGAACACGCCCCCTCCGAACCCCACGACCGCGTCCTCCTCATCGGCGACGAAGCCTGGGCCCCCGAACTCCTCCGCACCGGCTTCGCCACCCAAGTCGACATCGCCTCCTCTCATCCGCCACTGGGTGCACCGCCCCCCAACGCTCCACCACCAGGTGCACCGCCCCCCAACGCTCCGCCACTGGGTGCGCCGGCGTCCCCGCCGGCTGCCGCCGAAGGCGGCCAGGAACACGCGCCGGCACCCACCCCGGGCCTTCCACGCCCCGAACCCCCCATCCACCGCCTCACCCTCGACCCCCGCCGCCCCGAACTCCCCCCGGCCGCCTACCAGGCCGTCTGCTGCATCGGCGGCTTCTCCGCCCATCTCCGCCTCGAGCGCCTCCTCGCCGCGGTGATCGACGCCCTGGAACCCGGGGGCCGGTTGCTCGTAGACGACTACGTGGGTCCAGCCAGGCACCAGTGGAAGGGTCGCGCCGGCGCCGCGGCCGCCGCGGCCTTTCGCCGGCTGCCGGCAGCGGCTCGCCGCCTCGACCGGCTGCCGCTGCCCCCGGTCGCGGGCGATTGCGCCCGCGCCATCCGTTCCCGAGACCTGGGCCGCCTGGTCCGCACCGGCTTCCGGGTCGAATCCGTCCGCCGCTACGGCGGCGATCTGTTTGCCCCTCTCAGTTCCTGCGTGGACTGGAGCCAGGTGTCCGCGGACGACTTGCGGCGCCTGGCGAAGGGTTCCGGCCACTCGAAGGCGCACTACGCGCTGACCGTCGCCCGGCCGCACAGCGGTCCGGCCAGGCGGTTCGCGCGGCTGCGCTATCGGGTCGGGCCCAAGCTGCGCCGGGTGTTCGTCTACGAGCCGCGCCGGGCCCGGGACCTGGTTCTCCAGGCGCTGCGAGGGGAGGTCTAGCCATGAGTTCAGGTGTTCGTTGGGGAATCCTCGGTCCGGGCGCCATCGCGCGCTCCTTCGCTACCGCGATCGACGCGCTGGAGGGCCACGAGGTCACCGCCACCGGCAGCCGAAACCCCGACCGCGCCGTCGCCTTCAACGCGGAACGGAACTACGGCGCCGAGGTCGGCACCTACGAGCAGGTCGCGAGCAGCGGGGCGGTCGACGCGGTGTACGTCGCGACGCCCCATCCCGGCCACGTCGAGCACGCGGCGCTGGCGCTGCGGCAGGGCAAGGCGGTCCTCTGCGAGAAGCCGCTCACCGTGAACGCCTCGGAGGCCCGGGCCATGTGCAACCTCGCCCGCGAGCAGGGCGTCCTGCTCATGGAGGCCATGTGGAGCCGCTTCCTGCCGGCGACCCGTCGCGTCGAGGGCTGGCTGTCCAGCGGCGCGATCGGCGAACCACGGAAGCTCGCCGTCTCCTTCGGCTTCGAGGCCCGCTTCGATCCGAAGAGCCGGCTCTACGCCCCCGAGCTCGCCGGCGGCAGCCTGCTCGACATCGGCTGCTACACGCTCTCTCTCGCCGCGCTCGTCTTCGGCCGGGCATTGATCGACCCCGCGTCGGTCGGCTCGGATGGCCCGGAAATCCAGGTCGAGGCGGAACTTGCACCGACGGGTGTCGACCGGCACTGCAAAATCGTCCTCGAGTTCCCTTCCGGCGCCGAGGCGCTTCTCGAATGCTCGATCAATCGTCAGACCGACCACACCGCCGCGATCCAGGGAACCGAAGGCGGCATCGCGATCGATCGCTTCTGGCGGACCCGGCACGTAGTGCTCTATCGCAACACCCGCCGCGCCGCGAGCTCCGAGTTCCCCTTCCTCGCCAACGGCTACGAGTACCAGGCCATGGAGTTCGAACGCCTGCTGCACGAAGGGGCCACTGAAAGCCCCTTGCTCCCCCACGCCGAATCGATCGCCCTGATGGAACTCATGGACGAGATCCGCCGCCGCATCGGCGTGCAGTACCCCTTCGAAAGCACGATCGGCGTGACGGAGAGAGCACAGTAGCCCACTGGGGAACGCCACTGGGTGCACCACTGGGTGCATCGGCCCCCAACGCTCCGCCACTGGGTGCGTCCACCGGCTCCGCCCACTGGGTGCGCCGGCGTCCCCGCCGGCTGCCGCCGAAGGCGGCCAGGAGACGCGCCGGCCGAAGGCCGGCACCTCCTCCCGCTTCCGTGCCAACATCCACGGTCGTGAAAGTCGGCGACATCATCTCGCGCTTTCGGGTGCACGGTTCGCTGCCGTGCCTGCCGGGGGAGTTGCCGCTGCCGCTGTATCGGGCCCAGGACATCGGCGCCCGATCGTGGGTGCTGGCCGAGCAGTTCCCGGAGGACGCGCCACGCTCCGAAATCGAGGCGGCCGCGGATCGGGCGGACATCCTGGCGGCCGCCACCGACGACGAAGGGGAACGGAGCTTCCAGCCCCTGGTCGATCGGTCGTTCGATCCTCCGGCGGTCCTCGCCTGGTCCCTGGGCGGCGGCGAGATGCTCCGCCGGCGCCTCCAGCGCTCCCCGCTCAGCCCGGAGCAGGCCGCCGAACTGGGTCTGGCGCTGGCCCTCTCACTGCGGGGTATGCATCGGGCCGGCGTGGTTCACGGCGGCCTGCGTCCCGCGAACGTCCAACTGCAGGACGGCGGCAGGGTGGGTCTGCTGGCGCCGTCCAGCCTGGGACCGGTCACGCTGGCGGTGGCCAACGAGGCGGTCGAATCCCCGAGCCTGTGGACCGCGGCCTACCTCTCTCCCGAGCAGGTCGACGGCGCCGAGGCAGCGATCACCGGCTCCCCGGCGCCGTTCACCACCGCGGACGACGTGTGGACGCTGGGCGTCGTGCTCTACGAGCTCGCGACCGGGGAGTTGCCCTTCCTGGCCACCACGTACAGCGCGATGAAGCGGGCGGTAGCCGTCCAGCCAGTCGACCTGGCCGGCACCCTTCCCGGCAGCGCGCCCGAGGCCTTCGAGGCGGTGTTCGCGGCGGCGTTCGACCGGGACGCCGATCGTCGTCGGGCCGCGCTGGACGACGTGATCGGCGGACTGCGCCAGGCCAGGGCGGAGCTACTCCCGAGGGTCCGGCCGCCGGTCGACAGCGTGGCCCGCGCGCAGGCCCGGAAGGCGGCCGTGGCTACGGATCGTTCCGTTGCCAGCCCGGCCGAGCCGGAGTGGCAATCCGCGATCTCGCGGCTCGGCCGCCAGCGCCGCCGTCTCGCCCGCGAGCGCCCGGCGCCGGCGCTCTGGCGCGTGCTCATCGGGCCGATTGTTGCCTTGCTGTTGACCGCTGCGGCGCTTGCTGCTTGGTGGTGGTTTTAGGGAGGAAGGTGCCGGCCTTCGGCCGGCGCGTTCCTTTGGCCGCCTTCGGCGGCAGCCGGCGGGGACGCCGGCGCACCCAGTGGGCGGAGCCGGTGGAGGCACCCAGTGGGCGGAGCCGGTGGACCTAACCCGGTGGGCGCACCCAGTGGCGCCCGGTTGGCCTGAACGGAAGAAAGCGGGCCCGGAGGCCCGCTTTCGGAACAGTCGCTGACTCGACGGTCAGGCGGCTTCGGCGGCGGTGACGGTCACGGTGACCGTGCCGTCGTCGGCCTTCATCGCCTTGCCGGTGACCTTGGCGGCCTTGCCACCGAGGTTCTCGAGGGTCTTGATCGCGTCGGCGTCGGAACCGCCGCGGTCGATCTTGACGACATCGTCTCCGACCAGGAGACCCATGTCGTTGCCCTTCTTCAGGCAGGTCGCAGCGCAGCCGGCATGACCGGCGCCCTTCTGTCCCTGACCGAAGCAGACCATGTCGAGGACCTCGCCGGTCCAGGTGTCACCAGCCAGCGCCGGCGCGCCGACCATCAACGAAAGAGCCAGAACCGCGAACAGTGCCTTCTTCATTGCCGAGTCCTCCAGTTGCTTCGAGGCAGGGGTTGAGTACGGTAGTGCCGGGCACACTAGCACAGCAAAGAGGCCATCAGGCCCTCGCACGGCCCGGCTCCGCCACCGGGTGCATCCACCGGTTCCGCCCACTGGGTGCGCCGGCGTCCCCGCCGGCTGCCGCCGAAGGCGGCCAGGAGACGCGCCGGCCGAAGGCCGGCACCTTCCCCCCACCCACGCCAGCTCCTCCCCCCACCACCCCCACCCCTCCTATGCCATAGTCCCCGCCCATGATCCAGTTGAACCGCTACTCCTCCCGCATCACCCAGGACAAGTCTCAGGGCGCCTCGCAGGCGATGCTCTACGGGGCTGGTCTGACGCCCGAGGACATGGCGAAGCCGCAGGTCGGGATCGCCAGCGTCTGGTACGAGGGCAACACGTGCAACATGCACCTCCTCGACCTCGCCGCGGCGGCCAAGGAGGGCGTCGACGGAACGGGCTGCCTGGGCCTGCGCTTCAACACGGTCGGGGTCTCGGACGGCATCTCGATGGGCACGGACGGGATGAGCTACTCCCTCCAGTCGCGGGACCTGATCGCCGACTCGATCGAAACGGTAATGGCCGCGCAGTGGTACGACGCGAACATCTCGATCCCCGGCTGCGACAAGAACATGCCGGGCTGCATGATGGCGATCGCGCGGCTCGACCGCCCGTCGCTCGTGATCTACGGCGGCACGATCCGCTCGGGCGAGTTCCGGGGCGGCAAGATCGACATCATCTCCGCCTTCCAGAGCTACGGCGAGGCGATCAGCGGCGCCCTGACCGAAGACGACCGCCAACGAATCGTCCGCAACGCCTGCCCCGGCGCCGGCGCCTGCGGCGGCATGTACACGGCGAACACGATGGCGGTCGCGATCGAGGCGCTGGGCATGTCCCTGCCCTACAGCTCCTCGACCCCCGCCGTGGCGGAGGAGAAGCTGGAGGAGTGCCTTCGCGCCGGCGCCGCGGTGAAGAACCTGCTCGAACGGGACCTCCGCCCGAGCGCGATCATGACCCGGGCGGCGTTCGAGAACGCGATGGTGCTGATCACGGTGCTCGGCGGCTCGACGAACGCGGTGCTCCACCTGCTGGCGATCGCCGATTCGGCCGGCGTCGGCCTCACGATCGACGACTTCCAGAAGGTCAGCGACCGGATTCCGTTCCTGGCCGACCTGAAGCCTTCGGGCCGCTACCTCATGGAGGACCTCCACGACGTCGGCGGCACCCCGGCGGTGCTTCGGATGCTGCTCGATCGGGGATTGATCGACGGCGACTGCATGACGGTCACCGGCCGCACGATGGCCGAGAACCTGGCCTCCCTGCCCGATCTCGCCGAGGGGCAGGACGTCGTGCTGCCGTTCGACGAACCGATCAAGTCGACCGGCCACCTCCAGATCCTCCGCGGCAACCTGGCCCCCGAGGGCTCCGTGGCGAAGATCACCGGCAAGGAGGGGGAGCGCTTCGCCGGCCCGGCCCAGGTCTACGACTCGGAGGAGGCGATGGTCGAGGCCCTGGAGCGCGGCGAGATCCGCGCGGGCTCCGTGATCGTGATCCGCTTCGAGGGCCCGAAGGGCGGCCCCGGCATGCCCGAGATGCTCAAGCCGACGTCCGCCCTGATGGGCGCCGGTCTGGGCGACGAGGTCGCCCTGGTCACCGACGGCCGCTTCTCCGGCGGCTCGCACGGCTTCCTGATCGGCCACGTGGCGCCCGAAGCGCAGGAAGGCGGTGGCCTGGCCCTCGTCCGCGACGGCGACCGGATCGAGATCGACGCGGTCCGCAACACGATCGACATGGCCGTCGACGACGCGGAACTCGAAGCCCGCAGGGCAGCCTGGGAAGCGCCGCCCCTCAAGGCGAAGCGCGGCACCCTCCACCGCTACATCAAGACCGTGAGCTCCGCATCGACGGGCTGTGTAACGGACGCCTGACGACAATGCAGCTACCGCACGGATCACTGGCTGCGCCGCCCTCCGGACTGGGTGCGCCGGCCTCCCGGCCGGCATCCGTGCGCCGCCGCGCAGCGGCGTGCGCAATTCAGACAACCCTCTTCATCCTCGCCGCCGCCCTCCCGGCCGCCGCCCAGCAGGACGAGATGCCGGCCGTGTTCTCGGAGGTGATCGACGTCCGCGTCGTGAACATCGAGGTCGTCGTCACGGACAGGGAAGGCAACCGCGTCCACGGCCTGGAGGCGTCGGACTTCGAGCTCCTCGTCGACGGCGAGCGGATGCCGATCAGCTACTTCACCGAGATCGACGAGAGCATGGCCCGGGGAAGCGCCGCCGGCACGGTGGCCGGGGTGCCGAACCTGGACCCGAACACTCCGGTCGGCACGAACTTCCTCGTCTTCATCGACGACCTGTTCGCCGTCCAGCGCGACCGCGACCGGGTGCTCGACCGGCTGGAGGAAGACCTCTGGCTCCTCCATCCGGCGGACCGGGTGGCCGCCGTCGCCTTCGACGGCCGGAGCATCGAGACCCTGACCGCCTGGACGGACTCGCCGGACCGGTTGGCCGAGGCGCTCGAACGGGCGCGCGGTCGGAGCACCTACGGCCTGCAGCGACTCGGCGAACAGAAGATGCTGGAGGGCGACCGCGAAGCCGAAGCGATCCTCGAATCGGTCGCCGACCTGGCCTTCGGAGGGGATGAACTGAGGGAGGAAACCACGCGTCCTCCGGGAGGGACTCCGGCCGGGCTCGGCGGTCCCGAGGCGGCAGAGCTGGCGGACGCGGACGCCACGGTCGGGCAGACCGGCGGCAACACGCAGGACGTGATGGGCTCTTCCCTCTCCGGCCTGGAACGCCGCTACGCGCGGCGCCTGGAGCAGCAGTTGCACCGCTCCGTGCTGGCCGCGGTGGCGAGCATGCGCAGCTTCGCCGACCAGCCCGGCCGCAAGGTGATGCTCCTGCTCACCGGCGGCTGGCCGCGGTCGCCGGCGCTCTTCACCGTGGCGGCCGCGAGCGAGAGCACGATCAACGCAGCCGCGGCGGGCGACGGCTACATGATGAGCGAGGACGAGCTGTACGGCCCCCTTGTGTCCGCCGCGAACCTGATCGGCTACTCCCTCTACCCGGTCGACCTGCCGGGCGCCAGCAGGGACTTCGTCGGCGATGCCTCGGTCGGTGTGGGCCCTGATCCGGGGCCGAACACCCTCAGTGTCGTTGCGGGTTCGCTGAACCGGGAAGACCTTCTGCAGGGCACCCTGGAGTTGCTCGCGCACGCGACCGGCGGCGTGCCGATGGTCAACGCGGAGCGGGATGCGGCCCTGGCCAGGGCGGTCGAGGACACGCGCTCGTACTACTGGCTCGGCTTCGAGCCGAGCCGCCGCGAGGACGATGCGTTCCACGACGTGGACGTCCGCCTCGTCGGCCGCGACGACCTGAGCGTCCGGACCCGCGAGGGGTACGTGGACATCTCGCGCGAACGCGAGGTCGCGATCACGGTCGAGGCCGCCCTGCTGTTCGGCGGTCAACCCGCGGCGCAGCCCTCCAGGTGAGCTTCTCCGACCCCGTCCGCGGCCGTCGCGGCCGGATGTCCGTGCCCGTCGAGGTCGCGATTCCGCTAGACGAGGTCCAGTTGCTTCCCGTCGGCGGCATGTGGCGGAACGAACTCGAAGTGCGGGTCACCGCGATGGACATGAACGGCAACCGCGCCGACATGTCGATCGAGAAGATCCAGATCGCCGGCCCCGAAGAGCCGCGCCCCGGCCAACTCTTCTACTACCAGACCGAACTGCGCCTCCGCCGCCGCGAGCACACCTACGTGATCGCCGTCTACGACCCCCTCACCGGCACCGTGCTGACCGCCACCGGAGGCCTCAGCCCGAAGTAGCCGGGCGGTGCCGGCCTTCGGCCGGCGCGTGACTCTGGCCGCCTCCGGCGGCAGCCGGCGGGGACGCCGGCGCACCCAGTGGTGCGCCCCTCGGACACCGTCATCCGTTAGTCTTCTGCACCGCTCCTGACCCGACGAGTGTGGAAACCGAGCCAATGACGAAGACGCGAACGTTCAGCCTGCCCCTGTTCCTGGTGGCTCTCCTGCTCTGCGCCACCGCCATCCCGGCGCCGGCCCAGCAGGACGACCTGCCGGCCGTCTTCTCCGAGGTGATCGACGTCCGCGTCGTGAACATCGAGGTCGTCGTCACGGACAGGCAGGGCAACCGCATCCACGATCTCGTGGCCTCGGACTTCGAACTCCTCGTCGACGGAGAGCCGACGCCGATCGACTACTTCACGGAGATCGCGGAGGGCCTGGCCCGGGAGACGGCGGAAGCGGACGTGGCGGCCGTGCCGGGCGTGCCGAACCTGGATCCGAACACGCCGGTCGGCACGAGCTTCCTCCTGTTCATCGACGACTTCTTCTCGATCGCTCGCGACCGGAACCGGGTGATCGACCGCCTGGAGGAGGACCTGGCGGAACTCGGCCCGGCGGACCGCGTGGCCGCCGTCGCCTTCGACGGCAAGTCGGTCACCATGCTCACCACCTGGACCAACTCGCCGACCCAGTTGGCCGACGCGCTGCAGCAGGCGCGCCGCCGCAGGGCGAACGGCCTGATGCGGATAGGCGAACTGCGCACGAACGACCAGGAACGGTCCGAGCAGGCGGAACTGCGCGCGATCTCCAACCGGTTCATCGAGGAGGGCGGCCTGGAGACGCCCGAGGAGACGATGCGGACCAGCCTGCGCGGCACGGAGCTGCGGTACGCGACGAGGCTCGAAAGCCAGTTGAAGAGCTCCGTGCTGGCGGCCGTCGCCACCCTGCGGAGCTTCGCGAACCGCCCGGGGCGCAAGGTGATGCTCCTGCTCGCCGGGGGCTGGCCCCAGTCGCCGGCGCTCTACACGATCGCCAGCGGCGGCATCAGCGCCGAGGGTCTCGGCGCCGCCTCCGACACGCGGCTCATGAGCCATGACGACCTCTACGGCCCCCTGGTCTCCGCGGCGAACCTGATCGGTTACACGCTCTACCCGGTCGACGTGCCGGGATTCCGTCCGACGTTCTTGCTGGATGCGTCGGTGCAGTTCGACGGCAACTCGGCGAGCGACCCGTCCGCCGGCGCGAGCGCGTTCCAGGAGCGTGAGATGCTCCAGCACAACACCCTCCACCTGCTGGCCCATTCGACGGGCGGTCTGCCGCTGATCAACGCGGGACGCGACACGGCGCTGGCCGACGTGGTGGCCGACACCCGCTCGTACTACTGGCTCGGCTTCGAGCCGCAGCGCCGCGAGGACGACGCCGTCCACGACGTCGAGGTGCGCCTGGTGGACCATCCCGACTATCGCGTGCGCTCGCGCGAGGAGTACGTGGACATGTCCCGCGGCTCCGAGGTCACGATGATGGTCGAGGGCGCGCTGCTCTTCGGCAATCCTCCGAGCGCCAAGCCTCTCGGCGTCCGCTTCGGCAGGCCGCAGCGCCGCGGATTCGGGAAGATCCTCGTGCCCGTCGCGGTGATCATCCCGCTCGACGAGATCACGCTCCTGCCCGTCGCCGGCGTGTGGCAGAACGAACTGGAGTTCCGCGTCACCGTGATGGACAGCAACGGCAACCGCTCCGAGACCCCGGTCGAGACGATCCGCATCGCCGGCGACCAGGAACCGCAGCCCGGCATGTACTTCACCTTCGAGACCGCTCTCGAGCTGCGCCGCCGCGAGCACACCTTCGTGATCGCCGTCTACGACCCGCTCACGGGCGCCATTCTGTCTTCGAGCGGCGACATCGGCCCGCGGTAGTGGTGCCGGCCTTCGGCCGGCGCGTGGTTCTGGCCGCCTTCGGCGGCAGCCGGCGGGGACGCCGGCGCACCCAGTGGGGGCGCAGCCAGTGGGGCACCTGTGTGCTGTGCACCGAGTGGTCGCGTTACAGTCCGTCGGGTGTCTGACGACCCCTCATCCCGGCCCGGGCCGACGCCCTTCGGCGCCTGGGCGTCGCCGATCTCGGCCCGCGACGTCGCGGAGGGCGCTCGTCGCATCGACGACATCGCCGCGGCCGGCGACGAGGTCTGCTGGATCGAGCGGCGGCCGGACGAGGGCGGTCGCAACGTCCTCGTCCGTCGCGACGCGGACGGCGAAACCCGCACCCTGACGCCCGACGGCTTCGACGTCCGCAGCCGCGTCCACGAATACGGCGGCGGCGCCTTCTGCCTCCTGGCTGCGCCACCGAGCACGCCCCCACCGGGTGCGCCCCCACCGGCTGCGCCCCGACTGGGTGCGCCGGCGTCCCCGCCGGCACCAGACGCGCAGCCGCGAAGCGGCGCGCACGAGTCGCCGGCGGACCTCCCCCACGTCTTCGTCAACTTCCAGGACCAGCGCGTCTACCTCGCCACCTCCACGACCAGCCCGCCAACCCCCCTAACCCCCGCCGACGGCGCCCACTACGCGGACCTCGTCCACGACCGCCACCGCCACCGACTGATCGCCGTCCAGGAGCGCCCCGACCCCGCGGGCGGCGAAGAGATCGCCGCCCTGGTCGCGATCCCCCTGCCCGCGGCCGCACCCGATCCGTCCAACCCGTCCGCCGACCCACCCCCGCCGACGGAACTCGTCTCCGGCGCCGACTTCTACAGCTCCCCGCGGCTCTCGCCCGACGGCTCCAGGCTCGCCTGGCTGAGCTGGAACCACCCCGACATGCCCTGGGACGCCACGGAACTCCGCCTCGCCGACCTCGACGACGCCGGACTCCCGGCCGCCCCACGCCTCGTCGCCGGCGGCGACCCCGCCGCCCCCGAGGCCGTCCAGCAACCGAGCTTCGACGCCCACGGCCGCCTCACCTTCATCTCCGACCGCAGCGGCTGGTGGAACCTCTACCGCCTGGACCTGGACGACGCCCCACTGGGTGCGCCGGCCTTCCGGCCGGCATCCGGTCCGCCGGCCCACCCCCTCTGCCCTCGCAACTCCGAGTTCGGCGTCCCACCCTGGCTCTTCGGCATGTCCACCTACGCCCACACCGCCTCCGGCATCGTCGCCACCTGCTGCGAGCAGGGCGTCTGGAGCCTCCTCTTCCTCCCCGAGTCCGGGCCCGCCGTCCCCATCCCGACCCCATACACCTCGATCACCTGGCTACGTGCCGCCTCCGCGGACACGATCCTCTTCCTCGGCGCCGCCCCGGACCGTCCCGCCGAACTCGTCCGACTCTCGCTACCCGCCGGCGCACCCGGTGGGGTCGAAGTCCTCGTCGCGACCGGCCCGGCTCCGGACCCCCGCTACCTCTCCCGCGGCGGACCCATCGACTTCCCCTCCGCCGCCGGCCGCCGCGCCTTCGCGTTCTTCTACCCGCCGAAGAACGACGACGCCCGGGCCCCGGACGGCGCCAGACCGCCCCTGATCGTCAAGAGTCACGGCGGCCCGACCTCCGCCGCGGAGCTCGTGTACGACACCGGCGTGCAGTACTGGACGTCCCGGGGCTTCGCCGTGGTCGACGTGAACTACGGCGGCAGCACCGGCTACGGCCGCGCCTACCGCGAGTCGCTGCGCGACCGGTGGGGAATCGTCGACGTGGAGGACTGCGTGGCCGCCGCCGAGGCGCTCGCGGCCCGCGGCGAAGTCGACGCGCGCCAACTGCTGATCCGCGGCGGCAGCGCCGGCGGCTACACCACCCTTGCCGCCCTCGCCTTCAAGGACACCTTCGCCGCCGGCGCCAGCCACTACGGCGTCGCCGACCTTTCGGCCCTGGCCCGCGACACGCACAAGTTCGAGTCCCGCTACCTCGACCGCCTGGTCGGCCCCTACCCGGAGCGCCGCGACCTCTACGACGAGCGCTCGCCGCTCTCCGCCCGCGACGGCTTCTCCTGCCCGGTCATCTTCTTCCAGGGCGCGGAAGACCGGATCGTGCCTCCGAACCAGGCCGAAGCCATGGTCGAGGCGCTGCGCGCCAGGGGCGTCCCGGTCGCCTACCTCCTCTTCGACGGCGAACAGCACGGCTTCCGCCGCGCCGGAAACATCGTCCGCGCCCTGGAAGCCGAACTCAGCTTCTACGGCCAGGTCCTCGGCTTCGAACCCGCCGGCGTCATCGAGCCCGTTACCCTCCTCTGACCCAGCGACCCCACATCCCACCCAGGAGAACCCCAATGACCGATACCGCCGCCTCGATCAGCGCCATCCTCACCGAGATGCCCAACCGCCTCGACCCGGAAGCCGCCGCCGGCCTCGACGCCACGATCCAGTTGGACCTCTCCGGTGAAGGCGGCGGTGTCTGGCACTGCACGATCAAGGACGGCGCCTGCGCCGTCACCGAGGGCGCCCACGACGCGCCGACGATGACCATCTCGATGGAAGCGGCCGACTACGTCGAACTCACCACCGGCACCCTGGACGGGATGACGGCCTTCATGACCGGCCGACTGCGCATCGCCGGCGACATGGGCCTGGCGATGAAGATGCAGAACCTGTTCCGCATGGGCTAGTCTTCGCGCGCCCCGCCTCCCCCAAAGCCCCCGTTTGGCCGGCCCGCGCAATATCGTCCTCTGCTTCGACGGCACCTGGAACAGCGACGACAGGGCGTCGCCCACGAACGTCGTCAAGACCTTCCAGGCGCTCCCCGGCTCGACCGCGGCGGGGACGCGGCAGATCCGCTACTACGACCGGGGCGTCGGCACCGGCCGCTTCGACCGCGTGCGGGGCGGCGTGGTCGGACTGGGCCTCGCCCGCAACGTGGAACTCGCCTATGTCTGGCTGAGTTCTAACTACCGCCCGGGCGACCGGCTCTTCCTGTTCGGCTACAGCCGCGGGGCCTACACGGCCCGCTCCCTGGCCGGCCTGATCGGCCTCTGCGGCGTCCCGGACCTGGAGCGCTGCGCCTCGGCCGGCCGGCCCGTCGCCCTGGTCGCCCACGAGGGCATGGCGATCTATCGGCAACGCCGGGGCACCGGACGGGCCGAGGGCGCCGAGCGCCACGTCGAGGAGTTCGCGCTGGCCGGCGCCGCGGGCGGCCGCCAGCCAACCGGCGACGACGGACCGTGGGCGGTCCACTTCATTGGCGTCTGGGACACGGTCGGCGCCCTCGGCGTGCCCGTGACCTGGCTGAACTGGATCGGCGCCCGCCGGCACCGTTTTCACGACGTGCGGCTCGACCGCCACATCCGGCACGCCTGCCACGCGGTGGCGATCGATGAGAGCCGCCGTCCGTTCGCCCCCACGCTGTGGACGAACCGGCCGGCCCCGGGCCAGAACGTGGCGCAGCTCTGGTTCCCGGGCGTGCACAGCGACGTCGGCGGCGGCCGGCCGGCCACGGACCTCTCCGATCGCGCCCTGCTCTGGATGTGGGCCCGGGCTCACGCCGCCGGTCTCGCTCTGCGGCCCGAGGCGGTCCAGGGCCTCGCGCCGGACGAACTCGGTCGCCAGGGGAACTCGATGTCTCTCGTCTACCGCCTCTGGGGCCGCTACGACCGGCCGATCGGCGAGCGGAACGAGGACGGGCGGCCCCTGGTCACCGGCGAGGGCGTCCACTTCTCCGCCACGCGGCGCCTGGAGGATGCGGCGACGAGCCGGAAGTACGGCCTCGGCGTCGCCGGCCGCACGCTCGTTCCGGCACTGGAAGCGGAGCGAGTGGGCGTGGTTTCTCCAGCCCCCGGCGAAGAGGAGCCGCGGACGTTCCCCTGGAACGCTCCGCCCTGACCCGGCGCCGGGGGTTCAGAACCGGAACCGGAGATCCACGACGATCTGGAGTCCTCCGCCGTCGACCTGGATCGAACCGCCGTCCGGAGCATCGAGATCAATCGAGGCGCTGCTGTAGCGGAGAACGCCGCCCACTCCGACCGTGTCGTTGAAGTAGCGGGCAAGATCGACTCCCGCGTGAAAGCCGATGGCGTCCGCGGACTCCGCCACGCGCTCGACGCCGGCATAGGTCGCGGTGTCGAAGGGATACGTCTGGTCGAACTGAACGGCGGTCGCCAGCTCGTAGTCGAGGTCGATCTGCGTCGGGCCTCCGAACAGGGCGAACTGGAACCGGTCGCCATCCCGGATCAGCCACCTCAGGGAGAGGTGAACGGCGGTCTCGTCGCGCGACAGGCCTCGGGCTGTTCCTTCGACGGTTCGTGAAGCCCCGAACAGGAAGGGATGCGGCACCTGGCCGGCGATTTCCGCCTCCTCCGAGAGCGACGACTCGGACCACGTCAGGCCAAGCGCCAGCCGGCCGCGAAGCCGCATGCCGATCGACAACTCGTAGAGCGAGGCGTTGCCGCCCGCGTAGTCCGCGTCGAACGTTCCCTGCTCGGAGCCGAACAGGCCGTGGTCGAAGGTGAAGCTCCCGGACGGGGAATCGCCGGTTTGCAGGAGTCCGCCTCCCACGGCGAGGAACCAGCGATCCCGCGCCGGTCCCTCCGACTCTGCTGCCTCCGGTTCCTGCGCGGCGAGCGTCGCCGCCAACGGCCAGACCAGGAGCAGGCAGGTTGCTGCGATCAGCGTATGGATCGGGCGTCTGTTTCGTGTCGTCGTCGTCATCGGTCAGAGCCCCACCGCCGTCAGTGCTTGATGGATCGCGTTGAAAGCGGAACTCCCGGCGCCGTGGAGGTCGAGTGCCGACTGTCGGATCAGAAAGCCCATGAGGCGATAGCTGACGACCGGCGGGGCCAGTTCGGTCATGGCGCGAAAGAACGCCTGCTCGACCTGGATGCGGTTGGGTCCGCCGACGCCCTGTACGGTCAGGCCGCTGGAGTGCTGTCCGCCCTCGACCGCCAGGTAGAAGGCATGACTCAGGATCGTCGAGTTCCAGTGGAGGCCGCTGTAGCCGTCGCTTGGAAGCCGGAACGCACGGTTGCCCGACATGCCGAGGCCGGTGAGGTAGTTGAAGCCCTCGTCGTCCCTGGCCCAGACAAACCGGAACGCCTGCTCGTAGGAGTCCGGATACCTGAGGCCGGGGAGGGCCTGTCCGATGGGAAACGAACGGGGCGCGTCGGTCCGGCGGGTTGTTTCCCCCGTGTCCTCGCCAAGCAGGTAGTCCGCGCGCAGCAGTCCTTCGCCGGGTGGATGGAAGGCGTGTTCCACCGCGATGCCGACGATGTCCGAGTACGCCTCGTTGATCGCCCCGCCATGGTTCAGGAACAGGGCGAAGTGGGTGCCGGAGGGGGTGAGGTTCCCGTTCTCGTCAGCGCAAAGGAGACGGGCTTGTGTGGCCTCGCCAAAGAAACCCCCTAACGTGTAGACATCGCCGCAGCGGTAGGTCTCGCCCTGCCAGTTGAGGCTCGACGGCCCACGAGCCCAGGCGAAGGTGTCGAGGAACGGCACGCCCGTCCGCGCCGATACGGACGAGAACGTCACGCCGTGCATGAACTCGTGGGCGACCACGTCCAGCGGAACGAGCGGCGTGTCGTTCGACTCCGCGCCGAAGGCCATCGCGCCGGTTCCCTGCGGTCCGAAGGGCGCCGAGAGGAAGAGGGCGTTGTAGAACTGGTCGATGTTGGCGATCGCGAAGATGCGACCGTCCTGGCCGTCGAGGCCCCGCCAGCCCTGGCTCTCGAGCAGGTAGTCGTAGGTGAAGCCCAGGTGGGCATGGCCGTCCACGATGGCGGGCTTCGACCAGTTGTTGTCGTCGTCCAGCGCGACCGCTTCCAGCCAGGCCGGCGAGGGAAAGAGCAGCGCGAAGATGTCGATCAGGATGCCGCGCGCGTCCAGCGTGACGATCTCGGCCGGGCGGAGTCGATCCCACGCCTCGTAGTCGTGGCCGTTGTGCCAGACGCTCAGTTTCTGCGGTGCGCCGGTGATCCCCGTTCCGGAACCGACGGCGCTCTCGGCGTGGACATGGTCTATCCGGTGCACGAACTCGCCGGTGTTGCCATCGATGAACCAGGTGCGGAAGTCCCGCATCGGCGCACTCCAGGTGAGCACGAGCCTTCCCATCGGGTCCGGAAGGATGGCCAGGCGCGGCGGCTCGGCTGTCGCGGGTGCGGCGCCCGCAACCTGCTCCAGCCGGGCCAGAGCGGCTTCTGCTCCCAGGGTTGGATCCGTCCCGACATCGATGTCGTCGAAGACGGTTCCGAAGGCGGACACGGTCGTCCCGTCGTTGCGCTGCCTGGTCACGCCGGCGCCGTAGACCGGCACGCCGCGATGCACCTGGCCGAAGTACTCGTGAACCCGTCGGGGCAACTGGCGGTCCGGCTGCGCCGACACCCGCGTGAGTTCGCCGGTGCGGGTCCTGGCGGAGATCAGCGAGTCGATCCGGACGACTTCGGAAGCGTCCGGGGCCGCCACGCTGAAGGTGTGTTTCTCTGGAGTCGATGTGGACTGCGCCAGCAGCGCGTTGGCCGGCAGGACCAGCCCCACCAGGGCCGCGACATGTTTGAGCGTCAAGGCAGTTTCCCCCAAGCCCGATCACGCCGTGGCAGCGCCTGAGCCGTCTGTTCCAGCCGAACCGTTCCGGTTTGGGGGGCTTCCGCTCCGTCCGGCCGCCACGGGCCGACTGCGGTAGACCGTATTGGCCATGCCACAGCGCCGTCAAGGGTAGTTGCTCGCGTCGGAACCGTGGTACCGTCCTTCGTCGGTCGAACAGGGCTTTTTCGCACGATTGACGGTTGCAGTGGAGACGAGGATGGGTACGAGAACGCGGCAACCACTTCGACTGACTCCGGGAGCCTGGGCCGTGCTGGCCGCTCTCGTTTGCACCTCGAGCGTTCTTGCCCAGACGACGCCCGTAGTCAGCATAGACACCTCCACGGCGATCGTCATCGAAGGCGAGACCGCCCACTTCGAGGTGTCGGTTTCGCCCGGCCAGATCGACGAACCGCTGGTCGTCAATCTGCAGATCTCCACGAGCTACGGCTACCAGTACGGAGTCCGGGGAGGGCATGCGACGGTCACCGTTCCTCGGTCCGGCTCCGGGATGGCGACCTTCTCACTGCAGACGGAGGGCGACTCCGTTGCGGAACCGCACGGCTCGGTGACCGTGATCGTGCTGGCCGGCGACGGCTACACGGTGGGTTCGCCGAACGCGGCGACGTCGATCATCTGCGACGACGACCGCGGCGAACACGGTGGTGACGAAGACGGGCCAGACGGCGACGACGACGAAGACGAGCCGGACGAGGACGGCCCCGACAGCGACGGGCCCGAGGATCCTGAACCACCGGTGGCGGGCTTCGCGCATGATGCGTACTGCACGAACGGTCTGTGCTACGCCCGCACCGGCGCCTTGATCACCTTCGAGGACACGAGCACGGGCGGAAGCGTCGCCTCGCGAGACTGGGACTTCGGCTACGACACCTGGACCAGATGGCGTGGCCGTCGAGTGCGCCACGCCTGGACGGATCCCGGCTTCTACGAAGTCAGCCTGTCGGTGGAAAACGACGATGGCGATTCGACGGACTCCCAGATCTTCATGGTCGAGGCCCGCGATCCGGCCGGTAGCTGCGCTCCCGACGCAACGACCCTCTGCCTCCTCGACTCCCGCTACTCGGTGCGGGCGTCATGGTGGACGGCGGACGGGGAGGCTGGCGACGCCCGCGTCATTCCCGCGGGCACGAACGAAACCGGCCTGTTCTGGTTCTTCGAGCCCAGCAACTGGGAGGTGCTGATCAAGGTCCTGGACGGCAGCGGTCTGAACTCCCATGTGTGGGTTTACGGCGCCTCGACGACGGACGTGGGATACGTCGTCTCCGTGACCGACACGGTGACGGAGACGGTGCGCGAGTACCGCAACGAACCAGGCCACGCGGCGCCGGCGATCACGGACGCCGCGGCGTTCACCGTGGGGCCGTCCGTCGCTTCGTCGGGGTCCCGGGCGCTGGCGTCCTCCGCCGTGGAGTTGCCCGACACCGCTGCTTGCCATGCGAACTCCGAAACGCTCTGTCTGCAGGACGGACGCTTCGAGTTGACGGTCAACTGGCGGACGCTCGACGACGAGCGAGGCGCGGGCCGGACCGCCCGTCCCCGAACCGAGGACTCGGGACTGTTCTGGTACTTCGGGCCGCTGAACTGGGAGATGCTGGTCAAGGTCGTGGACGGCACGACGATCAACGGCCACTTCTGGCTGCGCGTCAGCGCGGCGACCGATGTGGGCTTCGAGCTGATGATCAGGGACACCGCGACCGGCGTGGCCAAGAGCTACACCAAGGAAGCCGGCGAGCCGGCGCGGGCGATCATCGATGTCGGGGCGTTTCCGGCTACGTTGGGGCCGTAGCCGAGGTCAAGTGCGGGCGGCGCTCCGTCGCCAGGCCGGGCCCAAGCCGTTCCGCCCGGGAGACCTGCGGATCGCTGGGGTGTGGGCTACCGCGTGCCCGGGCCGTGACCGGCGCTGACGGGGCCTGTCGGCGGTGGTCCGCGGGAAGAAGTGCGTCATAAAGGGTGTTGTCAAGTACTAACCGACCGACCCCTACAGGAACGCCGAGCCCGCGTGGTCCTCGAAGGCGTCCGCCTGCCGGATGTAGCGGAGCACCATGCGCGGGCTGGTGTGCCGCGTGACCTCCATGATCTTGTCGAGCCGCGCCCTGTGCGCCGCCGCGCTGGTCACGAAGCCGGCTCGCAGCGAGTGCCCCGAGTAGTCCGCCGGGTCCAGGCCGATGGCGGCCGCGTAGCGCTTCACGAGCCGGGCGACGTCCGTCGGATGGATCGGCCGTCCCTGGACGTGGCCGCCCCGCCGCATCGTCTGGAAGAGCGGCCCCCGGGCGATGCCGGAAAGCGCGAGCCAGAGGCGCAGCCTGGCCACCGGCCGCAGCAGGCGGCCTTCAGGCACCGCGATCCGCTGGCCCAGGCCGAGCTGGTCCGTCTTCGACCTGCGAATGTGCAGGAACATCCCGGCGGCCCGACCCGGCTCGCTCGTGAACTCCGCGTCCTCTACGAGCAGGGCGCAGAGCTCTGACCGCCGGAGCGCCGCGGCGAAGCCCACGGCGAGGAGTGCCGCGTCCCGAACCGCGATGAGCCCGCGCCCGCCGCTGGCGGCCTGTTCGTCGCAGCAGGCCAGGATCCGGGCGACTTCACCCGCCTGCAGCGCGTTGACCTGCCGCGGTCGCTGATCCAGCCCGCGCGCCAGCCCTCGGAGCACCGCGACGACCCTCGAGTCGTCCACGGGGGAGCGCCGGTTCTGCTCGCGGTACCTCCGGCTGATGGCCGCGAGGAAGACCCTGATCGTGCTCATCGCGAGGGGCGCCCCTTGCCCCGTCGTGGCCGCAGGTGAGCGGGGGAGCGAGGCGATCGTGACGAGGAAGCCGGCCACGTCGCCGGGCGTCGCGGCCATCGGGTCCCTGCCGGCCTCCTCGCAGTAGGCGGCGAACCTTCGCCAGCCCGTCCTGTAGGCGTTGCGGGTGTTCTCGGACAGCGACGTGCGCAGTGCGTCCCGGACGGACATCAGCCCTTCCGCGTTCTGGTTGTTCGAGTTCGCCACCTGCACTGCCTCCCCTGGCGGAATGGCGCATGGATCGCCACCCGCTTGCGGGGCAATTCACTTTCGTTATGGGGCGTTTCGTAGCGGAAATCGGGCCGGAATCCGCTGCCGAGTTAGTCATACATAACACCCTTAGTCGCGCAGTAACGTCCCGAATCGCAGGGAACGGTCCCTGGGGTCAAACGACACTCTTTCTCCTGGAGGTGATGCGAGGCAGGCGAGGCTTTCCGGCGGACGAACCGCCGGTTGGTTCCTAGAGACGGAAAACGGCGTGGGCGCCTCAGCCCTCGCCAACTTGAACCGGGGCGGAAGAACCCGTCCCAGATTTGTGTCGGCGCGGATGCGCCGGCCAAAGGAGATTGAGTTGAAGAACTATTTGATGTTCGCGCTGCTCATCGGCGCGACCGCTTCGATTGCCTTCGGTCAGTTCGGCGTTGTCGTCGATCCGGCGAAGACCACGGTCTCTTGCCCGGACGAGGAGTGCCATGTGGCTCCCGTCTTCGTGGGCGAGGGCGGCTTCGTTGGGGAGGTCGCTGACGGATTCGACCAGGTAGCCTTCGTCGCCACGTGCGGCAATACCAGCACCACCGTGACGGTGGACCCGGATAGCGACGGTATCGTCCGGGTTCCGTTCTCGACGAGTAACGGCCTTGCTTGCCACGATGAGGACGGCGGCTCTATCGAGATTCACGGCCTCATGGACGGAGGTTGGTACTGGATCAACGACTCGGCGAACTCTGCAGTGTCCGCGCTCATTGGCAAGGACACGCTAGACAACGCTATGACAGAGCCGACCGATCCCGGCGGGATCGAATTGACTGCGGGCAAGTACGGGACCTTCGTGAAGCACTCGTCGGGCCGTGTCGGCGTCATTCCTCACATCTTGCCGGAACCAATGATGGAGATGGAAGTTGCCGATCTTTGCGGTCCCTTCTGGGACGACGGTGACGAGACCTTCTACAACGACACGACCAACTGCATGCTGGGTAGTGGCGGAACGAAGATCGTCATGACCGGACCTGGCCGCAATGGCCGGAACACCCGTCTGTCCAGTTCCGTTGAGCGGAATGTCGCGTCGGCGGGCCCTGTCACCGTGTCCTTTGCACTCTGGAGCGACGGTTCCGGGCATGTGATCGGTGGGTCCGGCAGCTCCACGCTGGTTGGCCACGACATCACCCTGCCGGCGGGCTTGCGTCCGTACTTCACTGTCAACCCGTTCGGTGCGGACTTTGGCGTAGAGATCATCTCTCCCTCCTCGACCTCCGAGACTGAGGCGGGGATCACGGTCCTAATGGACGGTGATGTTCTCTCCGAGATGCCGTCTGTGAGCGTGGTTCCTGGAACCCCGGATCGCAGCACTGACGCTACATCTCCGACAGGCAGCGCCGGGCTGCAAGACGACAACCTCGGCGCCGACGCCGACGGAAACGCCATCCCAGAAATCACCAACGGTTGGGGGATGTTCGAGGGAGAGCCCACGTATTGCAGGCAGGCCACGAGCAGGAACGCCGATGGCGATCTGCTTCTTCACTTTGCCACTTCGGCGGGTGGCGTCGTCATGCTGGAGCCGGATCCGGATGGAACCGGCTCCCTGTCAGCACTAGCCGCCGATGCCAGCTGGTCTGCTCAGCTCACTTGGGCGCAAGCCTGGAATGGAGACAACACCGACAGCAGCAAGTTCATCAGCATTCTTACGATGGACTTGAACGACCCCGCAACTCCCGAGGTGGCTGCTGACGACACCCGCGTGCCTGAGGTCGTGTGCGCCACGACCATGGGGGATCCGAGGATGGTCAGGGGTACGGGTGGTGTCGAGATTGATCCCACATCCCCTCTGTGCAATGACAGAACCAGCCAGACGGTTCGGCTTCGGATCACTGCACCTCTGGGGGCGGCACGGAGTCTGAACGACAGCACTCCGCCTATCGCGTGGGGTGGAAGGGTCGGCGGTGTACACGTCGCCGCACATACCACCCTTGACGTGCTCTGTCCTGCGGCGTCGGCTTCGACGTCTCGGGGTCTCGTTCCTGACAACCCGTTCCCGGTCGACTGAGGGAACACAAAGCGATACACGGTAGCGTCCCAGGGGTTCCAATCGGATGATCATCAGCATTCGACTCCTTGCCCTTGATCGCCGCCGGGCAGCGATGGAGGTTCAAGCTTAGGCCGTCTGTCCAAACAAAAACCTGAGTGATGAAAAGCGCATAACCCGCTCTTCGTCGCTGCCAACCTTCGCCGGGGCGGCAGGCTTTCAGCCTGTCGCCCCTTTCTCTTTGCTAGTCGCTGTCTTCCTTCCAGCGGTGCCGGGCGAAAGAGAGCACCGCCGCGCAGACGGCCCGGGTCTCCTCGTTGGAGAGTTTTCCGGTAGCCAGGCCGCGTCCGGCCGCGGCTTCGACCCATTCGCGGTCCTCCGCGGTGAGCTTCGGCACCTCGTCGTCTCCATGTGCCGTGCGCTCCCGGTGCAGGAGCTTCTCGCCGTGGTCCGTGAGCGTGAGCCTGTCCTCGTGGATCAGCCGGAGGCCCTGGAGCAGGGTAAGCGTTCCTCGGGCTGCATGCGCCGTGGGGGGCCGTCCTTCGGCTATCGCCTTCAGGACGCCGTACTCGCTGTCGGTGAGTGGTCGCATCGCCGGACGTTTCCGTTGGGAATCGTCAAGGCTACCAGCCGCCGGCAGCTTCTAGGTGAGTTCGAACGTCCCCGCGGGGTCCTCCAGCCGCGGCATCGTGTCCTCCACGTCCGCCTGCGCGCGGACCTCCGTGTCGGTGATTCGGGATCTCGTCTGGGTGCTCGGGATCTGCCACGTGGCCGGGATCAGGATGTAGCGGCGGTTGCCGACGATCGCTCCGGCCGCGACGGACGGTTTCTGGCGGGTCGGCGACCTGCCCTCCCAGAAGGTGGCCACGGCGTCCGCGCGGCGCTCGATGACGAACCGGGCGATGCCCCGCGGCAGGGGCACGCCGGCGCGCTCAACCGCGCGGCCGAGCTCGCCCCACGCTTCCATGTCTCCCCGGACCGCCCGCGCGCAGAACGCCATGAACGGCTGCTCCCGGATCCGGGCGCCGGATCGCGCCTCGGCTTGCCGGACCGCCTCGAGGTATGCGAACGGAGTGGGTGGCGAGCCCCGCCGGGCCCACTCCTCCTTGTCTCGCGGCGCCCGCCAGTTGCGCCAGTGCCGGGGCTGGCGCATCTCGTGCCCGATTCCGAGGACGTGGGCCAGGACCGGTTCGATCATCGTATTGCAGAGGGCGTCGCCGTTCGTCCGCAGCCCGGTGGGCGGAATCGCGACGCCGTGGCCGGTGCGCACGTAGCGCAGAGGCTTCGTCTCACCGGCCCAGAGGAACGTCTCGCGCCGTGGCGGGGGTGGAGCGAGGGTCGCCTGCAGCGCCAGGAAACCGGTCCAGCGGTGAACGAATGCCCACGCCGCCTGACCGCCCCCGCGGAGCGCGCACAGGACGGCGGCCACGTAGACGCGGCCGCCGTAGAGCGGCGAGTTGAACTCGTTGCCGGCGCCGTGCGTCCAGTAGTGGTCGAGCGCTTCGCGCACCGCCGGCCAGTCGCCGCGGGCGGCGCGCAGGCAGGGTCCGTAGTTCCAGGAGCAGTCGACGCCCACCTTCGGCAGGGCGTAGTCCGCGCGGGTGCACTGCCGCGACCAGTAGTCGGCCGCCTCCTCGTCCTCCAGGGCCCGGAAGAACATCCCCAGGTCGCCGGTGGCTCTCGCTTCGAGTTTGCGCATCGTGTGGATCTTCCGGCTGGCGGGGCGGCGCGTAGTCTGTCAGGCGAGCGCCGCCGCGGCGCCGGCCAGGACCCTGGCGGAACGGGCCGCCAGAAATCGAACCGCCGCCAGCGGAAGCGCGGCCCGCGGCCGCCGCAGCAGGGCGAAGGCGAGCCTCGGGGTCGAGATTCCACCTTCAGCCGTCACCGCGTCCGTGAGGGCCATGGGCAGGTCGTCCTCCGCGGTGTCGCTGACCGCACGGACGACGGCGAACGGCAGGCCGGCGGCGTGGAAGACTCGGGCGGCTTCATAGCTCTCCATGTCGACCGCGGCACGGTCGGGCGAGCCGGCCTGTTGCCATAGGCGCTGGCGCTGGTCCGGGGTGACGACGGGCCTCGACGTCGAGACGACGACTGCTTCGGCGCAGCCGGCGGAGACTGCGGAGGTGGCGAGATCCCGGTCCAGGGCGATCGGTTGTGGGGCGGCGTCCGGATGCCGGCGGGGACGCCGGCGCACCCAGTGTCGCTCTTCCGCGGCCGTGACGCTCGTGGCGACGACCAGGTCGCCCACTCGCAGCCCTGGCGACAGCGCGCCGGCAATGCCGAGCCAGACGACGCGGCTGCACCGACCCTGGCGGGCGAGGTCCACGCAGGCCTCGGCGGCCGTTCGGGCCGCCCGCGCTCCGACTCCCGACACGGCGACCAGCACCGGCCGGCCTCCGATGGAGCCCGACACCGTTCTCCCGAGCCCCGTGTCCCGGGCTTTCCGCGCACCCTCCACGCGGCGCATCAGCGCCCCGACCTCGAACCGCATCGCCGCCAGATAGACCGTCGTCACGGGGTCCGCCACTGGGTGCGCCGGCGTCCCCGCCGGCTTCCGGGGGAGGTGCGCCGGAATTGAAGCGGATGCCGACCTTCGGTCGGCCCGTCTTTCTGGCCGCCTTCGGCGGCAGCCGGCGGGGACGCCGGCGCACCCAGTCCGGATGCCGGCCAGAAGGCCGGCGCACCCAGTGGCGGACCCGGTGCGTCAACGCGAAGCGGCCACATACCCATTCCCCTCAAACCACCCCACCGCCCGCCGCAGCGCCTCCTCCACCGGGCTCTGCGGCAACCCCAGCTCCCGCACCGCCTTGCCGGCGTCGAAGAACATCTTCTTCCGCGCCATCCGGGCGCTCTCGAGCGGTACGCGGGGCTCGCCGCCGAACCACCGGGCCCGGCCCGTGTCGACGGCCGCGACGGCAATCGGGAGCCAGTGCGGCAGGCGCAGCCGCGGCGCCCGCCGGCCGGTGATCTCCGCCAGCAACTGGAGCAGCTCGCGGAGCGTCACGTTGCGGTTGCCCAGGATGTACTTCTCGCCCACGCGACCCCGCTCCGCCGCCAGGAGATGGCCCTGCGCCACGTCGCGGACGTCGACGACGTTCAGGCCCGTATCGACCCAGGCCGGCATCCGGCCGTTCAGGAAGTCCACGATGATCCGCCCGGTCGGCGTCGGTTTCACGTCCAGTTCGCCGACCGGCGTCGACGGGTTCACGATAACCACCGGCGCGCCGTCCGCGGCGGCCTGCTCGGCCACCCGCTCCGCGTCGTACTTGCTCCGCTTGTAGTGGCCGACGATCTTCGCTGGATCGACCGGGGTCGTCTCGTCGGCCGGCTCTCCGCCCGGTTCCAGCCCGAGCGCCGCGACGGAACTCGTGTAGACGATCCGCCGAACCCCGGCGCCCCGGGCGGCCGCCAGCAGATTGCGGGTCCCGCCCGTGTTCGAGGCGTGGATCCCGGAGGGGTCGCGGGCGAAGAGCCGGTAGTCCGCCGCGCAGTGGTAGACCTCCTCGCAGCCCCGGCAGGCCGCCGCGAGACTCTCCGGATCGCGGAGGTCGCCCCGCGCCAGGTCCACGTCGAGGCCTTCGAGGTTCGAGCGGTCGCTGGCGGGGCGCACCAGGCAGCGAACCGGGCCCGCGCCGCGCTCCAGCAGCGCGCGGACGACGTGGGCGCCGACGAAGCCCGTGCCGCCGGTGACCAGGGCGGTCACGTCGCTTCCGGCGGCCGCGAGCCGCGGGCTCGGGTCAACCCGAGAGTTGCCAGGCCGCGAGCCGCGCGAGGTCCCGCGGGTTCCGGTTCGCCTCGCGCACCGCGGAGGCCTCGAAGCCCGAGTGCATCGCGCAGTTCGCGCACAGCGGATCCTCGCGGGATTCCCAGTAGTCCCAGTCCGTCTCGTCCCAGAACTCCTCGAAGGTCGGGTAGTAGCGCTTGGCGATGAGGTAGCACGGCCCCTTCCAGCCGAGCGGCGTCCTGGTCACCGTGCTCCAGGGAGAGCAGGAGTAGTCCCGGATTCCGGCGGCGAACTCGAGGTACATGGGCGTCGAAGTCAGCTTGTACTCGTCGGCGATCTCGAGGATGCGCAGGAACTTGTCCTGCGAGTCCTGCCGGGTGAGGAAGATGTCCCGGTCGACCGACTCGTACTGGTAGCCGGGCGAGATGAGCATCCCGTCGACGTCCAGATCGCGCAGGAAGCCGCAGAGCTCCTCGACCTCCTCGATCCGCGTCTCCTTGAACACGGTCGTGTTCGTGCTCACGCGGTAGCCGAGCTCCTTCGCGGCCCGGATCATCTCGACCGCCTTGTCGAACACGCCCTCGCGCGCGCAGACATAGTCGTGGGTTTCGCGCATCCCGTCGAGGTGGACGTTCAGCGTCAGGCGGCGGTGCGGGGGCACGCGGCCGAAGACCTTCGTGTCGAGCAGCAGGGCGTTCGTGCAGAGGTAGATGTGCCGGCGCCGGGCGATGATGCCCGCGACGAGCTCCGGAAGCTCGGGGTAGATCGTCGGCTCGCCGCCGCAGATGGAGACGACGGGCGCCTCGGTGACCTCGACCGCGTCGAGACAGTCCGCCACCGCCATCCGGTCCTTGAGCTTCCCGGTATGCCGCTCCACGGAGCAGCCGATGCAGGCCAGGTTGCACGTGTACAGCGGTTCGAGCATCAGCACGAACGGGTACCTCTTCCTGCCCCGCAGCGCGTTCCGCGCCTGGAGCACCAGGTTGTCGACCACAAGATGAAGCGGCGTTCTCATATCCACTCAAGAAGGAACCGTGTGCCCCACCACTGGGTGCGCCGGCGTCCCCGCCGGCATCCGCTCCGCCACCGGGTGCGCCGGCGTCCCCGCCGGCATCCGCTCCGCCACTGGGTGCGCCGGCGTCCCCGCCGGCATCCGGCTCCACTCCCGATACCCCGCCAGTGCCTCCAACGGAAAGTAGACCCCATAGCCGTGGTACCGAAGATAGAACACCCGCGGGAAGCCGACCCCCGTCCACTCCCGATCCTCCCAGCCGCCATCCGGCCCCTGCCGCTCACCCAGAAATCCGACCGCCCGCTCGAGCGCCGCGCCGACCGCGCTCCGCTCTCCCGCCGCGGCCCCCGGACCGGCCGCCGCGATCAACCCGAGCATCGCCCAGGCGGTCTGGGACGCCGTGCTCCGGCCTTGCCCCTTCGCGTTCGCATCCGCGTACGAGTGCAGCGACTCGCCCCATCCGCCGTCCGCGTTCTGGACTCCGAGCAGCCAGTCGCGCCCCGCCCGCATCGCGCGCGGGAGCCGCTCGTCCGCCTCGCCGGTGCCGCCGGCGCCGCCGACCTGCGACAGCGCGGCCAGCGCGAGCCAGGTTCCGTAGACGTAGTTCGCGCCCCAGCGGCCGTACCAGCTCCCGTCGCTCTCCTGCATCCGCAGCAGGAACTCCACCCCGCGCCGGACCGCGGCATCCGAGCGGTCGCCGCCGTGCGCGAGCAGGGCGCAGACGGCGCGCGCCGTGATGTCCGCGGTGCTCGGGTCGATCATCGCGTTGTGATCCGCGAACGGGATGCGGGTCAGGATCTCCTTGTCGCAGCGGCGGTCGAACGCGGCCCAGCCGCCGTCCGGGTTCTGCATGCCGCGCAGCCAGCGCAGGCCGCGGGACACGGCGGCCTGCCGCCGCCACTCCAGCTCCTCGTTCTCGCCCCTGAGCCCGGCCAGCACGGCCAGGACCTCGGCGGTGTCGTCGCAGTCCGGGTAGAAGTCGTTGCCGTACTCGAAGCACCAGCCGCCCGGCGCCTGCTGCAGGCTCTTTCGCTGCCAGTCTCCCGGCGCGGTCACTTCGCGGTCGAGCAGCCACCGCAGGCCGTGCTGCAGCGCCGCCGCCTCGCCATCCCCGTCCGACGCGAGGAGCGCGTTCATCGACAGCGCGGTGTCCCAGACCGGGGAGAGACACGGCTGGAGCCTCATCTCCGCCGCTTTCCCGCTCGCGTCCTCGATCTCGAACCGCTCGAGCGCCCGCAGTTGGCCCTGGACCAGGGGATGATCCTCCTCGTACCCTAGGGCCCTGAGCGCCATGACCGCGTTCACGATCGCCGGAAAGATCGCCCCCAGGCCATCGTCTCCCCCCAGCCGAGGCGTCATCCAGGCCTCCGCCTCCTCGAGAGCCCGCCGCCGCCACCCCGGCACCGGCCCGACCCTCTCCACGAACTTGATCAACCTGTCCACCCCACCAAAGACCACCGACCAGGCGCGGTCCGCCACTGGGTGCGCCGGCGTCCCCGCCGGCATCCGGCCGCCACCCCGCAACTCCTCCAACCCCACCTCCACCTCCACGCCCGGCTTCAACGCCCAAACCACCGACAGCGGCACCACAATCGCCCGCGTCCACGCCGACATCTCATCCAGGTTGAAGTAGAACCACCGCGGCAACAGCACGATCTCCGGCGGCACTGCCGGCGCGTCGCGCCAGCGCCACAACCCGAAGACCGCGAGCAGCAGCTTCGTGTACGAGTTGCAGGCGCCCAGGCCGCCGGCCTCCACGATCGCGCGCCGCGCCGCGGCCATCGGCGGCGACTCCACGTCGTCTCCCGCGATCTTCAGGCACAGGTACGCCTTGACCGAAGCGCTGACGTCCGCCGGCCCGCCCGGATAAATCGACCAGCCGCCCGTCCCGAGCCGCGTGTTCCGCAGCCGTTCGCAGCAGGCCCGGACGCGAGGGTCGTCGCCGCGCCCCAGAAAGTGGAGCAGGAGCACGTACTCCGACTCCAGGATCGTGTCGCCTTCGAGCTCGGCGCACCAGTGGCCGTCGGGCCGCTGCTCCTCGAGCAGCCTGCCCGTCGCCGCGGCGATCATCCGGTCGAGACGCGTTCCCTCGGGCCGATATCCGGTCACTGGCTGCGCCGGCCGTCCGGCCGGCATCGGGGTCAGGATCGAAGCTCCGAGACCGTCCATCGCAGCGAGCGACGATACCAGCCACGGGGTGCATCCCGCCACCGCCCGCACCGCCCTCCGGCCAGCATCCGGCCGCCGCCCATAACCCCAATCCCCTCAATAATTTGACTCTCACACACCCGCCCCTTGACGAATCCCCTCGAAGGCCCTATAGTGTCGAGCTTCGGAGGAACTGATTTCGGTTGGAACGGCGCTTCCTGATCCCTTTGTGCCCACTTGGCTACGGCCTCGGCATCACTGGATCTTCACCGTCGTTTCGGCTAAAGTTCCCTCACGTCTTGGACAGACGGCCTTGAAGTCTTTTAGCGGGAGGTGATGCGCAGCATCAGCGAAGTTGGCGGTTGACGGCTCGCACGAGCCGGTTGCCGTCAGCAGAGAGAACGTCAGGGGTCGCGACAAAGCGGGTCATCCGCACCGTTGCGACCTGATCTTCGGATCAAAGAACTGCCGGGCCGGCATACGGCCGGTTCGGCCAAACGAACGGCGGCGCAAAGCCGCTCAAGGAGAAAACCAACTGATGAAGCTGATGAAGCACATCACGATCGCGCTCTTCCTTTGCGCGATTCCTCTCGCGGCCTTCGGCCAGTTCGGCGTTGTCGTCGATCCGGCGAAGGTCGATGTCGCTTGCCCGGATGACGAGTGCCACGTGGCGCCTGTCTTCATGGGCGAGGGCGGATTCGTCGGCGAACTGGCCGACGGCTTCGACATGGCCAACTTCGTCGTGTCCTGCGGCAACACCACGGCCAGCGGCAGTGCCGCGGGCGACAGCGATGGTGTCGTCAGGGAGCTGTTCAGCATGGCCAACGGCCTTGCCTGCCTCGACGAGGGCGGCTCGATTCAGATTCACGGCCTCGCCGACGGCGGCTGGTACTGGATCAACGACTCGATGAACTCGGCCGTTTCTCCCCTGATCGCCAAGGATGCGCTCGCGGGAGACGAGGTCATGCCGACCGATCCGGGCGGCGTGACCCTGACATCGGGCGACTATGGCACCTACGTCAAGCACGGTTCCGGTCGAGTGGGAATTCTTCCCCACTTCGTCCCGACCGCGCCGGTCGAGATCCCGCCGGTTCCTGAGCCGGAGGCGGCCACTGTCTGCATGCCCGAGTGGGACGCGGACGACGAGGTCTACTACGCGAACGACAGCGACTGCATGCTGGGTGACGGTGGCACGACCATCGTGATGACGAGCATGACGTCCGATGGACGTTCGAACCAGGTGACCAGCGTCCACCGGAATCCCGGTGGCGGCAGCGATGTCGAAATCGCTCTCGATCTCTGGGCGAACGGCTCGGGTCATATCGCGACTGGTGCCAACCCCCACCTCGGATGGGGGAACCTGTCGGTTCCTTCCTGGTATCCGGTGAAGCCGGCGCCCTTCCAGGCGACATTCGTTGCATCCCTGTCGGCCGATGGCAGCCTGGGCACCAACTTGGCCGATGCGGGAGTCCACCTCAATGAGGGCGGAATGATGACGGTGCCTGGTGCCCCTAAGCTGGTCGCGGCACCTGAAACCGGTGACGACTCCGCCACCAAGGCCCGCGAGGACGGCTTCTACAAGGACAGCGCTGACGGCAAGCCGCAGTGCATGCAGAATGTCCGCACGTTCACTCCTGCCGGTGGAGCGGAGACCATGTACCTCCAGTTCGTTGCTCAGAGTGGCGACGATCCCGTGGAGATCAACATGGCCGACGCAGGCCCTGATGCGGGCGCTACACTGGCGGATCTGGACACTTGGGTAGAGACTCACAATGACGGGACTGTTGATCGCGCGAAGAAGATCAAGACCGTCACCGTGCGTCACGGTGGTACCGACGGCACGATCGGTAACGATCCGGCGACCCCGGACACGGATGAGAGTCTGGACGACGGTGACCACGAACTTCCTGCCGTCGTCTGCGCGACGACGCCTGGAGATTCGACGACGCGGTACGTGGGTGCGACCCTCGACATCTCGCCGACTACGACGTTCTGCAACCGGAACAACAACCGGACGGCGTTGGTCTACATCCTGGCCTACTCGGCCCAGAGTGTGAACGACACGACTCCGATGATTGCTCAGACCGTGAGGCCGGGCCATTGGACGAACGGCCTGAATGCCTCGACGGCGTTGCAGGTGCACTGCGCCCTTGAAGAATAGGGAAACCTGGGTGGTGGTGGCGTAGGCAAGGCTTACTTCCGCTCCGCCAATCACCTTTCTCGGCCCGTCGAGGTTCTGCCTCGGCGGGCCGTTTCTCTTTCTTGGCAGCGAGTGTGATATAGCAGTTGTGCTATATGCGGCCCTGGAGCCGCATCCGCTTCGAACGGCGGCCGGCGGGCCGCGGAAGGAGAGAGCCGTGAAGCAAGTCATTCCAACCGCAATCCTGATCGTCGCGTTCCCCGCGCTGCTCTCGGGCCAGAGCGCCGCCTGTGAGGGAGCGAACTGCCAGCTCGCGCCCTACTACGAGGGCACCGGCGGATTCGTGGGCGATGCGGCCCGCGTGGACGACCCGACGACCACCACGGACGAGAGCGAGGTGACCTTCATCGTCACCTGCGGCAACGTGACGACGCGAGGCACCGCGATGCCGGACAGCGCGGGCGTCGTGCGGCAGGCGCTGACCGTGGAGAACGGCTTCGCCTGTCAGGCCGCAAGCGGCGGCACGATCGAGATCGACGGCCTGAAGGACGGCGGCTGGTACTGGATCAACGACGACACGAACTCGGCCGTCACCGCGCTGATCCGCAAGGACTCGCTGGGTCACCCGCGGGTGACTCCCACCGACCCGGGCGGAGTCGTCCTGAAGTCGGTGGAAGGCGGCGCGGCGACCTTCGCGAAGCACGAGCCGAGCGGCCGGGTCGGGATCATCCCGCACATCGTGCCGCGCAAGCCGGTGCCCGACTGTAGCGGCGCCGCCGGCAGCGACACGGCGGTAGACTGCGTCCTCGGGTCCCCGGACGGCTGGGTCCTGAGGACGCCCACGTCCTCGTTCACCCGGCCGACGGGCGGCGACCCGGACGTGGAAGTGACCGTGACCTTGACCGGGGCGAGGTTCATCACCACGGGCACGGTCGCCGCGACGGCCGACCTCGACATTCACGGCAGTGTGGCGGGGGTGGCGCTCAGTGCCGTGAGCGGCGCGCCGCCCGCGATGGACGAGCCCGGCGTTCTCGAGTGGACCGTCACCGTCGCCTCGGACGCGAACCGCTGCGCGAGCACGAACCCGGATCGCCTGAATGAGCAGACCGTGACCGTGGAAGTCGCGAGCGCGGACGAAGTCATCCCCGGTCTCCCCACGGACGGCGTGGAGGTGAGCTTCACGGTGGTCTGCTCGGCCGTGACGCCGTCCAGCCAGGGCGTCGAGCTGGCGCCGGGCGGCAACCCGTTCCCGGTCGATTGACCGGCAGGGACCGGGTGCGCCGGCCTCCCGACGCACGCCGCTTCCGGCAGTCCCTGTTCCTGCTGCGCGAGCTCGTCGTTCGCAACCTCCGGTCGCGCTACGCGGGCTCGGCGCTCGGCCTGCTGTGGTCGCTGCTCAACCCGCTGTGGCAGTTGCTGCTGTTCACGTTCGTCTTCTCGTACATCGTGCGCCTGGAGCTTCCGGGAGAGGCGACGGACCACTTCGCCGTCTTCCTCTTCTGCGCCCTGCTGCCCTGGTTCGCGATCCACGAGGGGCTGAGCCGCTCGGCATCGGCGATCACGGACAACGCGGACCTGGTCAAGAAGATGCGGCTGCCGGGAGAGCTCCTCGTGGCGTCCCTCGTGATCGGCGCCCTGCTCCACGCCGCCGTGGGCGCCGTGGCGTTCATCGTCGTCCTCGCGTTCATGGGGGAACTCTCCGTGGCGAGCCTGCCCCTGCTCCTGGTCGCCGTGCTCCTGCAGGTCGCGCTGACGTTCGGCCTCGGGCTCGCCCTGGCGGGGGCGAACGTCTACTTCCGTGACGTCGCGCAGGCCACGGGCCTGGTCCTGAACACCTGGTTCTACGTCACGCCGATCATCTACTCGGTGAACCTGCTCCAGGACGAGACGATCCGGCTGGTGCTCGAGCTCAACCCGCTGACGGGCCTCGTCTACCTCTACCGGGCCGCGTTTCTCGGCGGGGGGCTGCAGGTCAGCCTGGTTCCGCTGCTCGCCTGCACGGCCGGGGCCGTGGTCCTGGGCGGGACGCTGTTCGCCCGGTTGAAGGATGGCATCGCGGACGAGATATGAGGTGACCGGCGCCTCCGGCCCGGCCATCGCGGCGGTCATCGTCCACTACCGCACGCCCGCGCTGCTCGAGGCGGCGGTCGATGCCCTCCACCGCGACGCGCGGGCTTCCGGCTTGCGGATGGATGTCGTCGTGGTGGACAACGGCGCCCGGCCGGACGGCCGAGCGGAAGACGCCGGGGCCCTCGACCCGGAGCGCCTGGACGCGACGATCGTCGAGCCGGGCGCGAACCTGGGCTACGCGGGCGGGATCAATCTCGGCGCCCGCGGGGGCCGAGGCGAGGTGTTCCTGCTGATGAACGCGGATGTCGTCGTGGAGGCGGGGTGTTTGCGCGCCCTCGTCGACGCGCTGGGCGACGCGGAGATCGCCGGGCCGCGGCTGTTCTGGGACCGCGGCTGCCGGCTCATGCTGCCGCCCCAGCAGCTCCGCACGCGGGCCGCGGAACTCGACGCGGCCTGGGCCGAGCGATCGCCGGCCTGGGGCCGGTCCTACCGCCGCCGCTGGCGGCGCCGCGCCCGGGCGTTCTGGTCGGCCCGGGAACCGCTGCCCTGCTTCGAGCTGACCGGCGCCTTCCTGGCCGTACGGAGGGACTTCTGGGAGCGGGTCGGGCCGTTCGACGAGGGCTACCGGCTCTACTTCGAAGAGACGGACTGGCTGCTTCGCGCCCGGGCCCTGGGAGCGAGGGCCGTCCTCGCGCCGGCCGCGCGCGCCGTTCACGCGTACGACCAGAGCGCGAAGCGCGAGCCCCGCGCGCAGATGTGGTTCGAACAGTCCATGGCCCGCTTCCGCCGCCGCCGCTACGGCGCCTGGTTCGCGGCGCTGCTCCGCCTCGTCGAGCGAGTGCCCCGCCGATTCGCCGATCCGGGACCGCTGCCCGCAGCGCCGGGGGAAGGAGGCGTCGACGGCGAAACGTGGGTCGAGGTCACGCCGCTGCCCCTCGGCGTCCCGGCCGCGGCCTGCCGGCTGGAAGGCGGTCCCGGAGCACTGGCCGACTTCGAGCTGCCCGAGGACGTAGCCGCCGGCGCGAGAGGAGAGCTGTACGTCCGCGCAAGCGACGCCACCTGCCGCGATCTCGAGAAGTAACACTGGGTACCCCACTGGGTGCGCCGGCGTCCCCGCCGGCTGCCGCCGCAGGCGGCGGAGAAAACGTCGCCGGCCTTTGGCCGGCGGCTGCACCTCTGCTTCGCCGCTTCGCGGCTCCGCCGGAAGCCGGCGAGGACGCCGGCGCACCCAGTGGACGCACCCAGTGGACGCACCCAGCGGTGCACCCTGTGACGCATCTTCCTTGGCGCACCCGGTAGTACGATCATCCGCGTGAACGCGGAGCGCGGCCCGGAGACAGCCGCGGCGGCGGTCGAGGCCTGGGATCGTTGTCTCGAGCGTTGCCGGGCGGGGGCGGAGCCCGAAGGCGGTCTGGACCAGGCGGTGGCGAAGGTGCTGCCCCGGGGGGGCCTGGAGGCGATACGGCCGGAGGGGCTTCGCCTCGTGCGGGGCGCGGAGGCGATCGGGGAGGCGGAGGAGCTCCCCGACGAGGTGGTCATCGGCTGGGCCTACGACGCCGCCGCGTCGGAGTCCGCGCCGAGCGGCTACGACCGGCTGGTCCTCGACCTGCTCGAGGCGGGATTCCGGCCGGTGGCCGAGCGGGCCGGTCTCCCGGAACCGGTCGCCGGCCACGAGGCGGCGCCGCCGTTCCGCGTGCTGCGCGCGCGCCGCGACGGGTACCGCATCCGCAGCTACCGGTCGGGTGACGAGCCGGCGATCCTCGAGTTGTTCCGGGACAGCTTCGGCAGCGACCTGAGCCTGGAGCGCTGGGCCTGGAAGTACCACCACAACCCGCGGGGCGGGCCCCGGATCTCCCTCGCGTTCTCGCCGGACGGCGAGCTGGCGTGCCAGTACTGCGCGTACCCGGTGCGCTGGCGCGGCCTGCCGCCGACGAGCCCCGCCGACAGCCACCAGGTCGGCGACACGATGACGCGCCGCAGCGCCCGCGCGGTCGGCCGCGGGCCGACGAGCCTGCTGGCGCGGTCGGCGCGGCACTTCTATCTCGTGAACTGCAAGGGGCGGATCGCGTTCAACTACGGCTTCAACACGGGCAACATCCAGAAGTTCTCCAACCGCTTCCTGGGTGTGCGGCAGGTGGAGGACGTGCCCTACCGGGAGCTGCCGCCGGATAAGCGCTTGCGCAGCAAGCGGCAGGGGAAAGCCCCGCTGAGCCGCAACGCCCGGCTGGCTGCCCGCTACGAGCTGCGACGGATCACGGAGCGTTCCGAAGTCGACGCGGCGTTCGATGCCCTGTTCGAGCGGGTGAGCGACCGCTACGGACTGCTCGTCGAGCGCTCCTCCGAGTACCTGCGCTGGCGCTATCTCGACCGTCCGGCCGGGGGACCCGAGTTGATCGCCGCGTACCGGCGGGGACGGCTGGCGGCCTGGGCGGCGGTGACGCGGCTGCCCGACCGGGTGGAATGGGGCGACGCCCTGGTCGACCCGGCCGAGCGGCCGGCGATGCGCGCGCTGCTCGCCGCGATGCGGGCGCCGGGCCTCCCGGTCGCCGGCTGGTTCAGCGACCGGCCGCGCTGGCTGTCAAGGGAACTGGACGCTCTCGGCCTGGTCCGGCGCCCGGAACCGCAGGGGCTCGTCACCGGTCTGGCCCCCTTCGCGTGCGGCGACGGCGTGTCCCTGATGCGCAAGAGCTACTACACGAAGGGCGACAGCGATCTGTTCTGAGCGCACCGTTCGGGTGGTCCGAGCGCCGCTGTGACACGGAATCGCGATCAGTACGTTAGAATCGGCCCGCTTCGCACAGTTCCGGTAGACAGTTCCGGGAAACCGTCGCTCGCGGGTCGCTGAACGGAGGGGTTAGGTGCGGCCGTTGGCGGGCAGCTAGGGGAGTAGGTTGTGGCCGTCAGGATGAACGATACGCTGCTCGAGCTGATCGAGGGCGACATCACTGAACTCGAAGTCGACGCGATCGTAAACCCGGCGAACGAGGACCTGCAGCTTGGCGGCGGCGTCGCCGGCGCGGTCCGCGAGAAGGGCGGCACCTCGATCCAGGACGAGTGCAACCGCATCGGCGGCACGCCGGTCGGCACTGCGGTGATGACGGGCGCTGGCTCGTTGAAGGCGAAGCAGGTCATCCACGCCGTCGGTCCCCGGATGGGCGAGGGCGACGAGGACCGCAAGCTGGCCGCCGCCGTGCGCGCGTCGCTGGCCCTCGCGGACCGCAACGGCCAGCGCACGATCGCCATCCCGGCGATCTCCACCGGCATCTTCGGCTACCCGGTCGACCGCTGCGCCCGCATCCTGCTGACCGAGGTGCACCGCTACCTCCAGGGCGGCACGAAGCTGGAACGCGTCGTCGTCTGCCTGCACGGCGACCAGAACTTCCAGACCTTCCGCAACGAACTCCGCCGCGGCTTCCGCTAGCTGGGCGCCACTGGGTGCGCCGGCGTCCCCGCCGGCTGCCGCCGCAGGCGGCGGAGAAAACGTCGCCGGCCTTCGGCCGGCGGCTGCTCCTCTGCTTCGCCGCTTCGCGGCTCCGCCGGAAGCCGGCGAGGACGCCGGCGCACCCAGTGGCGCTCCCCAGTGGCACCCAGTGGGCGCAGCGTCAGGCCCCGAACTTCGCCAGCTTCCCCGCGTTCGCCAGGAGCAGCCCCATCAACTCGCTCGACGGGATCGTGCCCACGGCGCCGCGAACCGCTTCCGCCTCGGTGAACCGCTCGCAGTCGTCGACGAAGCACATCGCCGACGACAAGAGCAGCGGCACCGGGTGCCAACTGTGGGCTTTCATCGGCGCCGGGGTCGAGTGGTCGCCCGTGATCGCCAGCACGCCGGGCTCGAGCTCCAGCAGCCGCGGCAGCAGGGCGTCCACTTCCTCGATCGCGCGGACCTTCGCCGCCAGGTCGCCTTCCTCGCCGGCCATGTCGGTGCCCTTCACGTGGAGGAAGAAGTAGTCGAAGTCGCTCCAGCGCTCTTCGAGCCGGCCGAGCACCTGCCCGAACGGCTTGCCGCAGTCGACGACGTCCATGCCGCAGGCCTTCGCCACGCCGCGGTAGAGCGGATAGCCGGCCAGCGCGGCCGCGCGCAGGCGGTACAGCTCGCCGACGCCGGGTAGCGCCGGCAGGCTGGAGAAACCCCGGAGCAGGAAGGTGTTCGCGCGCTCCTCGGCGCGCAGTTCCCGCTGCAGCGCCTCGACGGCCGGCGCGATGCGGCGGACGGTCTCCCGGGCCGCGTCCGCGTGACCAGCGGCACCACCGTCGCCGGCCGCTGCCGCGGCCGCCTCGAGCGGGAGAGGCGGTACGCCGAGCCGTTGCGGGTCCGTGTCCCGCAGACCCGGATCGAGCGCCGGCGTCCCTTCCGCCGCCCGGAACAGGAGCACGAAGCGGTACGCCTCGCCCGGGTGCACCTCGACGCGCACCCCGTCGCTGAGCACGCCGCCGGCGGCCTCGATCCGCCGCGCGAGGAGCGCGCAGATCCGCTCGCCCTCCGCGGTCGGGATGCGTCCGGCCCGGCGGTCGAGGAGCAGCCCGGCCTCGTCGACGGTGGCGAAGTTGCCCCGCGCGACGACCACGTCGGGCGGGAAGTCCAGGCCGAGGCCGAGCGCCTCCAGCACGCCGCGGCCGATGTCCGCGTCGGGCGAGGTCGGTTCGTACCCGAACAGCGACAGATGGCCCGGTCCGCTGCCCGGCGTGACGCCGGTTCCCGCCGGCACCAGGCGGCCCAGCGCCGACCGTGCGGCCAGACGGTCGAGGTTCGGGGTCCGGGCCTCCTCGAGGGCCGTCCGCGGCTGGTCGGCGGTGCGCAGGTCGCCGATGCCGTCAAGCACCAGGAGGACAATCCGTCGATCGTTCCGCTGCGCCAGGCGAGCGAGCAAGTCCTGCCGCGTCACGGCGGCACCGCTCAGGCCACGAAGTAGGCCGAAGCCCGGATCTGCAACCGCGCCCGGGGCTGGAAGCCGCCGCCGTGAAGCCGCAGCCCCGTGTCCCCGGACAGCACGGGCAGGACGATCCAGCCGTCGAACGTCTCGCCCCGCTGGTAGGGGGATACGACGGGTTCCAGCTCGGCCAGCCGCGTCCAGTGCCCGTCTTCCGTGAAGTTCGCCCGGAGCTCCAGGTACGCCTTGTCCAGATCGATGTTCTTGCCTTCCCGCGGGTGCCAGACCGAGACGACGAACCGCATTTCGTCGTAGCGGAGCGTCTCCACGCGCTCACCCTGCTCGTGCGCCAACGGGAAGACGAACGCCCCCTTGTTGTCCGTGGCGAAGATCTCCGGCGTGGCCGTGAAGGCCACATGGAGCGGCTGTACGTTCGGGCTCATGCGAAAGTCCTCGCCAGCGAAGCGACGCAGGCTATCAGCCGCCAGAAGGCCGGCGCACCCAGTGGCCGCCCTCGGTGGCGCCCTGTTCCTCCTACCTTCGTCGTCGAAAGGCCCTGACGTCACTCCCGGCCCCCTCGAACAACTGCCGCACCGTTGGTAGCGGCAAGCCGACGACGTTGCTGTAGTTGCCGTCGATCTCGAGGATGAAGAGGCTGCCCAGGCCCTGGACGGCGTAGGCGCCGGCCTTGTCGTCAGGCTCGCCGGTCTCGGCGTACCAGTCGATCTGCTCAGGGGTCAGTTCGGCGAACAGGACCCGGGTGCTCTCGACGGCGTGGAGTGTGTCGCCGTCTGGCGGCCGGAGGGCGACGCCGGTGAGGACGAGGTGCCAGCGGCCCTGGAGGCGTCCAAGCATGGAGCGGGCTTCGGTCCGGTCGGAGGGCTTGCCCAGGACTTCGCCTTCGGTGACCACGATCGTGTCGGCGGCCAGCACCCATTCGCCGTCCTCGGCCTGGGCCTCGGCTTTCTCGCGGGCGAGGCGCCGCACGAGGTCGCGGGGCCGTTCGCCGGGGTTCGGGGTCTCGTCGACGGTGGCGGGGCGGACGGTGAAGTCGAGGTCGAGGGAGGCGAGGAGCTCGCGGCGGCGGGGGGAGGCGGAGGCGAGGATCAGGGGGGCGGGTGTCGACGGTTCGCGCGCGCCGCTTCGCGGCTGCGCGCCTGGTGCCGGCGGGGACGCCGGCGCACCCAGTGGGGAGGTCTGTGCACCCAGTGGGGAGGTCTGTGCACCCGGCGGGGACGCCGGCGCACCCGGTGGGGAGGTCTGTGCACCCGGTGGGGAGGTCGGTGTACCGGGTGGGGTAGCCTGGCTCACTGGAAGTAGCCCTGGATGGTCTGGACTTTCAGGCCGCGTTTGCCGTGGGCGCGTGGGTTCTTCAGCTTCACGTCGACCTTGCGGAAGGCGCCGGGCTCGCCGTTGGGCGACTCGAAGACGAGCAGGTACTGGGAGCGGACTTCCGTTTCGATCCGTTCGTAGACGCGTTTCAGTTCGCTGGCGCCGGTGATGAAGAAGCAGCGGCCGCCGGTCTCGTCGCAGAGTTGCTGCAGGCGGCCGCGGACGAGGAGTTCGCGCGGGCTGATGTCGATGCCGATGCTGTAGATCGCGACCTGGGTGCGGCGCGCGAAGTCGAGCACGTCGTCGTAGCGGTGCTCGCTGCTGGAGTCGCCGCCGTCCGTGAGCAGGATGAGCGCCCGCTTGCCGCGCAGTCCGCCGAAGTAGTAGAGCGCGTAGAGGACGCTGTCGTAGAGCGCGGTTTCGCCCTCGGTGGCCAGGTCGGCGAGGCCGCCGGCCAGGGTCTCCCGGGAGCCGGTGAAGCCGACGGCGAGTTCGGGCCGGTCGTTGAAGGTGATCAGGCAGGCGCGGTCCTGCGGACCGAGGACGAGTTCGAAGAAGTGGAGGGCCGCCTCCTCGGCGGCGTCGATGCGGTCGACCATGGAGGTCGAGGTGTCGAAGAGGATGCCGGCGTGAACCGGCAGGTTGGCGGCGCGGTCGAACCGCTGGAGGGACTGAGGTTCGCCGTCGACGAGGACCTGGAAGTCGCTCTCCGCGAGTCCCAGCAGGGGCGCTCCGGAGCGGTCCGTGACCGAGGTGTAGAGCTCGATCAGGGCGACGTCGACTTCCTCGTCCAGGTCGCGCGAGTTGACGAACACGAGGTCCTCGGCCCAGGCGCCGCTCTCCAGGTGGGCCACCGCGCGAACGTAGGAGAGGGGCTCGTCGGGATCGATCCGGATCGGTTGCTCGAACGGCCGCTGGTAGAGCGTCGCGGTGCGGGTGTCGTTGAGGAAGAACTCGACCCGGTCCAGCCGCTCGTGGCGCGGCGCCTCGACCTCGGCGACGGCCCGCACGCTGCGGGTGTGGACGGCGCCGCGCTGGGGCGAGGTCAGGCGGACGGTGAAGCGGTGGGGCCCGGAGTTGACGAGCACCTCGTCGGTTGCCAGGACGCCGCCCTGCTCGTCGTAGGCGTCGGCGCGCAGGGTGTGAACGCGCGGGGTCGGCCCCAGGTCGATATCGACCTGGTAAGGCGGCCGTCGCTTGCTGATCAGCTCCCGGTCATCCAGGGAAAAGGCGACGCGGTGGATGTCGGGACCCTCGGCGTCCGCGCCGATGCGGACCCGGTCCACGAGGAGCCGCTCGGGCAGCGGGAGAATGCGGACGATGTGCTCGTCCGATTCCACGTCGCCTGGCGTGGCCGCGTTCACTTCGGCCAGCCACTCCGGCAGGCCCGGCCTGCCGGCCACCGGGTGCTCCGCCACTGGGTGCGCCGGCCCTCTGGCCGGCTCCGGCTCCGGCTCCGCCTCCGCCTCCGCCGTCCGCGGCACAAGCGGCACCTCGATCTCGGCTTCCGCCGCAAAGTACAGCTCCGCGTCCAGATCGCGCACCTTGACGACCAGGCGGTACGCCCCCGGCCGCAGGTAGCGCTGCATGACCAGCGGAACCGTCTCGCCGCCCTGCTCGCCGGGCCGGGTCCGCGGCTCGAAGCGGTAGCGGAAGTTCTCGAACAGCTCGCCCTGCCGCAGCACCTCGCCGTCGAGCACGAAGCGCCGGCGGTCCTTCTCCGCCTCGGGCAGCAACGCCGGGTCGATGCCGACGATCGCCTGGACCACGGTGCGGCTGCCGCGCCGCCCCGGGTAGCGCATCGCGATCTCGGCCGCGAGTTGCTCCGCGTCGGCGGGCGCCTCCGTGCTGCGATCGAGGAAGGCGAGCGCCCATTCGTCGTTCGCCTTTCCGGGTTCCGGCTCGCCGCCCATCGCCTCCCAGTCGAGGGCGAGGCCCAGGGCGGTCAGCACGTCGCCGCCGCGCGAGCACTCCCGGCCGATCTCCTCGATCCGGGAGGCGCGGTCGAGCCCGCCGGCGGTGAAGACCATGATGGCGGACAGGCCGTCGGCGGCCGTCCACAACCGGTAACCGCCGCCCTGGCGCAGGAAGACGAGGTAGAACTCGCCGCGGACCACCGGGCTGTGCGGGTAGTGCCAGATCTCCATCGTGCGGAGCAGTTGGCACGTTGTGGTGAACGTCCGCTGCGGTTCGCCGTGCAGCAGCAGAGCCTCGAAACGGGCGCCGCGCGCGTCGCCGAAACGCTCCTCGGCCATTTCGAGGGTGCGCTCGAAGCGCTCCCGGAACTCGTTCTGCGGCGTCTCGGGATACGGGTCGCGGACGCTCCAGAACCGCTGGATGAACGCGTCGCGCTGGTAGTCGTGCCGGAGCTCGCCGAACACGCGCCGCTCCGTGTCGGTCAGGATCGCCGAGGCGACCTCGAGGAACTCGGCGTGCCGCCGGTCGAGCGTGCTCGTGGACGCGTCCTGGGCAACAGCCGCGCTCGCGAGAAGCAGCAGCACCACCACCACTGGGTGCGCCGGCCGCCGCCGAAGAAGGAGTGGAGCCGCCACTGGGTGCGCCGGCGTCCCCGCCGGCTGCCGCCGAAGGCGGCCGGAAGACGCGCCGGCCGCAGGCCGGCTCCACATCCGTCCCAACCTCAAGGGTAGTACCCCTTCAGCGTCCGCACCGACACCCCCGGCACCTCGGCGTCGACCTCCACTTGGCGGAAGCGGCGGTCGCCGCTCGTGTTCGTCGACTGGTAGGTGATCAGGTAGCGGGAGCGCAGCTCGCCGAGGATGTGGCCGTAGACGCCGGCGAGTTCGCCGACGCTGCTGATGAAGAAGGAGCGGCCGCCGGTCCGTTCGGCGAGCCGGGACAGCGCCCGCTTGGCCGGGCCGCTCTGGCGTCCCAGCCCGATCGCGTAGATCGCGACCCCGGATCGCTGCGCGTACTCGAGGGCCTGTTCGAAGCTGAAGCGGCTGCTCTCGTCCTTCCCGTCGGAGAGCAGCAGCAAGGCCCGCTGGCCCTTGATCCCGTTCAGGTAGTAGAGGCCGAAGACGAGGGCGTCGTAGAGGGCCGTGCCGCGCTCGGCCTTGAGGCCGGCGAGCGATCCGGCGAGCTTCGCGGGGTCGTTCGTGAAGTCGGAGGCGAGGTACGGATGGTCGTTGAAGGTCACCAGGGCCGCCCGGTCGCGGGGCGTGATCTCCGACTGGAACAGGCCGAGGGCAGCCTCGCGGGCCGTGGCCAGGCGGTCGACCATGGAGGCCGAGACGTCGAGCATCACCTGGAGGTGGACGGGCAGGTCGGTCACCCGCTGGAAGCGGAGGATGTCCTGCGGCGTGCCGTCCTCGAGGATCGTGACCTGGTCGGGTTGCAGGTCCTCGTAGGGGCGGCCCGAGCGGTGGAGCGCCGAGGCGTAGAGCTCGACGTACTGGATGTCGACGATCTCCAGGTAGTCCGGCGCGTTGACGTAGACGACCGCGTCGGTCGAGTTGCCGTCGACGAGAAAGGCCGCGGCGCGCAGGTAGGTGATCTCGTCGCCCGGCGGCAGTTCGACCCGCTGGCTGAAGGGCTCCTGGTAGAGCGTGGCGATCGGTTCGTCGTTGAGGAACAGTTCCAGGCGCTCGACCAGGCTGCCGTCCGGGACCGCGAGGTCGACCTCGACCTGGACTTCGCCCTCGTACTTCACGCCCTCGCGCGGCTCGGCGAAGCGGAGCGCGAAGCGGTTGCGGCCGGAGTTCAGGGAGATCTCGTCCGAGGCGACCTCGTCGCCGCTCCCGTCGTGGGCCGTGGCGCGCAGGACGTGGACGCGCGGCACGGACCCCAGGTCGAGTTCGACGGAGAACGGCGCGCTGCGCTTGCGGGCGACCTGGTTGCCGTCGAGCCAGAATCGCATCTCGGCGATGTCGCCGGTCGCCAGGGTGTCGAAGCGCACCAGGCCGGTCTGGAGTTCGCCCGGCGGTTCGAGGAGCTGCACCGTGGGCACGCTGCTGGTGAGCACCGCCTCGGCCTGGTCGATGATCTTCTGGACTGCCGGGTCGAGCTGGCGGGCGGCGGGCGCCTCGAGCGTCGGCACGTCGAGCGGCTGTTCGAGGCGCGCGAAGCGGGCGCCGTTCAGGTCCTCGATCTTGAGCACGAGGCGGTAGTTGCCCGGTCGCAGCCGCCGTTCGAAGGTGAGCAGGATGGGCGGGTCGTCGCCGCTCGCGGCGTTCGTGCCTGCGTCGTCGGTGGCGTCGGCGTCGGTGCCCAGGGGCAGGTCGAACTTGTAGCGGAAGTTCTCGAACAGCGCATCCTCGCGCAGCACTTCGCCGGTGAGGAAGAAGTTGTAGCTCGACTGTCCGCCGACCTCGTCCCGGCGGGCCGAGGACGGCTCGATCTCGACTACCGACTCGACCACGGTGCGCGCCTGGTAGCGGGCCGGGTAGCGAACCTCGAGCGAGGCGTCGAGGGGCTCGGCGTCCTCCGGTACGTCCGTGGTGTAGGCCTCGAACGTGAGCGTCCACTCCGCCGAGGGCGCCTCGGGCGGTTCGATCAGGCGCGCCATCAGCGTGGCGAACTCCATGCCGTTCGATCGCAGAAGCCAGTTGATCGCGGAGGCCGCGACGTCGCCGTCCTTGCAGCTCTGGATGTCGCCGGCGGCCGCCTGCGCGCTGACGCCGAAGTCCAGGAGACGGTCCAGGCCGTCGGCGGGGTGCCACAGTTCGTAGTGGGGCTGGTTGGCGCGGCGGTAGAACAGCAGGAAGAACTCGTGGCCGACCGTTTCGCTGCGCTGGTAGAACCAGATCTCGATCGGCCAGGTGACCATCGTGCACTGGAACTTGAGCCGCCCGCCGGGCCCGCCGTTCAGCAGGTACATGCGCGTCCGGTCCGAACGGGGTCCCTCGAACTCCTGCCGGACGTAGAGCAGCCGCTCCTCCCAGCGGGCGCGGAACTCGTTGCGCGGCGTCTCGGGGTAGGAGTCGCGAAGCCGCCAGAACCGCTCGATCCAGGCGCGCCGCTGGTAGTCCTGGGTGACTTCGAGGAACGCCTCGCGCTCCCCGTCGCTGATCAGGAAGTGAACGTCGTCGAGGAAGGTCTTGAACTCGAGCGGCAGAGCCGCCTCGGCGGCCTCGAGCGCCGCCCGTCGCTCGCGCCGCTCCTTGCGGGTTTCCTTCCTCTCCTGCGCCGGCGCCGGGGCGGTGAAGGCAAAGAGGAGGCCCGCCGCCAGGGCCAGGATCGAGGCTCTGCGTGCGGCGTTCATCGGTCGTCAAGCGTACCGCCTGGGCTTGGGCTTCGGGGGCGGCGGGGGCGGCGGGGGAGCGGAGGTAGTGGAGCCGGCCTTTCGGCCGGCGCGTTGGTTTTGGCCGCCAGTGGCGGCAGCCGGCGGGGACGCCGGCGCACCCAGCGAGCGATGGTCGGTGGGGCGTGCTTCTCTTCTGCAGCCGTCAGGGCGTCGCTGGGGAGCGGTGAGCGGAGCCGGCCTTTCGGCCGGCGCGTTGGTTTTGGCCGCCTGCGGCGGCAGCCGGCGAGGACGCCGGCGCACCCAGCGAGCGATGGTCGGTGGGGCGTGTTTCTCTTCAGCAGCCGTCACGACGTCGCTGGGAGCGGTGAGCGGAGCCGGCCTTCGGCCGGCGCGTTGGTTTTGGCCGCCTGCGGCGGCAGCCGGCGAGGACGCCGGCGCACCCAGCGAGCGATGGTCGGTGGGGCGTGCTTTCCTTCTGCAGCCGTCAGGACGTCGCTGCGAGCGGTGAGCGGAGCCGGCCTTTCGGCCGGCGCGTTGGTCTTGGCCGCCTGCGGCGGCAAGCCGGCGAGGACGCCGGCGCACCCAGCGAGCGATAGTCGGCGGGGTGTGCTTCTCTTCTGCAGCCGTCAGGACGTCGCTGCGAGTGGTGAGCGGAGCCGGCCTTCGGCCGGCGCGTTGGTTTTGGCCGCCTGTGGCGGCAGCCGGCGAGGACGCCGGCGCACCCAGCGAGCGATGGTCGGTGGGGCGTGCTTCTCTTCTGCAGCCGTCAGGACGTCGCTGCGAGCGGTGACTTGGAGTAGAGACTCGCGCCCCGGGAAGGGTCGTTCTCTGGGTGCGCCGGCGTCCTCGCCGGCTTGCCGCCGAAGGCGGCCAGGATACGGGCCGGCCGAAGGCCGGCACCTCTACCGGGTGCGCCGGCGTCCTCGCCGGCTGCCGCCGAAGGCGGCCAGGATACGGCCGGCCTTCGGCCGGCATCTCTACCGGGTGCGCCGGCGTCCCCGCCGGCTGCCGCCGCAGGCGGCCAGGATGCGGCCGGCCGAAGGCCGGCACCTTCCCCTCTAAACGTACAATCCACCACAACCATGCCCACCCCAACCCCACCCGTCTACCTCGACCACAACGCGACCACGCCGCTCGATCCGCGGGTCGGCGACGCGATGGCGCCGTGGCTGGGGGTGCGGCACGGGAACCCCTCGTCGGTCCATGCCTTTGGCCGCGAGGCGCGGGCCGCGGTGGAACTCGCGCGGGAGCAGGTGGCGGAGCTCGTCGGCGGGCAGCCGCCGGAGGTCGTGTTTGTCGCCTCGGGTACCGAGGCGAACAACGCGGTGCTGCTCTCGGCGTTCGCCGGCGGGGAGCGCGGCCACCTGGTGATCTCGGAGCTGGAGCATCCCTCGATTCACGCGGCTGCCGACCGCTTGGAGGGGCTTGGCGTGGATGTGACGCGGCTCTGTCCGGGGGCTGACGGCGTCGTCGACGCGGGGGCCGTCGCGGCGGCGCTCCGGCCGGACACCCGCCTTGCCTGCCTCATGCTGGCGAACAACGAGCTGGGCACGGTGCAGCCGGTCGCCGAGGCGTCCGCGGCGTGCCGTGCGCGCGGCGTGCCGCTCCTTTGCGACGCGGTGCAGGCGGCGGGCAAGCTCGCCGTCGACGCGGGGGCCCTTGGCGCGGACTACCTCGTCGTGGCGGCGCACAAGTTCAACGGGCCGGTGGGGGCGGCAGCGCTCTGGATCCGGGAGGGCGCGGCCTTCGAGCCGCTCATCCTCGGCGGCGGCCAGGAGCGGCGGCGACGGGCCGGCACGGAGAACGTCGCGGCCCTCGTCGGTTTCGGGGTCTGCGCGGCCTTGGCGTCAGAGGAACTTGACGATCGCATCGAGCGGTTGGGTCGCCTCCGCGATGGGCTCGAGGCCGGCCTCGGCGACATCCCTGAGGCGCGGTTGCACTGCGCCTCGTCGCCGCGCCTGCCGCATACGACCCACGTCGCGTTTCCCGGCCTGATCGGCGAGGAGCTCGTCGTCCGCCTCGACCTCGCCGGCTTCGCGGTCTCGACCGGGGCGGCGTGCGCCTCGGGCGTCGTCGAGCCGAGCCGGACGCTGCTGGCGATGGGCGTCGAGCCGGCCGAGGCCCTGGCGTCGATCCGGATCAGCCTGGGGCCGACGAACGACGAAGCGGAGCTCGCGAGTTTCCTGCCGGTGCTGGCGCGCGAAGTGGAGGCGTTGCGGGGGCTGTCCGCGGAGCCGGCCGTCCGGGCGGTGGCGGGATGAGCGTCGTGGCTCAGGCCGCGGAGCCGTCCGTGGGTGTTGCCGCACCCGCGCCGCTGACCGCCGTGGCGATGAGCGGCGGTCTGGACTCCTCCGTCGCGGCGCTGTTGCTGGAGCGCCAGGGCATGCCGGTGGTGGGCCTGTCCATGCTGCTCTGGGACCGCTCGCAGCAGGTCCGCCACGGCCGCTGTTGCGGCTCGCTCGACCTCGGCGACGCGCGGCGGGTGGCCGAGCAGCTCGGTCTGCCCCACTACACGCTGCGGATGGACGGTGAGTTCCGCCGGCACGTCGTCGATCCCTTCGTCGACAGCTACGTGGACGGCGGCACCCCGAGCCCGTGCATCTCCTGCAACACGGAGATCAAGTTCGAGGCCTTCTGGGAACGGGCGCGGCGGCTGGGCGCGGGCCGGATCGCGACCGGCCACTACGCTCGCATCCGCCGCGGCGAGGACGGCTGCTACGAACTCCACACGGCGGCCGACCGCTCGAAGGACCAGAGCTACTTCCTGTTCGAACTGAACCAGGAGCAACTGGCCCGCGCGCTGTTCCCGCTGGGGGAACTGACGAAGAAGGAAGTCCGCGAGATCGCCCGCGAGGCCGGCCTGGCGGTGGCGGAGAAGGGCGAGAGCATGGAGATCTGCTTCGTCGACCGCGGTGTGCAGGAGTTCGTGGAAGGCGAGCGGCCGGAGCTGGCGCGCACGCCGGCCCGGGTGACGACGAGCGCCGGCGAGGTCCTGGGCGAAGGCGCGCCGACTTACCGCTACACGGTAGGACAGCGCCGCGGCCTGGGTGTTGCCGCCGGCCGCCGGCTCTACGTGCTCGACGTGCAGCCCGAGGAGAACCGGGTGGTCGTCGGCGACCGTGACGAGCTGCTTGCACCGGGCCTGATCGGTCGCGGCCTGCACTGGATCGCGGGGGCGCCGCCGCGGGACGGCGCCGGGATACGGGTCCGCATCCGCTCGCGCCATCCCGGGGTTGCGGCGACGGTCGAGGCAGGCGGTGCAAACGTCACCGGCGGCTGCCGTGTGCACTTCCGCGAGCCGCAACCGAGCGTCGCCCCCGGCCAGGCGGCAGTCTTCTATCGAGGGACCCAGGTCCTCGGCGGCTGCTGGATCGACCAAGCCCTGCAGTAGTTCCCCCACTGGGTGCGCCGGAGGGACCAGTAGACCCACGAGCGTCCCCCACTGGGTGCGCCGGCGTCCCCGCCGGCTTCCGGGGCGACACCGCGGAGCGGTGGCGTTCCGGAGATGTCTGCGAGGCCGAAGGCCTCTCCTTGGTGGATGTGGAGGGTAAGGAGCGAGGCTGACGCCTCGCGCGACTCCCTGGCCGCCTTCGGCGGCAGCCGGCGGGGACGCCGGCGCACCCAGTGGTAAGGCGCTTCGCGCGTCTCTTTGGCCGCCTTCGGCGGCAGCCGGCGGGGACGCCGGCGCACCCAGTGGTAAGGCGCTTCGCGCGTCTCTTTGGCCGCCTTCGGCGGCAGCCGGCGGGGACGCCGGCGCACCCAGTGGTAAGGCGCCTCGCGCGACTCTTTGGCCGCCTTCGGCGGCAGCCGGCGAGGACGCCGGCGCACCTGTACCTTTCCGTGGTTGATTTTCGGTCACCGTCTCGTACCGATCCGCCGTAGTCGCCGGGGCTGCGGCAGCTGTGGGAAACCGGTCCGCCGGTTTTCCAAGGTCCGGCGGGAAACGGCTTGCCGTTTTCCGCGGGGCCGGCAGCTTCCGCGGCCCGCGCCGCGGCGGACCCTCCCGCGACGGTGTCCGGAGCCTTGTGAAGTCGGCGGGCAGCCAGGAGCACCAACGGCGCACTGTGCCTCGAGCACCCAACTGGGATTTGTGCCCTGGCTGCCTGCACCGCGATGGACATCCAGTGGGGAGTATGCGCCATGAGCGCCAGTACAGGTACCGAACGGCATCGCGGTGAGCCGACAAGCCAACGCTAACGCACCAGGGAGGGGACGACATGACGACGACGTTTACCGCCGGCGTGGACTGGGGAAGCCGAAAACACCACGTCTGCCTGATGGATCACCGGGGCAAGGTCGTGAAACAACGAGCCTTCGACCATGGCGGCAGGGGGCTTGCCGCCATGAACGACTGGCTCCGCGACCGCGCACGGCGTCCGGCGCATCGGATCAGGGTCGCCATCGAAGTGCCGCACGGACCCGTGGTCGAAACCCTGATGGAATCGGGCTTCCCCGTCCACTCCATCAACCCCATGCAACTCGACCGCTTCCGCGACCGCTTCTCCGCCGCCGGCGCCAAGGACGACCGGCGAGACGCCAAGGCCCTGGCCTCGGCCCTGCGCACCGACCCGGACTGCCTCAGGCCGGTCCAGGAGCCCGATGACGACGTCATCGAAATGCGCGGCGCCGCCCGCGCCCGGAAGGAGCTCGTCGAAGACCGCAACGCGATCGCGAACCGCATCCGACAGCATCTCGTGGACTACTACCCGCAGTTTCTCGACGCGACCGACGGCGACGTGACGACGCCCTGGGCGATCGACCTGTACAAGCGACTGCCCACACCGGAAAAGGCCCGGCGCACAACCAAGTCCACCCTCGCCAAGCTGCTCAGGAAGCATCGCGTCCGCCGGATCGACGCCGACCAACTCGCCGACCGCCTGAAAGCACAGCCGATCAAGCGACGAAGCGCCAGTGTCGAATGCGCCAGAAACCGCATCCTGAGCCTGCTGCCGATCCTCGAGCAGTACAACGCGCAAATCGACAAGGCCAGGCGCCAGCTTGAGAAAACCCTCAAGCAGGCCAAGCAGAGCACGACCGACCACGCCGAACCCTCCGACGCCGCCATCCTCGACTCCATACCCGGAATCGGAAACCACGTGCTCGCCACCCTCCTGACCGAGGCCGAACAGGCACTGAGACAACGAGACCACGAAGCTCTGAGATGCCTCGCCGGTGTAGCCCCCGTCACCGTCAGGTCCGGCAACAGAAAGACCGTCCGACAGCGACGAGCCAGAAACCACAGACTCGCCGACGCCGTCTACCACTGGGCCAGAGTCGCCGTGCAGCGAGACAGCCAATGCCGAGACAAGTACGACCTCGCCCGAAACCGAGGCAAGACGCATGGACACGCCCTGCGCATCGTCGGAGATCGACTCCTCCGCATCGCTTGCGCCATGCTCCGCGACCGCACGCTCTTCCACGCACCGCAAGGCAAGGAGCGACACGACGAACACGCCGACGCCCCGCACGTCACGCGGGAACAGGCCCGACGTCAAACAGCTCGAAACGCGGTCACCGGATACCCCGAACCGGAAGCCCCGCATCAGCCCGCCGAACCCTCTGCCCAACTGCCCGGCGAACCCGACAACAACAAACCGCCAAACCACCTCAACCCAGCCACCGGCTCGCCTCACCGCTCGACGTGACTGCGGAAAACCGAACAACGCACAACACCGATCGCGAGCGATACACCCACTTGACAAATGGTGGGGAGTCCCGGTGGTAAGGCGCCTGCCTGGACCGGGGACGCCGGGCGTACCCAGTGGGGTGGACGCCAGGGCGGTGGCCTCCGTACCTCTTTCGGAGATGGCAACCGATTCCCGGAAGATGCGCGACCAGAAGTCGCCGTTGGGGTGGCACTCACGGGGCTACCACCTGCACCTCGATCATCCGGAGGCCGTTCAGAACGTCGGTTTCCGGCTCGCGGACAGTGTGCCCCTGGCCTTGCTCAGGCGGTGGCGCGACGAAGGGAATGAGGGTCCAGCGGACAAAGCCCGTGCCGCGAGGCTGCATCGGCTGGTCAGCCGGTATGAAGACGCCGGGTACGGCTCATGCCACCTGAGACGGCCGGAGATCGCCAGGCTCGTTGAGGATGCACTGCTCTACGGCGACGGGGACCGCTATCGGCTCATCGAGTGGTGCGTCATGCCGAATCACGTGCACGTGCTGATCGAACCGGTTCGGCGGCCGCTTCCGGAGATCGTTCAGGGCTGGAAGTCCGTGACCGCGAGGCGCGCGAACCGGCTGCTGGGGCGGAAAGGGCGGTTCTGGATGAGGGACTACTACGATCGGTACATCCGCGACGCTCGTCACCTCTACTTCGCGCGGCGGTACATCTGGCTTAACCCGGTCACCGCCGGACTCTGCCGGGAGCCGGCTGACTGGAGGTGGTCGTCGGCGCGGCTGCGGAGCGAAGAGGAGTTGCTCGGTTGAAGCGGTGAAAGAACCCGCGAGCGTCCCCCACTGGGTGCGCCGGCGTCCCCGCCGGCTTCCGGGGCGACACCGCGGAGCGGTGGCGTTCCGGGGATGTCCGCGAGGCCGAAGGCCTCTCCTTGGTGGAGGCGGAGGGTAAGGAGCGAGGCTGACGCCTCGCGCGTCTTCCTGGCCGCCTTCGGCGGCAGCCGGCGGGGAGATCAGGGGCGCCGGCCGCGGCCGCCGACGACCACGGTCACCTCGCCGCGGAGCTTCGGGCGTTCCGCGACTTCGGCGGCGAGCTCGCCGAGGGGACCGCGCAGGACCTCTTCGTGCAGCTTCGTCAGTTCACGGGCGAGGGCGGCGTCGCGGTCTGGGCCGAAGGCGGCTGCCGCGTCGGCCAATGACGCGGCGGCGCGCTGGGGCGACTCGAAGAACACCACGGTGTGGGCGTGCCCGGCGTGGTTCTCGAAGAACCGTCGCCGCCGGCCCGGCCTGGGCGGCGGAAAGCCGAGGAAGGTGAACGGGTAGGGGGGCAGGCCGGAGACGACGAGGGCGGCCAGGATCGCCGATGGTCCGGGCAGGGCCTCGACGGCGAGGCCCCTGGCTACGGCGGCCCGCACGAGGCGGAAGCCGGGATCGGAGACGAGGGGGGTGCCGGCGTCGGAGACCAGGGTCACGTCGCCGCCGTCTTCGAGCAGGCGCAGCACGCGGCCGATCTGCCGGTCCTCGTTGTGGTCGTGGAGCGGCAGCATCCGCGGCCGGCCGCCGGCGCCGCCGGCGCCGAGATTCTGAAACAGGCGGCCGGTGCGACGGGTGTCCTCGCAGGCGACGAGATCGGCGGTCAGCAGCGCGTCGCGGGCGCGCGGCGACAGATCGGCGAGGTTGCCGATCGGCGTGGCCACGATGCGGAGGCGGCCCACTTACGCCGCGGGTTCGTAGAGGTCGCGGTACTGGGCGAGGTTGTGGAGGACGTGCTCCACGTAGTTCCTGGTTTCGTTGAAGCCGACCTTCGTGAAGTACTCGTCGGCGCCGCTCGTGTAGCAGTGACGGCGCCACAGGCCGGCCTGCGTTTCGCCGGCGTTGTAGGCGGCGACCATGATGTGCTGAGCGCTGTCGAACAGGGCGCGCAGCTCAGCGAGGTACGCGGCGCCGAGTTCGATCGCGAGGGAGGGGTCTTCGAGGTCCCGAGGCGTGCGCAGCGGTCTGCCGGAGCTGGCCGCCAGCCGCGCCGCGGTCGGGTAGACGAACTGCATCAGGCCGCGGGCCGAGGCCGCCGACACCGCCTGGTGGTCGAACCGGCTCTCCTGGCGCATGATCGCCGCCATCAGGAAGGGGTCGAGGTCGCGCTGTGCCGCGGCGTCGTCGATCATGTCGCCGTAGGCTCGCGGGTAGAGCGCCTGGCGGAGCGTGAGCGGGTGGAGCGGTTCGGGAACCCGGCTCGGCGCGCGCTGGCCGAGGATCTCGGCGATCAGGAGCGCGCGCCGCGGCCGGCTGCCGGCAAGGCCCTCGGCCGCGGTCAGGGCGAGGCGGGGGCTCGCCACCGGGAAGTGCCGGTTCACGACTTCCACCGCGTCTCCCCACAGGCCGAGCGCCAGCATCAGCTCCTGTGGACTGGAGGTGGACTGGGTCCACAGCGGCCAACTCTCGGGGGGCACGCCCCGAAGGGTCAGGAAGGAACGAAGGCCTGCGTCGGCGACCAGTCGACCCTGAAGGAGCTGCCGCGCGGCTTCCGCCTCGTCGCCGCGCCGGCCGTAGAGCAGCCAGGCGCGGTAGAGCATGGCGGAGTTCTGGGAGCGCGCCAACTCGCCCGCGAGCCGCTGGGCGTGAACCCGGAGCGGCTCGGCGGTAAGACGTTTGTCGGCCTCCTGCGCCAGGGGGTGGTAGAGGTCGGCCGCGAGCACCTCCAGGTAGTTCTCGATCGCGCGGTCGAGGCCGCCGCGGGCCTCGAGCAACCGTCCGCGCCAGTAGCGCACTTCCAGGGCGACGCTGCGACTCGCGCGCTCCGCGTCGGCCAGCCATTCTCCGGCACGGTCGAGGCGTCCCTGGACGATGTCGGACACAGCGAGGAAGAGGCTGCCGCGAGCCACGATCGCGCGGTCGCCCTGGAACTGGAGCAGCACGGAGTAGAGCTCGAGCGCCCTGTCCTCGAGTCCGCGACGCCAGTCGAGGCGCATCGCCCCCAGCAACGCGGCGGCGGCGAAGTTGCCCTGGGGCTGGGCCAGATAGGTCTGCCGGAACGTGTTGGAGGCGGCCCCCCAGTCGCCGGAGAGCTCCTCGGACTTCGCCTTGTGGTAGAGCGCCTGGGCCGAGTGGCGCGCGGAGCTCACGTTCGTGGCCAGCGCTTCGTAGTGCCGGGCGGCGTCGTCCAGGCGGCCCTGCCAGAAGTGACTTCGCGCCAACCGGTAGTGGACCTCGAAGCCGGAGTTCGTCCGCACGTCCAAGTCGATGACGACCTGGCCCAGCAGTTGATTGGAGCGGTCGAACGCCCGATGCTCGTGGAAGGTCGTGCCGAGGAGCAGCAGTTGCTGGGGATTCGGGGGCGCCGGACGCAGAGTGAGCAGCCGTTCGGCGGCTTCGAAGGCCACGACGTCGTTCGAGCGCTCCTCGAGCAGGGCGAGCAGGTCGAGAGCTGCCTCGTCCAGTTCGCCGCCGGCGAGCCGGCACTTGGCGCGGCTGAGGCTGAGCAGGCGGCGTTCGGAAGCGGGCAGGCGGGATACGGCGACGCCGCCGAGCAGCCGGCAGTCCCCGCCCCGGTCGAGACTCGACGCGAGGAGTTCCGCCGCCGGCCGTACAAGGACCCGCGGCGGCCGGTTTCCGAGCAGCGTCGCCGAGACGCCGGCCGCGATCTCCGGCGCGCCGAGATGCGTCTGGGCGACCGCCAGCCGGTAACGGGCCCAGGGTTCGAGCGCCGGAGTTTCGGTCAGGCAGGTGGCGAACGCTTCGGATGCGTCTTCGAGCCGACCGAGCTCCTCCAGCAACCGCCCCTCCAGGTAGCACAGGCCGAACCCGGCCACGAGGTCCGGCTGCTCGCCGCGCATCCGTTGCGTCTCTTCCAGGGCGGCCTCGTGCTGCCCGGCGGACTGGAACTCGACCAGTGGGATGCGCGGATCGTCCTCGGCCGCCACCACGAGCAGGGGCAGCGTCCAGGCGATCACGGTTGACGCGGCCATACGAAACGATAACCCGATGGGAGAAATCCGGCATTCCCGCCCACCGTGGCAGGATACGGAACGGACTGGAGGATCTCGGGCCATGCTCGACAAACTGGAACAGATAGAGCACACGTTCGACGAGCTGACGGCCAGGCTCGCCGATCCGGACGTGCTCGCCAACCCGGCGCAGGTTCGCGACACGAGCCGGGCGCTGGCGGAGCTGAACCCGGTCGTCGAGCTGTTCCACCGCTACAAGAGGACCCGCGAGGAGCTCGATCAGACGAGGGAGCTCCTGGGCGAGCTCGACCGCGACGACGATCTGTTCGAGGTCGCGACAGAGGAGCAGCGCCTGCTGCAGACCGCGCTCGTCGCGCTCGAGGAGAAGGTGAAGCAGGAGTTGGCGCCCAAGGACCCGAACGAGAAGCGCAACGCGGTACTCGAGATCCGCGCGGGGACCGGCGGCGACGAGGCGACCCTGTTCGCCGCGGAGCTCTTTCGCATGTACAGCCGCTTCGCCGAGGCCCACGGCTGGCGGGTCAACATCCTTGACCTGTCCGAGTCGGGCATCCGTGGCGTGAAGGAGGTGTCGGCGATCGTCGAGGGCCGGGGCGCGTTCGCCACCCTGCGTTACGAGGCGGGCGTTCACCGCGTGCAGCGCGTGCCGGAGACGGAGGCCTCGGGGCGCATCCACACGTCGGCGGTCACCGTGGCCGTACTGCCCGAGGCGGAGGACATCGAGATCGAGATCGAACCCTCCGACCTGCGGGTGGACACCTACTGCGCCTCCGGCCCGGGTGGTCAGGGGGTCAACACGACGTACTCCGCGGTGCGGCTGACGCACCAGCCCACGGGCCTGGTCGTCACCTGCCAGGACGAACGGAGCCAGATCAAGAACAAGGCGAAGGCGATGCGGGTGCTGAAGAGCCGCCTGCTCGAGATCGAGGAGGCGAAGGCCAACGCCGAAATGGGAGAGGAACGCCGGCGGATGGTCGGCAGCGGCGATCGCTCGGAGAAGATCCGGACGTACAACTTCCCGCAGAACCGGGTCACGGACCACCGCGCGAAGTTGTCCGTCCACAAGTTGCCGTCGATCCTCGAGGGAGACCTCGATCCGCTGATCGTCCCGCTGCACCGGCATTTCGAAGCGGAGCGCTTGCAGCAGACGGGCGAAGCGGACCCGGTCTGAGTGCCGCTTCGGCTGGTCGACAGCGCCGCGATGCCGGATGGCCCGAAAGAGCCCCCGCCGGGGGCGGCCCGCATCGTCGATCTGCTCGACCTGGGGCAGGAGCACCTGGCCGGCTCGGTCGAGCAGCCGCGCCGGGAGGCGGCGCTGCTGCTCGGCGAAGTGCTGAGGCTCTCGGAGGCGCAGCTCTACGCCCGCGCCGACGACGACGTGCCCGAGCCCGCGGCGCTCAGCTACGGGCAGTTGATCCGCCGCCGGGCGGACCGGATCCCGGTCGCCTACCTGCTGGGCCGCCGCGAGTTCCATGGCCGGACGTTCGCCGTCGACCCGCGGGTGCTGATCCCGCGGCCGGAGACGGAGCACCTGGTCGAGGCGGTCCTGAACTGCACGGAGGACGGGGCCCGGGTGCTCGACGTCGGCACCGGTTCCGGCTGCATCGCCATCACCGTGGCGCTGGAGCGGCCGGCCAGCCGGGTCGTCGCGACCGACCTCTCGCCCGGCGCGCTGGCGGTGGCGGCCTTGAACTGCCGGCGCCACGGCGTCGAGGATCGGGTGCGGCTGGTCCGTGCCGACCTGCTGTCGGCGCTGCGCCCCGGGGCCTTCGACGTCGTCGTCTCCAACCCGCCCTACATCGACGTCGGCGAGTGGCCGTCCCTGATGCCCGAAGTCCGCGACCACGAGCCGCCCGAGGCCCTCTTCGCCGGCGACGGCCTGGACTTCTACCGCCGCCTGCTCGCGGCGGGCGGCATCCTCCAGTCCGGGCAGCGCCTGCTGCTCGAGATCGGCAAGGGCCAGCTCGAGGCGGTCCGCGACCTGGCGGAGCGAGGCGGTCTGGATGTCGAGTGGGTGGTCGCCGACCTGGCGGGAATTCCGCGAGTCCTGGCGTTTTGTCGGCGGTAGAGGTTGAGGGGTCGCTAGTCCTAGTACGCTCCACGACAGGGGACTGGAATGACGAAGAAACACGGATCGCTGTTCGCTCTCGCTCTCGCGCTCGTGACCGGGCCGCTGGTCGGCCAGGTCAACGAAGAGGCCGCCGACCCCGACCGGCTCCAGTACCTGGATGTCTTCGAAATGGAGGTTGCCGACGACCCCCGCATATCGCCCGACGGCGACCGGGTCGTGTACGTCCGGCGCGGTTTCGACGTCATGACGGACAGGCCACGCTCCGCGCTGTGGGTAGTCGACGCGGACGGCTCGAATCACCGTGCGATCACGGACGGAAGCGGCTCGGTGAGCTCGCCGCGCTGGTCTCCCGGCGGAGACCGCCTGCTGTATGTGGGCTCGAGTGGAGGCGCGAACCAACTGTTCGTGCGCTGGATGGACACCGGCCAGACGGCGGAACTCACGAACGTGACCGAGTCCCCCGGGAACATCGCCTGGTCGCCCGACGGGAACTGGATCGCCATGACGATGTTCGTGCCCGAACCGGCATCCGCCTTCGCGAAGATGCCGTCGAGGCCCGAGGGCGCCGAGTGGACGACGCCGGCACGTGTGATCTCGAAGCTCCGCTACCGGGCGGACGGCCGCGGATACCTCCCGGACGGGAACACGCACATCTTCGTTCTTCCCGCGGACGGGGGCACGCCGCGCCAGTTGACGAGCGGTGCGTACGATCACGGCGGCGGGCTGTCCTGGTCGCCCGACTCCCGCTCGATCGTCTTCAGCGCCAACCGGGACGACCCCGACTTCGACGTCCGGGACAGCGAAGTCTTCGAGGTGGCGGTCGAGACGCGGGAGCTTCGCCAGCTTACGGATCGCTTCGGCCCGGATGGCGGCCCGGCGGTGTCGCCCGACGGCTCCCGGATCGCGTACACGGGCTTCGACGATCGCCATCAGGGCTACCAGGTCTCCCGCCTGTACGTCATGGATCGGGACGGCGGCGGCGCCCGCCGCGTCGGCGACCTGGACCGTGACGTGGGCAACCTCAACTGGGCTGCGGATGGTCGTTCTCTCTTCATCCAGTACGACGACCAGGGCACGACCAGGGTCGCGAACATCACCCTCGGCGGCGATGTCACGGACCTTGCCGCCGAACTTGGCGGCGTGGCCCTCGGGCGACCCTACGGCGGCGGCTCCTACACGGTGGCTCGCGACGGGAGCTTTGCCTTCACCGTCAATTCGCCGGCGCGGCCGGCCGATGTCGCTGTCGGCCGGGCGGGGACGGAAGCGCGCCGGATCACCGGCCTCAACGAGGATCTTCTTGCCCACAAGGAGCTTGCCGCGGTCGAGGAGATCTGGTGGGAATCCTCGCACGACGGCCGTCCCGTGCACGGCTGGATCGCCAAGCCCCCGGACTTCGACCCCTCTCGCAAGTACCCGCTCGTTCTGGAGATTCACGGCGGCCCGTTCGCCAACTACGGCCCGCGCTTCGCGGCCGAGGTCCAGTTCTATGCGGCGGCGGGCTACGTCGTCTTCTACACCAACCCGCGCGGCAGCACGAGCTATGGCGAGGAGTTCGGCAACCTGATCCACCACGCCTATCCCGGCCGCGACTACGACGACCTGATGTCGGGCGTCGATGCCCTGATCGAGCTGGGCTACATCGACGAGGACAATCTGATGGTCACCGGCGGCAGCGGCGGCGGAGTGCTGACGGCGTGGATCGTCGGGAAGACCGAGCGCTTTGGCGCGGCCGTGTCACAGAAGCCGGTCATCGACTGGATCAGCTTCTCGCTCACGTCGGACGGCTACGCGTCCTACTACCAGTACTGGTTCCCCGGCCCCGTGTGGGAGGACGGCATGCTGGAGCACTACTGGGCCCGCTCGCCCCTCTCCCTCGTCGGCAACGTGACGACGCCGACGATGCTGATCACCGGGGAACAGGACCTGCGCACGCCGATGGGACAGACCGAGCAGTACTACCAGGCGCTGAAGATCCGAAATGTGCCGACGCAGATGGTGCGGATTCAGAACGCCTCGCACGGCATCGCGAGCAGCAGTCCGTCCAACCTGATTGCCAAGGTCGCGAACGTCCTGGAGTGGTTCGAGCGCTACCGGGTTCGGAGCCCCGTGAGCGACTGACGGTTAGAGTGATGGGGATCCGACGGGCCACGGCCGGCGAGGAGGAACCATGTCTCTGCTGATTCGTAACGGACGCATCGTCACGGCGGTGGACGACTACCACGCCGACATCTTCGTCGAGGACGAGACGGTCTCCCTGATCGGCCGCGACCTGGACGTGGAGGCCGACCGCACGATCGACGCGGCGGGCCGGCTGGTCATCCCGGGCGGCGTCGATCCGCACACCCACATGGACATGCCGTTCGGCGGCACGACCAGCGCGGACGACTTCGAGACGGGTACCCGGGCCGCCGCCTTCGGCGGCACGACGACGATCGTCGACTTCGCGATCCAGACGAAGGGGCATTCGACCCTCGAGGGCCTCGAGACCTGGCACGAGAAGGCGGCCGGCAAGGCGGGCATCGACTACGGCTTCCACATGATCGTCACCGACATGGAGGACGACCGGCTGTGGGAGATGCGGCGCCTGGCCGACGAGGGCGTGACCTCCTACAAGATGTTCATGGCCTACCCGGGCGTCCTCTACGTGGACGACGGCACGCTGTTCCGGGCGATGCGCAAGGCCGGCGAGGACGGCACCCTGGTCTGCATGCACGCCGAGAACGGGATCGTGATCGACGAGATCGTGAAGATCGCGCTGGCGGAGGGTAAAACGTCGCCGAAGTACCACGCTCTGACCCGCCCAACCCGAATGGAGGCGGAGGGCGTCCACCGGTCCATCGCGATCGCCGAGGTGGCCGGGGTCCCCGTCTACATCGTCCACCTGAGCTGCGCGGACGCTCTGGAGCAGGTGACCCTGGCCCGCGACCGCGGCGCCCAGGTGTTCGCGGAGACCTGTCCGCAGTACCTCTTCCTGGACTTGAGCCACTACGATCACGAGGACTTCGAGGGCGCCAAGTACGTCATGACGCCTCCGCTCCGCGAGAAGTGGAACCAGGAACACCTCTGGCGGGGCCTCGGCTTCGGCGACCTGCAGAGCATCTCGACCGACCACTGCCCCTTCTGCTTCAAGGACCAGAAGGTTCTGGGGATCGACGACTTCAGCAAGATCCCGAACGGCGGTCCGGGAGTCGAGAACCGGATGAGCCTGGTCTACAACGGCGGCGTCGTGGGCGGCCGGCTGTCGGTCAACAAGTTCGTCGAACTGACCTCGACCGCGGCCTCCAAGCTGTTCGGACTGTTCCCGAAGAAGGGGACGATCGCCGTCGGCAGCGACGCGGACATCGTCGTGTTCAACCCGGACCGGCGGGAGACGATCAGCATCGACAACCCGCACACGCACCACATGAACGTGGACTACAACACCTACGAGGGCACCGAGGTGCAGGGCGTCTCCGAGATCGTGATCAGCCGCGGCCGCGTGGTCGTCGAGGACAACATCTGGCACGGCCGCGCCGGCGGCGGGAACTTCTTGAAGCGAGGGCTGTTCGGCGGGCCGTTCTAGAAGGCCGGCGCACCAACGGATACGGAGAAGCGATATGAGCAGAATCTTGAAGTCGGGCCTGATCCAGCTGTCCTTGCCGGAGGGCACCTGCGGAGACGGCGCGTCGGCCGAGGAGGTCGCCGCGACGGTTGAGGCGATGACGGCGAAGCACATCCCCTACATCGAGGAGGCTGGCCGCCAGGGCGTCCAGGTTCTCTGCCTGCAGGAGGTGTTCAACACGCCGTACTTCTGCCCCGGCCAGGACTCGAGCTGGTTCGCGGCCGCGGAGCCGGTTCCCGGCCCGGCGACGGAGCGGATGGCGGAGTACGCCCGCAAGTTCGGCATGGTGATCGTCGTGCCGGTCTACGAGCGCGAGACCGCGGGCATCCTCTACAACACGGCCGCCGTGATCGACGCGGACGGCAGCTATCTGGGCAAGTACCGCAAGACGCACATCCCGCAGGTCGCCGGCTTCTGGGAGAAATACTTCTTCCGCCCGGGCAACCTGGGCTACCCCGTGTTCGAGACCGCCTTCGGCCGGATCGGCGTCTACATCTGCTACGACCGCCACTTCCCCGAGGGCGCGCGCGCCCTGGGCCTCGCCGGCGCCGAGATCGTCTACAACCCGTCGGCCACCGTCGCCGGCCTCTCCGACCACCTGTGGACGATCGAGCAGCCCGCCCACGCCGTGGCGAACGGCTACTTCATGGGCTGCGTCAACCGCGTCGGCACGGAGAAGCCCTGGGACCTCGGTTCCTTCTACGGCAGCAGCTACTTCGTCAGCCCCAGGGGCGAGATCGTCGCCCAGGCGTCAGGAGACCAGGACGAACTCCTGGTCGCGGACCTCGACCTCGGCATGATCGACGAAGTCCGGTCCGTGTGGCAGTTCTACCGTGACCGGCGGCCCGAAGCCTACGACGGGCTGGTCGAGCCGTAGCGAGAAGGCCGCAGGCGCCTAGCTCGCCCGGCTCTCGACGGTGACCCGCAGGCGCTTCATCATCTCGTGGAGCGTCGTGGGCTTGACCTTCAGGCGTTCCGCGGCGCGCTTCTGGACGCCGCCGCAGGCCTGCAGCGCCTTGACGATCAACTGCCGTTCGTAGGCGCTGACCGCTTCCTTGAAGGAGACCCCCCGCGTCGGCAGGGTTTCCGGGGGCGGCAGGGTCGTGTGGGGGTTGCGGATGTTGCCCGGCAGCAGGTCGACGCCGATCTCTTCGCCGGTCGAGAGCACGACGGCCCGCTCGATCACGTTTTCGAGTTCGCGCACGTTGCCGGGCCAGTGGTAGGCCATCAGCAGGTCCATCGCCTCGGAGGTCAGCCGCCGCGGGTGCTTCTCGTTCTCGTTCGAGTAGGTGCTCAGGAAGTGCTGGGAGATCAGCGGGATGTCCTCCACGCGGCGGGACAGCGGCGGTAGCTGGATCGTGATCACGTTCAGCCGGTAGTAGAGGTCCTCGCGGAAGTCGCCGCCGGCGACCCGCGTCTCCAGATCGGCGTTCGTCGCCGCGACCAGGCGGACATCCGCGCTGAGGGTCTCGAGGCCGCCGAGGCGCATGAACTCCTTCTCCTGGATCACGCGGAGCAGCTTGGACTGGGTGTCGGACGGGATGTTCCCGATCTCGTCGAAGAAGATCGTGCCGCCGTGGGCGACTTCGAACAGGCCCTTCTTGTGCGAGACGGCGCCGGTGAAGGCCCCCTTGACGTGGCCGAAGAGCGTGCTCTCGAGGAGTTCGCTGGGCATGGAGCCCGAGTTCACGGTGACGAAGGGCCCGTCCTTGCGCTTCGAGTTGCCGTGAATCGACTTGGCGACCAGCTCCTTGCCTGTGCCGCTCTCGCCGCGGATCAGGATGTTGCTCTTCGACGGCGCCGCCCTGCGGATCAGGTCGAAGACCTGGCGGATCGACCGGCTCTTGCCGATGATCTTGTCGAAGCCCTGGCGTTCCCGCAGTTGCTCCTTGAGATCCCGGTTCTCGGCGGTCAGCCGGCGGCGCTCGAGGCCCTGGCGGATGGTCAGCCGGACCTCTTCGTTCTTGAACGGCTTGGGCAGGTAGTGGAAGGCGCCTTCGCGCATCGCCTCGATCGCCCCCTCGATCGAGGAGTAGGCGGTGATCACGACGACGACCTGGTCCGGCTCGACCTGCCGGATCCGGCGCATGACCTCCCGGCCGTTCATGTCCGGCAGCATCAGGTCGAGCAGCACCAGGTCGATCTCTTCCTGGGCGAGCACGCTCAGCGCCTCCTGGCCCGAGGCGCAGCAGATCGGGTGGTGCCCTTCCTGCCGGATCAGGGCCGTGAGAACGTCCTGCAGGACGTCTTCGTCGTCGACGACGAGTATGTTCATGATCCTTGCTCCCCGGCCTGAACTAGCGGCGGCGAGACCATCCGTGGCAGCCGGACGGTGAATCGGCAACCGCTGGGGTCGAGGTTCGTTGCAAAGAGGTCGCCGCCGTGCCGGCGCACGATCTCCTGGCTGATGGAGAGACCGAGGCCGGTACCGCCGCTGGCCTTGCGAGTGGAGAAGAAAGGCTCGAATACACGTTCGAGATGCTGTTCGCGAATCCCGGGGCCGCTGTCGTCGATGAGTACGTTGATCAGGCCGTCCAGGTTTCGTACGGCGATGGTGAGTTGTCTGGGTTCGGAGTCCGTCTCGGTCATCGAGTCGACGGCGTTCGCCAGCAGATTGGCGAGCACCTGACCCAGCTCCGTCTCGTTGCCGAGCACCCAGACCGTGTCGTCCGGGTCGAGGTCCACGCGGACCTCGACGCCCGCCTCCGCGAAGCGCTCGGCGAGCATGTCGCAGCTCTCCTGGATGACGGATCCCATGTCGACGGCGGCGGGTTCGTGCCGGCCGCGGCGCGCGAAGTCGAGCAGGGTGTTCACGATGCGGGCGGCGCGGAAGGTCTGGCGTTCGACCCTGCGCAGCAGCCGCCGGCGCGGATCCCGGTCGGGAGTTTCGGCGAGCAGCATCTGGGCGTAGCTGGAGATGCCGGTCAGCGGCGTGTTCACTTCGTGCGCGACGCCGGCGGCCATCGCGCCGATCGCCGCGAGACGCTCGTTCTCGGCCAGCTTCCGCTTCATCGCCTCGCGCTCCGTGATGTCCAGGGCGACGACGACCCGGTGGTCATTCGCGGCGCCCAGAAACTCGGCGACCGACAACTGCAGGTGCTGTTCGGCGGAGTGGGCGTTCTCGAACCGGACCTCGACCGGCGGGTCGCCCTGCTTCGGGAAGAGGTGGAGAGGGATCAGGTCCCCGAGGGCGCGGCCCTTGAGATCGCTCCGGGCGATGTCGACGAGAGCGGCGAACGCGCCGTTCGCCGTCACGATCCGGTTCGCGGAGTCGACGACGGCGATGCCGGCGGGGGAGGACTCGATGATCTCGTCGCTGAACTGCTTCAGTTCGGAGACGCGGTCCAGTTGCCGCCGCCTCTGTTCCAGCAGTTGCGCGTTCTCGATCGCCAGGGATGCCTGGTTCAGCAGTTGGCGGATCAGGGCCAGGTCGTCGCTGGATAGCGGTGCGCCGCCGCTGTGGTGGCCGACGTACAGGAGGCCGACCCGGCGATCGCGCACCGAGAGCGGGAAGACGGAGTGATAGCCGAGGACCGATAGCCGCATCGGCGTGCTCTTCGCGGTGTCGGCGAGAGGCGCCGGCGGGAGGAGGACGTGAGGCCCGTTCCAGACTCCGGCGTCCACGTCGCTGAGTTCGAGCGAGGGCGCCTCCGGTTCCTCCCTGACCGCGACGAGGTGCTCCCCCTCGACCAGGAACAGGTTGCTCTGCTCCAGGTCCAGTCCTTCTTCCAGCTCCTTCAGCAGACTCGAGGCGAGCCGGTCGAGATCCCGCTCGTGGAGCAGTTCCTGGCCCAGTCGCTCCAGGGCGCGGCGGCTCTGCTGCGCCCGGTACTGGAGTCGCTGCAGGCCCGTTCCGATGCCCTGCCTGACCGGAACGGAGAGCGTGCCGATGAGCAGGAGCGCGCTGGCGTTCAGGAAGCCTCTCGCCACGACCATGTCCTGGGGCACGCCGCGGCGGATGAGCAGACTGAGCAGCGAGAAGCCGAGCACGGCCAGCAGCACGGTGAGCGCGTAGGTCGCGACGTCGCGGGCGATCACGGCCACGTCCCAGAGCCGGTAGCGCAGCAGGGCGTAGGCGAAGCTCAGCGGGACGAGCGCCAGGGGCGCCGTGGCGGCGACGCTCAGCCAGCCGGGCGCGGCGAGTTCGAAGGAGAAGGGCACCACGTAGAGCAGGAGGAACGGCAGGTACCCGCCGGCGACGCCGAACGCGATCCACTGGCTCTGGCGGCCCTGTTCCCAGCCGGGACGCGACAGCAGACTGCGCCCGAGCATCGCGGCCGCCGCCAGCGCGAAGACGACGAGCAACGCGAGCTCGATGCGGTCCTGGCGCTCCAGGGTGGCCGCGCTCAACCCGCCGGTCAGCGCGCCGTTGCCGAAGATCTGATCGAACTGCACCACGAGGAGCGCCGTCGCCGGCAGGTAGAGCCAGGGGGCGGCGCGCCGCAGCCAGCGGGAGCACGGCCGCGCCGGGAACATGAGGAAGAAGTGCAGTGTGAGCGGCGGCAGCAGGACGCGGCAGACGCTGTCGGCCAGGTAGAAGATACGGTCGATGCCGTCGAAGGGAGCGACCGGCGTCAAGAGGTAGAGGGCGGCCGACGTCAACGTCCACAGGTGGAAGAGCAGGATCGGTCGCGTGCGCTGCCGGCTCAGCGTGTAGAGGCCGATCAGCAGGTAGGCGATCCCGGTCAGGGCGAGCACGATGTACGCCCAGTCCAGGGTGAGGCCGGGCAGACTGTGGCTGGCCGAAACGAGTTCGTCGTCCCGGAGCACCTGCAGGTCGCTCTCGCTGCAGCAGCGCAGCAGCCGGTCCAGTTCGTCGGCCGACAGCGCCCGCTCCCCGTTGACGAGAACGATGATGTCGTCCGTCTCGAGGCCGGACGCCTCGTCCGCGGACACGACGCGCAACCCGCCGTCGGTCGCCTCGGCGACGACGCCGATCGTCTGGAAGGAGGCCACCTTGCGCCCCACGGAGAAGCCGCCCAGGCCGACGACCAGGATGGTCAGCAGGAGCAGGGCCGCGGTGAGGCCGAGTCGGGTCGGTCGGGACTCGATGCGCATCTCTGGGGATCTGCTCGCTTGGGGTGTGGCGTCTTCGTCTCAGGCGCGGCCCGGGGCTACCGTGCGGAGGGCCGATTCAGTATGTCGTAAGCACGTGCTGTGCCACCGTGAAGCGGCCCTTGGCCCTTGATTCTAGGGCAGGTTAGCCTCTTTGGGGCTTAGGTTGGTTCAATCTGTTGGTTGTGGAACGGTTTGTTGAACTGGATGTGCGGCTGGTACGGCGTGTTGGAGTTGCGGAGCGGAGTTGGAGTCGCGGAGAGGAGCCGGAGTCGCGGAGAGGAGCCGGCCTTTGGCCGGCGCGTTTGTTTGGCCGCCTTCGGCGGCAGCCGGCGGGGACGCCGGCGCACCCAGTGACGGAGCCGGTGGTGCATCCGCCGGCGCACCCAGTGACGGAGCCGGTGGTGCGCCCGGTGGTTTCGGCTAGAAGCGGACTGCGATGCCGGCGACGACGCGGCGACGGAGCTCGTCGGGGTCGTGGCTGGAGTCGATCGGGACGTGTCCGCGACTGACCTGCATCTCGAGTTGCAGGGCCCAGTTCTGCAGGCCCGTGACCCAGGGCAGGTCCTGGGTCAGCACGACCTGGATGCGTTCGACGGCGAGCACGGTGTCCGCGCGGGCGGGCCGGAAGTCGGCGACGTCGTGGGTGACTGGCGAGAGTTCCTGTTCCACCCAGCGGTAGGCGACGAGGACGCCGGTCGAGCTGCGCTCGAAGTGTGTGTCGGCGCTTGCGACGAGGTAGCGGACGTCGTTGCGGAGACCGCTGCCGTCCTTGGCCCGGAGCAGGCCGCCGCCGCCGACGGCGGCCGCGGAGCTGACGCGGGTCAGGATCTTCTCGCCCAGGCGCTGCTGGAGACCGAACTGGATTTCCTCGACCTGGTCGCCGTCCACGAGCAGCAGGCTCTCCAGCCGGTCGAAGACGTCGCGGCTGAAGTACAGCCGGACGTTGTCGGCGAACTGCCGCCGGTTCACGCCGAACTCGATGCCGTGGTCCTGACCCGATGCGCCGAGCTGGCGGCTGAGCTTGACCCGGTAGCAGTGCTCGTAGGTCGTGCTGCAGGTTTCGTCGTCCTGGTACTGCACGGGCAGGAAGTCGCGAAAGAGGAACTGTTCGGAGTCGACCCGCTGGCTCGCCGCGACGCTGGCCAGCCAGTTTGGACCGAGTTCGACGACGAAGCCGGCCTGGGGCGTGAACGAGAGACTGCCGTCGCTCAGGGTGCTGAACATGCCGTACTCGAGGACGACGGTGGGCTGGATCTCCCAGTCTCCCTGGCCGAAGACGTCGAAACGCTGGTGGGGATCCTCGCCCCAACTGGACAGCGGGCCGTCGCCGTAGGCCTGGCGCTCGCGGTAGCTGATGCCGGTCTCGAGAGACGTGCTGGCGGTGATCTGCCGTTCGTAGGCGCCGCGGAACTCGAGGGTCGTCGAGGACATCGGCGAGTCGATCGCGGCCAGCGCTCGGCTGTGGACGCCGCTCGGGCCGGCGTAGAGGTCGCCGAAGCCGTGGTGGAAGTTGTTGTCCGTGGTGTAGCGGGCCTCGAAGTGGGAGGCTCCTCCGCCGGCCGCCTGCTCCAGGCGCACGCCGTAGCTCTCCAGTCCGCCGGCCCCGGGGTCCCGCTCGTCCCAGGCTCCGGCCCGTGGACCCTGGAAGCGGTGGCGTTGCGACGTGAACTGGATGTTCGAACCCCGGTGGTTCACGTCGAGGGCGAAGGCCTGGCTGTCGCCGACCGGCTGCTGCGCGGCGTCGGCCCGGAAGGCCTGACGCTTGAACTCGCGCAGATCGGAGCGAAGGGCGAGCTGCGTTTCGCCGAACCGGCTGCGGAGATCGATCTGGCTGCCCAGCACCAGGGCGCCGGCCTCGCCGGCCTCTTCGATCCCGGAGAGGGTCCTCAGCTCGGCTTCGAATCGCTCCCGCTGGATCGCCGTCTCGAGGGCCCAGCCGGAATCGTCGGCGATCGCTTCGGCGATCTGGATCTGGCGCAGCACGTCGCTGGGGATCCGGGCGCGGACCGACCAGAAGTCCTCTTCGTCGTCCTCGCCGGAGCGGCGTGCCCGGGTTCCCAGCTCGAAGTCGAGCGACTGGACGGATTCGCCCGTCGTGCGGGTGAGTTCCGCCACCGCGGGGACGTAGCCCGGCCGGTGGGCGATCACCCGGTAGATGCCGGCTGGCAGGGGCTGGAAGGCGTAACGCCCGAAGCGATCCGTCGTCGCGAGGAGCTTGCTGCTGTCCGCGACGTCGTAGACGTAGACGTTGGCCGCGGGCAGCGGAGCCTTGCCGGCGTGGACGCGGCCGACCAGGCGGCCGGCGGTCGGATCGCCGAGGCTGGGCACGTCGAGGCCCGCCCGGACGGGCGCGGCGGCGAACATGGCTACCGCGGCGACCGGCGCGAGGGCTCCCGCCGCGAGCAGGCGCGAGAGCGCCACGGTCGACCGGGAGCCGCCGGGATGGTTCCGGCAAGTCATGTCAGCTAGCCACTATAGCGGAAGAGTTGGCCGGTCATCCCGGCGTCCGCGCGGGAGTGAACACGATGACCTCCGCCGCGCCCGCGGCCCGCAGGCAGCGGGCGGCGCGAGCGGCCGTGGCGCCCGTGGTGACGACGTCGTCCACGAGGAGCACGACGCGATCACGGACATCGGCCGGCCGGGGGCAGTGGAACATGACGGTCGGGTTGGCGAGCCGCTGGCGCCGGCTTCGTCCGACCTGGGGCCGGCCCAGGGTCCGGCGACGCAGCGCGGCGCGCCGGGGGCGTCCGAGCTTCGCCGCCAGCGGACTGGCGATCGACTCGGCGTGGTTTCGGCCGCGGACGAGGCGGCGGCGCCAGTGCATGGGCATCGGGACGATCAACTCCGCGCGGCCCAGCTCCATTCCCAGCGCGTCCACGGCGCTGGCCGCGATGTGCCGTCCGAGATAGTCGAGGCGGTGGTGTTTCAGTCCCAGGATGACCCGGTCCATCGGCGGCCGGTACACCCAGAGCCAGAAGAAGGCATCGCATCCCTCCAGGCTGTCGCCGGCCGCGACGCCCTGTGGAGGCGGTTCGAGCAGGCGGCGGCATGCCAGGCACAGGCTGAGTTCCCGCTCGGCCGGTGCGGAGCACGCGAGGCAGACCCGGGGCAGGAGCAGTTCGAGGGCGAACGCGCCGGCGCGACGCGCGCAGACAGAGGCGATCCGGCCGAGGCGTATTGCCGTGGACCGGAAACGGCTACAGACGTTTCGCCGTCGGGATCCGTAGAACGAAGTAGGCAGTCGTCCGGTGGGTGGGCCGTTCTCGGTCATTCCTGCCGACAAGGACGGATTTCATCCGGCGCTCTTCGGGGGGCCGGTTGCTAGAGTGCCCGGCGCACCCGAAGGAGATTCACTTGACCGCATCGGATCCTCAGTCCCGCCCCGGGTGCGCGCGCCCGTGGGCGTCGCGACCCGCTTACCGTCCCGTCGTCTTCCTGCTGGCGGCGGTTCTGCTGCTGCTCGCCGCTGCGGGCGCGGCCACGGCCCAGGAGCGCTACAGCTACACGGTCACGCTCAGCCCGTCGATCGGCGGCAGTTTCAGCGAGGGAACCGACAACGGAGGAGTGCAGGCCGGCTTCTCCTGGCGCACGCAGCCGCGCACCGCGGTCGGGATTCGCCTTGGCAGTTTCGGTCTCAGCGGCGATCAGGTTGGTCCCATCGAGAGCCCGACCTTCCGCTACGCGACGATCGCGGGTGAGTACCGCTTCCAGGAGCTGTACTACGAGTCGGGTGTGTTCTTCGGGCTCGGTCTCTACCAGCTCGGGAACGGCGCGGAGTCCGAGGAGGGCCCCGGTCTGACGCTCGGCGTCTCCGGCGACTTCCGGATCAACAACCGGCTCTCCGTGGTGATCGAGCTGTCGGGCCACTACGCCGACATCGATGCAGCCAGCACGTACGCGGCGGCCCACGTCGGTCTGGCGTACCAGTTCTAGCGGGTCGCGCGGGGGCCGCTGCTCCGCAGGTCGGCGCGGCCGGTGATTGGCAGCTTGCACCGGAGACTGCTGCCAACTGCTATCATCCGCCGCTGCCATGCCTCTCTACGAGTACCGCTGCACGGAGTGCGAGGCCACGCTGGAGGCGATCCAGGCGTTCGCCGCGCCGCCCCTGGAGGAGTGCCCGGAGTGCGGCCGGAGCAGCCTGAAGAAGCTGCTCTCCGCGCCCGCGTTCCAGTTCAAGGGCAGCGGCTGGTACGTGAACGACTACGCCTCGGACTCGGGCAAGAAGGCGGACGCGCCGGCCTCCTCCGGGGAGAGCGAAAGTCCCAAGAGCGAGAGTTCCAAGGCCGCCGCGGCTTCGTAGCGGCACGGACGAGCGACTGGTGAAGACCCGGTCGCCCGTGGCGGAAGCGCATGGGAATCGAACCCACCCCCGGAGACGCATCACGCCCCGGACCAGCGACTTGTGAAGACCCGGTCGCCGGTGGCGGAAGCGCATGGGAATCGAACCCACCCCCGGAGACGCATCACGCCCCGGACAACGGTTTTGAAGACCGCAGGAGGCACCAGCCCCCGAGCGCTTCCGCCGGGCAGCATATCCTCAGCCGACCGGCTGTTCGCCTGAGTCGATGACCGCATGAGGAGCCAAGCGATGACGACGCCGACCGCTACCCCGCTGCCCCGCGTTCCGGTGCTCGGCCTGACGATCCTGCTCCTGGCCTGCGGCCCGGATGCGCCGGCCCAGGGCAACGCCGGCGCCGAGGAAGTCGCCCAGGCAGTCGAACTGTCGGCGCCGGTGACCGCGAACGGCGTGTCGATCGCGCTGCCGGCGGCGTGGGACCGGCTCGAACCCCGGTCCGCGATGCGCATGCTCGAGGCCGGGATTCCGGGCTCGGGCGGCGCGGGCGAGATCTCGATGTACTACTTCGGACCCGGCGGCGGCGGTGGCGCGGCGGCGAACATCGAACGCTGGAAGAGCCAGGTCGTCCTCGATCCCGGCGCTCCCGAAGCGATCCCGCAGAGCCGCGAGAGCGACGGCGTCCGCCGTACCTGGATCGAACTCGAGGGCATGGTCAGGGCGAGCACGATCGGCAGCTTCCCGAGTACGGACCAGCCGGACTTCGCGCTCTACGGCGCGGTCATCGAAGCGCCCGGCGGCCCCTGGTTCCTGCGTGCCGTCGGACCCGCATCCACGATGCGGGAGCAGCGACAGGCCTTCCTGGCAATGCTCGACAGCGCCCGCCCGGAGTGAGTGCTCAGGCCGACCGGAATGGTGGAGCCGATGGGAGTCGAACCCACGACCTCTTGAATGCCATTCAAGCGCTCTCCCAACTGAGCTACGGCCCCTCCGGGTCGGCGGCGCGTGAGTGTAGCAGCAGGCGGGGAGCGAAGGGAGGCGCTACAGAGGCAGGACCTCGCAGGGATCCCCGGCAGCGGCAGGGGCACTGTGCTTCGGCACGCGCACCAGCCCGGAGCCGGCGCCGTAGGCGACCAGGTCGTGGGAGCCCAGGGGCGGTCGGGGGTCCGCCAGCACCCGCCCGGACACGGTCCGGAGCCGGCAGGGCAGGAAGCGGTCGCGCCACTTCGCGCCCGGCAGGTCGCCCTCGAGCCGGGCCCTGAGGGCGCCCTGCCAGCAACTGTCGTCCGCGCCGGCCATGCGGCGCAACAGGGGGCGCACGAACAGCCAGTACGTGACCATGGCCGAGGCGGGATTGCCGGGCAGGCCGAAGACCCATCCCCGGTCGTGGCGCGCCGCGACCAGGGGCTTCCCGGGCTGGATCGCCACCGCGTCGAACAGGATGCGGCAGCCGAGACCCGTGTCGCCGAGAACCTGTTCCACGAAGTCGAACTCGCCCATGGAGACGCCGCCGGAGATCAGGAGCACGTCCGACTCGAGGCCGCTTGCGATCTTCGACTCGAGCTCGGCGGGGTCGTCCCGCGCGATGCCGAGCGAGCGCGCTTCGATGCCCAGTTGGGAGAGGGCGGCCCGCAGGAAGTCGCGGTGCGAATCCCGAAGCTGACCCGGACCCGGTTCCGCTTCCGCCGGAACGACCTCGTCGCCTGTCGAGAGGGTCGCGACGGCGGGCCGGCGGAACACCGGCGCCTCGGGAATGCCGTGGGTCGCCAGCACGCCGGCTCCGCCCGGCGTCAGCAGTTCTCCCGCCGCCAGCAGCGGCCCGCCGGCGGCGGTGACCTCGGCCTGCCGCCGGATGTGGCTATCCTCCGGCACCGGTTCCACGATGCGGACGGCTCCCGTGGCCCCCGTTTCGTCCGCGGCATCGAACTCCGTCTGTTCGATCGGGATCACCCGGTCCGCCCCGGAAGGCGCCGGCGCGCCGGTCATGATCCGCAACGCCGCTCCGGATCGAAGCTCCGCTCCCGGCGGGTCTCCCGCGGCGACGATTCCGTCGACCGGCAGCACGGTTCCCGGTTCGACGTCCGCGCCGAGGGCGAAGCCGTCCATCGCCGAGACGTCGTGCGCGGGCACGTCGACGGTCGCCGTGAGGCCCGCCGCCAGCACCCGGCCGACAGAATCCGCCCTGGAGACTTGCTCGACTTCGAGTGTCTGCGCTTCCGCCTCGATGGCCTTCCAAGCTCCTTCGGGTGACAGCATGCGGTCTTGTTATCCGAGGGGCCGGCCGTCCGTCAATCGACCCAAGCCCCGCCGCCACCGGCGAATGCCCACCGGCGTCGCGACAACCTCGCTGAGCCGCGAGTCGACTTTAGGGCTGACAGGCGTCCGGAAACGCCTCGGAGGCAGTGACCGCCTCCGCCGGCTTCCCGGGTTGCTTCGTGTACATCCAGGTGGCGTGGGTCTCTGTATCCGTCACCCGGATCTGGAAACCTAGGTCGGTTGCAGACGCCGCGTACACCCAGTGCTGCCCGTTCACCGCGCAACCGTCCAGCACCTTGATCAGCATCTCCCAGTTGTCCTCATCGAAGAAGGAGTACAGACCGGAATCCCTCGTGCGGGCGGGAGCGCGCCGGGCCAAGGTGTAGGCACCGTTCCGCGTGGTTCGCCACCAGACCACCACCTCATAGCGGCCATCCTGAGGGCAGAGAGCCCACCGCGCGTCCGCGCAGGCATCGTGTGACGCCTGGCCCACCTGGGTCCCCGCCCAGATTGACTGCCTTGGAAGCCAGTTGTCCCATGGTTCCTCGTCCGCCGCTTCGCCGGTGAACGTCACGGGCTGAGCGGCGACTCCCGCGCTGTCGCCGCACCCCCCGGTGAACGCGTCGGTGTCCGTGATCGCGGGCGCGGGCTTGCCAGGCTCGTTGCGATACTCCCGCCTCCGGCCTGTGACGGTATCCGTCACTTTGATCGAGTAGCCAAGGTCTGTAGTCGAGGCGCCGAACACCCATACGTTCCCGTTTACCGCGCAGCCGTCAAGTACCTTGATCAACATCTCCCAGTTCTCTCGCCCAAAGAACCAGAACACACCCGAATCGTTCGTCCCCGCGTAGGCCACGCTCGCCGGGCCGCGCTTACTGTCGCCCCTCGACCACTCGGCTTGCACCGTGTACCGTGAATCCCTGAGGCAAAGCGTCTCCAGGTCCGGCTCGCAGGTTCCCGCCGGATCACTCGAGCGAACCAGAATGTCTCGGCTCACGGTTGACCTCTGGCCGTCGCCGTAGGCCGTCAGCACAACACGGAAAAAGCCGGGGGTGGTCCAGGTGTAGCTTGGTTTCCGCTCCGGCGAAGTCATGCCATCGCCGAAGTCCCAGCGGACGTGCTCGACCGTCCCGCTGCTTTCGTTCTCGAACTTCACCGGCACACCTGTCCACGCGATACAGAGATCCTCGTCGCAGTCGAGGGAGAGGTCGAAACCTGCCGCCGGCGGTCCGCCCCGTGGCCCCTCGACCGTTACCGTGTCGCTGCCCTGCGAGCGACCGCCGAAGCTGTGGGCGTACACGCGAAAGCCGTAGATCCCGTCTTCGACGCAGTCAAACGGAAACTGTGAAGGCCCGAACGACAGGGACCCGGTGCCAGCCCGAACAAAGTGCCTCCGGTGGAGCCTGTCGTCCAGATAGACCCTTACCTCCGACCAGGACGAGGCGCTTTCCTTCTCCTCGGAACGGAAGTGCTCAGTCCAGGTGGCCGTGGCCTGGCGGCAAAACGGGTTACTGTCGTCCAAGGCAACCTTGACGTTCGACGGTGCCGACGGCTCCGCGCCGGAAACGAGGAAGGACGTCGACACCGGTTCAGAGATCCCCGTTCGCAGGCCATGACTCGCATAGTGACTGTACAGCCTGATCACGTACCGACCGGGCTCCAGACCGGCGAGGATCGCGGATTCTGTGCCGGTCGGTAGACGGTCTGCGCGCACTTGCTCGCCGTTCCGAAGGGAAGTCAGGATCAGAAGAAAGCCTGCTTCGTCCGTGGACCGGTCCTCCCACGTTGCCCGCGCCGAAGCTCCCGTGACCTCTACGTGCACATCGGACGGCGGCAACGGACTCTGCCCATCGCGGGCGCTCTGTGCGGCCCGATGGTGCACCGTCTCCTGCAGGGCACGTTCGTTCTCCCGTTCGCCGGCGATTCCGATCTGTCGGCCACCAGGGTTGATTCGAACGCTTGAGTAGTACGGTTCGCGCACCGACGCTACTGTGAGGGCAGTACCTTGCGGAGGAAACTCGCCATCGGAGGTGGCTGCACCATTCTTGCGCCAACCATGAGCGAACGCGTAGTTGGCCCAGTCACCCCAGCCCTGGACCAGAATCTCAGCCTTTCTTTGCGCCAGAGAAGGTGCTCCGACCACACTTGGCTGGTGGGTACCGCCCAGGTTGTGGCCCGTTTCATGCGCGAAGATATGCGGCAGGCCCAACAACGTGACGGCTGTGTGCCGTAGAGTTGGGCTCGCCCGCCGTATTCGAGAACGCGCACGCCATGGCCGTAGAACAGATGCACTTGGTCTGCGCCGTACTGGCGGCGAAGCATCGCGACTTCGGTGCTGCCGTCGAACCTGTTGAACAGGTCGCTTTCCCAGTGACTGACTGCCTTGGTACCGACCCTGTCGAGCCACGCCGGCGCCCTCTTGAAGACGACGTTTGGCTCCAATCCCAGCCGACCGTTCCTGAACACCATGGCTAGGTAGTCGGCCGCCAGTTGGAGGGTCGCCGCCCTGCCCCCGGCGTAGGAATGCCAGTTCGGATCTCTCCAGGTCCGCTCGGCGGACAGTGTATAGAGGACCAGGATCTTCAGTTCCTCGTGGCTCTGGGAACCAGCTACCGACCGCGGCCCGCCGAGATACGGCCCGCCCGGCGGTAGCAGGTCCGCGAGATGCTCGTGTAGCCGGTCACCGGTCGCCACGCCAAGTCCGCAGGACAACTCCGTCAGCTGACCCGGAGCAGGCCGCGCATCGACCATTCTGCCCCTGCCATCGGCTTCCGCGCCGATCCGGTACTTCGCGCCCATCGGTTCACCGAAATGGCCGCCGAGCCCGCCGCCGGCGATGCTCAGAACGACGCTGTCGTGGAGGGCGTCGGGAGACCTCCCCGACCACATCACGTCACCGTCACCGCGGTCCTCAAACGCGCTCAGTTCCGCCGTCAGCACCCGGCCGTCCGGCGTCGGCAACTCGAGCCAGCGTGGCGCTGAGCGAACCAGGTCCAAGTCCACCTGCACGATGTGCGGCCGACTTCCCATCGCCGCCCTGGAGGAAACCGCTACCGGTTCCCCAAGAGCCGGGGCCTCATCCACCTCGGGACCAAGCGTCAGAAGCCGTTGTCCGTGGGCAACGGTGACGAGCGCCATAGCCAACACGGGTGCGACGAGGATGGACCTTCGGGGCAACATGGGCTGGGTGTCTACCGTCCGGGACGTTCTCTGCCTCACAGGGAGGCTTGGTTCTCTCTGCCCCGGCCGACGGCGGCGATCGTACATGCTCTGGTCGGAATCTCCCGCGCCGTTGGTTGCCGAAAACGATCGGACTTACGGCACCTGGGTGCCGCCCCCGAGCCACCGCGGCACGAGCCGCTCTCACCCGATCCGCGTCAACGCCGAGTACATCGGCAGGTACATCGAGATGACGATCGTGCCGATCACGACGCCGAGGATGCTGATCAGGGCGGGTTCGAGGAGCTTCATCATCGAGTCCACGTCGTTGTCCACCTCCTCCTCGTAGAAGTCGGCGATGCGGGTGAGCATGGGGCTCAGGGTGCCGGTCTGTTCGCCGACGTAGACGATCTGGCAGAGCATGGCGGGGAAGATCCTCGTGTCGCGCAGGGACTGGTTGATGGAGCGGCCCTGCTCGACTTCGCGGTGCACCGTGCGGAGGGCGCCCGCGACGACGACGTTGCCCGCGGCGTCGGCGGCGATGGACAGGGCGCTCAGGATGGGAATGCCCGAGGAGAGCAGGATGGACAGGGTGCGGCAGGTGCGGCCGGCGACGATGCGGAGCATGAGCTTGCCGGCGACGGGCAGCCGCAGCAGGAGCCGGTCGGCCGATTCCCGGCCGCGACGGGTGCGGAGCAGGCGATTCGCGGCGAACCCGGCAGCCGCGGCAAGTGCGACGAGTACGAGCACGTAGGCGCCGATGAACTCGCTCGTGCCGACCACGATCCGGGTCAGGATCGGCAGGTCGCCGCCCATGTCGTCGAAGAGGTGCTGAAAGACCGGGATGACCTTCCAGAGGATGAGGAAGACGACCGCCGCGGCGACGGCGAGGATCGCCGCCGGATAGGTCAGGGCGGAACGGACCTGGTTGCGAAGCGTGGCGACTTTCTCGATGTGGGTCGCCAGCCGGTCCATCACGGTGTGCAGGGCGCCGCTCGCTTCGCCCGACGCGACGAGATTGACGTAGAGGTCGCCGAAGACGCGGGGCCGGCGCCTCATCGCGTCGGCGAGGCTGGAGCCCGCTTCGACCTCGCCGTGGACGTCGAGCAGGATTCTCCGCAGGCCGGGGTGCTGTCCCTCGACGCTGAGGATCTCCAGGCTCTGGAGCAGGGGCAGGCCGGCGTCGAGCAGGACGGCGAACTGGCGGCTGAAGACGGCGAGGGTCTTCGGGCCCACGCGCCGGCCGGGCCGCCACCAGTCCGCCTGCCGATCCTGCCGGGGTTCGGTTTCGGCGGCGTCCGGATCGGGTCCGAGGGCCTCGTCGTCGTCGAGCCAGCGGGGGAGCATCGGTCAGCGGCCTTCCGGGAAGCCGGCGCCGTGCCCGGGCTCGGGATCAGTACGTCGCCGGATTGTCCGTCGTTGCGCCGTCCTCCGCCTCGGCCTGCATGTCCTCCGCGGTTCTGAGGCTCTCCAGGAGGATGAGAAGATGGTTGTTGATCCGCGCGGCCGAGTCCGTGTTGTCGACCACCGGATGGTCGTAGACGAGGTTGACGAACCGGTTCTCCATCGGATGCTCCATGAAGAGCCGGATCCGCTGGAGCGTCTCTCCGTCCTCGGCCTGGAATCGCCCGCGGGTGTACCGGGATGCGCCGAAGGGGCCGTAGATGACCGCGCCGCCAATCCCGAGGAACTCGCCTCCCGGCAACGCCTCGAACTGCGTCCGGTGCTCTTCCCTGAGAACGTCGAGCGCGGAGACGTCCGCGAGGTCGAGGTAAGCCTCTCGGGGCTCGCCAAGCTCGAGACGGATCGTGCCCGGAGGGCCCGCGGGCGTCTCCGTCGTCTCGATGAGTTCGCAGGTGAGTTCCAGCGGGTGCTCGCTGGGCTCGACCGGCGCGCAGCCGTCCGGCAGATAGACGACGCCGAGACCTTCCTCTTCGAGGAGGATTCGCACCGGGCCGGATTCCTCCGGCGCGGCGCCGCCCTGGCAGCCGATGAAGACGGTCGGGACACCTGTACAGACCAAGACGTAAACGACGTTGCGGAACGCGGTACGGAGCCGCCCGCGGCCCGCCGAAACAGGGGTCTGAAGGTGCCTGAGCATCGCGGGGACAGTACCATGCGGCCAGAGGCCAACGACCGTTCCCACAGGAGGAAGTCACGGTGGACAGACCGATCGCACGCGTTCTCAATCTGATCGACGACGGGGAACAGCGGCTGTGGAACCTGACGGCGGACGAGGCCCGGCAACGGTTGCTTGCCGGCCCCGACGCGGTGCTGGGAATCGACGGGTCGTTCGCGCTCGCCGCGCGGCGCGGAGTGGACGTCGTGATGGCCCGCAGCCTCGACCGGCCGATGCGCTACTTCCTGGCCAAGGAGTCGTCCGGGCCGATGCTCGTCATCGCCCAGCGGATCGACGAGATCAGGGACTGTCTTGCGGCCGAGGGCTACCTCGACCAGTTCCACCCCACCTACACGCGGATGGTCCCGGCGCATCACCAGACGACGCTGCGCCTGATCGGCTGCCCCGATCCGAACCCGACTCACGAGCGCTTCTTCGATCCGCCGCGCGGCACCCTGCCGCCGGACCTGGACCTGATCGGCGAGCGCTACGTCGAGGCCCTGATGTTCGAACTTCGCGGCTGGCTGGCCGCGATGCCGGAGGACCGGGCGCGGGAACCGGTCGGGGTCTGTTTCTCCGGCGGCATCGACAGCGGCGCCGTGCTGGTGGCGCTCAATCGCGCGCTGCTCGAGGGTGGTGCGAGCGGCGCGCGGCTCAAGGCGTTCACGCTTCGCGTCGGTGACGGCGCGGACGACGCCGCCCAGGCGCGCGAGTTCCTCCGACGCGTCGATCTGGAGATGCTGGGCGAGGAGATCGAGGCCGGCGCCGAAGCGGTCGATCCGCTGCGGGCGGTCGAGGTGATCGAGGACTACAAGCCGCTCGACGTCGAGTGCGCCGCGGTCGGCCTGGCGCTGCTGCGGGGCATCCGCGCGCGCTATCCCGACTGGCGGCTCCTGGTGGACGGCGACGGCGGCGACGAGAACCTGAAGGACTACCCGCTGGAGGAGAACCAGGAACTCACGATCACCAGCGTCGTGGGAAACTCCATGCTCTACCAGGAGGGTTGGGGCGTCGACGCGATCAAGCACTCGCAGACCTACTCGGGCGGCCTCGGCAGGGCGACCGTGCGCACTCACGCGCCGGCCCGGCACCTCGGTTTCGAGGGGTTCAGTCCCTTCACCCGGCCGGCGGTGATCGCGGTGGCCGAGGCGATCCCGTTCGATGCCCTGGTCGGCGGCTCGCACGAGGCGTTGTACGAACTGAAGGGCGAAGTCGTGCGGCGAGGCATGAAGCGGGTGCTCGGGATCGACTTCCCGGTCTTCCCCAAGCGGCGCTTCCAGGAGGGCGCGGCGTCGGCGGACGTGTTCGCCGCCGCCTTCGACCGTCCGCCCGAGCAGTACCGCCGCCACTTCCAGTCGCTCTACGCCTGACAAGTTGCGCCGCGGCGACTGGGTGCGCCGGCGTCCTCGCCGGCTTTCTGAGGAAGACGCGCCGCGAAGCGGCGGCCATACTCCGCGCGAGGGCACGGTTGGCGGTCCGGCGGCGGCGGAGGTGCGGGCGCTCCGTCCGCCGCGTCCCGTGCACGACCCCTGGCAACACCAGGGGGTGACGGTCGAGCTGGAACGGGAGCCGGGCGGCGAACTCCGTCCGGCGGCGACCGTGTTCCTGACCGGCGCCGAGTGTCCGTTCACCTGCGTCTTCTGCGACCTGTGGCGCTTCACGATCCCGGGGCCGACGCCGGAGGGGGCGCTGCCGGCGCAGTTGCGCTCGGCTCTCGAGGACCTGCCCCGTCTGCTCGCCGAGGCGGGACTCGAACGCTGCGACCGGCTCAAGCTCTACAACGCGAGCAACTTCTTCGAGACGAGGGCGGTGCCGGAGGCGGATCTGGAACCGATCGCGCGGCTCGCGGACGGCTTCGAGCGGGTGCTCGTCGAGTGCCACCCGCGCCTGGTGGACGGCCGGGTGCGCCGCTTCGCCGACCGGCTCGAGGGTCGCCTGGAGGTGGCGATGGGCCTGGAGACGGTTCACCCGCGGGCCCTGCCGCGGCTCGGCAAGGAGCTGACCCTGGAGCAGTTCGACCGGGCGGCCGCTCGGCTGCTGGCGGACGGCGTGGACCTGCGGGCGTTCGTGCTCGTGGGCGTGCCCTTCGTGCCGGCGGAGGAGCAGGCACGCTGGGCGGCTGCGAGCGTGCGGCATGCGGCGGAGGCCGGTGCGCGGTCGGTGGCCCTGATCCCGGTCCGCGGCGGCAACGGGGAGCTGGAACGGCTGCAGCGGCTCGGTCGGTTCGAGGCGCCGGACCTGGCGGTCGTGGAGGAGGCGCTGGAGCTCGGGCTGCAGGCGGTCGCCGGCAAGGCGGCGGTGCAGGTGGACCCCTGGGACCTGGAACGGGTGGGTTCGGCGTGCGTCGCCTGCCGGGAGGCCCGGCTCGAAGCGATCCGGGAGATGAACCGGAAGGGAGAAGTCAGGCGGACGGAATGCCGTGGGTGCTGTGGCTGACCAGGCGGATGGCGGCGCTTCGCGCCGAATGCCGGCCAGAAGGCCGGCGCACCCAGTGAGTGCGGTGGCTGAGCGGCGGGAGGTAGTGATTGCCGGTGGTGGATTCGCGGGGTCGATCCTGGCGCGGGCGCTCCGTGCGCAGGGCCGCGACGTGCTGCTGCTGGAGCGCGGCCGGCACCCGCGGTTCGCGCTTGGCGAGTCGTCCACGCCGCTGGCCAATCTGGCCCTGGAGCGGCTCGCGATGCGCTACGGGTTCGAGGATCTGTGGACGCTGGCGGCTCACGGCCGCTGGCGGCGCGGTTTGCCCGAGGTCCGCGGCGGTCTCAAGCGGGGCTTCTGCTTCTACGCCCACCGCCCTCGCCGGGCCTTCGTGCCGGATGCGGCGAACGGTCGGCGCCTGGTCGTCGCCGCTTCGCCGGACGACAATGCCGCGGACAACCAGTGGCTGCGCGCGGATGTCGACCGCTTTCTGTTCGAGCGGGCGCGGGCGGAGGGCGTGGACTGCCGGGAGGAGACGGCGGTCGAGGTGCTGTCCGTGCCGGAGGCTCCGGGCGCGGGGCCGGTCCGGATCCGGGCCGGCGACCAGGTCGTCGACGCCGCCCTCCTGGTCGACGCGACGGGAGGATCGCCCCTCGCCGGAGCTCTGGGCGCGCAGCCGTCGCGGCCGCGGCTGCAGACGACCCTGGTGTACTCGCACTTCGACGGCGTCGCGGCCTTCGATCGAGGAGGCTGGCCGGATTCGCCCTTTCCCGAGCGCTGGAGCGCCGCTCACCACCTGCTGGAGGAGGGGTGGATGTACCAGCTCGCCTTCGACGACGGGTCGGTCAGCGCGGGAGTGCTGCTTCCCGAGGACCGCCCGGCTGCCGCGGTGGCGATCGAAGCGCTCCGCGGCGGCGCCGCGGATGCGTCCGCAGCCTCGGCGGTCTTCGCCGGCTTGCTCGATCGCTACCCGTCGCTGGCGAGGCAGTTCGCCGGCCACCGTCCTCTGCGCGACCCCGAGACGCGCTCCGGCGTCGCCTACCGCCGCGACCGGGCCGCCGGCCCGGGCTGGCTGCTTCTGCCCCACAGCTACGCCTTCGCCGATCCGATGTTCTCGACCGGGATCGCCTGGAGCCTGCTGGCCGTGGAACGGATCGCCGATCTCTGCCGCGGAGGCTTGCCGTCGCCGGCGGCTGCCGAGAGGTACGGGCGGCTCCTGGCCGCGGAGGCGGACCACATCGACCGGCTGCTCGTCGCTGCCTACCGGCTGATGAACGACTTCGAGAGCTTCACCGCCGCCGCGATGGCCTACTTCGCGGCCGCGAGCTTCGACGAACTGAGGCAGCGGCTGCTCGACCCACCGGACGAGGGCTGGTGCTGGCAGGGCTTCCTCGGCGCCGGCGGGGAGGTCCGCCGCCGGCTCTTTGAGGAGCTCGACGAGCGCTCGGCCGGCCTGGCGACGGCGCGGGAGGTGACGGACTGGATCGGCCCGGCGATCGAACCGCGGAACCTGATCGGCCTCGACGACGCCCCGCGGCGGAACGTGTACCCGGTCGACCTGGCGGACATGGAGCGCCGCCAGGACCGGATCGCGGCCGGTCTGGGAGTGGGAGTGGATGAGGTGCGGCGGCGCTGGCCTCGCCTGCGTAGCCCGGAACGGATGCCGTAGTCAGGGCGGCCCGAGCAGTTCGTTCACCGAGCTCTCGAAGCCGGTCCGGGGCCGGTCCCGTCGCAGGCGGCGCGCGGCCAGGCCTTCGATGATGCGATCGGGCCGGATCGAGCGCTGCCGCAGTCGATGGGCATCGAGCAAATCGAGGGACAGGGCGAGCGCGGCGGCCCGATCCGCCCGGTCGTCCAGGGCGCGGGCTGCCGCCGCCAACGCGCCGGCAATCCGTGTCCAGCACTGACGCGCGCGGATGTCCTCGAAGCCGCCGCCCTTGAGAAGACGGGCGGCCAGGGCCGAGGCCCAGAGGGCGAAGGCGTCGTCGCCGGGCCGCTGGCGCCAGAGGTCGACCAGATCGGCCACGAGTTGCTCGTCCACGTCGCCCGCGGCATCGCCGGCGCCCAGGTAGACGGTCAGCGACCGGCTGCGCAGCGTGGGCAGCAACTCGTTCGCCGACGAGGCGAGCAGCAGGAAGTTCCTGGGCGACCGGTCCGCCGGCTCCTCGAGGGTCTTGAGCAGCACGTTCGCTCCGGCCGGATGCAGCGTCTCCGCTTCGACGATGACGAACACCTGGCCCCGGGCCTCGAACGGCGACACCTGGGCCGTCTGCAGAAGGGCCCGGACCTTGTCGACGGGGATGACCGTTTCCCTCTTCTTCGGGTCGCGGCGCACGAACACGAAGTCGGGATGGAAGACCTTGTCGGCCTCCAGGTCGATCCGCCGGCAGTGCTTGCACTTGCCGCACGGCCGCACCTCCGGCTCCCGTTCGCAGAGCAGGGCCCGGGCGATCCGGCTGGCAAGGGCCAGCCGCTCCTTCGCCTCGCCCCCGTGGAGGATCACCGAGGGATACAGCCGGCCGGAGGCGGCAAGTTCGCGGAGTTGCTCCCTGGCCCGGGTCATGGGCCGGTCGCCGGGCTCCGCCGCGGAAGATCGAGGATGTCGCTCAGCGTTTCCTCGACGGCTTCCGCGACCGTCTCGATGGGCGCCGAGGCGTCGATGAGGCGGAAGCGATCCGGGTCCCCGTCGATCCTCTCCCGGAACGCGGCATGGACCCGGCGGTAGAAGGACAGGCTTTCCCGGTCGATGCGGTCCGTGCCAGCGCCGCGTCGCCGGCGCTGCGCCTCCTCGGGCGGCAGGTCGAAGAAGAGGGTGCGGTCCGGCGCGCGGCAGCCGGTGGCGAGGCTGTCCGCCTTCGCGATCAGCTCCGGCGGCACTCCCCGGCCACCGCCCTGGTAGGCGTAGGTGGAATCCGTGAAGCGGTCGCACAACACGACCGCTCCCGAAGCCAGGGCCGGCTCGATCACTTCGATCAGGTGCTGGCGACGGCTGGCGAACACGAGCATCAGCTCCACCACGCCATCGACCTGAGCCGCCTCCCGTCTCAGGAACAACTCGCGCAGGAGGTCGGCGAACGGCGTGCCGCCGGGCTCCCGGGTGACCACGTGGGCGACTCCATGGCGGCCGAGCCGCTGGGCCACGCGTTCGAGCTGGGTCGACTTGCCGCTGCCGTCGAGACCCTCGAAAGTGATGAACCGTCCGGCCATCCGGCGGCCATGCTAGCCCGGTGCCTCCGGTAGAGTGACCGCTGAGGAGGAGACCCCTTGAGTACTGAGAGTTCCGAGAGCAATAGCCGGCCTGCCTGGGGCGTTCACGCGGCCGTCTACGCCGTCTTGCTGGCGGTGATCGCGTTCCTGGTCCTGCGGCCCGAGTCCGGGGCTTCTGCCCAGGAGGAGCAGGCCCGGGAGCTGGCCGCGGCCCGCCTCGACGGTGTGGACATCGGCCACGACGAGGCCCTGGAGCGGGCTGCCGCTCAGTTGGATCAGTTGGAGGAGCAGCGCATCCAGTGCGAGCTGCAGGTCAACTCGGAGCGGCACCAGTTGATCGAGCGGACACTCGAGGGAATCGTCCGCGATCGCCTGGTTGTCGCCGCGGCCGGGGAAGCGGACCTTTCGCCGGAGGACTGGCGCGAGGGGGAGATGGAGCGTCTCCAGGCCGAGTTGACGGACGAGGAGATCGACGCCTTCTTCACGGAGAACGAAGGCCGGATCCGCGGCGGGCGGGACGAACTCGAGGACCAGGTCCGGGTGTTCCTGGCCCAGCAGCAGTTCGTGGAGGAGCTCGAGGACGGGCACGAGATCGAGTACCTGCTCGAGCCGTACCGTCTGCCGGTCGATCCCGGCAGCGGCCCGGTACGGGGAGAAGCCGGGGCGCCGGTGACGATCGTGGAGTGGTCGGACTTCGAGTGCCCGTTCTGCAAGCGGGTTCTGCCGACCCTGGAGCAGCTCTTCGAGGAGTACCCGACCGAGGTGCGCCTGGTGTTCCGTCACTTCCCGCTGCACGCGATCCACCCCAACGCCCAGGGGGCCGCCGAGGCCGCGGTCTGCGCCCAGGACCAGGGCGCCTTCTGGGAGTTTCACGATCTGATGTTCGAGGAGCAGGACACGCTGACCGCTTCCGACCTGAAGGACAAGGCGGAGCGCGCCGGGCTCGACGCGGAGGCCTTCGCGGCCTGCATGGAGGCCGAGGACACGGCGGCTCGCGTGGAGGCCGACCGGCGCGCCGGGATCGAGGCCGGGGTCAACGGGACGCCGGCCCTGTTCGTGAACGGCCGGCCGCTCGCGGGCGCGGTGGGCTACGACGAGCTGGCCGGCGTGGTCCAGGACGAACTTGTTCGGACCGGGGCGGTAGGCCAGTCGTCGGACCCGGGGCAGGGGCTTTGATGCTGAATGAGCGGGCGGGTGGCTGACGGCAGGACTCCCGTATTCGTCCCCTACCGGCCGGCTCGCGTCGAACCACCTGAGATGGAACGCCGGGCGGACCGGATCTTCCAGGAGTTCGACAGCCGGCGCAGCGTCCGCTTCTTCACTGACGAGCCCGTGCCGCGGAGGCTGATCGAACGGGCGATCGAGGCCGCGTCGACCGCGCCTTCGGGGGCGCACCGCCAGCCCTGGCGGTTCGTGGCGGTCAGCGATCCGGAGATCAAGGCGCGCATCCGGGAGGCGGCGGAGGCCGAGGAGAAGCACAGCTATCTCGGCGGCCGGATGCCGGACGAGTGGCTGGAGGCGCTCAAGCCCCTGGGCACCGACTGGCGGAAGCCGTTTCTGACCACGGTGCCCTGGATCGTCGTCGTGTTCGCCGAGCTGTTCGGCTTCGACGGGCAGGGGGCGAAGCGCAAGAACTACTACGTCAAGGAGAGCGTCGGCATCGCCTGCGGCCTCTTCATCGCCGCGCTGCACGGAATGGGCCTCGCCACGCTGACCCATACGCCGAGCCCGATGCGCTTCCTGAGCGAGATCCTCGAGCGGCCGCCGAACGAGAAGCCGTACATCCTGTTTCCGGTCGGCTATCCGGCGCCGGATTGCGAGGTACCCGATCTGCGGCGCAAGTCACTGGCGGAAGTCGCGCTGTGGCGCACGGATGGCGCCGGCGACTGACCGGGCGGCCTGCGCGATGATTGGTCTCATCCTGGCCGGCGGCGTCGGCTCGCGGTTCTGGCCGGTGAGCAGAAGGCGACGCCCGAAGCAGCTCCTCGACCTGCTCGGCGGCGGTTCGCTTCTTGACGCGACCGCGCGCCGGATCGAGCCGCTCTGCGGCGCGGACGGGACCTGGGTCTGCACGACGGAGGAACTGGCGCCCGCGGTCGCGGCCGAACTGCCGGGTCTCGCCGCCTCGCGCATCCTGGGCGAGCCGAGCGGCCGCAACACGGCGCCGGCGATCGGCTGGGCGGTGCGTTCCATGCCGGAGCAGGTGCGGGACGAGGTGATCGCGGTGTTTCCCTCCGACCACTGGGTCGCCGACGAGGATGCCTTCCGGCAGGTGCTTCGCGTGGGCGTCGACGCCGTTGAGCGCGGCGACCACGACGTGGTGACCGTCGGCGTGGCCCCGGCCTGGCCCGAAACCGGCTACGGCTACCTGGAGCTGGACGCGCGTACGGCGGCCGGGAGCCTGGAACGGGTGCTGCGGTTCACGGAGAAGCCGGACCCGGAGACGGCGGTTCGCTTCAAGGCGTCCGGCCGCCACTTCTGGAACGCCGGGATCTTCCTGTTCCGGGGTTCCGTGCTGCTCGATCTCTACCGCCGGCACCTGCCCGAACTCGCCGCCGGCCTCGAGCGTCTGGCCGCGGAGGGCAGCGACCCGGAGCGCCGCCGCGCGCTCTACGCGGAGCTCGAATCCGTGTCGATCGACTACGGACTGATGGAGCGGCTGTCCTCGATCGGATGTGTCGTGGCCGACTGCGGCTGGAACGACCTGGGCTCCTGGGCGTCTCTGGCGGAGGCCCTGCCGGAGGACGGCGAAGGGAACCGGACCGTGGGCTCCACGTTCGCCGTCGACGCGCGGGACAACCTTCTCTTCGCCGACGCCGGCACGGTCGCGGCGATCGGCGTCGAGGGCCTGGCCATCGTCAGGACGGGCGACGCCGTCCTCGTCGTGCCGCGGGAGCGGGCGCAGGACGTGCGCCGGATCGTGGAGCAGTTGCGGGCCCTGGGCCGCCGGGATCTGCTCTGAGCGCCCTGGAGACGGTCGTCTGGGGCGGACCCGGCGCGCCGTCGGCGGAAGGCGGCGGGGCCGGGTTCCGAGGGCTCGCGTCCTGCCGGTCCGGGTTGCTGGCGGCACTCGATGAGCGCTCCGACTGGGAAGTCGAACTCGGATTCGGCAAGGGCCGGTTTCTGCTCGCGTCGGCGTCGGCGGCGCCCGGGCGACCATTCCTGGGCGTCGAGATCGTGTCGAAGTACTTCCGGCTGGCGGCTCGCCGGGCGGGGGCTCGGGGGCTTGACAACCTCATCCTGCTGCGCGGCGAGGCGCTCTACCTGATCGCGACCCTGTTGCCCGCGGCCATGGCGCGCGCCGTCCACGTCTACTTCCCCGACCCGTGGCCCAAGAGCCGGCACCATCGCCGGCGGCTGCTGGACCCGCGCACGGTCGATCTCGTGCTGTCGCTGCTCGAGCCGACGTCGGGACGGCTGTGCTTCGCCACGGACCACGTCGAGTACGGCGAGGCGGTGGTCGAGACGCTGGAGGCCCATCCGGCGGTCGATGTGGAGCACCTGCCGTGCGGCTGGCCCGAGGGCCCGCGCACGAACTACGAGGCGAAGTTCGAGGCGGAGGGCCGCCTGATCGTGCGGCTGGTGGCGGGCCTTCGGCCGGATGCTCCCGGCCTGCTCCATCCGGATGGCCGCGACGCGATCCTCGTCGCGCCGGCCGGCGGGAATCAGCTCGAGAGCGCGAGCCGTACGTCGTCGTAGACGGCGTCGCTGCAGTAGACGCGGTAGCGATCGATCCGCCTTAGGTGGCGCATGAAGTGACTGGCCTCCTCGAGCGGCAGCAGCCGGCCGTTCGCCTGCCGGACGGGTACCCGGCCGCGGCCGAGGCGGTGCGGGTCCTTTGCCGAGTTCGAGACGAGGAGATCCCTGCCGTAGCGCTGGCGCAGTGGTTCGAGGCGGCGCTCGAACGCGAGCTTCTGCTCCGGCGCCAGGTGCTCGTCCGTTTCGTGGGCGAGCCGGAAGTGGGCGCGGTCCGTGATGGCCCGCGCGTGCAGGCTGTCCGAACGCCGCATCCGGGTCATCATCTCGCCGTCGTCGTTGGCGAGGAAGCGGTCGGGGTCGCTGCTCCAGGTGATCCCCTCCTCGTGCAGCCACTCGTTCAGGTGGAGCTCCAGGGCCTTGCCGGTGACGTGGAAGTAGACCTGCGTGAACATGTAGTAGCGGGCCAGGATCAGGCTCTCGACCGCGTGCAGGCCCTCGGCGTCGATGCCCAGCCGGTGCTCGCCGGTCGTCTCGTCGACCAGGGGGCGAACGGTCGCGAGAACCTGGTCGAGGTCGAAGTTGCCGTAGCGCACGCCGCAGAAGAGGGAGTCGCGCAGCAGGTAGTCCATCTTGTCCACGTCGAGTTCGCCGCTCACGATGGGCGACAGAAGCTGCTCGGGTCCGTCGAGCCGGTCGCCGAGCAGCCGGATCACGTCGGAGCCTTCGACGCCGTCGCCGAAGCGCTCGAAGACTTCGCGGATCTCGTCGCCGGCGAGCAGGCGGCGGCTCATCTCCTCGTGGTCGATCCCTTCCTCGAACAGGTCCTCGGCCCAGTGGCTGAACGGGGCGTGACCGAGGTCGTGGAGCAGGGCGGCGGCACGGACCAGGCGCCGGCCGCGGGCCCGCGGCCCGGGATCGAGGGGCATCCCGTCGGCCCGCGCCAGGGTGTCGTAGACGCGGCCGGCGAGGTGCATCGCGCCCAGGGCGTGGCCGAAGCGACTGTGCTCGGCGCCTGGGAATACGAGGTGTGTCAGGCCGAGTTGGCGGACCTGTCTCAGGCGCTGCATCGGTCTGGTGCGGATCAGCGCCGCTTCGAGCTCGTCGGCTTCGATGAAGCCGTGGACGGGATCGCGGAAGGCGAGGTGGGGTGACGCGTTCATCTGCGGAGGCTCGCTGATTGGTACTCTACGACCGGCTCCGGCCAACAAGATGACGCATCCCATGTTCAGTAGCAGGGCGTCGAAGCGGGGCGCGCTGTTCCTGGCGCTCCTGGCCGTCGTCGCGGCCCCGCGGCTGCAGGCTCAGGCGCCGGATCCGCCGGTCCCCCCTCCTGATCCAACGGATGCGAGCATCGGCCTCCGCGAACGGATGAGCCTGCTGGTGGAGCGGGTGAAGTACGAACAGAACCTGATCGAGACCCTCGAGGCGCGTCTCGTGCAGCACGTGACGAGCGAGTTGCTGCTCGAGCCGGAGGCGAGTCGGGGCTGGTTCCGCTACCGGCCGCCGGAGGAGCTGCGCTGGGAGCTCGAGGAGCCGAACCCGACCGTGATGGTCGTGCGGGGCGACGTGGCGACGACGTGGTACCCCGACCTCCGTACGGCGAAGGTGGCCGAGGTCGGCCGCCTCTCGGAGCAGGTGTTCACCTATCTGGGTCCGGCCGGCAGTCTCGAGACGCTGATGAAGTACTTCACGGTCCAGGTGGAGTTTCCCGAGGAGGCGGGGGCGCCGTACTTCCTGCACCTGACTGCGGACTACAAGCGGGTGGAGAAGTACGCGAAAACGATCGACATCTGGATCGATCCCGAGACCTTCCTGCCCCGGAGCTTCAAGGTCGTGGGCGCCAGCGGGGACGAGATGCTGATCGAGCTCGAGGACGTGGTCGTGAACGAGCCGATCGACGACGAAGAGTTCATCCTCACCCTGCCGGACGACGTCGAGGTGACGAAGATCGACCTCAAGCGGTAGCGCGACCGGTGGGCAATCAGGCTGCGGCGGAAGCGCCGGCCGGCGCCGGCCGGCTTCGGTTCCGCGTCGAGCGGAGGGACGGACTTGCCCGGCTGGGGCGTCTGGGCACCCCGCACGGCGAGGTGGAGACCCCGGCCTTCATGCCGGTCGGCACCCTCGGCGCCGTGAAGGGCATGGGCCACGACCGCCTTCTGGCCTCCGGCGCGCAGATCCTGATGACCAACCTCTTCCACCTGCTGGAGCGCGTGGGCGCGGAGCGCATCGCCGGTCTCGGCGGCCTGCACGACTTCATCGGCTGGGACGGTTCGCTGGCGATGGACAGCGGCGGCTACCAGGTGTTCAGCCTTGCCGGGCTGCGGCGGGTCAGCGACCGCGGCGTGACGTTCCAGAGTCCCCACGACGGCAGCCGGGTGGAACTGACTCCCGAGCGGGTGGTCGAGGTCCAGGACCTGATGGGCGTCGACCTCGCGATGGTGCTCGACGAGTGTCCGCCCTGGCCGGTGGAGCACGAAGCGGCGGACGACGCGCTGCGGCGCACGACGCGGTGGGCGCGGCGTTCCCTGGAGCGCCGGGGGGCTGCCGGTCCGGGAGCGGCCGGACTGTTCGGGATCGTCCAGGGCAGCTTCTTCGAGGACCTGCGGCTCCGCGGCGTGGCGGACCTCGCCGCGCTGCCGTTCGACGGCTACGCGATCGGCGGCGTCAGCGTCGGCGAGGATCGCGAGCTGGGCCGGCGGGCCGTGTCCTGGGTGGCGCCCGCCCTGCCGGGGGACCGGCCGCGCTACCTGATGGGTCTCGGCACGCCCGAGGACATGCTCCATGCCGTGCGCCTCGGCGTCGACCTGTTCGACTGCGTGCTGCCGTCGCGCAACGCCCGCCACGGCACGCTGTTCACATCGACCGGCATGCTCCGGATCAAGACCGCCCGCTACCGCGACGATCCGCGCCCGGTGGACGCCGCCTGCGCCTGCTCGCTCTGCCGTCGTCACAGCCGCGCCTTCCTGCACCATCTGTTCCGCTGCGGCGAGATCACCGGCAAGGTCCTGGCCACCGAGCACAACGTGCGCTTCTTCCTGGACTTCATGGCCGGGCTGAGGCGGGCGATCGCGGCCGGCGGGCTGGCCGATCTGGACGGGGCCGGCGGGCGGGAAGGCGCTGCGGTGGAAGCAGAACGGCGATAGGGTACGCCTTGCGGTGCGGGCTGCGAGAGGCTTGCTTGCCCGCACCACCCTGGGAGCACTCGAGATGATTCCTGATTCCAACCTGTTTGTGGCCGCGGGGGGCGCCCCGTCGGGCCTCATCCAGATTCTGCCGCTGATCCTCATCGGCGGCATCTTCTACTTTCTGCTCATCGCCCCGGAGCGCCGCCGCCGAAAGCAGCTCCGGGCGACCGTTGAAGCGCTGAAGCGGGGCGACCGGGTTCTCACGCAGGGCGGTCTCTACGGTGAGGTCGTCTCGACCGAGCCGAACGACGTGATCCTCAAGATCGCCGACGGCGTGAAGGTCAAGGTGACGAAGGCAGCGGTGAGCGGCCTGGCGGAGGAGCCGAAGTCATGAACCGGAACCTGCTCATGCGGGGCCTGCTCGTGGTCGTCGTGGTCGCCACGTGCGCCGTCTGGGCGTTTCCGCTGGGCGAGTCGATCCGCCTGGGACTCGACCTGCGCGGCGGCATCCACCTCGTGCTCGAGGTCCTGACCGACGACGCCCTGCGGGCGGAGGCGCAGAAGGACATCGACAGCATCGTCCAGGAGCTCGACGAGAAGGGCGCTCCCGGCGTGGCCGGCACGGTCGACTCGCCGGTCAGCTTCCGACTCGCCGGCCTGGCGCCCGGCCAGGACGAGTTGCTGCCCGGCATCCTCGAGGAGACGATGCCGTACTGGGACTTTCGGCGCAGCGGCGAGGACGTGATCTTTGACCGCCGGGCGGACGAGGTGAACAACATCCGCGAGCTGGCGATCAACCAGGCCCTGCAGACGATCCGCAACCGCGTCGACGAGTTCGGCGTCGCCGAGCCGGTGATCCAGCGTCAGGGCCTGGGCAGCAACCGGCTCGTGGTCCAGCTTCCGGGCGTCGACGATCCGGAGCGGGTCAAGAACCTGATCAAGAACACCGCCTTCCTCGAGTTCCGGCTCGGCGTCTATCCGCCGACCGGCGGCGTGCCGGCGCTGGACACGCAGGAGATCCTGAGCCAGTACGGCGGCACGCTTCCCGATCACCTCGAGATCGTGCCCCAGGATCAGCGGGACGCCGACGGCAACGTGATCGGTCAGGCCTACTACGCGCTGGAGAAGCGCCCCGTGATCACGGGCCGCGATCTGAAGACGGCGCGCGCGGGCCTCGGCCAGTTCCAGGAGCCGGTGGTCAACTTCTCGCTCACCCACGAGGGCGCACAGATCTTCGAGGACTGGACGGGCGCGAACATCGGCAACCCGCTGGCGATCGTTCTGGACGGCAGGGTGCAGTCGGCCCCGACCGTCGAGGGACGGATCTCGGACTCCGGGATCATTCGGGGGCAGTTCACGCAGCAGGAGGTCGAGGATCTGGCCACGGTGCTGCGCTCCGGCGCCCTGCCGGCGGGGATCGAGTACCTGGAGCAGCGCGCGGTCGGCCCGTCCCTGGGACAGGACTCGATCGACCAGGGCACGCGGGCCTTCGCCTACGGCATCGGTCTGGTCCTGTTGACGATGCTCTTCGTGTACAGGGGCTCGGGCATCAACGCGATGGTCGCCCTGGCCCTCAACTTCGTGCTCGTGTTCGGCGTCCTCGCCTACTTCGGCGCCGCCCTCACCCTGCCGGGGATCGCGGGCCTGATCCTGACGATCGGCATGGCGGTGGACGCGAACGTGCTGGTGTTCGAGCGGATTCGCGAGGAGCTGCACAACGGGCGCACGGTGAAGGCGTCCGTCGTGTCTGGCTTCGGCAAGGCGTGGTCGTCGATTCTCGACGCGAACCTGACGACCCTGATCGCGGCGATCTTCCTGATCAACTTCGGCACGGGTCCGATCCGCGGCTTCGCGGTGACGCTCACCGTCGGCATCCTGGCTTCCGTGTTCACGGCCGTCTTCAACAGCCGGCTCCTGTTCGACCTGCTCCTCTCGCGCTCAGGCCGCGTCGAGCGTTTGTCCATCTGAGGGTTCGTCGATGGAGTTCTTTCGCAATACGAGTTTCGACTTCATGCGCCTGCGGCGCGTGTGCCTGGGTCTGTCCACCGTCGTGGTGGTCGCCGCGCTGGGCTTCATCTTCAGCCGGCAGTTGAACCTCGGCATCGACTTCGCCGGCGGCACGCAGATGATCGTGCAGTTCGCCGAGCCTCCGGACATCCAGGAGCTGCGCGGGTTGCTGGAGGACGCCGGGATCGAGAACGCCTCGATCCAGTCGTTCGGTACGGAGGGGGACAACTCGGTCATTCTCAGGACCCCGACCGCCGAGGAAGGCGGCCAGGAGGGCGCCGTCCGGGTCGAGGAGATGCTCCAGCAGAGGTACAACGCCGGCGTTTCGGGGTTCGACCTGAACCGGCAGGGAACCGAGGCGTTGGCGTCTCTGCTGCTCGAAGCCGATCCGGACGACCGTCGCGCCTCGGGCGACGACATCGCGGCCCGGGAGCACTATCGGGCGGCCTCCGCCGAGGTCATGGCGCACCGGCGGAGCGAGGGCCTGATCAGGGACTGGTCCGAGATCGAGCCGGGCGAGGCGCTGAGCGCCGCCGGCGTCGCCGCGATCAGGGAGCGCGCCACGTTCGGCAACTTCGCCGTGCTGTCGAGCGACAACGTCCTGCCCCAGATCGGCAGCGAGCTGCGGCGCAAGGGACTGCTGGCCATCGGCTTCTCCCTGGCCGGGATCCTGGCCTACATCTGGTTCCGCTTCGAGCTGCGCTTCGGTATCGGCGCCCTCGTCGCTCTGGCGCACGATGTCGTGGTCGCTCTGGGCCTGTTCGCGTTCGCCGGCTATGAGTTCAACCTGACCACGGTCGCCGCGTTCCTTACCGTGATCGGCTACTCGGTGAACGACTCCGTCGTCGTCTTCGACCGCGTGCGCGAGAACCTGCGCCGCAACCGCAGGGAGAGTCTGGTGGACGTCCTGAACCGGAGCCTGAACCAGACCCTGTCGCGGACCGCCCTGACCTCGGGCACCACCCTGCTGGCGGTGGGCAGCCTGTTCATCCTGGGCGGCGATGTGATTCGCGGCTTCTCGTTCCTGCTCCTCATCGGTGTGCTCGTCGGCACCTATTCGTCGATCTACGTCGCCAGCCCGATCGTGCTGATCTGGGAGAGTTCGTTCGGCCGCGAGCGGCGGCAGAAGAGGGCGACGGCAGCATAGGGAGAGGCGATGGCGCTCGCGACACGACCCCGGGATCCGCTGCCGCTGCGGGAGCCTGGGGACGTGGGGATCGGGGAGGTCATCCGTCGTCTCGAAGAGAACGATCGCGTCTGCGACGAAGCCTGGCTGCGCCGCGCCTACGAGTACGCGGAGCGTTCCCACCGGGGGCAGACGCGGCGTTCGGGAGACCCGTACATCAGTCATCCGCTCGGCGTCGCCCACATGCTGGCCGAGTTCAAGTTCGACCAGACCAGCGTCGCGGTCGGCCTGCTGCACGATGTCCTGGAGGACACCGGGGCCACGAAGAAGGCCCTCGCGGCGGAGTTCGGAAACGAGATCGCCGACCTCGTGGACGGCGTCTCGAAGATCGGCCGCCACGAGTACGTCCGCAGCGACGAGGTGCAGGCGGAGAGCTTCCGCAAGCTGATCCTGGCCTCGGCCCGCGACCTGCGGGTCATCGTGGTGAAGCTCGTCGATCGCCTGCACAACATGCTCACCCTGGAGCCCCTGGAGCCGGCGAAGCGGCGGCGCATTTCGCGTGAGACGCTGGAGATCTACGCACCGCTGGCGCACCGGTTGGGGATGTGGCGGATTCAGGGCGTGCTGGAGGACCGGGCGTTCCGGTACCTGCATCCGCACCACTACGAGGACATCCGGAGACAGCTCGACGAGCGGATCAAGGGGGCCCGGAGCACGACCCGCCGGATTGCCGAGCGCCTGCGCGAGGCGCTCGAGAAGGCGGATATCGAAGCCGAGATCAGTCACCGGGTCAAGGGCTACTACTCGATCTACCAGAAGCTCCGCCGCCAGCAGATCGATCTGCCGGACCTGTTCGACTTCCTGGCCTTCCGGATCATCACGGTCGACGTGAAGGACACTTACGCCGCGCTCGGCGTCGTGCACCAGGTCTGGCGTCCCATTCCGGGCCGCTTCAAGGACTACATCGCGATGCCGAAGCCGAACCTGTACCAGTCGCTGCACACGACGGTGCTCGGCCGCGGCGGCCAGCCGTTCGAGGTCCAGATCCGGACCCAGGCGATGGACCTGCTCGCGGAAGAGGGCGTGGCCGCCCATTGGCGGTACAAGGGAGGCCAGCTCGACACGGACGGGAACGACGTCAGCATCGTCTGGTTGCGCCAGCTCCTCGAGTGGCAGCAGGAAGTGCCCGACCCGCGCACCTTCCTGAGCGCGCTGAAGATCGACCTGTATCCCGACGAGGTCTACGTGTTCACGCCCAAGGGCGACGTGCTGTCGTTCCCCCGCGGCGCGACGCCGCTCGACTTCGCCTATCGCATTCACACGGAACTCGGCCACCACTGCAGCGGCGCGCGGGTGAACGGACGGCTCGTGCCCCTGCGCACCGAACTGAACAACGGCGACATCGTCGAGATCACGACGAACCCGAACCGCGAACCCAGCCGCGACTGGCTGAACATCGTCGCCACGACGCGGGCGCGGAGCAAGATCCGCCAGTGGATCAACGCGGAGCAGAAGAAGCGAGCGATCGAGATCGGCCGCACGATGCTGACCAGCGAGCTGCGCCGCTACCGGGTGAGCCCGCGCCGCGTGTTCGACTCGAAGGAGATGGCGGACTTCGTGGCCGCCGAGGGCTACGGCAGCGTGGACGAGTTGTTCAGCCGGCTGGGCTTCGGTCGCGGTTCGGTCAAGCCGGTCCTGCGCGCGGTACTGCCGCCGGAACGCCTGAGACGACGGGACCAGGGACCCGGCCGCCTGCGCCAGGCGGTGAACAGGGTGCTGCCCCGCGACCAGGCGAGGCTGGTGGTCAAGGGCGAGAACGACATGCTCGCGTTCTTCGCCGGCTGCTGCAGCCCGTTGCCGGGCGAAGAGATCATCGGCTTCGTGACCCGCGGTCGGGGCGTTTCGGTCCACTCCGTGGACTGTCCCAACGTGCGCAACCTGCTGTACCACCCGGAACGGGAAATCAGAGTCGAGTGGGCGCGCCGCAACGACGCGATGTTCGCGGTCACCCTGGTCATCGAGACCCGCGACCGGCCCGGCGTGCTCGCCCGCGTCACCGAGGCGATCGCCAAGCAGGGCAGCAACATCCGCCACATCGAGAGCCGCGGTCGCGGCCACGGCGAAGCGGCGATCGACGTCGTGGTCGATGTCCGCAACCGCAAGCACCTGAACCGGCTCCAGCAGTCGCTGGAAGACCTGTCCGCCGTCCGCACCGTGAAGCGCCGGCCAGGCGCACCGCCGGCCTCGGCCACCGGCTGAGACCACTGGGTGCGCCGGCCTTCTGGCCGGCATCCGGGCGCCGCCGCGCAGCGGCGAGCGCCATAGACGGAGTCGAGTGCGGGACCGTAGATGAGATTAGAGCCGGAACAACGAACTCATGGAGGGGAAGAACATGAAGGCGACTCGTCGAATCCACGTTGTTGTTGCCGCGGTGACCGCCGCGGTGATTCTCATGGCGCCGGCGGCGGTGGCCCAGACCGCTGAGGAGCAGGCCGCTCAGCACAGACGTACGGCCGGTTCCGTGACCGTTCAGGTGAGTCCGAGCAGCGTGCCGGAGAGTGGCGGAGAGGTCGAACTGTTCGCCATCGTGCGCGACGACCGCGGCCGTCCGCTACCGGACGCGCAGGTGAACTTCCTGACGGAGACCGGCACACTCGGCTCCGCGGGACGGTTGGTCGCGACCGGAGCGGACGGCGGCGTCACGGACAGGCTCACGGTGACCGCCGCTGAACTGGCGACCGTGGAGGAGAACAGGTTCTGGCTCACGGCAGCCGTCGGTTCCTACGGCCCTGCACTGGTTTCGAGGAACGTCGGTATCCGTATCCAGCGCCTGCCGCAGGCGGCGTTCAAGTACAGTCACGGCGGTCTGCTGGTCGCCTTCAATGACGACTCCGCGGGTCAGGTGACGAGCCGACATTGGGACTTCGGCGACGGGACGACGAGCACGGCCCAGAGCCCATCCCATACCTTTGCCGAGCCGGGTTACTACGCGGTCACGCTGCGGGCGGCCAACTCGGTGGGCTCGGACGAAATGACCAGGCTGGTCTGGGTGGCAGGCGGCCCGGACGCGGGCGAATAGACGCTCGCTCCGCAGCGTTCGTATACTGATTCGAGAGATGGACACCCGGCGCCGATTCCTGCCAGCCGCGATCGCCGCCAGCCTGTGTCTGGCGCTCTTCGCGGCGTGCGACAAGACGAGTCCGGTGGCTCCGTCGGGCACGCTGATCACGATCAGCGCGAATCCCGACCGCATTCCCTCGGACGGGAGCGCGGAGATCCGGGTCGTGGCGCTGCGGCCGAACGGCACGGCGGTCAGTTCCGGCACGCTGGTGCGGCTCGCGACCACGCTGGGCTCGATCCCGGCCAGTGTTCCCGTCGACGATCGTGGCGAGGCGCTGGCGATGCTCGACGCGAACGGCCAGTTCGGCGTTGCCACGGTTTCGGCCAGCACCGGCGGCTCGGAGACAGCGACGGTGGAGGTCCAGCTCGGACTTTCGCCGGCCTCGGTCACCGTGCAGGTGACGCCGAACAGCGTGCCCGAGACGGGCGGGGAGGCCGATCTGCTGGCCATCGTTCGCGACGACCGGGGCCAGCCGCTGGAGAAGGCCGAGATCAACTTCCGCACCCAGATCGGCACGCTCGAATCGGGCGGCGGGTTGATCTCGACCGGCGCGGACGGCACCGCGTCGGACCGGCTGGTTGTCACCTCGGGTGATCTCGACACGGTGACGGGCGACAGCTTCCAGGTCGGCGTCGACGTCGGCAGCGGCGGGGGCCAGTTGGTCACGACGAACGTGAGCGTGAGCATTCAGCGTCTGCCGCGGGCCGACTTCACGTTCAGCACCCGCAATCTGCTGGTCGCGTTCGAGGACACGACGGACGGCCGCACGACGAGCTGGTTGTGGACCTTCGGCGACGGCAACACGAGCACGCGACAGAACCCCACGCATACCTACGCCGCGACGGGCACCTACGCGGTCACCTTCCGGGCCACGAACACGCTCGGTTCCGACGAGGTGACGAAGTTCGTCCAGGTCACGGGTCAGTAGCCCGGTCCGCGATGGCAGCGGAAGGGCGCCCGGCGGCTTCCCGGTGGCAGACGCCGACCGTCACGCTGGGCGAGTTGTACCTGGCCCAGGGCCACCGCCGTGAGGCGGCCGAGATCTTCGAACAGATCCTCAGGGCCGACCCGGGCAACCGCCGGGCGCGTGAGGGGCTGGAAGGCCTGCGCGGCCGCGGCAAGGGAAAGCCCGCGGCGGTGGGACGGCGGTAGCGGATACACTCCGCCGTCGTGCTGACCTATGAACAAGTCGAGGCGCTGATCCGTTACGTCGCCGAAGAGCGGCGCGGCGGCTCGGACCTCGCGGTGGAATACCAGGCGGACGGCCTCTACCTGCGCGTAGGCGGCGACGTAAGAGGCGGCGCGGGAGCGCCTCGAGCGGACCGGGCGGCGGCGCCCCCACCTTCCGCGCCGCCGGCGCCGGCAGCGGACGGGGAGCCGGCGGCCGATGAGGCGCCCGCGCTCGAGGGGCATGTACTGGGCTCGCCGATCGTGGGCACGTTCTACGCCGCCCCGAGCCCCGACGCCCCGCCCTACGTCGAAGAGGGCTCGAGGGTCGAAAAGGGTCAGGTCGTCTGCATCGTCGAAGCGATGAAGCTGATGAACGAGATCGAGGCCGACGTCTCGGGAGTCATCGCCTCCGTGGTGCCTGCGAACGGCGACCCGGTCGAGTTCGGAGCGCCTCTCTTCGTCATTCAGACCTGAGTAGCCCTTGCGCAGAATCCTCGTCGCCAACCGTGGCGAGATCGCGGTGCGGATCATCCGCGCCTGCCGGGACCTCGACATCGCGACGGTCGCCGTGTTCAGCACGGCGGACCGGGACGCCCTGCACGTGCGGCTTGCCGACCAGGGTGTCTGCGTGGGGCCTCCGGCGCCGGCCGGGAGCTACCTGCACCAGCGCAACCTGCTCTCGGCGGCGAACATCACGGGCGCGGATGCGGTCCATCCGGGCTACGGCTTCCTGGCCGAGAACGCCGACTTCGCGGCTGCCGTCGAGCAGCGCGGCCTGACCTGGATCGGGCCCTCGGCGTCGTCGATCCGCACCCTGGGTGACAAGGGCCGAGCGCGCGAAGCCGCGGTAGCGGCCGATGTGCCGGTGCTCGAAGGAGGTCCGTTGCCGGAGCAGTCCGAGGCGGCGGCGGAGTTCGCGGACGGGATCGGCTATCCCCTGATGCTGAAGGCAGCCGCGGGCGGCGGCGGGCGCGGCATGAGGGTGGTCCGCGACCGGGCCGGACTCGAGAGCGCTCTCGAAGCGGCCGCGAGTGAGGCCCGCGCCGCCTTCGGCAGCGGCGAGCTCATCGTGGAGCGGCTCGCCTCCCGCCCACGTCACATCGAGGTCCAGGTCTTCGGCGACTCCTTCGGCCGCACCGTGCAACTGGGCGAGCGCGACTGCTCGATTCAGCGCCGGCACCAGAAGCTCCTGGAGGAGGCCCCGGCCCCCGGGATCGGCGCCGGCTTGCGGCGATCGCTGGGTGAGGCGGCGCTGCGACTGGCGAAACGCGTCGGCTACGCGAACGCGGGCACGGTGGAGTTCCTGGTGGAGGAGGACCGCTTCTACTTCCTGGAGATGAACACGCGCATCCAGGTCGAGCATCCGGTGACCGAGGCGGTGACCGGCGTCGACCTCGTCAAGCTGCAGATCCTGGCCGCCGCCGGCGAGCCGCTGGGGTTGCCCGACGGCACGTCGACCGGCGGCCACGCGATCGAATGCCGGATCAACGCGGAGGATCCGGAGACCTTCGCGCCCTCGCCGGGCGTGCTCCGCCGCTACCGGCCTCCCTCGGGACCGGGCATCCGGGTCGACAGCCACGGCTTCGAGGGCGCCTCGATGCCGCCGCACTACGATTCGCTGGTGGCCAAGGTGATCTCCCACGGCGCCGACCGGGCCGAAGCGGTTTCCAGAATGGCCCGGGCGCTCAGGGAGTTCGACGTGGACGGCGTTCAGACCACGCTGCCGCTCATGCGCAGGATCGTGGAGTCACGGCTGTTCGCCGAGGCCGAACTCGACACCGGGTTTCTCGGTCGGCTCGAGCAGGAATGAGCAGGCTCCGGCCGCCCGCGAACCGGCTCTACGCGATCGTCGATACGGGGTTCTTCGGAGCCGAACCGGCGGCCGTGGCGGGGGCGGTCCGGACCCTGCTCGACAGCGGCGTGCGCTGGATTCAACTTCGCGCCAAGGGCCTGCCCGACCTTCAGGCCTGGCGTCTGGCCGAGGCGATGGCCGGGGTCGTCGAGGCGGCGACTTCAAGCGGCGGCTCCACCCCCGACACTCCCCTGTTCTGGATCAACGACCGGACCGCGATCGCCGCCGCCCTGCCGGCGGCGCGCGGCCTGCGCGTGGGCCTTCACCTCGGCCAGGACGACCTGCCGCCGGCCATGGCGCGTGCGTCTCTTCCGGACGATCGCTGCATCGGCCGCTCGACGCACAGCCGCGAGCAGGCGATCGAGGCCGACCGCGACCCGGCCGTCGACGCGGTGGCGATCGGTCCCGCCTTCGGAACGTCGACGAAGGACCGGCCGGACCCCGTCGTCGGCCTTGCCGGCGTAGCCGCCGCGCGAGCGGTCACCGCGAAACCGCTGATCGCGATCGGCGGCATCGACGCCGACCGGGCGCCCCGTGTCATCGAGGCTGGCGCCGACGTAGTCGCGGTGGTTTCCGCGCTCGACCCGGGGCACCTTTCCGCGTCCTGTTGCAGGCTCCTGCGGGCGCTGGCCTGAGGTCGCGATCGCTCATCCTCGGGGCCGGGATCGCTCGCTTCTGAGCGCTCGCACGAGGAACACCGTGAAGCCACCCCACACAAAGCCGCAAATCAGAATCAGGACGAGGATGGCAAGCGGGGACATCGGGCTCGGGTCACTCCGCGGGAACTATACGTCAGGCCTTCACGCTCCGACCAACAACCGGCGTGTAGCCTTGCAGGGGACGCATCGAGTGCGAAGAGACGATGGGAATCCGCCGGGAAGACGAGAAGCCGAGCCCACCCGCGTTCGGGATATGGAGGGACCGCACGGACCTGACCGATGTGGACACGTATGTCAGGAATCTGCGTGACGGGCGTTCGTTGACACCGTTACCTTCACTGACCCAGGCAGCCGTCAAGCGCGTCTTCCTCGTCGGCTTCATGGCGGCCGGCAAGAGCAGGATCGGCCGGCGGCTGGCCCGGGACCTGGGCTGGCAGTTTCTGGATCTCGACTCGGACATTGCCGAGCGCGAGGGGCAGCCGGTGGCCGACCTGATCGTCGGACGGGGCGAGAGCTGGTTCCGGGAGCGCGAAACGGCGGCGCTCGAGCGCTGCGCCGCGGTCGACCGGGCGGTGATCGCCACCGGCGGCGGCGTCTTCACGCTGGAGCGGAACCGCCGCCTGATCGCGGACCTCGGTACCAGCGTCTGGCTCGACCCGCCCTGGGAGGCCCTCAGCCGGCGGGCGCAGCAGTCCCACAAACGGCGCCCTCTCTTCGAATCTCCGGACCAGGCCCGCGCGCTGTACGAGAGCCGCCTGGAGTCGTACCGCCAGGCGGATGTGAGGATCAGGACCCGGGGGACGGAGCGGAAGAAGGACGTGGCGGAGAAGGTGGCCGCGGAACTTGGTCTCGTGTCGCGGGAATCCCGGGGAGCCTCGTAGCCGGCGCAGCCAGTGGGTCGGATGCCGCGCCGACGCCTACAGCGGGGTGCCTATGATCTCCTGGAAGGTCTTGCCTTCGCGGGCCATCGCGGTGACCTGCTGGAGGCGGGGACTCGTGCGGGCTTCGTTCGCGTTCTCCCAGGTGGCGATCGCGCCGTCGCGGTCGCCGAGCTGGAGGAGGAGCAGGCCTCGCATCAGCGCTGCCTGTTCGTGACCAGGGTCGCTCTGGAGCGACCGGCCCAGTGAATCCATCGCGACGTCGGGTTGGCCCATCGAGAGGCGGACGACGCCGGAGACGTAGTGGCCGTCGGGATCTTCCGGGTCGATCTCCAGGATGCGCTGGGCCTGCTGGAAGGCGTCGAAGGTGCGGCCGTTGGACAGCAGGAGCTGGGTCAGGGCGCGGTGCAGGTCGATGTTCGTGGGATCGGCCTCGATCTGCCGGCGCAGTTCCTCGGCCTGCCGGGCCATCTCGGGACCCAGCGGAGCCTGGCCGCGGAAGTCCGTGCCGCCGCCGGCCTGTTGCTCGGCCATCTGCTGGGCCTCGGGATCGGGCCGGGCGTCCGTCTGCGCCCAGATCACGAGGGCCGCGACGAGGCCGACCACGCCGCCGCCGAGCAGGACGCCGGAGAGCAGAGGGTGGGCCTGGACGAAGGCCCCGCCGGCCGGTTGGGCCGCCTTCGGCCTGGCGGGGCGCTCCGGAGCGATCCCGGCGATCGCCTCCTCGACCTCGTCGAGCTCCTTGAGCACGCGGGCCGTCGAAACCTGGAGCCGGCGACGGTCGGCTGCTTCGAGCCCGGCCTGCTTCAGCCGGGCGAGCAGGTCGTCGCGCCGGCTCACGAGGTCCGTGCGCTGGAGATCGAGCGCGGCCGCGCGCGCCGCGGCTTCCCGGGGCAGGAACGCGAACCCGACTCCCAGGCCGGCGAGGACGGCGGCCGCCAGTGCGACCGTCGCGACGAGAGTCAGGTCGCTGTCTCCTGCTCCACCTGTCGCAGGTAGGCGTCCAGAGCTTCGTCGCTGGTCCGTCGCCGCTGGCGGATTCGGTGGGCCACCAGGAAGCCGCCGAGGAGGACGATCGAGGCGGGCGCCCCCCAGACGAGCAGGTTGAGCCCCCGGGCGCGCGGTTCCAGCAGGACGAACTCGCCGTAGCGCTGCTCGAAGTAGCCGACGACCTGTTCCCGGGTGTAGCCGGCCGCGAGGAGCGACCGCGCTTCCTCGCGCATCGCCTGCGCCGACTGGGCGCCGGAATCGGCGATCGAGAGGGCCTGGCACTTCGGGCAGCGGATCTCGGCCGCGACGGCGGCGACGGCCTGGTCGAGTTCGGCGCCGGAGAGGGGTCGGCCCAGGGGATCGCCCAACTCGTGGGTCGCCTCGACGCCCAGGCCCGGCCGAAGTTCTCCCTCCGCCGGGGGCATCTGAACGTCAGGTTGGGTGGCCGGCGGCTGGGCCGCGGCGGTCGCGGCGAACGGCAGCGCGGTGAGGAGCGCCAGGACGGCGGCCGGCGGGATCAGCCGCCGGCTGTCCGGCCGGAGCGTCGAGCCGGGGCGCCGCATCTCAGCCGGTCGCTTCGGCCGGCTGGGTAAGGAGCCGGTTGGCGACGTGGAGGAGCTGGTCCGGCGACACCGCGCCGATCGCCTTGTCGACGATCACCCCGTCCCGGTCGATGAAGAAGGTCTCGGGCGGTCCGTAGACGCCGTAGGCGATCGCGACCCGGCCGCCTTCGTCGATCAGGGACGGCCCCCAGCTCCCGTACTCGGCGTTGAACTGCTCGATCAGAACGGGGTCGTCCTGGAAGACGACGCCGAGAAAGGCGATCTGGCCGCGCCAGCGCTGGGCGCCCTCCATGAACAGCGGGTGCTCCACCCAGCAGGGCGCGCAGTAGGTGGCCCAGAAGTTGATGATGACCGGCTGGCCTCGCAGCTCCGCCAGGTCGACGACGTTGCCGTCGAGGTCGGCGAGCCGGAAGTTGGGCGCCGCTTTGCCGATGAGCGGCGACTCGACGATCTGGGGGTCATGCCGGAAGCCGAAACCGAGCAAGAGCAGCAGCGGCAGGGCGATGCCGAGGCCGACGAGGAGGACCTTGCGGTTCATCGCCCTCCCCCTGCCGGGGACGCGGCGAGGTCCGGGACCGCGCCCGGCGCGCCCGCCCGCCTCTCGGCGGCGGTCGGAATCAGACAGAGGGCGGTGCCCAGGACCATGATGACGACGCCGATCCAGATCCATGCGACGAGCGGCGTCCTGATCGCGCGGAGGCCGATCGAACCGTCTCCGCCGACGTTCATCAGCGTCAGGTAGAGGTCATGGCCCGCCGTCGTGCGGACCGCGGGGGTGCCGATCGGTTCACGCTGGTTCGGGTAGATGTTGAGGGACGGGTACAGAGTGCCCAGGCTCCGGCCGTTGGTGCTGACCTCGACCCGGGCCTGGTGGCGCAGAAGATGCGGCTCCTGGACCTGCTCCGCGCCGCGGAACGTCATCTCGTACCCGCCGAGGGTGAGCGTCTCGCCCGCGCGCAGCGTGGACTCCGCTTCGCGCTGGAAGCTCGAGGACACGGCCACGGCGACGAACGTGACCACGACGCCGAAGTGGACGACGTAGGCGCCCAGCTTGTCGGGCGCCGTAAGCAGCGCGGCGATCGGCCCCTTGCCACCCTCGCGCCGGGGCCGGGCGCGCACCGGACGCAGGCCCTGGTCCGCGGTGACCCAGAGCGCGAAACCGCCGAAGGCGGAGACGAGGAGCACCGGCGCGGAGCGGGCGCCGAGCAGCAGCGCCAGCACGAGGCCGACGGCGGCGGCGGGCAGCGGTCGCACCAGTGCCCGCCGCACGAGCTTCGGGTTGCTGCCGCCCCATGGCAGGGCCGGGCCGACGCCCATCAGCAGCAGCAGTCCGGCGAACAGGGGCACGGCCATCCGGTTGAAGTAGGGCTCGCCGACGCTGACCTTCACTCCGCGCAGGGACTCGGCGACGATCGGGTAGATCGTGCCGACGAGCACGGTGAACATCAGGCTGACGAAGAGCAGGTTGTTCAGCAGGAAGGCGCCTTCGCGGCTGACCAGGCGCTCGTTCGAGGGCTCGGAGACCAGGGTGTCGATCCTGAGCGACAGGAGGACGACGACGGCGGCCGTGCAGAGGGCCAGGAAACCCAGGAAGACGGGGCCGATCGGGCTCTGGGTGAAGGAGTGGACCGAGTTCACGACCCCTGAGCGGGTGAGGAAGGTGCCGAGGATCGTGAGCAGGAACGTGATCATGATCAGGATCACGGTCCAGGCCTTGAGCGTTCCCCGCCGCTGCTGGACGACTCCCGAGTGGAGCGCCGCGATGCCGGTGAGCCAGGGCAGGAAGGAGGCGTTCTCCACCGGGTCCCAGGCCCAGTAGCCGCCCCAGCCGAGAACCTCGTAGGACCACCAGCCGCCGAGCATGATGCCGGCGGTGAGGAACGAGGTCGGAACCAGCAGCCAGCGGCGCATGGGACGCAGCCACGTGGCGCCCAGTTGCCCGCGAAGAAGCGCCGCGACCGCCATCGCGAAGGGCACCGACATGCCGACGTAGCCCAGGTAGAGCATGGGCGGATGGATCGCCATCAGAAGATGGTTCTGGAGCAGCGGGTTCGGCCCCGGGCCGTCCGGCGGGATGGGCGCCGGGGTGGGCGCGAACGGGTCGGCGACGCTGGCGATCAGGAACGTGAAGAAGGCGCCGATCCCGAGCAGGGTGGCCAGGGTGTAGGCCAGGTAGTCCTCGTGACCGCGGCGCTGGAAGATGGCCGTGGCGGCGATGTAGATGCCCAGGATCAGGCCCCAGAACAGGATCGATCCCTCGAGCGAGGACCACAGGGAGAAGATCGTGATGTGGAGCGGCGTCGCCAGCGAACCGACCTGGGCCACATAGGAGACGGAGAAGTCGTGGCTCAGGAGCGCGTACCACATGACCGCGCAGGCGCCGATCATGGCCACCGCGAACACATGGGCGAGAGCCCTCGTCCAGCGCAGGCCGCTAGCCGACCGCCGCACGCCGGCGATGTAGCCGAATGGAGCGCCGAAGCTCGCCGCGATCAGGCCCAGGAGTACGAACCCCTGGCCCAGGGCGGAGGTCACGTATCGAACTGCATGGACTCGATCAGCTCCGCCATGCCGCGCTGGTCATCGACGTCGGGGGCCTGGTACTCGTTGTCGTGCTTCACCAGGAGCCGCGACGTGGCGAACTGGCCGTTCTCCCGGAGCGTTCCCTCGAGCACGACGCCGATGCCCTCCCGGAACATGGCCGGCGGCACCGCGGTTGTGCGGACATCGACCTGCGACGTGCCGTCGGTCACCGTGAACTCGAGGGTCAGGCCGTCCGCGCTCCGGCTCACCGAGTCCTGCTCGACGAGACCGCCGAGCCGGATGCTGGCTCCGACCGCCTCGGGACCGGCCTCCTGGAGTTCCGTGGGGCTCCAGTAGTAGACCAGGTTCTCGCCGACGTCGCCGAAGGCCAAAACGGAGAGTGCGACGGCCACGGCGCCTGCCGCGGCCAGCAGGAGAAGACGGCGGTTGCCGCGGTCAGGGGTTTCGCTGGTCGGGGTCGTGGGTTCCGTGCTCATGACTCGGTTCCTGCGCCTGTGCGTTGCTCAGGGTCCGTCGCCGCCTGGCGAACAGACTGAAGGTGTAGAGGGCCAGGGCCGCGCCCGCCGATCCATAGGCGGCAACGACCCATCCCCAACCGCCAACTATAACGCCGTCCACGTCGCGTTTGCTCCTGGTCCCGGCCGCCTGTGGAGGCCCTATTCCTCCATCGCCACGGCGGCCAGCATGCCTCCCAGCGCCCAGTAGATCACATCGAAGGCGAGCAGAATGATGAGCCAGCTACGCGTCTGATCCATCGGATCACCGTGCAGCACGAGGGCGGCGCTCTTGACCGAGGAGATCAGCACCGGGATGACCAGGGGAAAGAGAAGCAGGGGCAGCAGCACGTCCTGGCTCGCGGCGCGGCTGGTCATCGCCGCGTACAGCGTGCCCGGCGCGGCGAGGCCGGCCGCGGCGAGCAGCCAGACGAAGAGCAGGCCGAGCAGGTCGTTCGGGCCGGCGTCCACGCCGTAGATGATGATCGCCGAGGGCAGCAGCACGGGTGCCAGCAGGGCGAGGAAGATGAAGTTGCCGAGAGCCTTGGCGTAGAAGAGAACCGCCGGCTCGACCGGCAGCAGCAACAGCCCCTCCAGGGCGCGGTTCTCCCGTTCGACCCGGAAGGACTCGGAGAGCCCCAGGGTGGAGCTCAGGAGCAGCGCGAGGATCAGGAAACCGGGCGCCATGATTGCCGCCGCGCGGTCGTCCGCGTCGATGGCGAAGGAGAACAGCACCAGCGTGATGCCCCCGAAGAGCACGATGGAGAGGAACCGGAAGCGTCCCCGCCACTCGACCCGCAGGTCCTTCGCGAGGAGTACGAGGACAGGCCGCAGCAGGTTCAACGTCCCAGTCTCCTGGCCCAGGCGGCTTCCAGGGCGGAGGCGTCGCCCTGCCAGGCCAGTTGGCCCTGCTCCAGGAGGATCGCCCGGCCGCACAGGCGGGAAGCCCGTTCGATCGCGTGGGACGCGACGATCAGGGTTCCGCCGCCGTCCACGAAACGCCCGACCCAGTTCTCTACGAGGGACTGGCCCTCCGGATCGAGGGAGGCGAAGGGTTCGTCGAGCAGCAGCAGCCGCGGGTTCTCCAGCCGGGAGCGGGCGAGAATCAGGCGCTTCCTCATGCCGGCCGAGAAACCGCCGACCGGTCGGTCGGCGGCGGCTGAGAGGCCGACCTCCGCGAGCAGGTCGTCGAGCCGGGTCTCGCTCGAGCCGTCGCACAGCGAGTTCCAGAGCCGCAGGGTCTCCATCGCGGTCAGGCGGTCGTAGAGATAGTCGTGATGGGAGACCAGGGCCAGGGCCTTCCGGGCCCGGAGACGCTCCCGGGTCGGATGCCGGCCGTCGACCTGGAGTTCGCCGGTCGTCGGCTGGCGGAGTCCCGCGATCAACCGCAGGAGCGTCGTCTTGCCGGAGCCGTTGGCCCCGGCCAGCAGCAGACGGTCGCCGGAGTCTAGGTCTAGGTCGACGTGGGCCAGGGCCCACTGGGCGCCGAATCGAATGCCGAGTCCGCGTGCGTGGATCAAGATCTCGGCCCGGTTACTCTTTGCGGCGAATGCGGGGACGCCGGTCCCCGGGCGGAGAGGCTACAGCAGCCGCGGATCGCCGGAGCCGGTTCGGGCGGCCGCGGCCGCGGTCCCGGCCCGCAACAATCCGCCGTGGGAGACGTAGGTGAAGGCTGTGGAGGCAACTCGGGCGACCGACGAGGAGTTGGTGGCTGCGATTCTGGACGGCGAGGCCGCCCTGTACACCGACCTTGTGCAGAGGTATCAGGGGCGCATCGTCAACTACCTGAACCGCTTTCTCGGCAATATCGACGAGTCGCAGGAGTTGTCCCAGGAAGTGTTTCTGAAGGTCTACCGGGCCCTCGACCGCTACAACCCCAGGTACCGATTCTCAACATGGCTGTTTCGAGTAGCACAGAACGCGGCGATCGACCTGCTCCGCAAGCGGCGCCTCAAGCTGGTTCCGATGCAGCGGGTCGGCACGGATGGAGACACCCACGAGAGGGAGTTTCCGAGTCGTGAGAGGGATCCGTACCGTGTGCTTCGGAACCTCGAACGGCGCGATGCGATCGGGACCGCGATCGACGGTCTGAAGGACGAGTACCGGGAGCTGATTCAGTTGAGACACTTCGCAGAGATGACCTACGAAGAGATCGCCGAGTTCAAGGGCATGCCCCTGGGCACGGTCAAGAACAAGTTGTTTCGCGGCCGCCGGATGCTGAAAGCCCGGTTGGCTGAATACCTCACCGACTGAAGGACGGGAGGAGTTCCAGCGATGACGAGTTCCGAGAGGCCGGCCTGTTCGCATGCCGAACTGATCGATTTGTACGTCGACGGCGCCGTGAGCGGCCCCGAGCGCGAGCAGGCGGAGCGCCACCTCGCGGAGTGCGCCGGGTGCCGTGACGAAGCGCGCGCGCTGACCTCCCTGCGGGAACTCCTGGCCGCGGAACGCGTGGCGCCCGAGCAGCTCGAGACCTGTGTCGGCGCACCGCCACCCGCCCGGGGGCGCAGGGCCGTCGCCGCGGCCGCGGCTCTGGTGGGGCTCTTCGGCGGCGCGCTGGCGGTGCTCGCCGGGCTGGTTCCCCAGGTCGAATCCGCAGCCGCTGCCGCTTCGACGCTGTTCGACTTCACGGTCACCGTGGGGCTCGTCGGCGCGGGTCTGCTCGATGCCTCCTGGCGGGGGATGAGCGCGGCGCTGTCTTCGGTCCTCCAGCCGGCAGGGCCGGGTCTGTTGTTCGGCGGCCTGGCGGCCATGGGTCTGACCGTGCTGCTGTTCTCCCTGCTCCGACGCGGCGCCAGGGCAGTGGCGCGCGAACGGCAACGGCGCTGACGGTCCCGCCGCGGCGCCCACGCGCCGGGCGCGGTGTGGCGGACGCTACGATCGACGGCGTCTCGTGACCACGCTCGCCACAACGCGCCGGCACTTCGTTCCGGGCCTGCTCGCCTGCCTCTGCGTCGCGGTCGTGGGCGGTTGCACGGTGGCCGATTCGTCTCCGGAGAGGTCCGGCGCGGCCGTCGTCGTCGAGGCCGAGGCGGTGATGCGGGATCAGCTCGTCGCCTTGGGGCGGGACCTGGAGCTGCGCGGCGAGGCGCGCGCGGATGTCGTCGTCCTGAGCGGGGATGCCCGCATCGACGGCACGGTGACGGGCGACGTGATCGTGCTCGGCGGCGATGTTCACCTGGGGCCGCCGGCCCGGCTGCGCGGCGATGTGTTCGTGCTGGGCGGCGAGGTGAAGGCCGAGGCCGGGGCGGCCGTGGAGGGTCGGACGGTGGCCTATCCGCGGGCGCCGTCCTCGTTGCTGGTTCTTGCCGAGGGGCCGCTCCTGGGCCGTTCGCCGCTGTCGCCGGCGATGGTGCTGCTCAACCTGGCGCTGCTGCTGGCCTGGCTGCTGGTGTCCGTGCTCCTGGTGTGGGGTTTCGATTCGTCCCTGACGGTCACCGCCCAGAGCGTCCTGGAACGGCCGTTCCGGAACTTCTTCGCCGGCCTCGTGGCGGTGCTCGCCGTGGGCGTGACCTTCGGCGTCGTGGTGGCCGTGGCGCCGGCGCTGGTCGGAGCGCCGCTGCTCGTCGTCTGTGCGGTGGCGGCCATGGTGTGCAAGCTCTGGGGCACGGTGGCGGTGTTCATGGCGGTGGGGACGCGCCTGCTGCCGAATCGCCCGGGGATCGCCGGCCGGCCGATGGCCACCGTGCTCGTCGGACTTCTCGCCCTGGGTGTGGTCAAGATGGCGCCCTGGCTGGGCGGATGGACCTGGACCATCGTCACCTGCGTGGGGATCGGAGCGGCGCTGGACAGCAGATTGGGCCGGCGGGAGGCCTGGTTCGACGGCCTGACCTGAGAAGCGGCGCCAGGAGTTCGCGCCACGGGAATCCCGCGGCGCTAGTCTCGCCCCGATGTACTGCCAGGTATGCGGCGCGCGCAACCAGGACGACGCGGAGTACTGCCAGCGTTGCGGACAGAAGCTCATGGTGCTCTCCGGCGCTTCCGCGCCGGCCGTGGAGCCGCTGGATGCCGGCGATGAGGAGTTCTCCTTCGACGAGCACCTGCTGGAACGGATCTCGATCCTGGAGGAGGTGCTTAAGCGTACGGGCGAGACGGTGCAGAAGGTCCTGAGCGCGATGCACCGGCAGGAGGAGAGCATCCTCGTCCACCACGCCGGCATGCTTGCCTTGAGGGACCTTCTCGAACGCCAGGACCTGATCGACACGGCGGAGTGGAGCGATCTCTGGGAATCCAAGATGGACTACCAGTTCCTGGTGCTCGAGAAGCGGGAGAGGTTCGCGGCCGTCAAGGACCGGATCCTCGGACTCCACGAGGGTGGGCGCCGCCACGCCTTCGAGCAGCTTCTCGACGAAGCGGAGTTCGCTCTGGGCGGCCTCGATTTGGCCAAGGCGATGGAAGTCCTCGAGACGGCGGCCGCGGTCGACCGCGGCAATTTCGAACTGGCGCATTTCCTCGGCGAGTTCCATTTCCAGGAGGGACGCCTGGAGCCTGCTCTCGACTACTGGAGCCGCGTGCTGGCGACCAAGCCGGACCATGTCCAGGGCTTGGTCTACAGCGGTGTGATCTGCCTTCAGCAGGGTGAGGAGCGACGCGGCCAGGAGCTGCTGGAGCAGGCGGTCGCCCTCCATCAGGACGCCTTCCTGCCGCACTTCTGCCTCGGTGCGTCACTCGCGGGCCGGGGTCAGCTCCGGCCGGCGGTCGCTTTCCTGGAGCGCGCTGTCGAGATCGATGGGGTGCCGCAGGCGCTCTACCTGCTCGGCCGCTGCCGTTACGAGATGGGCCGGCTCGGTCCGGCGATCGAATCGCTCGACCGGGCGGTCTCGGTCGACCCCTCCTTCGAGGAGTGCCATCACCTCCTCGGCCTCTGCTACCTGGACCGGGGCTGGAACCGCAAGGCCCTGGCCGCGTTCCGTACCGCCCACCAACTGAATCCCCGCCGCATGCGCTACCGCGATCTGGTCTCCTACCTCTCGGGCCGGACCGGCGCCGAGTTGCCGGCGACGAGTCCGGCGGCCGCCGACTGGGTCAGCCGCGGCGAGGAGGCGATCGAGTCGGGCGACGCCCCGGAGGCCCTGCGCTGCTACCGCGAGGCGCTGTCGCTCGACCCGGACAATCCGACCCTGCTGATGACGTACGCCCTGGCCTGCCTCCGGCTCGAGCGCGGCCAGGAGATCCGTCAACTGACCCAGCGCGTGCTCGATTCGAACGCAGGAGAGATGTTGCGGGCGACGGCGTACGCGACCCTGATCGAGTCTCTGCGCGGGGAAGGGAAGTACCGGGAGGGAAACGAGGTCGGACGCCGGCTGCTGGAAGAGGGCGGTTCGAACTTCTCGAAGAGCATCGCCTACTACGAAATGGCCTACAACCTGGCGGAGATGGACGAGGACCTGGACGAGGCGCTCGACTTCGCGCGCCGGTCGCTGGAGCACGCGCCGGAAGAGCTGCGGCAGTTTCCGCTCGCGGCGCTGGGTTGGGTCCACTACAAGCGGCAGGAGCTGGAGGAGGCGATCGACTTCCTGTCCCAGTCCACCGAGCTCGGGCCGTCGACGACGGTGCTGACGCGGCTTGGCATGGCGCTTCTGGCGTCCGGCGACGAGGACCGGGCACGCGGCGTGCTGGCGCGGGCGCGCCGGCTCGATGACCGGGGCGGCGCGATCGAAGAACGGATGATGGAGTTCATGAAAGACTCCGCGCGGATCATCGAACGCGTGCGCGGCCGCGCGTAGCTGCTCCCGTACCGAACGACTTCAGAGGTCCCGGCAAGACGATGCGTTGGAGCAACTACTACCTGATGACCGCCCGTGAGGCGCCCAGGGACGCCGAGGTCGTCAGCCACCGGTTGATGGCCCGGGCGGGCCTGCTGCGGCGACTCGCGGCCGGGATCTACACGATGCAGCCGGCCGGCTGGCGGACCCTGCGCAAACTGATGGGAATCGTCCGGCGCCAGATGGAGCGGGCCGGTGCGATCGAGCTTTCGATGCCGGCGATTCAGCCCGCCGAGCTCTGGGAGGAGTCCGAGCGCTGGTACAAGTACGGGGTGGAGCTCCTTCGGATGGAGGACCGCCACGGCCGGCGGTTCTGCTTCGGTCCGACGCACGAGGAGGTGGTCACCGATCTCGTCCGCCGCGACGTGAAGAGCTACCGTCAGTTGCCGATCAATCTGTTCCAGATCCAGACCAAGTTCCGGGACGAGATCCGGCCCCGCTTCGGCCTCATGCGCGGTCGCGAGTTCCTGATGAAGGACGCCTACTCGTTCGACGCGGACGAGGAAGGCCTGGACCGGAGCTACCGGTCGATGCACGCCGCCTACTCGCGCATCTTCGAGGCCTGCGGGCTCGAGTACTCCGTCGTCGAGGCGGACCAGGGGACGATCGGCGGTTCCTCGTCGCACGAGTTCATGGTGCTTGCCGATACCGGCGAGAGCGCGGTCGCGAGTTGTGCCGCCTGCGGTTACGGAGCGAACGTGGAGCGGGCGGAGGTCGGCGAACTGCCGGTGCCGGCCGCGGGCGGCGGCGAGGCCCCGAAGGAGGTGTCGACGCCGGGAACGACGACGGTGGCGCAGGTCGCCGAAGCGCTCGATGTGGCGCCTGCCCAGGTGGTCAAGACGCTGATCTACGAAACGGACGACGGTCTCGCCGCGGTCGCGATCCGCGGCGACCGAGAGGTGAACGAGGTCAAGCTGCTGAACGTTCTCGGCGGCCTCGGCCTGCGCCTGGCGACGGCCGAGCAGGTCGAGACGGCGACCGGAGGTCCGCTCGGCTTCTCGGGTCCCGTCGGCCTTTCCGCGGACGTGCGCCTGGTCGCCGACGAGTCGACGCGTCCCCTCGCCGGCTTCGTCTGCGGAGCGAACAGCGGGGACCGGCATTTCGTCTCCGTGCGCTGGGACCGGGACATCGCGAGCACCCGGCCGGTCGAATGGGTCGACGTGATGACGGCGGTGCACGGCGATCCTTGCCCGCGCTGCGGCGGCGGTGAGCTGAGGCTGTCGCGGGGCATCGAAGTCGGCCACATCTTCAAGCTCGGCGCGGCGTACTCCGAGAAGATGAACTGCACGTTCACGGACGAGAACGGCCGGCTCCAGCCGATGGAGATGGGCTGCTACGGGCTGGGCATCGGCCGCACCGCGGCCGCCGCGATCGAGCAGGGTCATGACAGGGACGGCATCGTCTGGCCCGTGCCCCTGGCGCCGTTCACCGTCGTTCTCAGTTCGCTCGATCCCGGCGACGACGCGGTGCGCTCGGCGGCGGACAGGCTCTACGAGGAACTGGCGGACGCCCTCGCTCCGGCCGGTTGCGACGTGCTCTACGACGACCGCGCGGAACGGCCCGGGGTCAAGTTCAAGGACGCCGACTTGGTCGGCTTCCCGGTTCGGGTCGTCGTCGGCGCTCGCTCGCTTGCCAACGGGGGCGCCGAGGTCTCGAACCGGAGCGAAGGCGAGCGCGAGGTCGTGGCGCTGGACGAGGTGTCAGGCGTCGTCCTCGGCCGGCTTGGGCAGCACGTGTAGGCGCAGCGACACGATCCTGTTGCCGTCCACCTCTTCCACCTCCAGCCGCAGCCGTCCGGCTTCGACCGTGTCTCCCGGTTCGGCCGTGCGGCCGAGTTCGGACAGCGCGATGCCGGCCACGGTGTCCTCCTCGCGGGCGTCGGCGATGTCGATCTCCAGTTCGTCCTCGAGGTCGTCGATCAGCATTCCCCCGAGGACCTTGTAGCCGCCATCGTCGAGGCGGGTGAACTCGGGAACCTCGGCGTCGAACTCGTCCTGGATCTCGCCGACGATCTCCTCCAGGACGTTCTCCAGGGTGACGATGCCGGCGACGCCGCCGTACTCGTCGACGACCGCCGCCATGTGTACGTGCTCGTGGCGCATCCGGGCCATCAACTGGTCCAGGGGCAGGGTCTCGGGGACCGCGAACGTGTCCCGGGCGATGTCGCGCAGCGAGGCCGGCGGCTCCTCCGCGATGAACAGGTCCTTGATGTGGACCAGACCGATCAACTGGTCGAGGTCGCCCTCGCAGAGCGGGAACCGCGTGTGGCCGCTGCTGCGGGCGAAGCCGAGGTTCGCCTCCATCGGGGCCGTCGCGTCGAGGTAGACGACCTCGGTGCGGGGGACCATCACCTGGCGGGCGTTGCGGTCGGAGAGTTCGAACACGTTGTCGAGCAGCTCCCGCTTCGGTTCGGAGAGTTCCGTGTCCTCCTCGGAGGCCAGCAGGCGGCGGATCTCCTCCTCGCTGTGGGCCAGTTCGCCGTGGCCGACCGGTTCGATGCCGAACAGTCGCAGGAAGGCGTTCGCCATCAGGTTGAGCACCCAGATGCCGGGATAGGTCGCCCAGTAGAAGGCCCAGAGCGGCAGGGCGACCCACAGGCTCGTGGGTTCGGGCCGGCGGATCGCGAGCGACTTCGGCGCGAGTTCGCCGAGCACGATGTGGAACACGCTGATGATCGCGAAGGCGACGATCAGGCTGACCGAGTGAGTGGCTTCCTCCGGCATGTTCGGCACCAGCTCGAACGCGGGCTGAAGCAGCCGGTTGACCGCCGGTTCGCCGACGACGCCGAGACCGATGCTGGCGAGGGTGATGCCGAGCTGGGTCGCCGACAGGTAGGCGTCGAGATGATCGATCATCCGTTGCGCCATGCGGCCGCGGAGCGTCTCGACGTGCGGAGCGATCTGGGTCGGCCGGACCTTGACCAGCGCGAACTCGGCGGCGACGAAGAATCCGTTCAGGCCGACCAGGAAGAGGCCCAGCGCCAGGCCCCAGCCGAGGGGGATGTCGAGGCTGATGGGCGGCCCGGTCGCCGCCAGGACACCCGGCATCATTCGCGCTCAGCCCGAGCGCCGGCAGGGGGCCGCTGCCGTGAAGATGACGAGTCAGACCGCGCCGAATCGCGCTGGTCGGAGTCCGGGTCGGGATCGTCCAGACTGGAGCCGGATGGCGAAGGATCCGAAGCTTCGTCGTTCACGCACCGGGAGATTAGCAGCTAGTCGTGCCAGCTCTGCGCCTCGGTCTGCCTCCGCACATGGAGGCCGGCGGCCCCGATCGCCTCGATCAACGCTTCCACGTGCTCCGGGCCGCGGGTCTCGAGGCGCAGCTCGATGTGCACCTCGTTCAGGCCGAGGGCGGTGAACGCGCGCTCATGGTGGGTCTCGATCACGTTGGCGCCGGCATCGCCGACCAGGTTGAGCAGCGCGCCCAGGGCGCCGGGCCGGTCCTTGACGCAGACGTCGAGCTGCACCAGGCGACCGTCCTTGGTCAGGCCGCGCTCGATGATCCGGCTGAGCAGGGTGACGTCGATGTTGCCGCCCGTCAGGACCATCGCCGTCCGGCGGCCCTTCGCCTGGGGCACGTGGTCGTTGACGACCGCGGCCAGAACGGCGGCGCCGGCGCCTTCGACGACGGCCTTCTCGCGCTCGAGCAGCAGCAGGACGGCGTTCGCGATCTCCTCCTCGTCCACGGTGACCAGATCGTCGACGAGCTCCTCGACCAGCTTCAGGGTCAGGGCGGCCGGTCGCTTGACCGCGATGCCGTCGGCGATCGTGTGGCGGCGCTCGACCGCCACCGGCTCGCCGGCTGCGAGGCTCTCTCTCATCGAGGGGACGGCGCCGGTCTGCACGCCGACGATCCGCGTCTGCGGCCGGTGCGCCTTGTACGCCGCGGCGATGCCGGAGATCAGGCCGCCGCCACCGATGGGCGCCACGATGACCTCGAGATCGGGCTCCTGGGCCATCAGTTCGAAGCCGATCGTCCCCTGCCCGGCGATCACCTGGGCGTCGTTGAAGGGATGGACGTAGGTCGCTCCGAGCTCCGCTTCGAGTTCGTGCGCGTGGGCCTGGGCGTCGTCGAACGTCTCCCCGGCCAGCCGCACGTCGGCGCCGAAGCTGCGGGTGTTCGCGACCTTGATCAACGGCGTCGGCAGCGGCATGACCACGGTCGCCCGGAGACCGAGCCGGCCCGCGTGGTAGGCGACCGCCTGGCCGTGGTTGCCCGCGGAGGCGGTGATCAGCCCCCGCTTCTTCTCGTCGTCGGAGAGGGTGAGGATGCGGTTCAGGGCTCCCCGCTCCTTGAACGAGCCGGTCATCTGCAGGTTCTCGAGCTTGAAGTAGGCGTCGAGGCCGCAGAGACGGGAGAAGTACTCCGACCGGGCGCAGGGACTGAGGTAGACCTGATTCGCGATCCGCCGCCGCGCCTCTTCGATCAGCTCCGCCATCTGCAGACCGGACGTCATCCCGCGATTCTGCAACAAGGCGGCGGCCTGACGGTGGTCAGTAGAGTGTCTTCACGTATCGGGCGGAGCGGCCGGGGCAGGGGTAACCGGTCTTGTCCTTGTGCTTGTTGAGTCGGTTCGTGCGCGTCTTACGGTAGAACCGCTTGCCGCAGTAGCTGCACTCGTAGACATGCCTTGGTCCACTGGACTGGCTGCGCGAACGGCGTGAACGGAGGCCCGACCGGCCGCCGCTTCTGGCTGTAGGTGGGGCGGAGACGGCGCCCGAGGGGGTGAGTTCGACCGCGAAGCGGGGGACGAAGGTCTCGTTCGTGACCAGCGCGCCCTGGATTCGGTCGAGCCGATAGCTTCGATGGGCGTTCTTGTCTCGGTTGTGGGCGTGAAGGATGACGTTTTCTTCCAGGGTGCGGCGTAGCGAGTAAGGCTCAATCCGTCGGGTCGAACCCTGATATCGGAGATCGACGCAGAGCCGGTTGGACGCTGCGAAGCGAATGACATCGAGATGGGCTTGCATTGTCGGCCGGGCATGGATCGGGACCGTAACCGGGAATGCAACGGTGCGGGTGCGGATGACTTCCTCGCCGGGGGCGCCGAGATACGCTGCAGGCGGAAGGGGTGCCTGCGCGGTTTCCAGCCAGGCGAAGAAGGCGGGCAGTTCGTCCCAGAAGGCCTCGAACGGGGGCAGCATGGGTAGCTGATGCGCGAGCATCTGGGCCCAGCTAGCTTCGAGCAGGGGGCGTGACGGCTCCAGGTGGCGGAAGATGGGTGGGTCGATGCCCTTGAACTCACATTTGCGGCGAAGCACGTCGACAAGGACGGCTGACTTCGGCCGCGCGTCGACGTTGCGGAAGAGGTTGACGACGTCGTAGAGATCGCGGGGACGGGCGCGCTCGGCAAGAGCTCTGGTCTTCTCCGCGAAGGCCTCCTCGTACGCATACGACGCGATGACGATGCCCTCGGGTGGCTCGTCGCTGTAGGGATGGAAGACGCGCAAGCGGGCGGCAGGGAGGACGAGGACCTCGTCGTCGGTGAGGTCGAACTTGACGCGGGGCATGTTCGGGCCGCGCGGGGAGACGGGACCGCGATAGGCGATGCGGGCCTGGCACGAGAGTCGTCCGCGTGAGTTCCGGTATAGGTCAAATCGTTGGGCGTCCGCAGGGACCTCTATTCCGGTCCGGTCGTGGACGGCTTCGGCGATGTCGCCAAACACCCTCCTGAGGGACTCTTCGTTGAGGTGGAGGTTGTCCGCCAGAGTGAAGTCGAGGTCCTCGGAGAATCGGTAGGTCTCGAAGAAGCACTTCTTGAGGCAGGTGCCCCCCTTGAAGGTCCACGTGTTGGCGATTGCTGCGTGGTTTGCGATGCCCCACAGCAGCCAGCCGAGGACGTAGTCCTTTTCCACCACATGGGGCGTGAGTCCCAGGCCGGTCGCCGTGTCGAGGATCTCGCGTTTGTCAATCACGGGCGGGCGCTTCCGGCCACAGCGCGGGCACTCGAAGACGCCACTGGGGAACGGCGTGCGGACAGGGCAAGGCGGGGTCGAGCTTGGCGTAGCCCTTGGTAAGCCTGGTACGACAAGCGTCGGCGAGCGGGAAGTCGCCGTGTTGTTCCGCCAGGAAGCCGAGACGCTTGAACACAGCGCCGTTGCCTAAGGTCTCAGCGTAGTGGACTAGGGCATCGTCGTCGCGGACGTCGCGCCGCAGGTAGACAGTTACACAGTCGGCGACGTGCTGGACGCCGCCACCGATGGCGGGTTCGTCGAGCAGGTCGACGATCGTGCGGTGCATGTTCGATACCGGGACCTTGGTGTTGCTTCGCCAGACGCCCGTTATGCCGAAGAGCTTTCGGGGAAGAACATGGCGTAGCAGGAAGCGTGTGCCGTGAAGCTCTCGATGCTTGGTATGTACGGGCCGGGTGGTCATGACGACGATGGGCCGGAACAGTTGCTCGGTAAGGTCCCAGTGTTCGGCGGCGGTCCAGCCGCCGATGTAGGCTGGCGCGAACAAGGCGGGGACAAGTAGCCAGGGATCGTCGAGGACGTGTTCGCTGTCGATGGAGTCCAGTTGGGCCAAGGCATAGGTGCCGGGGCCAACGCGCCTGAGCCAGCCTTGGCGAACCCAGCGCCAGAGCGTCTTTGATGCCGTTGGCCGGGGGACGTCCAGGGCGGCGACGACGTCGTCGATACGGATAAGGTCGTTGGCCTGCCTCGCGACGGCCGCGAGGTTGCGCCTCCCTCGGGGTATTAGCGATCCGGCTGATTTCGTCATCGACGAAAACTCTCCCAAATGGAGATTTTTCGGAAACGGACTATAGTTCTTCGAGGGGGCGCGAGCAAGAGGGTTCTGGTCCGAGCCCTAGAGTGAGCCTGCTCGTGTTCGGCACCGCCGCGAAGCGCCTCGCCGACGGTCAAGCAACCCGTGCGCGGCTCAGACGCTGCGCTCCGTTGACAGGGCAACTCTCGCCTTTGTACCGTTGCGCATTCTCGCGGCCGGCCTTTGCCGGCGTTTCGGCCTCGGGATTCAGGCCCGTAGCTCAGTTGGTTAGAGCGCTACGTTGACATCGTAGAGGTCAGCGGTTCGAGTCCGCTCGGGCCTACCAGGGTTCGAGCTTGCTCGAACCGCAGTTGGGTTCGAGCTTGCTCGAACTTTCGCAGACATGGGCCGTTCGGTCTGTGACTCAGGCGCTTAGCTCAGTTGGTTAGAGCGCTACCTTCACACGGTAGAGGTCAGCGGTTCGAGTCCGCTAGCGCCTACCATCGCGGTGCCGGCAGGAAGAAACCGGCCGCGGTACCCCAGACGGAATCTGCTCGATGATTGACCTGACCCTTCCGGACGGATCGGTGCGCAGCGTGCCGCCGGGGACGACCGCGCTGGAGGTGGCGCGGTCGATCGGCCCCGGCCTGGCGAAGGCGGCGGTCGGCGCCGAACTCGACGGTGCTTTCGTCGACCTGCGGACGCCGATCGAAGCGTCCGGTACCTTCCGCCTGTTCACGTCGAGGGACGAGGAGGCCGGGATCTTCCTGCGCCACACGGCGGAGCACGTGCTCGCGGACGCCGTCCAGCGCCTCTGGCCGGGCACGCAGATCGACGTCGGCCGCCGGGACCACTCGGAGAAGTACCAGTACGACTTCCGCTTCCCGCGCGCCTTCGTTCCCGAGGATCTCGAGGCGATCGAGGCGAAGATGCAGGAGATCCTGCGGGAGAAGCACGAGGTCGAGCGGGTCGAGATCAGCCGCGAGGAAGCGCGGGAGCTGTTCGCCGCCATGGGCGAGGAACTCAAGCTCGAGCGGTTGGAGGACATCCCGGAAGGCGAGGCGATCACCCTGTTCCGCCACGGGGAGTTCGTCGATCTCTGCCGCGGTCCGCACGCGCAGCGCGTGGATCAGGTCGGCGCGGTCAAGCTGCTGGAGAGCTCCGGCGTCTTCTACCGGGGCGACGAGAGCCGGGAGCGGCTGCAGCGGATCTACGGCACCGCCTTCGCGAACCGCGACGCGCTCGACGGGTACCTGGCCGACCTGGAGCTGCGCCGGGCCCGGGATCACCGGCGACTCGGCCCGGAACTCGACCTGTTCAGCTTCAACCAGAGCGCACCCGGCAGTCCCTTCTTCCATCCCCGCGGCGCGGTGATCTACAACCTGCTGGTCGACTATGTGCAGGGCCTCAACCGGCGCGACGGCTTCGAGGAGGTGCGGACGCCGCAGATTCTCGACGTCGATCTCTGGCATCGCTCGGGTCACTGGGACAACTACCGCGAGAGCATGTTCTTCACCGAGGTCGACGAGCGGCAGTACGCCGTGAAGCCGATGAACTGCCCGACCCACTGCCTGATCTACAGGACCGGCCTGCGCTCGTACCGCGATCTGCCGATCCGCTACGCCGATTTCGGACGGCTCCATCGCTACGAGCGTTCCGGCGTGATCACCGGGCTCACCCGCGTGCGGACCTTCTGCCAGGACGACGCGCACACGTTCTGCACCGAGGAGCAGGTCGAGGCCGAGGTGCTCCGTCCCGTGTCGACGATCCTTGAGATCTACCGGACCTTCGGCTTCGACGACATCCGCATCGAGGTCTCGACCCGGCCCGAGAAGTCGATCGGCAGCGCGGAGCTGTGGGAACGCGCGGAGTCCGCGCTGATGGGCGCGCTCCAGAGCCGCGGCCTGGACTTCGAGATCAACGAGGGCGACGGCGCCTTCTACGGCCCCAAGATCGACTTCCAGGCCCGCGACGCCCTCGGCCGGAGCTGGCAGTTGGGCACCGTTCAGCTCGACTACCAGATGCCGGAGCGCCTCGACCTCGAGTACACCGCGAGCGACGGCGGTACCCGGCGCCCGGTCATGCTGCACCGGGCCATGCTCGGCTCCGTCGAGCGCTTCCTGGGCATCCTGATCGAACACACCGGCGGCGCCTTCCCGGTGTGGCTGGCGCCGGTCCAGGCGGTCGTCCTGCCGGTCTCCGACCGCTTCATGGACTACGGCCGCGAGGTCACCCACCGGCTCTCCGACGCCGGCTTCCGCGTCGAACTCGACGAACGCAGCGAGAAGCTCGGCTACAAGATCCGCGACGCCCAGACGAAGAAGGTCCCCTACATGCTCGTCATCGGCGGCCGCGAACAGGAGGCCGGCACCGTCTCGCTGCGGCTCCGCGAGGCGCCGGCCGATGGCAGCGGTGCTGATCAAGGGGCTGTGACGATCGACGAACTCGCCGGGCGAATCGCCGACCGCGTCGCTTCGAAGTCGCTCGATCTGTAGTCTCTTTAGACGGGCAGTGTCGTCGCCGCTTCGCGGCGCGTTCTTCTGGCCGCCTGCGGCGGCAGCCGGCGGGGACGCCGGCGCACCCAGTCTGCTAGCGCGGGGTAGCCCGGAGCGGCGTTTCCGGCTAGTATCCGCCGTTCGGCGGGCTCTCCTGGGCCCCGTGAGGAGGCTCAAGGATGCCCAAGCAGAAGACGCACAAGGGAGCGGCCAAGCGCTTCAAGCTCACCGCCAGGGGGAAGGTGAAGCGCAGGCACTCGATGATGAACCACATCCTGACCAAGAAGTCGCAGAAGCGGAAGCGGAAGCTGCGCAAGCAGGCCGATGTCGCCGGCGGTTTCGCGAAGGCGGTCAAGGGGATGATTCACGGTTAATCCGGCGGCTCCTGGTTGAGGAGCCACGGGAGCAGGAACGATGGCACGAGTGAAACGCGGCAGCCGGCGCGCTCGCCGGCGCAAGAAGATTCTCAAGCAGGCCAAGGGCTACTACGGCGTCAAGTCGAAGGGGCACCGCATCGCCAAGCAGGCGGTCGACCGTTCGCTCGCCTACTCGTATCGCGATCGGCGGCAGAGGAAGCGCCAGTTCCGCAGCCTCTGGATCGTGCGGATCAACGCCGCCGCCCGTCTCAACGGACTCTCCTACAGCCGCTTCATGTCCGGCCTGCGGCTCGCGGGCATCGAGTTGAACCGGAAGATGCTCGCCGATCTGGCGGTGCGCGACGCCGAGGCCTTCGCGGCCGTGGCGTCGGCGGCCCGGGGCGCCCTGGCCGCGGAGTCCTCCCCGTCCTGATGGCTGAAGAGTCGGCCGACGCGATCGCGCGCCTGGAGGCGGTGATCGAGCGGGCCAAGGAGGCCCTGGCGGCGGAGCGTGAGCGGACGCGTGAACTGACCGCCGAACTGGAATCCGTGGAGCAGCGGGCGGCCGAGGAACGATCCGAGATCGGCCAGCGAGTGGAGGCACTGGCCGAAGGCCTCGAAGAGCTGCTGGGCAGCGACGAATCCTGAGGCCGCGGAGGCTCGTCAGGCCGCGTGGCGGCCCCTGTCATCGCGCCTTCCGCGCTGCCGGTGCGGGTGCGGGCGGGTGCTATAGTGCCGGCCTTTGACGGTTGTCGACGGGGTATCCAGTAGTGGCCGAAAGCGAACGCCAGGAAGATGTTGCGGCCACCGTGGTGGTCGAGATCTTCGGCGTTTCCTACACCCTCCGGGAGGACGGAACGACCGATGCGGAGCGCATTCGGGAGCTCGCCGGGAGGGTCGACCGCAAGATGCGGGAGGTGGCCGATCACTCGCCCAATCTGGATGCGTGCAGAATCGCCATCCTTGCCGCCCTGAATCTGGCCAACGAGTCGCCGTCGGGCGACCGCGGCGAGGCGGAGGACGGCCGGTTCGTGGAGATGGTTGAGCGCGTGTCCAGCCTGACCTCCGAACTGGAGGCGGCGCTCGACTCCTGATTTGCCAATGGAAGGAACTTCTGACTTTGCATCCCCTGCGCGGTTCGTGATGAAAGCCGTGGTTGGAACCATCGCTCTTTTAGAGGGAGTCTTTCAACTGCTCGCCCGTGCCAGCCCCGCTCGAACGGGGACGCTGACGGCGAGTGGCGCGGACACCCACCTGGTCCCGCTCTGGTTCTGTGTCGGGGCGCGTTCACACGGCCTCGCGGGGGATGCCCTTCTGCCCGGATTGAGGGCTGATGACCGAAACTACCCTGATTGCCGTCGCGACCGCGGCGGTTACTCTCGTTGCAGCCTGGCTGCTTTGGAGCCTTGTCGCTCGGCGTAGGGCGGCGAAGCTGATTTCGGAGGCCCGCCGCCAGGCGGACAGCCTCATCGAAGAGACCGAGCGTGAGTGCGCCGCCAAGGGCCGCGAGTTGGAACTCGCGGCCAAGGAGGAGGTTCTTTCTCTGCGCGCCGAGTTCGAACGCGCGTCGGCGGAGCAGAGGAGCGAGCTGGAAACGCGCGAGCGGGAGGTCGGCGAGCGCCGTGCCCGGGCGCGGGAAGAGTCGGCGCGGCTGGAGCGCCTCGGCGAGGAGTGCGAGCAGCGGCAACGGGCACTCGAGGACGGCGAGGGGCGACTCGAGACGGAACGGGCGGAGCTTGCCGAGGGGCTGAGGAAGGTCCGTCGCCAACTGGAGAGGGTTTCCGGCCTGACCGTGCAGCAGGCGCGAGAGGAGCTGAGCCACAGCCTGGAGCACGAGGTGCGCATGGAGTCGGCGCACCTCGCCAAGCGGATCGAGGACGAAGCCCGCGAGTCGGCGCAGCGCGAGGCTCAGCGGATCATCAGCCTCGCCGTCGAGCGTTCGGCTTCGGACTACGTGTCGGAAACAACCGTGTCCGTGGTCATGCTGCCCAACGACGAGATGAAGGGACGGATCATCGGCCGCGAGGGGCGGAACATCCGGACGCTGGAGCTGACCACGGGCGTCGACCTGATCGTGGACGACACGCCCGAGGCGGTCATCCTCTCCGGCTTCGACCCCTTCAGGCGCGAGATCGCGCGGGTCACCCTGGAACGCCTGATCGCGGATGGCCGCATCCACCCGGCCCGGATCGAGGAGGTCGCGGCGAAGGTCGAGTCGGAGTTCGAGGACCGGGTGCAGCGCGAGGGTCGCGAGGCCCTGCTCGAGCTGAACCTGTCGGGGCTCCATCCGGAACTGGTCAAGCTGCTCGGGCGCCTGCGCTTCCGCACGTCGTACGGCCAGAACGTTCTGCAGCACAGCAAGGAAGTCGCCTTCCTGGCCGGGGTGATGGCCGGCGAGTTGAAGGCGGACGTTCATGTCGCCAAGCGGGCCGGGCTGGTGCACGACATCGGCAAGGCAGTGGACCGCGAGATCGACGGCACCCACCTGGAGATCGGCATCGACCTGCTCCGGCGGCACGGCGAGAGCGAAGAGGTGGTCCACGCGATGGCGTGCCATCACGGGGACTACGATCCGGAGACGGTCGAAGCGGTGCTGGTGACGGCGGCCGACGCCGTGTCCGCGGCGCGTCCGGGTGCGCGGCGGGAGATTCTTGAGAGCTACGTGAAGCGGCTGAAGAAGCTCGAGGAACTGGCCGCCGACTTCAAGGGCGTGCAGAAGAGCTACGCGATCCAGGCCGGCCGCGAAGTCCGCGTGATCGTCGACTGCAAGGAGATCAGCGACGAGCAGGCGGTCTGGTTGAGCCGCGACGTGGCGCGGAAGATCGAAGGCGAACTGACCTATCCGGGCCAGATCAAGGTCACGGTGATCCGGGAGTCGCGCTCGATCGAGTACGCGCGCTGATGGCACGCTTCCTCTTCGTCGGCGACGTGGTCGGCAAGCCGGGGCGCCGCGCCCTCTCGGGCCTGCTGCCGGAGTTGATCGACCGCCACCGGGTCGACGCGGTGATCGTCAACGTCGAGAATGCCGCCGGCGGCCGCGGCGTGACCCCGGCGGTGCTGAAGGAGTTCGCCGCGTTGCCGATCGATTGCATGACGACCGGCAATCACGCCTGGTCGAAGCGGGAGGGCGTGCCGCTCTTCGACCGGATACCGACGCTGCTGCGCCCCGCGAACTACCCGGAGGGGGTTCCCGGCGTCGGGGTTTTCGTCGGCGAACTGCCCGTGGGGACGCCGTACGCGGTGGTCAACCTGGAAGGTCAGGCGTTCATGAAGCCGCTGCCCTCGCCGTTTGCGGCCGCGGACCGGATCCTGGCCGGCCTCGATCCGGCGATCCGGCTGGTGGTCGTCGACTTCCACGCCGAGGCCACCAGCGAGAAGCAGGCGATGGCCTACCACCTCGACGGCCGGGCGAGCGCGGTGCTCGGCACCCACACCCACGTGCCGACCGCGGATGCCCGCATCCTCCCTCAGGGGACCGCGCTGATCACCGACGTCGGCATGACCGGCCCGTACGACTCGGTGATCGGCGTGCGCGCCGACCGCGCCCTGAAGCGGTTCCTGCTGAATACGCCGTCGGGCTTCGATGTCGCGAAGCGCGACGTCCGGCTTGCCGCCGTGCTGGTCGACGCCGACGAGACGACGGGCCGGGCGACCGGGATCGAACCGCTGCTCGTCCGCTTTGGGTGACCTCAGTTCGCGGTGCCGGTCTCCAGCTCGGTCAGGCCGCGCCAGGTGTTCTTGCTGTCGTCGAAGGACGGCAGAGGCGGCTCGATGCCGCGCTTCTGGTTCACGTGCCAGGACCAGACATAGGACCACTTGAGGTACGTGCCGTAGGCCTGGAGCATGCAGAACACCAGGCCGCGCATGCCGTCGAACACGCCGAGCTGGAGACCGTAGGTGCGGAGGAAACGCCACAGCGAGCGGCCAAGGACTTCGGCCGCCCCCGACCTTCGGCCCTCGCGCCAGGCCTGGGCGGCGCCCCACCAGCTGTAGCGCTGGATGCGGCGCGAGTAGGAGAGCAGGTCGTCGACCATGAAGTGCTCCATCGCGTTCCGCAGCACCGGCGCCGGGCCGCGGGTCGACATGTCGGCGTGCACGCGCCGGTTCGGGTAGCGGCCCGCGTCGCGGCGCAGCAGACGGACGACGCGGTCGTGCTGCCAGCCCGAGAAGCGGATCACCTTGCCGAGGAAATAGACCCGGCGCTTGATCGTGTACGCCTCATGAGGCGGCTCGCCGGTCCGGAACAGGGTCTCGATCTCTCTCCTCAGTTTCGGCGTGCAACGCTCGTCGGCGTCCAGGATGAGGACCCACTCGTTCCGGGTCTGGTCCATGGCCCAGTTCTTCTGGGATGCGGAGCCGTAGTAGGTGCGCTGAACGAAGCGGGCGCGGTCGCATCCCTGCACGATCTCGGGAGTGCGGTCGGTCGAGAAGGAGTCGACGACGAGGACCTCGTCGCACCAGTCGAGGGACGCCAGGCAGTCCGCGATGTGGCGCTCCTCGTTGAATGTCGTGACCAGCGCCGAGATAGGCGGGCGCTGGGCGTCTGCCGACGTTTCCCCCACGTCGCGCATTGTAGGCTACGCGGCCGTGCGCTTCCCCGGTCCGCGCCACGGAGCGCCCGTTCTGATCGCGTTGCTGGGGGCCCTGGCTGGCCCGGCCGCCTACGCCTGCAACGCGGCTTCGGAGCACGACGCGCCTCGCCGCGAGGATGAGTCCGGTCTGAACGTCAGCACCGGCGTGATCGACTTCGGCAAGGACTTCGAAACCGCCGAGGTCGGCATCGGGTACCGGTTCCCCACCGACTGGTGTCTGGGTCTGGGGCCCAACGTCGGCGCCTTCCTGACCGCGGACGGGTCGTTCTACCTCTACGCCGGCACGGACCAGCGAATCAGCATCGGCCGCTCCTGGTTCATCGACGTGATCACCTCCGTCGGTTTCTACGAAGCGGGAGACGGCAAGGACATCGGCGGAGAGCTCGAGTTTCGCTCGGGAATCGCGGTCGGACGGCGGCTGCGGGGCGGATCGCGCGTGAGCTTCGGTTTCTTCCATCTGTCCAACTCGTCCTACTATCGTCGCAACCCCGGTGTGAACTCCCTCCTTCTCCGCTGGTCGAGGTAATACCTGGATGCCTGTGGATTCCGAACTGCTCGAACTCCTGGTGTGCCCCAAGTCGAAGGGCGCCCTGACCGTGAAGTCGTTGCCGGCGTCCGTCTGCGAGCGGCTCGCGGCCCGCTACCGGGAGCAATTCGCGGGCGAAGAACCGGAGGTGTCCGAAGGGTTGTGGTGCCGGGAGTCCGGCCTCGTCTATCCGATCGTCAGCGACATCCCGATCATGCTGGTCGCGGAGGCTCTGCCGGCGGAGGAAGCTCTGCCGGAGGAGGTTGGGGAGCAGGAGCGGACGAGCGACTCGTGACGGACTTCCCGGCGTTCCTCTCCACGCTGCGGCCGCGGGTCGACGACGCACTGGACCGGCTCCTGCCGGAAGCGGCGGCGGAACCGGCCGCCATCTCGGAGGCGATGCGCTACAGCGTGTTCGCGGGCGGCAAGCGGGTACGGCCTGCCCTGGTCGTGCTTGCCGGCGAGGCGTGCGGCGCCTCGCTCCGCGATCTGCTGGCTGGCGCCGCGGCGATCGAGATGATCCACACCTTCAGCCTGGTGCATGACGATCTTCCCGCTCTCGACGACGACGACCTGCGGCGGGGTCGACCGACCCTGCACACGGTGCAGGGCGAGGCGATGGCGGTGCTGGCCGGCGACGCGCTGCTGAACCAGGCGTTCGCGGTTCTTGCGGCGGAGCCGGCGTCCGCGCCGCCGGAGCGGCGGCTGCAGGCGGTGGGCCTGATGGCGGAAGCGGTGGGCGTCGCCGGGATGATCGGTGGGCAGGTTCTCGACCTGGAGCACGAGGGGGCCGCTACCCCGACCGGCCGGTCCGGACGGGAGCGCGCCGCACGGGTGCTCGAGCGGATTCATCGGCTGAAGACGGGCGCGCTGATCGAAGCGAGCACCCGGCTTGGCGGCATCTACGCCGGCGCCGGGAGCGGTCGCAGGGACCTGCTCGGCGGGATCGGCGCGGAGCTCGGCCTGCTGTTCCAGATCAGCGACGACATCCTCGACGAGGTGGGCAGTTCGGAACAGTTGGGCAAGACGGCCGGCAAGGACCGGCAGGCCGCGAAGCTGACCTACCCCCACCTCTTCGGTCTGGACGGCAGCCGGGAGAAGGTTCGTCAGGCCGCCGACCGTTGCCTGGCCCTGGTCGAGAAACTGCCGGCGCGGCGGGGGCTCTTCCGGTCTCTGGTCGCCTTCCTGGTCCACCGGGGCTCGTGAGGACCCGTCTCGATCAACTGCTGGTCGAAAGAGGGCTGTTCGGCAGCCGGGAACAGGCGAAGCGGGCGGTGATGGCGGGGGAGATCTGGGTCGGCGGCGAGCGCCGCGACAAGCCGGGCGCCGCGGTTGCGGCCGACGCCGCGATCGAGGTGCGGGGCCGGTCCGAGCCGTACGTGTCACGCGGGGGCCGCAAGCTGGAGCAGGCTCTGCGCAGCTTCGGGGTCGACCCCAGGGGCGCCGTCTGTCTCGATGTCGGCGCCTCGACCGGGGGGTTCACGGACTGTCTTCTGCAGCATGGAGCGGCCCGCGTGTACGCGGTGGACGTGGGCTACGGCCAGCTCGACGCCCGGTTGCGCGGCGACCCCCGGGTGGTCGTGATGGAGCGGATCAACGCACGGTACCTCTCCGTCGATGCCCTGCCGGAGCGGTGCCGGGTCGCGACGATGGACGTTTCGTTCATCTCGGTGGTCAAGGTGGCCCCGGCGCTCCTGCCGCATCTCCTGCCGGGAGCCGATCTGATCGTGCTGATCAAGCCGCAGTTCGAGGCCGGCCGCGCTCAGGTGGGCAAGGGCGGTGTAGTGCGCGACGAGGCGCTCCGTCGCCGGATCGCGGAGCAGCGAATCGATGAACTGAGCGCCCTCGGGCTCCGCTTCGTCGCCTCGGTAGACTGCGATCTTCGGGGACCGGCAGGCAATCGCGAAATCCTCGCCCACTTCAGGACATAGCCATCGCGCCCTTCTGAGATGACGAACATCGACCAGGTCGCGGTCGTTGCCAAGCAGGACAGCGAGCGGGCCGCCGCGACCGCCGCGGAAGTGAAGCGCTGGCTTCGGGAGCGCGGCGTCTCCGTCGTCGACGCGGATTCGAGTCGGGTCGGCCTGATCCTGGTCCTGGGCGGTGACGGCACGTTGCTGTCCGTGGCCCGGAGCCGGCCCGGCGTGCCGATCGTGGGCGTCAACCTCGGCACCCTGGGCTATCTCGCGGAGATCGGACGGGAGAGCCTGTACGCGAATCTGGGGCCGATCCTCGAGGGCCGGTTCGAGGTCGAGGAGCGCCGCCTGCTGGACGTCGAACTCCGGAGTGAGACCGGCGGAGTGAGCCGCTACCGGGCGCTGAACGATGCGGTGGTCCACAAGAGCGCCCTGGCGCGAATGATTCACCTGGAGGTCGAGATCGACGGCGAACCGGTCGCGTTCTACCGCTCGGACGGACTGATCGTCTCGACGCCGACCGGATCGACCGCCTACAGCCTCTCGGCCGGCGGCCCGATCCTCTACCCGACGCTGCCGGTCGCGCTGCTCACGCCGATCTCGCCGCACACCCTCTCCATGCGCCCGATCGTCGTGCCGGAGACCAGCACGATCGCGATGACGCTCGGTAGCCGGGACGAGGAGGTGTACCTCACGCTGGACGGCCAGGAGGGGGCGCGGCTGGGGGGCGGTGACCGGGTGGTCGTCACCGCGTCGGCGGCCAGGGCGTTGCTGGCACGAGTCGACGGCCAGACCCACTACGACGCCCTGCGAAGCAAGCTGGGTTGGGGCGGGTAGGCGCTGGTACGATCGCGCCATGTCGAAACGAGACCAGAGTCGCGAAGGGCACACGTTCACGCCGATCGAAGAGGCGGTGGCCATTTTCCGCGATGGCGGCCAGGTGATCATCGTCGACGATGAGGATCGGGAGAACGAGGGCGACCTGGCGATCGCTGCCGAGAAGGTAACGCCCGACGCGATCAACTTCATGGCCACGCATGGTCGGGGGCTGATCTGCCTGGCGATGACCGAGGATCGATGCGACGAGCTCGACCTGCCGTTGATGGTGCGGGACAACACGGCGCCGTTCGAGACCGCGTTCACCGTGTCGATCGAGGCCCGGGGCAAGGTGACGACGGGGATCTCGGCGGCCGACCGGGCGGCGACGATCGCTACCGCGATCGACCCCGCCACGCAGCCTCGGGACCTTCTGCGGCCGGGCCATGTGTTCCCGCTTCGCGCCAAGCGCGGCGGCGTGCTGAAGCGGGCGGGGCAGACGGAGGCTTCGGTCGACCTGGCTTCGCTGGCGGGGCTGGCGCCGGCGGGCGTGATCTGCGAGATCATGAACGAGGACGGGACGATGGCGCGGGTGCCGGACCTCGTCGAGTACAGCCGCCTGCACAAGCTGCCGATGATCACGGTGTCGGACCTGATCCGTTACCGGCTGAAGCACGAGAGCCTGGTCAGGCTGATCGCCTCTCCGACCATGCCGACGGTCTACGGTCCGATGAAGGCTTTCGCCTACCACGCCGAACTCACCGGCGAGGAGCATGTCGCTCTGGTGATGGGCGAGCCGAAGCCGGACAAGGACATCCTGGTGCGCGTCCACAGCCAGTGCCTGACGGGCGACGTCTTCCATTCCGAGCGCTGCGACTGCGGCCTCCAGCTGCACCATGCCCTCGCCACGATCGCCGAGGAAGGAGAGGGCGTCGTGCTCTACCTGCTGCAGGAGGGGCGGGGCATCGGCCTGTTCAACAAGCTGCGCGCCTACGATCTGCAGGACGAGGGGCACGACACCGTCGAGGCCAACCACAAGCTCGGGTTCAAGGCCGACCTCCGCAACTACGGCATCGGAGCGCAGATTCTCCGCGACATCGGCGTTCGCCGGATGCGGCTGATGACGAACAACCCGCACAAGTACATCGCCCTCTCCGGCTACGGCCTGGAGATCGTCGAACGCGTGCCGATCGAGATCGAGGCGACCGAATCGAACCGCGACTATCTCCGGGTCAAGCGGGACAAGATGGGCCACCTGCTGAAGCTGGTTTGAGCGGGGACACCGCCGCGCGGCGGGCTCTCATCACCGGCGTGACCGGTCAGGACGGTTCCTATCTCGCTGAGCAGTTGCTCGAAGAGGGGAGCGACGTCTGGGGTCTTGTGCGTCCGTCGTCGCAGCCGGGCAACACCCGCTGGATCGACCATCTGCTCGAGGGAGGCGGCGATTCGGGGCCCCGGCTGCGCCTGATCGCCGGCGACCTCGCCGATGCCTCGTCGCTCGACCGCGCGCTGGCGACGGTGAAGCCCGACGAGATCTACAACCTCGGCGCGCAGTCCCACGTCCAGGTCTCCTTCGAACTGCCGGCGGCGACCGGCCAGGTCACCGGCCTGGGCGTGCTGCGGCTGCTTGAGGCGATGCGCCGGCACTGCCCCCGGGCGCGCTTCTACCAGGCCTCGTCCTCCGAGCTCTACGGCCGCGCGGTGGAGTCGCCCCAGAACGAGAGAACCCGTTTCTATCCGCGCAGCCCGTACGGCGCCGCGAAGGCCTACGGTTTCCACATCACCCGCAACTACCGGGAGGCGTACGACCTGTTCGCGGTGAACGGCATCCTGTTCAACCACGAGTCGCCCCGCCGGGGCGAGGACTTCGTCACTCGCAAGATCGCCCTGGCCGCGGCCCGCATCCGTGCCGGCCTGCAGGAGCGCCTGATGCTCGGCAACCTGGAGTCGCGGCGGGACTGGGGCTACGCCGGCGACTACGTGGAGGCGATGCGGCTCATGCTGCGCGCGGACGAACCGGAGGACTACGTGATCGCCACCGGCGAGACGCGCAGCGTGCGGGAGTTCTGCGAGTTCGCCTTCGCCCGCGCCGGCCTGCCGCTCACGTGGCGCGGTTCGGGCGCCGGCGAGGAGGGTGTCGCCGGGGATGGCCGGGTGCTGGTCGCGGTCGACGCCCGCTACTTCCGGCCGGCGGAGGTCGATGCGCTCTGCGGCGATGCGAGCCTGGCGGCGGAACGTCTGGGCTGGCGCCCCCGGATCACGTTCCGCCGGCTCGTCGAGATGATGGTCGACGCGGAGCTCGAGGCGGTAGGCGGCGGGACGGCCGGATGAGGTGGACGCGCCGGGAGGCGTTCGGGCTCGTCGGGGCCGGCGCCGCCGGACCGTTCCTGTGGTCCTGCGTCGGAGACGAAGGGACCGGAGGAGCGACGCCGGAGGCAGCATCGATGCATGACGACAAGGTCCACTACATGAGTCTGCGCGACGTTGCGCGCCTGATCGAGGCCCGCGAACTGTCGCCGGTCGCCCTGACGGAGACGATGCTCGACCGGATCGCCGCGGTCGACGGACGGCTCAGGAGCTACGCGACCGTGATGGCCGACGAGGCGCTTGCCGCGGCGCGGGCGGCCGAGTCCGAGATCGAGGCCGGGCGCTACCGTGGGCCGCTGCACGGCGTCCCCATCGCCGTGAAGGACCTCTGCTACACGAAGGGCGTGCGCACGATGGGCGCGCTCTCGGTCCTGGCCGACTTCGTCCCTGACGTCGACGCCACCGTGGTCGAGAAGCTCCACGCCGCGGGCGCCGTTCTCCTCGGCAAGCTGAACCTGACCGAAGGCGCGATGGGCGCCTACCACCCGGACTTTGACATCCCGGTCAACCCCTGGGACGAGGACCTGTGGACGGGCGTCTCCTCGAGCGGCTCGGGCGTGGCCACCGCGGCGGGACTCTGTTTCGGGTCGCTCGGCTCGGACACCGGCGGATCGATCCGCTTTCCGTCCGCTCAGTGCGGCATCGTCGGCCTGAAGCCGACCTGGGGGCGGGTCAGCCGCCACGGCGTGCTCGAACTCGCCGGCTCGCTCGATCACATCGGGCCGATGACGCGGACCGTCGCCGACGCCGCGATCCTGCTCGAGGCGATCGCCGGCGCCGACCCGAACGATCCGACGGCGCTCGACGCGCCGGTGCCTTCCATCCTGCCGATGCTCGACGGCGACATCGCCGGGATGCGGCTCGGCTTCGACCGGCGGTACGCCTCGGAGGGCGTCGACCCGGCGGTTGCCGCCGCCGTGGAGGAGGCCTTGCAGGTGCTGGCCGGCCTGGGCGCCGAGGTCACGGAGGTCGAGATGCCGGAGCCGCCGTTCGGCGACTGGTGGCCGCTCTGCTCCTACGAGGCGGTCCGGGCGCATGCCGCGACCTACCCCAGCCGCGCGGCGGACTACGGCCCGTACTTCGGTGAGTTCCTGGCCTTCGGCTCAGAGGTGAGCGACGAGGCGTACGCGGAGGCGACCGCCCGCCGCGAGGCGTTCAGCGAACGCTTCGAGGCGATGCTGTCCACGGTCGACGCCCTGGTCTGCCCGTCCAACGTCGCTGCGCTGCCGATGACGGACGCGATGGGCTACGACACGGTCGGGGCGTTCACGGGGGCCCTGGAGTCGTTCGCCGCGACCTTCGATCCGCCGCTCGGCAGCATCCAGCTCTTCACCGTGCCCGCCGACTTCGCCGGCACGCCGACGATCTCCCTGCCCTGTGGCTTCTCGGCCGCGGGCGCGCCTCACAGCCTGCAGCTCGTCGGCCGCGACCTGAGCGAAGGAGCGCTCTGCCGTCTCGCCCACGCCTACGAGCAGGCCACGGACTGGCACCTGCGCCATCCGGAGGTCTGAGCGCGGGCTAGCGCCGCGGGGAGAATGGTCGCCGCTTCGCGGCGCGTCCTCCTCGGAAGCCGGCGGGGACGCCGGCGCACCCAGTTCCGCGGCGCACCGGCTACGGCATGTAGGGCGTCGGGCTCGGCCCGAGTTGGGTCTCGAGAACCGCTTGGGCGGTGTCGACGAAGTCGCAGACCATCGGCCGGCTCTCGCGGGGATCGATGATCTCCTCGATGTTGAAGGCCTCGGCGGTGCGGAACGGCGACGCCAGGGCTTCGAGGCGATCCTCGATCTCCTTCTGCTTGGCGGCGGGGTCCTCGGACTCCCGGATGATGCGCCGGTAGGCGGCGGTCACGCCGCCGGAGATGTGCATGGACCCCCAGTGGCCGGACGGCCACGCCACGCGCCGGAACATGCCGCTCGGGCGATCGTGGCACTGGCCGGCGACGCCGTAGAGCTGCCGGATGACGATCGTGAGCCACGGCACGCGGGTTCGAAGCGTCGCGCAGAGCATCTTGGCGCCGGCGCGGACGATGCCTTGGCGCTGCTGTTCGGGGCCGACCATGAAGCCGGGCTCGTCGGCGAAGTAGACCATCGGCAGGTGGAACGTGTCGCAGAGCTGCAGGAAGCGGATCACCTTCGTGCCCGCGGCGACGTTCATCGAGCCGCCGAGATGGCTCGGGTTGTTGATCATCGTGCCGACCGGATAGCCGTTGACGCGGGCGAGTCCGACGATGCGGGAGCGTCCGTAGTGCGGCGTGATCTCGAAGAACGAGTCGCGGTCGAGCACCGCGTCGAGGATCGCTCTCGGGTCGTAGGCCTTCTTCTTCTCGCGGGGGATGGCGGACAGCAGCGACGGCTCCCGGCGCTCCGGGTCGTCGTGGGTGTCGCCGCGGGGCGGCATCTGCCAGACGCTGTCCGGCAGGTAGCTCAGGAACTGCTTGAGCATCGCGAAGGCTTCTTCTTCCGAGTCGGCGAGGTTGTCGATCACGCCGCTGCCGAACACCTGGGTGCGCTCGTCGCCGAGATCCTCCTTCGTGATGTCGATGCCGAGCGCGGCCTTGACGACCGGCGGGCCGCCCGGGAACACCTGGCTCGTGCCCCTCACCATCACGTTGAAGTGGGCGAGGCAGGCTTCCACCGCCGGCAGCCCGGCCACCGAACCGAGCACCGCGGCGACGACGGGGACCCGGCAGAGCAGATCCTCGATGCCCGGCGTGGCGGGGTTCGTCGGGATGTAGGTGCGTCCGATCTTCTCGAAGGTCTTGACGCTGCCGCCGGTCGAGTCGAGGAGTCGCACGTACGGCAGGCGCCAGCCGAGCGCCAGCTTCTGGGCGTGGCCGCTCTTGTCGCCGATCGAGGCGTCGGAGGCGCCGCCGCGCACGGTGAAGTCGCCGCCGTTCAGCACGGCCCGGCGGCCGTTCAGGCGGGCGAGGCCGATGACGCGGTTCGAGGGCCGCACGTCCTGGAGGTCGTTGCCGTCGTAGCTGGCCACCCCGGCGAGCTCGCCGATCTCCTGGAACGAACCCTCGTCGGTGAACACGTCCAGGCGCTCCCGGATGGTCAGCTTGCCGCGGCGGTGCTGCTCCGCGATGCCGGCCTCGCCGCCCATCTGCCGGGCGTACTCGCGCCGCCGCCTCAGTTCCTCGATCTCCCGCTCCCAGACCATGGTTGCTCCCCGGGGCCGATCCGTTCGGCTGGTAAGGACGGAACCTTAGCGGGCTGCTAGAGTCCCCGCCCGGCCGGCGCTGCTGGGCCGCATTACGACGACGTCGACGGAGCAGATGATGACCGAGCCGCAACTGGCGCGGCGCGGCGGCACGCCGCGGCCGCTGATCGCCGCACCGGAACGCCTGAACGAACTGCGGGAGGGATCGCGCGAGTGGCCCTCCTGGACCCTGACGCCGCGCCAGATCTGCGATCTGGAGTTGCTGATGTGCGGCGGATTCGCGCCGCTCGACGGGTTCATGAACCGCGCCGCGTTCGACAGCGTCTGCGAGACGATGCGCCTGCCTTCCGGGGCGCTGTGGCCGATTCCGATCACCCTCGACGTCACGCCCGAGGCCGCCAGCGGGCTGGAAGCGGGATCGAAGCTGGTTCTGCGCGACCTGGAGGGGCTGGCGCTGGCGGTGCTCACGGTGGACGACGTCTGGGAGCACGACCGGCGCAAGGAGGCGGAACTCGTCTACGGGACTCTCGACCAGGCCCATCCCGGCGTTGCCCACCTCTACCAGCGGACGAACACGGTGTCCGTGGGCGGCAGGATCGAGGGGATCCAGCCGCCGCGGCACTACGACTTCCCCGGACTGCGCAAGACACCCCAGCAGTTGCGGCGACGGTTCGCGCAACTCGGATGGAAGACGGCGATCGCCTTCCAGACCCGCAACCCGATGCATCGGGCGCACTTCGAGCTGACCCTGCGGGCGGCCCGCGAACTGGAGGCGAACCTGCTGATCCACCCGGTCGTCGGCATGACGAAGCCGGGCGATCTCGATCACTACACGCGGGTCCGTTGCTACCGCAAGGTTCTGAGCCACTATCCGCGCCACACCGCCGAGCTGGCGCTGCTGCCTCTCGCCATGAGGATGGCGGGACCGCGCGAGGCGCTCTGGCACGCCCTGATCCGCAGGAACTACGGCTGCACCCACCTGATCGTCGGCCGCGACCACGCGGGCCCCGGAGTCGACTCCTCCGGCGAACCCTTCTACGGTCCGTACGACGCGCAGGAACTGATGGTCGAGCACGAGGCCGAACTCGGCGTGAAGATGGTCCCCTTCCGGATGATGGTCTACGTGGAGGACCGGGACTCGTACGAACCGGTCGACAACGTGGAGGAGGGGGAGCGGACGCTGTCGATCTCGGGCAGCGACCTCCGCCGCCGGCTGCGCCGGGGCCTTCCGATCCCGGAGTGGTTCACGTTTCCGGAGGTGGCCCAGGAACTGCGCAGCAGCCATCCCGCGCGCAGCAACCAGGGGTTCACGGTGTTCTTCACCGGCCTGTCGGGCTCCGGAAAGTCGACGATCGCGAACGTCCTCCTGGTCAAGTTCCTGGAGGCCGGCGGGCGGCCGGTGACGCTGCTCGACGGCGACATCGTGCGCACGAACCTGTCGTCCGAACTCGGTTTCTCCCGGGAGCACCGGGACATCAACATCCGCCGCATCGGCTTCGTCGCCTCGGAGATCACGAAGAACGGCGGCATCGCGATCTGCGCTCCGATCGCCCCGTACGAGAACGTGCGCCAGGATGTCCGGGAGATGATCGAAGAGGTGGGCGGCTACATCCTGGTCCATGTGGCGACGCCACTCGAGGTGTGCGAGCAGCGCGACGTCAAGGGTCTCTACGCGAAGGCGAGGGCCGGTCTGATCGACGCCTTCACCGGCATCTCGGACCCGTACGAAGTGCCGGAAAACGCCGACGTGGTGATCGACACGACGGACATCACGGCCGAGGAGGCCGCACAGCAGGTCATCCTCCACCTGGAGAAGGAGGGGTTCGTCGGACCGCGCTGACGCCCCCCGGCGGCGCCTCGCGCCCACCTGGCGACTGCTCTCCGTGGGCGTTGCCGCAACGGTCGCGCTGTTTCTGCTGCTGCCGGCCGACGCGCTCGCCGGGACGTTCGAGCGCGGTGTCCGGTGGCTGGCGGGTCTGCTCGGCAGCGACACCCGCCGGGCGGCAGCCGACCTGCCGTGGGACCAGATCGCCCATGGCCTGCTGTTCGCGGTGTTGGCCTGGGTCTGGTGCCGGCCGTTCGCGCGTGCCGGCCGAGTTCGTGGCGTCGTGGCCGCGGCGGTGGCGGCAGTGGCTTACGGCGCCGCGATCGAACTCGTCCAGATCCAGCTCGGCTACCGGTCCGGGGAGTGGATGGACCTGGTCGCCGACGCCGTCGGTGTCGCGGCGGGCGCCCTGCTCGCCACCAGGCTTTGGCCTCGACTGTCGGGGTAGAGGGCGTCGGTGCGCCGGCCTTCCGGCCGGCTCCTCCGCTGCTAGCGTCCCCACTCGGCTGAACGACCAGCCGCGGAAACGAACGAAGTGAACACCCTGCCGCAGGACCGCGCCGCCCGCGAGCGCGCACTCGTCGCCGCCCTCGAGCAGCGGATCCTCGTGCTGGACGGCGCCACGGGCACGGCCTTCCAGGCCGCCAACCTCGGTCCCGACGACTTCGGCGGCGAGGAACTCGAGGGCTGCAACGAGATCCTGGTGGCGACCCGGCCCGACGTCGTGCTCGACGTCCACCGCTCCTACCTGCAGGCCGGCGCCGACATCGTGGAGACGAACACGTTTGGCGGCGCGCCGATCGTGCTCGCCGAGTACGGCTTGCAGGAGCGCGCCTTCGAACTGAACCGGCGCGCCGCCGAACTGGCGCGCCAGGCCTGCGCCGAAGCCGGCCCCGGGCGCTTCGTCTGCGGCTCGATGGGGCCGACGACCAAGGCGATCTCGGTCACCGGCGGCGTGACTTTCGAGGGCTTGCGCGACGACTACTTCACCCAGGCGCTGGGCCTGGCCTCGGGCGGCGCCGACTACCTGCTGCTCGAGACCTGTCAGGACACGCGGAACGTGAAGGCGGGACTGATCGGGATCGAGCGCGCGTTCGAGCAGTTGGGCTGGCGTCTGCCGGTGGCGGTCTCCGTGACGATCGAGACGACCGGCACCATGCTCGGCGGCCAGGAGGTCGAGGCGCTCATGGCGTCGCTTCTGCACCGGGACCGCCGCGACCTGCTCTACGTCGGTCTCAACTGCGCCACCGGGCCCGACCAGATGTTCGATCACCTGCGCGCGCTGTCCGAGATCTGCCGCACGCGGGTCGGCTGCGTGCCGAATGCCGGCCTGCCCGACGAGGACGGCTGCTACACCCAGACGCCGGATGACTTCCGGGCCGTCTTCTCCCGCTTCCTGGACCATGGCTGGGTGAACCTGGTCGGCGGCTGCTGCGGTACCACCACGGAACACATCGAGACGTTCGCGGATCTCGTCCGTGGCCGTTCGCCGCGTCTGCCTCCCGATCATCGCCGCTGCATCGTCTCGGGCCTGGACGCCGCCGAACTGACGGAGGACAACCGGCCGCTCCTGGTTGGCGAGCGCACGAACGTGCTGGGCAGCCGCAAGTTCAAGCGGTTGATCCTCGAGGGCGAGTACGAGGCGGCTGCCGAGGTGGGCCGCGCTCAGGTCCGGAACGGAGCCCAGGTGGTCGACATCTGCCTCCAGGACCCGGAGCGCGACGAGGTGGACGACATGGAGCGGTTCCTGGAGCGGCTGGTGCGCCGCGTCAAGGTGCCGCTCATGATCGACAGCACGGACGACGAGGTCATGGCCCGGGCGCTCACCTGGTGCCAGGGGCGCTCGATCCTCAACTCGATCAACCTGGAGGATGGTCTCGACCGCTTCGAGAGGGTCGTGCCGCTGGCGCGGGAGTTCGGTTGCGCCGTGATCGTCGGCCTGATCGACGAGCAGGGCATGGCGGTGTCGACCGACCGCAAGCTGGAGGTCGCGGGGCGCAGCTACGACCTTCTGACCTCGCGCTGGGGCCTGGAGCCCCAGGACATCTGGTGGGATCCTCTGGTCTTCCCGTGCGGTACCGGCGACGAGGCCTATCTCGGCTCGGCGGCCGCGACGATCGAAGGGGTCCGTCTGGTGCGCGAGGCGTTCCCGGGCACGCGGACGATCCTGGGCATCTCGAACGTGAGCTTCGGCCTGCCGCTCGCGGGACGGGAGGTCCTGAACGCGGTCTTTCTCTACCGCTGCACCCAGGCCGGCCTCGATGCGGCGATCGTCAACACCCAGGGGCTGGCCCGCTACGCCGAGATCCCGGTCGCCGAGCGGGTGCTCGCGGAAGCGCTCCTCGATCTGCGGCCCGGCGACGTGGAAGCGGGGCAGCGCGCGGTCGAGGCCTTCACCGCGGCGTTCCGGGAGCGCAAGGGTCGGAGCGAGCAGGCGCCGCGGGACCTGCTGCCGCTGGCGGAGCGGCTTTCCCGGTCGGTGGTCGAGGGCAGCAAGGAGGGCCTCAGGCCGGACCTGGACGCGGCGCTGGCGGACCCGCGCTGGCCCGACCCGCTCGACATCATCAACGGACCGTTGATGACCGGGATGGCCGAGGTCGGCCGTCTGTTCAATGACAACGAGCTGATCGTGGCCGAGGTGCTGCAGAGCGCCGAAGTGATGAAGGCGGCCGTCGACCACCTCGAACCCCACATGGAGCGTATGGAGGGGATGACCCGCGGCCGGGTCATCCTGGCCACGGTCAAGGGCGATGTCCATGACATCGGCAAGAACCTGGTCGACATCATCCTGACGAATAACGGTTTCGAGGTGGTGAACCTCGGGATCAAGGTGCCGAGCGAGCAGTTGATCCAGGCCGCGCGCAAGCACGAACCGGACGTGATCGGGCTCTCGGGGCTTCTGGTGAAGAGCGCTCAGCAGATGGTGGCGACCGCCGGGGACTTCGCCGCCGCGGGCATCGAAACGGACCTCGTCGTGGGGGGAGCCGCGCTGACGCGGCGGTTCACCCATGGCCGGATCGCCCCCGAGTACGGCGGCGTCTGCACGTACGCGAGCGATGCGATGAGTGGCCTCGACCTGATCGAACGTCTGTGCGACGGAGGTCGAAGGGGGGCCCTGCTGGAGGAAGTCGAGTCGCTGCGGGCGCGGGACGTGGCCGCCTTTCGGGCTCGCTCCAGGACAAGGGCGGCGCCGCGGGGAGGGCGGCGCAGCTCCACGGTCCGCACGGATATCCCGGCGCCCCGGCCGTCAACCCTCGATCGCCGGAGCGCTCGCTTCGACCTGGACGATGTGTGGCCCCACCTGAACCTGCAGATGCTCTACGCCAAGCACCTCGGCCTCAAGGGCTCCGTGGAACGCCTGTGCCGGGCCGGCGATCCGAAGCTGCGGAAGGTCGAGGCCGTGGTCGAGGAACTCAAGGACTTCGCCCGCGGCGAGATGGCGGTGCGCGGCGTGTGGCGGTTCTTCCCGGCCCGGGCTCTGGGCAACCGGCTGGTCCTTTCCGCAGAGGGCGACGGTGGCGCGGAGAGCGTCGCGGCGGAGTGGGTTCTGCCCCGGCAGCCGCGGGAGGACGGTCTCTGTCTCGCCGACTACGTGCTGCCGGCGGGCGATCACGTCGCGCTCTTCGTCGTCACCGCGGGCGCTGGCGTTCGCGAGACGGCGGAGCGGTTCAAGCGCGAAGGCGAGTACCTGAAGAGCCACGCCTACGCCGCGCTCGCCCTCGAGACGGCCGAAGCGGCGGCCGAGCTGCTGCACCAGCGGCTCCGCGCCGAACTCGGTTTCCCCGATCCGCCGGAGATGACGAGCCGCGAACGCCTGGCGGCGAAGTACCGCGGCAAGCGCTACTCCTTCGGCTATCCCGCCTGCCCCGACCTGGCGGGCCAGCGTCAGCTCTTCGCGGCGCTTCAGCCGGCCGACATCGGGGTCGAGCTCACCGAGGGCGACATGATGGACCCGGAGGCCACCGTGTCGGCTCTGGTGCTCCACCACCCGGACGCGCGGTACTTCGGCGTGTAGCTACACGGCCCGCGCCGCGGCCTTCTTTTCCTTCTTCTCGCGCTTCGCACGCACGAGGGCGGCGGCCCGATCCAGGTGATCGTCGCCCAGGCGGTCCAGGTACTCGTCGTAGCTGCCGACGAAGTCGTTCACGCCCCCGGCGGAGATCTCGATGATCCGGGTGGCGAGCCGGCTCACGAACCAGCGGTCGTGGGAGACGAGGAGCAGGGTGCCCGGGAAGTCCAGGAGTCCATCGATCAGGGCCTGGATCGCCTCCAGGTCGAGGTGGTTGGTCGGCTCGTCCAGCACGAGCACGTTGGGCTTGAGCACGATGTGGCGGCAGAACAGCAGCCGCGCCGCTTCGCCGCCCGAGAGGCTGCCGATGCGCTTCGTCGCCTCGTCCTTGGAGAACAGGACGGCGCCGAGCTGACCGCGCACGAAGCCGATCGGCTCGCCGGGGCAGCAGTCCCAGAGCCAGCTCTCGACGGTCTTCTTCTCGGCGCCCTCCGAATCGAGCAACTGCTGGCGGTGGTCCTGGGCGAAGTAGCCGGGGTGCGTCTCGTATCCCCAGTCGATCTCGCCGAGGTCCGCGCCGACCTCGCCGATCGCGATCTTGAGCAGGGTCGACTTGCCGATGCCGTTCGGTCCGATGATCGCCACCCGCTCGCCGCGGCCGACCTCGAGCGAGACGTCGTCGAGGACGTGATTGTTGCCGTAGCTCTTCGAGATCCCCTCGAGGGTGAGCACCCGCTTGCCGGACGGCCGGCGCGACTGGAAGCGGAACAGCGGATAGCGCCGCGAACTCTGGGGCAGCGGTTCGATCGTCATCCGGTTGATCAGCTTCACCCGGCTCTGGGCCTGCCGCGCCTTGCTCGCCTTGTACCGGAAACGGTCGACGAACTTCTGGTGGTGGTCGATCTCCTGCTGCCGCTGCGCGATCTCGGCTTCCCTGCGCGCCCGTTCCTCGACCTTCTTCCGCTCGAAGTTCGAGTAGGTGCCGGGGTAGACGGTGAGGGTCTCGTAGTCGATGTCGGCGATCTGGGTGCAGACGTTGTCGAGGAAGCGGTGGTCATGGGAGACGACGAGGACGACGCCCTTGAAGTCGGACAGGAACTTCTCGAGCCAGCGAATCGAGAGGATGTCCAGGTGGTTCGTCGGCTCGTCGAGCAGCAGGGCGTCGGGGGCGGCGGCCAGGGTCTGGGCCAGCAACACGCGGAGCTTGAAACCGCCCGAGAGCGTGGAGAGGGGCTGGCCGTGGACCTCCGTTTCGATCCCCAGCCCCTCCAGGATCTCGGCCGCCCGGGACTCGAGCGAGTAGCCGTCCCAGCGCATGACGACTTCCTCCAGCGCGGCGTAGCGGTCGCCGTCGAAGTGCTCCTCGGCCCGCTCCAGCAGCCGGTCCTTCTCGACCATCGCGTTCCAGAGCTCCGCGTTGCCCATCATCACGACGTCGAGAATCCGGTCCTGCTCGTACTGGAAGTGGTCCTGCTTGAGTACCCCCAGCCGGCAGCGCTTCGGTATCGAGATCGAGCCCTCGCTGGTCGGCTCGTCGCCCGTCAGCATGCGCAGGAGGGTCGACTTGCCCGACCCGTTGGAGCCCACGAGGCCGTAGCGTTCGCCCTTCGCGAAACGGACGCTCGCGCCCTCGAACAGGGTCTGCTCGCCGAAGCTCTTGCCGAGGTTGGAGATGGAGATCATCGGTTATTCTGCGCCGTCGGAACGTGGCGCGAGAGCTGTGATGCGCGCGGCGCGCGAGTCAGGATAACAACGGGATGAACGGCGGACGGATGACAGCGAGCCATGCCCGATAGAGCCCACAGGAAGACCCGCGCGGCAGCGCCGGGCGACCGCTCCGAGCGTCTCCTGAGCGTCGTCGGATGGGCCGGCGGCGCCTTCCTGGGCGCGGTGCTCGTGTTCGGCGCCGCGGTCAAGGCGCTCGACCCGCAGGCCTTCGTGAGCCAGATCGAGATCGAGGGTCTCGACTTCCTGCTGCCGGCCGCGGTGGTCACCGTGATTGCGCTGGCGCTCGAAGTCGGGCTGGGTAGCGCGCTGATCCTCGGCCTGCGGCGGATGTGGGTGCTGGGGCCCTCGGCGCTCCTGGTGGCCTTCTTCCTGTTCCTCACCGGACGCGCCTACTACCGCGATCTGCGCGGCATCGCCGCCCCGGAAGAGGCCGGCTGCGGCTGCTTCGGCAACCTGGTCGAGCGGACGCCGGCCGAGGCCTTCTGGCAGGACCTGGCGCTCATGGTCCCGGCCCTGGCGCTGGCGTTCCTGGGCCGGCGCGCGGCTTCCGGCCTGCCGTGGGTCCGGTTCGCCGTGGTCGGCGCGTTGACCGTGGGGCTGCTCGCTTTCGCCCGCGCGGCGCCGGACCTGCCGCTCGACAACCTCGCGACACGGCTCAAGCCGGGTCTTGCGATCGACGGGATCTGCAGCGGCGACGGCAACAGCCGCCTCTGCCTTTCGACAGTCGTCCCCGAACTCGAGGAGGGCGAGCACTGGCTGGTCATCGCCGACCTGGACGAGGACCTCGGCAAGGCGGTCGACAGCCTGAACCAGCACGTCTTCGACGGTGGCCGGATGTGGGTGCTCAGTTCCGCGACGCCGGACGAGAACCGGACGTTCTTCTGGTCCTACGGCCCGGCCTTCGAGATCCGCGAGGCGCCGCCGACGTTCCTGGCGCCGCTCTACCGGACGCTGCCGCGCTCGTTCCGGGTGAAGGACGGCGTTGTGGCCGAGACGGTGGCCGGGCTCCCGCCGTAGCTGTTTCGAGTGGTGACCTTGGGGAGAACGCGCATGACGTCTGGCGTTGCTGTGTCTTCGCGAGAAGTGAAACGTGACTCACCCACTGCGGTCTGGCCGAGGCGCCGCCGCCGGCCTGGCATTCCCGTGGCCTTTGCGGCGGCTTTGGTCGTCTCGACGCTGCTGAGCGCCGTCCGCGCCGATGCCCAGGGGATCTGCGACCGGACGGCCGCGGTACGTGACGAAATCCTGAAGAGCCTGGGAAGCACGGACTGCGAGGCGGTCACCGGGGCCCAACTGGCTGGAATCCAGACGCTGCGCCCGAGAGGCGTCGAGCGTTTACGGTCGGACGACTTTCGGGGCCTGCGCAACCTGGAGGTTCTGGACCTGGCTGAGAACGAGCTCAACTCCCTTCCTTCGGACATCTTCCGGGGGCTGTCCCGGCTACACGAGCTCAGACTGTCCTTCAACAGGTTGACGGCTCTTTCCTCGGACATCTTCTCGGGCCTTTCGCGCTTGAAGCTCCTGCTGTTGGGCGCCAACGACCTGACTGCTCTGCCACCGCGCCTGTTCTCGGGTCTGTCGAGTCTCGAAACTCTCTACCTGGACAGGAACAGCCTGAGCGTTCTGCCGGCCGGGCTGTTTTCTGGCCTGACATCAGTGCGCGCGCTTCAGTTGAGTTCGAATGACCTGCAGGGCCTTTCTGCCGGCGTGTTCGACGAGATGCCGGAGCTGAGGTTCCTTCATCTGAGCGGGAATCGCCTCGAGGAACTTCCGTCGGGGCTCCTGTCGGCCCTGTCGCATCTGGAGCAATTGGAGGTGTGGGACAACCGCCTCAGTGCTTTTCCTGAAGACCTGATGACGGGATTGGCGCGACTTGAGCATCTCTATCTGTCACACAACCAACTGGGACAGCTCCCCGCGGGCGCCTTCGCGCGACTCCCGAATCTGAAGCACCTGCGAGTCAGAGACAACGGCCTCGAGGAGCTGCCGGCGCGCGTGTTCAGGAACTCGTCCAGGCTGGTGGAACTGGACCTGCAGAGCAACGACCTGACAACGCTTCCGGACGGCGTCTTCGATCCGTTGCGGTCCCTGAAGACCCTCAGGTTGCAGGGAAACCCCGGAGTCGGCTTTCCCGTGCCGGTTCGATTCGAGCGGACCCGGCTGAGACCGGATGGGTCCATCGACTTGAGGGTGCGGAGGATAGCGGCGGTCAGGTTCGCCCTGGAAGTTCAGCTGGAGGCTTCGGGGGGAACCCTGAGTGCGACCGCAGTAACGATCCCCTTCGACGGGAAACGGTCGGAAGTCGTTACATGGAAGCCCAACAGTCCAGCGGCGGCGGTGGTCGCAGAGCCCGAGTTCGTTCCCGGTGCCGGTTTCTACGCGGACGGCTGGGAAAGTACGGAGGGAACGATCCGGTTTGATGCGCTCCCGCCGGTGACGATCGGATCGTGCGCCGGGCTCGAAGATGACCTGACGGCGGTCTGTCTCCGGGACGGGCGCTTCCTGTTCAGGGTCGACTGGCGATCGCAGTACGACGGCAGCGAGGGCGTGGGCACGATGCGGCAGTTGACCGACGAATCCGCGGTCGCCACGTTCTTCGACGAGGAGAACGTGGAGTTGGTGTTCAAGCTGCTCGACGGCAGGGGGCTCAACCGGCACTTCTGGGTCTTCTATGGGGCGCTGTCGGACGTGGAGTACACGCTTTCCGTGACGGACCGGGAGACGGGCGAGTTCAGGGAGTACCGTAATCCCCCGGGGGAGATCTGCGGCCGCGGCGACACGATGGCGTTCTCGGAGGCATCAGGTACCGCTTCGTTCTCCGGGTCCGGTCTCCCGGACGGTGTCGGCGTCTCGCGGAGCTCGGACTGTCCGCCGGGCGCCCTCTGCCTGCAGGACGGCCGCTTCCAGGTGACGGCGACCTGGAGCAATCCGGCCAAGGGCGAGACGGGAGTCGGCACTCCGATCCCGGACACGGACAGCGCCGGCTACATGTGGTTCTTCTCGCCGGGCAACATCGAACTGGTGCTGAAGGTGCTCGACGGCCGCTGGTTCAACGACTCCTGGTGGGTCTACGCCAGTGCGCTGACGGACGTCGACTACTCGATCACCGTGCTGGATACGAGTACGGGAGCGTCGAGGACCTACACGAACAACCCGGATCGGCCGTTCTGCGGGTTCGGCGACATCGGCGCGTTCCCGGAGTAGCGCGCACTCCCCGGCGCTACTTCGCCAGACGCCGGAAGCTGCCGGCGTAGCGATTGTGCAAGCGATTCAGGCCGCGTTTGAGCTTCGATTCGCGGTTGGCGCTTCCCGCGAACTCGGCGGCAAGGTCGATGCCGCCGTTTCGCCAGGCGGCGTGGGTGGCCTGGAGAGCGCCGGCCGGGGCGAAGCGGGAGACTCCGGCTTCGAGGAACGCGGTGCGGACTGCGGGAGGCAGGTTTCCCGCGATGGCGACGCCCTGAAGGCGGCCCTTCCAGTCTTCGAGCGGCGGAACGCCCTCGGTCGGGTGAATGCGGACGGTGCGGAGGCCGGGTGAGGGGATGATCCCGGTGTCAAAGTCGACGATGACGGTGCCGGCGTCGAGCGCGTTGCCGTGCCAGGTCAGGCCGCGGAGGTCCGCGTCTTCCCGGGCAAGGCGGACGCCGGCGCGGCCGGCGGGGTCGGTGCGGCCGGGGGGCAGTTCGGTCGCGAGTTCGTCGAGGGCGCTGGCCAGGGCGGCGGTGAAGTCGTCGGCGATGGGCGGCTCGGTGAAGGCGGCATGCACAGAGAGGCAACCGCGCTGGTCGAAGGTCGCGATGTCGAGCGCCATGCCGCGGGCGGCTCGCTCCGGGTCGGCGCCCGGGCCGACCCAGCCGAGGCTGAGCTTCGGGCCGAAGGTGACGATCCGGCCGGGGGCGGCAGTTCGTAGCGCGGTGACCGTCTCGTCGCCGCCATAGGCGACGACTAGGCGGGCCGAGGCGTGGAGCGGCATCTCGACTTCCGGGTCGCCGCCGGTCCAGGTGGCGACGGCGGAGGTGTCCAGGAGCGGAGGCAGACGCTGGCCCAGGGCAGTGAGGAAGGCCAGTGCGAAGTGGGGCTCGGCGCGGGAGGATTTGAAGAGAACGGGAGCGCGTGCCGCGAGTGCGGGCAGGAGCGACTGGAGGATCAGGCCGGGGGGCTCGGCGGGCAGGACGACCAGGCTGAATCCGTCTTCCTTCTGGCGGTGCGGGCGCCGAAGTTCGGCTGCGGCGGGCTCTCCGAGCATGCCGGTGCCGATGGTGCGAAGGCCGTGGTCGAGGCCGGCCGGCGGTAGGCCCGTGGACTGCAGCAGGTCGGGGTCGAGTGCTCGGCGTTCGGGGCTGCCGGGGTCGAGGAAGGCGGCGAGGGTGTCGTTCCAGGCGGTGAGCAGCTCGTCGTCCGGAATGGCGCGCAGGGCCGGAGCCGCACCGGCCAGCCCTTGAGCGATGACTGTGGGTGACCTCATACGGAACCGGCGCTGTGCGCCGGATGCCGGCGGGGACGCCGGCGCACCCAGTGGGCGAACGACGGGGGATTCGGGACAGTCACGAAGCGCCCAGTTCCTCGGCGGTCAGCGAACAGCCGCGGAGTTCGGCGCCGCTGGCGCGGCCGAGCAGGCGGAAGGCGTCGCCTTCCCGGACGCCGAGGTCCTCGGTCAGGACGTGGCAGACCGAGCCGAGGTTGGCGAGGTCGAAGAACGCGAGAAGCCCGGTTTCGCCGTCCTCGACTTCTTCGAGGGTCTCCGGGTCGAGGACGCGGAACGGCATCCAGGGAGGCGTGCGGAGGCGCTCGCCGCCGGGTTGGGAGTACGCCTGGCTGGTCAGTTCCGTCATGCCGTACTCGCGCACGATGGCGTCCGAAGCGAGGCCGAGCTGGGTGCGGGCGCGTCGGCGGACGGCCTCGGGCGTTGTTTCCAGCCGCTGGCCCTTGAAGCCGCCCGTTTCGAAGACGCGGCTGCCCGGCGGCAGCCGGATCGCGCCTCCCGGTTCGCCTTCGAGCCGGTCGAGCAGCAGGACGAGGGCCAGGGCGGTGGCGAGGACGAGGACGGGTTCGCCTTCGGCCCGCGCGCGGAGCCAGCGGCAGGCGAGGTCCAGGTCGATGCCGCCTTCCCGGACTGCCCAGGCGCTGCCGGGCGCGGCGTGGCGCTCGAAGACGTGGGCCGCCATGAACGAGAGGGAGGAGTCGGGGACGGTGGCGCGGTCGGGGATGAGGGATAGGATCGGCATGCGCGCCGAGCCGCCCGGCAGGCAGGCGGCAGGGAAGCTCGCGTCGATCACGGTCCGGTAGAGGCCGGGGTAGGGGTGGTAATGAACGCTCCGCCGTTCCGCGCCGCGGGTGGTGCCGCTGCTGCGGAAGGTCTCCAGGGGTTCGGCGGCGGCGAGCCGCAGCGACTTGAAGGCGGAGGTGGGCACCGCCGGGGCGGCGCGCCAGTCGTCGAGAGCCTCCGGCGTGATGCCGCGCCGGTCACAGAGGCGCCGGTACGGCTCGACTCGCTCGTAGCCGAAGCGGGCCGCGGCCGCGGCGAGTTGGTCGCCGTCGCCGTCGCCCGCGGCGATGAAGCGCTCGATCCGGTGGAGGAGCTGTGTCATGAGAAGAAGGCGGCGGCGGCGGTGGCCGGGTGGCCGGCGAGATCGACTTCCTCATCGTCGACCGGGTCCGGCCACCACTCGGTCGGGAGGTGCCTCCGGTACGGGCGCTGGAGGAAGCGCCGGTCGAATAGCGCGATCACGCCGCGATCATCGGCGGAGCGGATCAGCCGGCCGGCGGCCTGGACCACGCGGGTCATCCCCGGCACGACGAAGGCGTACTCGAAGCCGCGCTCGAAGCGCTCGTCGTAGTAGGCCTGGAGCAGCTTCTGTTCCACGGTCACGGCCGGCAGGCAGGGTCCGACGACGGCGACCGCGAGCAGGGCGTCGCCCGGGTAGTCGACGCCCTCGGAGAACACGCCGCCCGCCACCGCGAGCAGCAGGGTGTCGCCGGCAAGCGGACTCGTCAGGGCGTCGAGGACCTCCTGCCGGCGCGCTTCGCTCGTCGTCTGCTGCTGGACGACCACGTTGCGGCCGCAGTCGGGAAGCCGTTCCTCGACCTCGGCGAGAAACCTGTAGCTGGGGAAGATCGCCATGGAGTTTCCGGGCACCGAGCGGGCGAACTCCGCCAGCCGCTCGGCGATCGGGCCGTAGTTGTCGTCGCGGGTTCGGTACGTCGTCGTGACCGACGTGTCGACGACGATCCGCCGGTTCCCGGCCGGGAAGGCGCTCGGCACCTCGAGGGTCGAGGTGCGGGCGCTGTCGAAGCCGAGCAGGTCGCGGTGGAACTCGAACGGCTGGAGGGTCGCCGAGAGGCCGATGCAGGACCGGCAGCGGTTGATCGTCGCCCCGAGGAAGGCGCTGGCGTCCTTGCACAGCAGGCTGAAGCCCGGCTCCCCGGCGGTGCGCCGGAAGAGGAAGCTGAAGGACTCGCCGTGTTTGGGCGAGGAGGCGAGCTGGAGGGTGTTGAGGAAGCGGAGCAGCTTGAAGTAGAGCTCGACGAAGGCGTCGTTCGCGGCGAAGGAACGAGTGTCGCGGCGGAACTCCAGGTAGTCCACGAAGCCGCGGTCGAAGGCGGGCCGCAGGCGCCAGAGTTCGTCCTCGGGGGCCGCACCCTCCGCGACCGCGTCGCGGTGGGGGCGATCGAGCTGTCCGTCGACCGTCGTGCGGATCAGGTCTTCGAGGTCCGCGCAGAGTTCGAGCAGGCGGCCGATCGGCCCGCCTTCCGTCCCGCGGCCGACCGCGCGCAGGCCCGAGGCCGCGTCGCTGCAGCTCTTCGCGGTCAGTTCGGGGCTGTAGTAGCCGCGGCCGCGGTCGATCAGGTTGTGAATCTCGTCGACGACGAGGACGGTGCCGGAGAGGTCCGCGTCGCCCTGGAACTCCGTCAGCTTGACGAAGGGGTCGAGGGCGTAGTTGTAGTCGCCGACCACGACCTGGACCTGGCGGCCGAGCTCCAGGCTGATCTCGAACGGGCAGACGCGGTCGCCCTTCGAGGCGGCGTAGATCTCGTCCGGCAAGAGCAGGCTGTGCTCGTCGAGCAGCCTGGGGATGAGCTGGCTGCGCTGCAGCTTGACGTAGTAGTCGCGGGCGTACTGGCAGTAGTCCTCGTGGCAGATGATCTCGTCGTTGGCGCACATCCGCGCCTTGGCGCGCAGGTGCAGGGCATGGAAGGCGCGTTCGCGATTCAGCATGTCGATGACCCGGTTCGCCATCGCCTGCTGCGTGTTCTTCGCGGTCAGGACGAACACCCGCAAATCGCGAGCGAGCGCCTCGCGCAGGACCGGGAAGAGGACCGCGGCGGTCTTGCCGAGGCCGGTCGGCGCCTGGACCAGCAGGTGTTCCCGCTGCTTGACGGCGAGGCCCGCGCGGTCTGTGATCTCCACCTGGCCGGGCCGGGGTCTGTGGAACGGGAACTCGAGCCGTTCGGCGGCGAACTGGCGGCGCTGGCGGTGATCGCGGGCCGCCTCGTAGTCGTGGACGACGGCGTTGAGCCGGGTCCGGATGCCGGTTTCGAGCGCCTGCCAGTCGAGCTCGACTTCGAGTCGCTCGATCTCGGCGGTGCCGATCTCGATCAGCACGAGCTCGGCGCGGATTGCCGCAACGCCGTTGCCCCCGGCGTGGCCGTTCGAAGTCTGGCCGGCGCCGATGGTCGGTCCGTTCGTGCCGGAACGGCTCATCATCCAGGCGTAGATCGCCGCCTGGCGCCGGTAGGTCGCCAGCAGCCCTGGCGAGGGCTCGGTGTTCGGGCGCACGGACTTGATTTCCTCGATGGCGAGGGTTCCTTCCTGGTCCCGGTAGACGCCGTCGGCGCGGCCGGTCAGGGTGACGTGCCAGCCGCGGTGGACGAACTCGAGCGAGAGCTCGACTTCCCGCCGGTAGCTCGGTTCCCTCTCCATCGCCCGTTCCTGGTAGCGGCTGTGGATCGCCTGGCCGACCCAGAGGCGCTCGAAACCGCCCCGGTTGGCGAAGCCGAGGTGCCGGGCCGAGCGATGATCGAGCAGGTCCGCGACGGAGAGCCGGAGCGTCTTCGCGTCGTCGTCGAAGCGCGGCGGCATGGCGGCGAGACTACCGCCTGAACGCGCTGCGGGAAGGCGTTCTCCAGGACGCCGGCTTCCTTGCCGGCCGGCGAGTTTCCGGCGCTTCGCAGGTTGTCATCGGGGGGGCGATGGCATAGCCTGAGTGCCTTATGGCAGACAACTTCGGCGGCGGGGACAGCCCGCTCGATCTCGACAATCTGGGGAAGGCCGTGCGCGATCGGCTGGGCGGCCTCAAGATCATCGCGCTGGTCGTTCTGGCGGGGCTTCTGATCCTGTCCAGCGTCTACACGGTGCAGCCCGAGGAGGTGGGAGTGATTCTCCGCCTCGGGAAGTACGCCGGCACCAAGGAACCGGGCCTGAACTTCAAGATCCCGCTGATCGACAGCCTGGAAAAGGTGCCCGTGAGACGGCAGTTGAAGCAGGAGTTCGGTTTCCGTAGCGAGAACGTGGCCGTGCGCAGCTCCTTCGTGGGCAACGCGGAAGAGGCGAGCATGCTGACCGGCGACCTGAACGCGGCGGTCGTCGAGTGGGTCGTGCAGTACCGGGTCGTCGATCCGTACCAGTACCTGTACCGGGTCCGCAACCTGGGCGACACGTTCCGCGACATGAGCGAGGCGGTCATGCGCAAGGTGGTCGGCGACCGGACCGTGAACGAGGTGCTCACGGTCGGCCGGGCCGACATCGAGGGTACGGTCAAGCTCGAATTGCAGGCGCTCTGCGACCAGTACGAGACCGGCATCGATATCGATCAGGTCGTGCTCCAGAGCAACAATCCGCCCGAGCCGGTCAAGCCGTCCTTCAACGCGGTGAACCAGGCGGAGCAGGAACTCGAGCGGCTGGTCAACGAAGCGGAGGCGGAGTACAACCGGGTCATCCCGCGGGCCGAGGGGCAGGCGCTGCAGGCGATCCAGCAGGCGGAGGGCTACGCGCTCGACCGGGTCAACCGGGCCCAGGGCGACGCGACGCGTTTCAACGCCCTCTACACGGAGTTCCGCCAGGCGCCGGAGGTGACACGCAAGCGGCTGTTCATCGAGACGATGGAGCGGGTGCTGCCCCGGGTGGGCCGGAAGATCGTCGTCGATGAGGATGTCGAGGGTCTGACGCCGATCATGAGCTTCGAGGGCGTCAGCGCGGCGAGGACGGCGCGGCAGGCCGCTGCGCAGCAGGCCGGGGAGGGAACGCCGTGAAGAGAATCCTGGGCGTGTTGCTGGTCCTGGTGCTTCTGCTGCTGGCCAACCTGTCGCTGTTCGTCGTGCGGGAGGACCGCCAGGCGATCATCACGGAGTTCGGCGCCCCCGTCGGCGACGCGATCGACACGCCGGGGCTCAAGTTCAAGCTGCCCTGGCGGAAGGCGCAGTACTTCGACCGCCGTTTCCTGGAGTGGCAGGGCTCCGCGGAGGAACTGCCGACCCGCGACAAGGTGTTCATCTTCGTCGACACCTACGCCCGCTGGCGGATCTCCGACCCGCTGCTCTTCTTCCAGCGGCTGCGCGACGAGCGCGGCGCGCAGTCGCGGCTCGACGACATCCTGGACGGCGAGACCCGGAACGCGATCGCGAACCACGACCTCATCGAAGTGATCCGCAGTACGAACCGCGAGGCCGCGGCGGACGAGTCGTACCCGGACGCGGGCGGCGGCCTCGAGGAGATCGTGACCGGCCGGGACGAAATCCGGCAGGACATCCTCGCCGCGGCGCAGGCGCGCACCGACGACCTCGGCATCGAGGTGCTGGACGTCCAGTTCCGCCGCATCAACTACGGCGAGCAGGTCGAGCCGGACGTGTTCAACCGGATGATCTCGGAACGGCAGCGGATCGCGGACCGCTTCCGCTCGCAGGGCCAGGGCCGGGCGTCGGAGATTCTCGGCAACATGGATCGTGACCTGAAGCGGATCGAGTCGGAGGCCTACCGTCAGGCGACCGAGATCCGGGGCCGGGCGGACGCCGAGGCCACCGAGATCTACGCCTCGGCCTACAACCAGTCGGTCCAGTCGAGGAACTTCTACGAGTTCCTCCGCACGATGGAGGCCTTCGAGAAGACGATCGACCCGAACACCTGGCTCGTCGTGTCGACCGATAGCGACTACTTCAGCTTCCTGAAGGCCAGCGGTCCCTAGCTGCCGGCCGGCGGTCGATAGATGACCGGCCTCATCGGGCTTCTAGTCATCCCGGGCCTTGCCTGGCTGCTCTCCACAAACCGGTTCAGGGTCCGCTGGCGGACCGTGGTCACGGGCATCGCGATCCAGTTCGCCCTCGCCCTGCTGATCCTGAAGACAGCCCCCGGGGAGGCGTTCTTCGCCGCCGCCACGGATGTCGTGACGACCTTCCTGACCTTTGCCGACGAAGGCTCGCGGTTCGTCTTCGGCCAGGGGTTCGAGCACGTTCCCTTCGCCTTCCGGGTGCTGCCGACGATCATCTTCTTCTCGAGCGTCGTCGCGGTGCTCTACCACCTCGGCGTGATCCAGCGCGTCGTCAAGGTCTTCGCCGTCGTGATGACGAAGGTGATGGGCACGTCCGGCCCCGAGTCCTTGTCCGCCTCGGCGAACATCTTCGTCGGTCAGACCGAGGCGCCGCTCCTGATCCGCTCCTACGTGGGCAACATGACCCGCTCGGAGCTGATGGCGGTGATGACGGGCGGTTTCGCGACGGTCGCCGGGGGCGTCCTGGCTGCGTACGTGGGCATGGGCATTTCGGCCGGCCACCTGATCGCCGCCAGCGTGATGTCGGCCCCTGCGGCTCTGGTCATGGCCAAGCTGATGATCCCGGAGACGGAAACGGGTCGAGTTTCGGCGGACACGGACTTCAAGGTGAAGACGCCGTGGGCGAACATGATCGACGCCGCCGCCCAGGGCGCGGGCGACGGGATGAAACTGGCGATCAACGTCGGCGCCATGCTGCTCGCCTTCATCGCCCTGGTCGCGCTGGTCAACGGCCTCCTCGGGCCGGTGGGCGGCTGGATCGGCCTTCCGGGCCTGAACCTGGAGATGATCCTCGGCTTCCTGTTCCGGCCCCTGGCCTGGGTCATGGGGGTGCCGTGGGCGGAGGCGGACGCGGTGGGAACGCTCCTTGGTCTCAAGACCGCGGCCAACGAGTTCGTCGCCTACTCCCGCTTCGAGGACATCTCGGCTGAGAACCAGTTGTCCGAGAAGTCCCGGGTGATCGCCACCTATGCCCTGTGCGGTTTCTCCAACTTCTCGTCGATCGCGATCCAGATCGGCGGCATCGGCGGCATCGCTCCGGAGCGCAAGAGCGAACTGGCGAGCCTCGGTCTGCGCGCGATGATCGCCGGCACCCTGGCCTGCCTGCAGACGGCGACGATCGCCGGCCTGCTGATCTGAGCTGGCGCGGCGTCGAACTATGGCGCCCCGCTGACCGCTTCGGCCGCGGATGGCACGATGATCAGCAGTTGAATCGCGTCGAAGAGGAAGTGGGCTGCGATCGCGGGCCAGATGTTCCCGCGCCACCGGACCAGGAGACTGAACGCGATGGAAAGCAGGGCGACGCCGAGGAGCAGGAAGGGCTGCTCGTAGTTCAGGTGAGCGAGCACGAACAGGACGTTCGATAGTCCGAAACCGACCCGGGGCATCAGGAAGCCGCGGAAGAAGAGCTCCTCGACGACGCCGGCCGAAAGGCTGACCATCAGGCGTAGCACGATCGGCAGGCTTCCGATCCACAGGACCATCTTCGGCGCCTCGTTGGGCAGGTTCTCGAAGCCGCCGGCAGCACCGACGACGAGCGCCGCGATGACGACCGCGACTAGCACGCCGGCCCACAGGACGGCGCCGGCCAGAATCCCGAGGCCGAGCTCCCTGGGGACGCTCTGGCCGGCTCTCAGGCGCAGCCCGAGCTGGCTCCGGATCACCGCGCCGGCGGCGTGTCCGCAGCGCGAGTAGCCGAGAGCCAGCCAGACCGCCAGAGTCGCGACCAGGATCGCGTGCATCAGGAACAGATTGAGGGGCGACAGGTTCTCGAAGTCGACCTCGTCGACGCGCGAGGGCAGGCCGATCTGGCCGATGGCCGCGAACACGCCGAACCAGAGCACGAGGCCCAGCAGCGCCATCGCGGCGAGGCGGCGCAGAACGCCGTCCTGCGAAGCGGCCGCGAACCCGGGCGGCAGCAACCCGCGCGCCGCGGTCGACCGGTCGATCCACCAGGCGCAGGCACCGCCGGCGAGGAGTGGCAGCAGGAAGCGAGCCAGGGTCACGGCGGGCATCCTACTGCTAGGGTTCGGCGCTGTCGCTGACGACCCAGGAGGCTGCCTTGGAGCGATTCCCCGGCGTTGATTTCATGAAGTTCGACTCGCTGCTCAGCGGCGAGGAGCGGTTGATCAGGGATACGGTCCGCCAGTTCGTCGACGAGCGGGTGAAGCCGATCATCGAGCAGTGCCATCGGGAGGCGAAGGCGCCGATGGAACTGGCGCCCGAGATCGGCGACCTGAATCTGTTCGGGGCGAACTTCACGGAGTACGGACTCCCCGGCCTGGGCGATGTCGCCTACGGGCTCGTCATGCAGGAGCTCGAGCGCGGCGACTCGGGCATCCGCAGCATGGTCTCGGTGCAGAGCTCCCTGGTCATGTATCCCATCCTCACCTTCGGATCGAAGGAGCAGAAGGACCGGTTCATTCCGGGACTCGCGAGCGGACGGATGATCGGCTGTTTCGGCCTCACCGAGCCGGACTTCGGCTCCAATCCGTCGGCGATGCGCACCCGAGCCAGGCGCGACGGGGACTACTGGGTGCTGAACGGCGCCAAGCAGTGGATCACGAACGGCAGCGTCGCCGACGTGGCCGTCGTCTGGGCGCGCACGGACGAGGGGATCCGGGGGTTCCTGGTCGAGAAGGGCACGGAGGGTTTCGTGAGCGCCGAGCAGAAGGGCAAGTTCTCCCTGCGGGCGTCCGTCACCGGCGAACTTTCGTTCCAGAACTGCCGCATTCCGGGAGACAACATCCTGGCGGGCACCCGCGGCGTCGGCAGTGCGCTCCAGACCCTGAACCAGGCTCGCTACGGCATCTGCTGGGGAGGGCTCGGGTCGGCGATGGAGTGCTACTACACGGCGCTCGAGTACGCCCGCCAGCGGGTCCAGTTCGCCGGCCAGCCGATCGCCAGTCACCAACTGGTGCAGGAAAAGCTGGCGTGGATGATCACCGAGATCACGAAGGGGCAGTTCCTGGCCTACCAGTTGGCCGGGCTCAAGACGGCCGGGACGATGGAGCCCCAGCACGTCTCGATGTGCAAGCGGAACAACGTCTGGGTGGCCCGCGAATGCGCGAAGCTGGCGCGCGAGATCCTGGGCGCGAACGGCATCTCCGACGAGTACCCCGTGGTCCGCCACATGCTGAACATCGAGTCGGTCTACACCTACGAAGGCACTCACGACATCCACGGCCTGGTGATCGGCGCCGCGGTGACCGGCATTCCCTCCTTCAACCCCCCGATGACCCGCACGCAGGCGCGTGAGGCCGTGGCCGGTCCCGAGCTGGCGGCGGCGGCCGCGGGGGGCGGCTCGTGACCGGGAGTCTCGCCGAGCACGACTTCGTTGCCGTTACCGAAGCCGCCGCGGTCGCGGCGGCCAAGACGATGGGCTACGGCGACCGCCGCCACTCGGACCACGTCTCCGTGGAGGCGATGCGGGAGGCCCTGGCCGCGATGGCGATCGACGGCCGGGTGGTGATCGGCGAGGGCGAACGCGACAAGGCGCCCATGCTTTACGTCGGGGAGCGGGTCGGCCGGCGCGCCGCGGGAGATCTGCCGGTGGACTTCGCCGTCGATCCCCTGGAAGGGACGAACCTCTGCGCGACCGGCGCATCCGACGCGATGGCGGTGCTCGCGGCGTCGGAGCGCGGCGGCCTGCTGCACGCCCCCGACATCTACATGGACAAGATCGTCGTCGGACCGACCGCTCGCGGCAAGGTCGATCTCGACGCCCCGGTGGAGGACAACCTGAAGGCGATCGCCGGCGCGTTCAACTGCGCGATCAGCGCGTTGACGGTCGTCGTGCTCGATCGGGGGCGCCACCGTGACCTGATCCGGGACATCCGCACCGCCGGGGCCCGGATCAAGCTGATCGGCGACGGAGACCTGTCGACCGCGATCGCCGCGGCGGTGCGGGGCACCGGCGTCCACGCGGTGATCGGCACGGGCGGCGCACCCGAAGGGGTGATCACGGCCGCGGCGATGCGCTGCCTGGGCGGCGAGATCCAGGGCCGGCTGTCCGCCCTCTCCGAAGAGCAGGAGCGCCGGCTGGAGGAGGTCGGGATCGAGGACCGGGACCGGGTCTACACGACGGATGAACTGGCGCCCGGCGAGGACATCCTGTTCTGCTGCACGGGCGTTACCGGCGGCGACCTGCTCCGTGGCGTGCGCTTCTTCGGTGACGGGTACCGTACGTCGACGCTTCTCATGTCGCTGCCGGAAGGCGTCATCCGGTTCGTGGAGACGATTCATCGGGACAAGAGCGGTGGCCCCGTCTTCTTCTACTAGGAGTGCTGTGGAAGCGTGATCAAGCCGGACCACTGGATTCGCGCCTGGGCCGAGGGCGGCGGCGTGACGCCGTTCGCACCCGACCAGGTGAACGCGGCGAGCTACGACGTCCGCGTGGGCGACCACTGGATCTGCCCCACCCGCGACCCGGAGGAGTTCCGCGGCGACAAGGTGAAGCTGTTTCCGAACGAGGTCGTGCTCGCGACCACGCTGGAGTTCGTGCGCATCCCGAGGTCGGTGGCTTGCGACCTGAAACTCAAGTCGACCCTGGGCCGCCTGTGGATCAACCACTCCCTGGCGGGCTGGTGCGACCCCGGCTTCGAGGGCAACATCACGCTGGAGCTCCAGAACCTGGGACCGGTGCCGTTCGTGCTCGATGCCGGCCGGCGGATCGCCCAGTTGATCTTCATCGCGATGGAGTCGGAACCGGACACCGCCTACGGCGAACCGGGGGCGAAGAGCAAGTACCAGGGACAGGTCGGCGCGACGCGGGCCCGGAGCTGAAGGGGACCGCCGACCGTGCCTTCGCCCGCTCCGCAGACCATCCGGCTCAGGGTCGGCAGCCGGTACGAGAACATCGAGCTGGTGCAGGCGGTGCTGGACGAAGTGCTCGAACCGCTGGAGATCGATGAGGAGAGCGGCTACTGGATGGGGATCGCGCTGCGGGAGGCCCTGACCAACGCGATGAGGCACGGCAACGAGCTGGATCCCGAGAAGAAGGTCGAGGTCGCCCTGGAGGTAGGCGCCGGCGCGATCGACATCGTGGTGGAGGATGAAGGCAGCGGCTTCGATCCGGCCGCGGTGGAGGACCCGCTGGCGCCGGACAATCTGCTGAAGACGAGGGGCCGCGGAATCTTCTACATGACGAAGTTCATGGATAAGATCGAGTACGACTTTGGCGCCGGGGGCGGCACGAAGGTCCGGCTTCACAAGAAGTTCGGCGGTCCGTCCGCGGACGTCGAAGGAGACCAGGGAGGAGCGGAATGAAGATTGACAAGCGCCAGAGGGATGGAGCGACGATTCTCGATCTCCAGGGCAGGATCACCATTGGCGAGGGAGACGTTGCTCTGAGGGAGGCCGTTCACGAAGCGGTCGGCGCGGAAGCAGTGAACATTCTGCTCAACATGAGCCGGGTGCGAACGATCGACTCTTCCGGAGTCGGCGAGTTGGTCGCCGCCTACACGACGGTCACCAACCGCGGCGGCAAGCTCGGTCTGTTCGGGCTGCCGAGGCGGGTGCTCGGCGTGTTGCAGATCACCCAGCTGGTCACCGTGCTCGACATCTCGAAGGACGAGGACGAGGCGGTCGCGTCGCTCTCCTGACCGACGGGTGAGCGCACTCAGGCAGGGACGCGCGCAGGAGCGGCCGCGGTCGGACCGGCGCCAGGAGACTCCAAGCACGGAGAAACTGGGCGGCAGGCTGCTCTTCGTCGGCGTCTCGCTGCTCTTCGTCCTGGGTCTGGCCAGCGGCGCGTGGCTGGGCGCCAGCGACGACGAGCCCGGCACCGACTCGATCTACAAGTACATCACGCTGTGGGAGGAGGTCCTGCGGCTGATTCGTGGCTCCTACGTCGAGGAGGTCGACGGTCGCGGCCTGATGGCGGGTGCCCTGGACGGGGTGACGGACGCCCTGGATCCGTTCTCGGTCTACGTGCCGGCGAGCGAGGTGGAGTCGTACCGGGCCGCGCGGGAGGTCGGCCGCCGGCGCAGCGGCCTCCTGGTGCTGAAGGAGCGCGGGACGGCATACGTCGTGGCGGTGGATCGCGGCAGCCCGGCGGCCGAGGCGGGCCTCGAGCAGGCCGACATCGTGTCGATGATCAACGGCCGTTCGTCTCGCGAGATGCCGCTCTGGGAGGTGCGCCGGCAGTTGGCCGGTCCGGTTGGCTCCAAGGTGCGCCTGGAACTCGTCAGGCCCAGTGAGGAGGACCCGATCGAGGTGGAGCTGGTTCTGGCCGAACACGACCCACTGCCGCCGGAGTTCGAGGAGGTTCGCGGCGTCGGCGTGCTCACGATCCCGAGTTTCGTCGACGAAACGGCAGCTCTGGTCGCCGAGGCGCTCACGGGCTACGAGGGAGACACCCTGCTGATCGACGTGCGCGGCGTGGCCGGAGGGTCGGTGGCGGCCGCCTACGAAGTGGCGGGACGGTTTGCAGAGGGGGCGCTGGGCGGCCTGCTCGACCGCGAGGACCGTGAACTCCGGAGCTACGAGGGCGCGGGCGGCCTGTTCCCGGGCAACATCGCGGTGCTCGTGGACCGGAGTTCGCAGGGCGGGGCCGAGGTGCTGACCGCCGTGCTGCAAAAGGCGAAAGGCGCCGAACTGTACGGCGAGCCGACCTTCGGCTACGCGGGAGAGGTCGAGCAGATCGAGCTGCCGAACGGGGGTGGCGTGCTGGAGTTGACCTCGGCCTTCTACACCAATCCGGAGGGCGAACGACTCAACCAGAGGATTCGCATCGACCGCGGGAACCGTCTCGGCGCGCTCTTCTTCGCCGATCCGGAGGACGGGTCGGATCCCGTGCTCGAGGGTGCGATCGACAGGATTCTGGAACCTCCCGCGGAGTCGGCGAACCTGTAGGCAGTCGCCGCCTCCCGACGCGCCTCCCCGGCGCGGGTCGGAAGGCCCGGATCACTCCCGCTTGGCTTGCTCCCACAGCCGTTCCATCTGTTCCATCCGGCTGCCGTCCGAGTCGCCGGCGGTTTCCGCTTCGAGTCCCGCTTCCACGACCGCGAAGCGACGCCGGAACTTCCGGTTCGCCGCGGCCAGGGCCCGTTCCGGGTCCACCTTGAGGTGGCGGGCGAGATTGGCCACCGCGAACAGCACGTCGCCCAGCTCTTCCTCGACCTTCGCCGCCGCGTTCGGCCCGTCAGCCGCCGCATCCTCCGTCGTCTCCCGGTCGAGTTCCGCCAGCTCCTCGGACACCTTGGCGCGCACGGCGGCCGGCGCGTCCCAGTCGAAGCCGATTCCGGCCGCCTTCTGTCCGAGCCGGTAGGCGCCGACCAGGGCTGGCAGCGAGGCCGGCACGCCGTCCAGCACGGAACGTCCGCCGCGACCCTTCTTCCGTTGCTCCCAGAGGGCCGCCACCTGGGCCGCCGACTCGGCTTTCTCGTCGCCGAAGACGTGCGGGTGACGGGCCACCATCTTCTCGACCACCGTCCGGATGGCAACGCCTACGGGAACGTCCGACAGCTCGGCGCTGGCCAGGCGGGCGACGTAGACCGCCTCGAACAGCAGGTCGCCCAGCTCCTCGTTGATCGCCGCCGGGTCACGCTCGTCGATCGCGGCCGCGAGTTCGTGCGCCTCCTCGATCAGGTAGGCGCGCAGGTCCGCGAGAGACAGCTCGCGGTCCCATGGACAGTCGACGCGCAGTCGATCGATCAGGGTCGCGATCGGCGCCAGCGACGAAGGGTCGGAGGCGCCGTCTGCTCTGTTACGATCGCTCATTGTTCGTAGAGGAGGTCGCGCGTGAAGGTCACCGACAAGAGGATGTTCACGGACGACGGCGAGCTGCGCGAAGAGTACCGGTTTCTCGAGCAGCAGAAGGAAGCCGGCGGTCCCCGGGCAACCGCCCCGCCGGAGGAGCCGGCCCGACCGGCGGCCGCGGATCCCGTGGTCCCTGAGGCCCCGGTCCCGGAGGGCCGCGGACCGGCCGCGGCCCGCGGCCCGAGCCCCGGCGAGGCGGGCGCGTACGAGTCGCCGGCGGGCGGCCCGCGGCCGGGTCCCGGCTTCATGGATCTGGTCGCCATGCTGGCCGAGCCGATCGCCTTCCTGCTCGGCGACGCGCAACTCCCGGATGGGCAGAGTGCCGAGGATCTCCCCCGGGCGCGGTTGCAGATCGACCTGCTTGCCGTGCTGCAGGAGAAGACGCGGGGCAACGTGAGCGCCGAGGAGAGCGCGGTGCTGGAGAACCTCCTCGCTCAACTCCGCATGCGCTACGTCGAGAAGACCCGGGGCTGACGACCTGCCCGCGGTTGCGAACGCTCCGGCGGGTTACGCCGGAGGTGTGGCGAGACGGGCAGGTCGGAACATGAGTGGAAGAATAGCAGATTTGGGCGCTTCGGGACTTGACATGAGAAGGCTTAGGTCTTAGTGTCTGTAGCGCGCTGCGGCCGATGTCCGGTGGACGGATACCCGGATCGGCCCCTGGCGAACCAGGCAAGAGCAACACCCGTTCGCGCCGCCCCGGCGAGGACGATGAGGAGACGAGGACTTGAGCAAGATCATTGGAATCGACCTGGGGACGACGAACAGCGTCGTCGCCATGATGGAGGGTTCGGACCCCAAGGTGGTCCCGAACTCGGAGGGAAGCCGGACGACGCCGTCGATCGTCGCGTTCACCGACAAGGGTGAGCGCCTCGTCGGCCAGGTGGCCAAGCGACAGGCGGTGACCAATCCGCAGAACACGATCTTCTCGATCAAGCGCTTCATGGGACGGCGCCTGAACGAGGTTTCGGAAGAGCAGAAGATGGTCCCCTACTCGGTGGCGGGTTCGGGCGACGACGTTCAGATCGCGGCCGCGGGCAAGAGCTACACGCCGCCGCAGATCTCGGCGATGGTGCTGCAGAAGCTGAAGCAGGCGGCGGAGGACTACCTGGGCGGCCCGGTCGACCGGGCGGTGATCACCGTGCCGGCGTACTTCAACGACGCCCAGCGCCAGGCGACCCGGGACGCCGGCCAGATCGCCGGTCTGACGGTCGAGCGCCTGGTCAATGAGCCCACCGCCGCGGCGCTCGCCTACGGCCTGGACAAGGAAGGCGACCGCACGATCGCCGTGTACGACTTCGGCGGCGGCACCTTCGACATTTCGATCCTGGAAGTCGGCGAGGGCGTCGTCGAGGTGAAGTCGACGAACGGCGACACCCACCTCGGTGGCGACAACATCGATCAGCGGATCATCGACTGGCTGCTGGCGGAGTTCAAGAAGGAACAGGGCATCGACCTGGGTCAGGACCCGATGGCCATGCAGCGCCTCAAGGAAGCCGGCGAGAAGGCGAAGATCGAGCTTTCCGGCGTGCAGGAGACGGAGATCAACCTGCCCTTCGTGACCGCCGACGCTTCGGGTCCCAAGCACCTGAACGTGAAGCTGTCGCGGAGCAAGCTGGAGCAGCTCACGGAGGACCTGGTCAAGGGCACGCTCGGACCCTGCAGGCAGGCCCTCGAGGATGCCGGTCTTTCGACCAGCGACATCGAGGAAGTCGTCATGGTCGGCGGCCAGACCCGGATGCCCGCGGTGCAGAGCGCGGTAAAGGAGTTCTTCGGTCGCGAGCCGCATCGTGGCGTGAACCCGGACGAAGTCGTGGCGATCGGCGCCGCGGTCCAGGGCGGCGTGCTGGCGGGGGACGTCACGGATGTCCTGCTGCTGGACGTCACGCCGCTGTCGCTGGGCATCGAGACCCTGGGCGGCGTCTTCACCAAGCTGATCGACCGCAACACGACGATTCCCACGCGCAAGAGCGAGACCTTCTCGACCGCCGGCGACAACCAGACCTCCGTGGAGGTACACGTGCTGCAGGGTGAGCGCGAAATGGCGGGCCACAACCGGACGCTGGGGCGTTTCCACCTGGTTGGGATTCCGCCGGCGCCCCGGGGCCTGCCGCAGATCGAGGTCACCTTCGACATCGACGCGAACGGCATCGTGAACGTGTCGGCCAAGGACAATGGCACGGGCAAGGAGCAGAAGATCACGATCACCGGTTCCGGCGGCATCGAGAAGGACGAGATCGAGCGCATGGTCGCGGATGCCCAGGCGCACAGCGACGAGGACAAGAAGCGCCGGGAGGTCATCGACGCCCGGAACCAGCTCGACTCCCTGGTCTACGGCACCGAGAAGAACCTCGCCGAGCACAAGGACAAGCTGTCCGAGACCGATGTGAGCGAGATCGAATCGGCGATCGAGGAAGCGAAGAAGAGCATGGAGGCGGAGGACGCGGCGGGGATGGCGACCGCCTCGGCCAGCCTGACCCAGGCTTCGCACAAGCTGGCCCAGGTCATCTACGAGCAGACGAGCGCGGAGGCGCCGCCGGAGGGTGCCCCGGGAGCGGGCGCCGGCCCGGAGGGTCAGGCTCCAGCCGCGGATGACGACGTGATCGACGCCGACTTCGTCGACGTGGATGACTCTTCCGGGGACGACAAGGCAAACTAGAGTCGCCATGGTTCAGTCCCGGTCGCCGCGGCAGCGCCGCCCCCCTTCCCGCCGCCGGCGCGTGGGGGGCGGTCGCTACGTGATGATCAGCAAGGTGGCGGAGCGCTACGACATCCATCCGCAGACCCTTCGCCTCTACGAGCGGGAAGGACTGCTCCAGCCGCAACGAAGCGATGGCAACACGCGGCTCTACGACGAGGACGCCCTCCACCGGCTGGAGTCGATCCTGACTCTGACGCGCGACATGGGGGTCAACCTCGCCGGCGTCGAGGTCATTCTGACCCTGCAGGAACGGCTGGCGCGGCTGGAGGCGGAGCGCGACCGGCTGCTCGAGATCGTGGAGCGCGATGTCTCGGACCGCCGCCGCGGAGTACGCCGGCGCCACGCACTGGTCTGGGTGCGAAGCGGCGCCCTGGTCAAGGTCGAGGAAGAGGATTGAACGAGCCGAGTTGCGAGTTCTGCCAGGATCGTGGCTGGATCGTCGACCTGATGACGAACCGCGCGCGTCGTTGCAGTTGCTACCAGGCGCGCGTTCGTAGCCGACGGCGGAACGATCTCGGGATTCCGCCGAAGTACGAGGGCTGCCGGCTGAGCAACTTCCGTCTCGCGGGTGACGTCGGCGATCAGTTGCTCGAAGCGCGACGCAGTTGTGACCGCTACATCGAGGACTTCCTGGAACGGGATGGGTCGCTCCGCGAGACGGGACTCGTGTTCGTCGGCCCCAGTGGCCGCGGCAAGACCCACCTGGCCGTCGCGGTGCTCTACGAACTCGCCGAGCAGTACGGCGTGCGGGGCCGCTTCGTCGACTTCACGAGCCTGGTCGCGGACATCCAGTCCACGTTCCAGCCAGGCAACGAGCTGAGCCAGGCCGACCTGCTGCGGCCGCTGCAGGAGGCGGATGTGGTCGTCGTCGACGAACTGGGCGCGAGACGGCCGACGCCCTTCGTCTCGGACACGCTGTACCTGCTGATCAACAGCCGTTACATGGCCAGGCGACCGACCCTCTTCACCAGCAACTACTACCTGACCGCGACAGGAGACGGGGAGGACGTCCCGGCCGACCGGATGCTCGCCGGCCGCGTCCCTGCGAGCCTGGTCAGCCGTCTCCACCAGATGGCGAAACCGATCCCAATCGACGCGGTCGGCGACTACCGGCACGAACTCCAGGCCCACCAGCACCGGTAGGCGCTGCAGAATGGTCGCCGCTTCGCGGCGCGTTTTCCTCAGAAGCCGGCGGGGACGCCGGCGCACCCGGTTTGTTCCCCATCGGCCGGCCGCGTACTGGGTGCGCCGGCGTCCCCGCCGGCTGCCGCCGAAGGCGGCCAGGTTCACGTGCCGGCCGTCAGGCCGGCTCCACTTGGGCGGCCACCTTCGCGACTGCCCGCGCTGCACCGTTTCGCCTATTTCCAATAACGTATGTAAGCAGGGCATGGGAGAACGCAGTCGAGAGCAGGCAGAACGGTGGATCGCGGTGGCGGGTTTGGCTTCCGCGGTCTGCCTCCTGGCTGCCGCGGTCCGGCCGGCGCCGGCTCCCAACCCGAGTCCGGCTCCCGGGCCGATCGTGCTGCCGGCGGAGATCCGGGTCGGACTCGCGACGGATCTGGACCGTCTGGAGGTTTCCTGCTGTGAGACGCCCTCCTGGTTGGTGGCCGAGGACGGCGAACGGCACGAGGTGGACGGGGGCTTCAGCGTGCGGCCGGCGCCGGGCAGGGCGAGTCCGGGCGAGCACCGGCTCCAGGTAGCCGCCCTCCGGGATCGGTGGCAGGCGGAGAAGCTCGCCGCCCGTCTCGCCGAGTTGCTCGACCAGGAGGCGGACTCCGTCCTCGACGCCGCGACCGGCCTGTATCGGGTGCGCGTAGGCCGCTACGGGGATCGGGAGCAGGCCGAGGAAGCCCGCGGCCGGCTCCACGTCGAAGGCTTCGACGACGTGTGGATCGTCATCGAAGGCGCGGTACTGGAGGATCCCGGCTTCGTCGTCGACGGCGTCGGCTGGATTGCCGGCAGGAGGATCCGGCTCGAGTCGGACGGGGCCGTCGTGGACATTCTCGGCCGCCGCTACCGGGGAGCCCTCGAACTGTTCGTCAGCGACCGGGCGGGCCTCAACGTCGTGAACGCCGCTCCGCTCGAGGACTACGTGCGGGCCGTCGTGCCGGTCGAACTGGGACCGGATCTCTACCCGGAGCCCGAAGCGACGAAGGCGCAGGCGGTCGCCGCGCGGACCTACGCGGTGCGGCATCGCGGGGAGTGGGGCGACGAAGGCTACGACATCTGCGCTACGCCCCTGTGCCAGGTCTACGGGGGGCTGGAGGCGGAGCATCCGCGCTCGGACGAGGCGGTGGCCGCGACGCGGGGAGAGATTCTGGTCGCTTCCGGCAGACCGGTCGAGGCCCTCTTCACGGCGAGTTGCGGCGGCCGCACCGAACTGGTCGACAACGTCTTCCCGCGCCTGGCGGGAGACGGTCCGACCGGTGTCCCGTGCGTCGAGGGTGGAGTCCTTCCGCTGGTCGGCACGGCTGCTGGATCGCCGGAGCAGCACCTGCTGGGGGCGCTTGGCCTGACCGGAGTGAGGGCACGCCGGCGCGCCGAGCGCCTGGACCGGGCCCGGTCCAGTGGATCCCTCGAGGTCGTGGCTGGCAACCTGGGATGGGTCGACGGCGGCTGGCTGCAACTGCACAGGGATGGCGTCCGGCGACTGGTTCCCCTGGCGGCCGAGGCCGAGCTGCTGACCACGGAAACGCCGCCTGGAGGATCGCCGGCGGATCTCGGCGTTCCGGTCGAGGCGCTCTTCATGGCGCCCGGAGACCGGGTTCGGGTCTACCTCGTCGGCGGGCGTGCCGGCCTCGTGGTCCACGAGACGCCGGCCCGTGGAGGCCAGCCCGAGGCGGTTCCGTGGTCGGTGTGGCGATCCCGAAGCTCGCTGCGGAAGGCGGTCGAAAGGCGCTTTCCAGGGCTGGAACTGGTCTCCCTGAGAGTGCTGGAGCGGGGCGTTTCGGGCCGGGTCGCGCGACTCGAGCTGATCGGTGAACGGCGGTCCGTCGAGGTGAACGGCCTGGCCATCCGGTGGCTCCTCGACGTGCCGGAGAACCTGGTCCGGATGACCGACGAGACCGGCCCCGGCGAGGTCGCGGGCTGGCGATTCGAAGGCAATGGCCGCGGGCACGGCGTCGGCATGTGTCAGATCGGCGCCTACCTCATGGCGCAGCGCGGTCTGGGTTACCGCGAGATCCTCTGGCACTACTACGGAGCGGTCGACATCGGACGTTTCGGATCGTGACCCCGGACAGTGCAGGCGAAGTCTGGCTGGACGGACCGGAGCCCTGGCGTCAGACCCGGCGGCTGGCCCGGGCCCTGACAGCGATCGAGAGCGGCGCCGAAGCCGCCTGGGCCAGGGTCGCGTTCCCGCGTGCGGGCAAGGCGGTGACGGTCGGTCTGACGGGTCCGCCCGGGGTCGGCAAGAGCACGCTGACCGCCGCGCTGGCTCGCGAACTGCGAAGTCGAGGCGAGCCGGTGGCCGTGCTGGCGTTCGACCCCACCAGCCCGCTGACCGGCGGCGCGGTGCTCGGAGACCGGGTTCGCATGGCCGATCTGGAGACGGATCAGGGCGTCTTCATCCGATCGATGGCCTCGCGAGGCGCTTCCGGCGGCCTGGCGCGGGCCGCCGCGGCTGCCACCGACCTTCTCGATGCGGCGGGGTTCCCGTGGATTCTCGTGGAGACGGTGGGCGCGGGGCAGGCCCAGACTCAGATCCGCCGCAACTCGGACGTTGTCGTGCTCGTCACCGCGCCTGGTCTGGGGGACGGCGTCCAGGCGATCAAGAGCGGCACGATGGAGATCGCCGATGTCTTCGTCGTGAACAAGAGCGACCTTCCGCGCGCCGCCGCGGCGCGCCGCGTGATCGAGGACGCGGTTGGATCGGACGGCGGCGGCGAACGGCCGCCGGTCGTGTCGACGGTCGCGCGGGCGGGTGAAGGGGCGGCGGAGCTGCTCGATGCGGTCTCCGGGTGCTTCGATGGACTGACGGCCCGGGGTGACGTCGCTGCCCGCCGGTCGGCCCGTTTCCGCCGCCGGGTGCTCGATTTGTACAGGTACTCCGTGCTGCGGCTCGCGATGGACGCCTTCCGCGCCGGCAGTTTCGCCCCGATGGAGGAGGTGGACCGAACGCCCGCTCTGGACGGGCCGCCGGAATCGCAGCAGAATCGGGCGCCCGGAAGCGCCGGTCCGGGGATCGTGGATCCGTACGAGCTCGCGGACCGGCTGGTCGCCGAGTTCGTCGGCGGGCTCCGGCGCGACGGAGGACGACGTTCATGATCACCGCGCTCGACCACATCGCCATCGCCGTTCCATCGATAGAAGAGGCGAGAACGTTCTACGAGAACCTGGGCCTCTCGGTCGCCGGAATCGAGGAGGTCGAGCACGAGGGCGTGCGGGTCGCGATGATCCCGTGCGGCGGCAGCCGGATCGAACTCCTGGAGCCGCTGTCGGGCGACTCGCCGGTGGCGCGCTTCCTGGAGCGTCGGGGTCCCGGCATCCACCACCTCTGTCTGAAGAGCGACGACATCGACGCGGACGACGGACGGCTGCGCGGCGACGGCGTGGAACTCCTGCGCGAGCGGCCGGGACCGGGCGCTGAGGGCGCAACGGTCCAGTTCGTCCATCCCAGGAGCGCCGGCGGCGTGCTGGTCGAGCTCTCCGAGCCAGCATCGTGACCGGCCGTCTGATTCTCGAGGACGGCTCCGTCTTTTGTGGCGAAGCGCTCGTCGAGGGGAGCCGCTTCGCCGAGATCGTCTTCAACACGTCGATGACGGGCTACCAGGAGATCCTGACCGACCCCTCGTACCGGGGACAGATCGTGATCATGACCCAGCCCCACATCGGCAACTACGGCGCCTACGACGACGCCGAGGAGTCGCACCGGGTCTGGGTCGAGGGATTCGTGGCCCGCGAGTTCACCAGCCGCCGGTCCGGTCTGGGAGACACCGACCTGGGCGCCTATCTGCGGACGAACCGCGTGCCCACCCTGGCGGGTATCGACACCCGCGCCGCCGTGCGCCGGCTCCGCGACTTCGGATCCATGCGCGGCATGATCACGAGCTGCGAACGTTCCGATGCGGAACTGATCGAGGAGGTGCGGCGGCAGCCGACGATGGAGGGGCGGGCTCTCGTCGACGAAGTCACGTGCGACGCGTCGTACGACATGGAGCCGGAAGGCGAGGAGAAGGTCCGGCTCGCCGTCTACGACTTCGGCGTCAAGCAGAACATCCTGCGCTCCCTGGTACGGCACGGCGCTCGGGTCACCGTGTTGCCCGCGCGGACGCCGGCCAGCGAGTGTCTGGCGATGGGCGTCGACGGCGTGGTGCTTTCGAACGGCCCGGGCGATCCGGAGCCGCTGCGCGAGATCGTCCGCGAGGTTCGGGAACTCATCGAGGCCAGGGTGCCGGTGTTCGGCATCTGCCTTGGCCACCAACTGCTCGGCCTGGCTCTGGGCGGCAGGACCTTCAAGCTGAAGTTCGGCCACCACGGCGGCAATCAGCCGGTGCGGGACGAGGAGACGGGCCAGATCTCGATCACGAGTCAGAACCACGGCTTCGCGCTCGACGCGGACAGCCTGCCCGACGACTGCAGGGTGGCGGCGGTCAACCTGAACGACGGCACGGTCGAGGCGTTCAAGGCGACCGGCAGACCGATCTTCTCCGTCCAGTACCACCCGGAGGCGGCGCCCGGCCCGCACGACGCGGCGAGGCTGTTCGGAGAATTCCTGGAGGTCTGTGGCTGAACCGGACCGGCAGGGCGCGTCGCCGGCGGGTCGGGGTGCGGACGGCGTGGTGTGGTGGATCGCGGCGCGCTACCTGTTCGGCGCGCGCAGCCGGTTGCTGAGCGGCACGGCGCGTTCCGCTCTGGGGTCGACGGCGCTGGGCGTGGCCGCGATGGTCATCTCGATGGCGCTCATGAGCGGCTACAGCGACAGCGTGCTGAGCCAACTGCTCAGGACCGGCCCGCTGGTCGTCTCTTTGCTCGGTGACGCGGCGGAGGATCCGGCGGCCGCGGACCGGATCGCCGAGGGTCTGCGGCCCGTGCGGGGCGTCGCCGGCGTCTCCGTGACCATGGCCGGAACGGGGCTGCTGGCGAGCAACGCGAATCGGGCGGGCGTCGATGTCTGGACCCGGGGCGTCCTGCCCGGCGCCTCGTCCTTCGGAGCGACGGAGGGCGAGCTCGAGCATGGCGACTTGGGGATCGAGTCGATCGTTTTGGGCCGTGAGCTTCAGCGCACCCTTGACGTGGCGGAAGGGGACCCGGTGCGCCTGACGACGATCGGGTCACCGGGTTCGACCGGACCCCGAATGTCCTACCGCACGCTGGCGGTCGCCGGCGCCTTCGAGACCGGGTACTCCGAGTACGACCGCAGCTACGCCGTCGTTCACCGGGACACGGCCGTCGCGGTCGGGGGAGGCCGGGTGGTCCTCGAAGTGACCACCGCGGCCGGCGCCTCCGTGTCCGAAGTGCGGGAGAAGATCGAGGAACTCGTGGGCGCCGATGCGCTGGTGACCGATTGGCGACTGGGCAACCGCGACATCCGCGCCGCCTTCCGGCTTCAGGAGTGGGGCCTGTTCCTGATCCTGGGCCTGATCGTGCTCGTGTCGACGTTCAACATCGCGTCCGCGCTGGTCGTCCTGGTCCGGGAGCGGGGCAGGGACACCGCCGTCCTGGCCGCGCTCGGTCTGGGCCCGCGCCGCGTGCAGCGCGTGTTTCTGCTCGGCGGGTTGAGCCTGGGCGCCGTGGGGACGGCCCTCGGGGTCGGTCTCGGCGCCCTGGTCAGCGTGATCGTGACCCGCTACGAACTCGTGCGGTTCGATCCGGGCGTCGCGGAGATCTACTTCATCAGCAGCGTCCCCTTCGACGTGCAGGTGCTGGATCTGCTGGCGGTGGCCGGCTTCAGCCTGCTGGTGACGGGACTCGCCTGCTGGTTGCCGGCGCGGATGGGAGCGGCGATCGAGCCGGCGCGGGCCCTGCGCTGGGAGTAGCTGCTTCCCGGATGCCGTTGGGCTGAATTGGAAGGAGGGGCTGCTTGAAAGCAACCCCTCCCTGGTGTGAATCGCGCGCCGGTCGGTTTGGGCCGCCGGCGCGGAAGTTGAAGGTTTGAGGCAGGTCCGGACCGGTGTCCGGAGTGTGGGTTGCAGTTCCTCTGGCCGCGGACGCGGTCCAGTCGCAACCCGGTGGGTGGCGACACAGGAGTCGGGGCCCAAAGTCGATAGACGCTGCGCCGGCGACTCGGTGCCGCCTCTGTAAGAACTATACGGTACTCGAGGCCAAAGTGTTTACTCCGGCGGCGAGATTCCCCCGGATTCGTCCCCGTCGGCGGCTGGTCGCTTCCATGTACACTCCGCGCGCTCATGGCGAGGCGCACGGACATCGAATCGATCCTGATCTTCGGTTCCGGGCCGATCGTCATCGGCCAGGCGTGCGAGTTCGACTACTCCGGCACGCAGGCCTGCAGGGTTCTCCGCCGGGAGGGCTACCGGGTCATCCTGGTGAACTCGAATCCGGCGACGATCATGACCGACCCGGAGATCGCGGACGCGACCTACGTCGAACCGCTCGTGCCCGACGTGGCGGTGAAGATCATCGAGCGCGAGCGGCCGGACGCGCTGCTGCCGACCGTCGGCGGCCAGACCGGGATCAACCTGACCCTGGCGCTGGAAGAGTCCGGCGCGCTGGAAGAGTCCGGGATGAAGCTGCTCGGCGCGGGGATCGAGGCGCTGCGCCTGGGCGAGGATCGCCTGCTCTTCAAGCGGGCCATGGTGGAGGCCGGTCTCGAGGTGCCGGAGAGCGGCATCGCGAGCACGATGGAAGAGGCGCGGGGGATCATCGATCGCCTCGGCTTCCCGGTCATCGTCCGGCCGAGCTTCACGCTGGGAGGCGAGGGCGGCGGCGTCGTGTTCAACCGCGACGAGATCGACGACGTGATCGTCCGCGCCCTGCAGGCGAGTCCGGCCTCGACCGCCCTGATCGAGCAGTCCGTCCTGGGTTGGAAGGAGTTCGAGCTCGAAGTGATGCGCGACGTGGCGGACAACGCGATCGTCGTCTGTTCGGTCGAGAACGTCGACCCGATGGGCGTGCACACCGGCGACTCGATCACCGTGGCGCCGCAGCAGACGCTGTCCGATCCCGAGTACCAGTACATGCGCGACGACGCGTTCACCGTGATCCGCAAGGTGGGCGTCGCGACCGGGGGTTCGAACATCCAGTTCGCGGTGGAGCAGGGCACCGGCCGGCGGGTCGTGATCGAGATGAATCCGAGGGTGTCGCGAAGTTCGGCCCTGGCGTCCAAGGCGACCGGCTTCCCGATCGCCAAGATTGCCGCGCAACTGGCGGTCGGCTACACCCTGGACGAGATCTCGAACGACATCACCGGCAAGACGTTCGCCGCCTTCGAGCCGACCCTGGACTACACGGTGGTCAAGATTCCGCGCTGGGCGTTCGAGAAGTTCGAGCGCGCCGACGGCACCCTGGGCACGTCGATGAAGTCGGTGGGCGAAGTGATGGCGATCGGCGGCAACTTCCGCGAGGCGCTGATGAAGGGTCTGAGCGGCCTGGAACTGGAAGCGGCGTGGCCGCGCCAGGAAGAGCTGGTGAGCGATCCGGTCGGTCTGCGCCGGCGCCTCAGCACCCCGAACTGGCAGCGGCTGTTCGCGGTCTTCGCCGCGCTCCGCCAGGGCTGGACGGTGGAGGAGGTCGCCGCCGCGTCCAGCATCGATACCTGGTTCCTGCGGGAGATCGCGTCGGTCGTGGAGTGCGAGGCGGAACTCGCCTGCTGGGATCTCGACTCGGTGCCCGACCCGCTCCTGCGCCGGTCGCGGCTGAGCGGCCTGAGCGACCAGCGCCTTGCCACGCTGCTCGGCAGCGAGGAGAACCTGGTCGCGCAGGAGATCACGAAGCGGAACCTGGACCGGGTGTTCAAGCGCGTCGACACCTGCGCCGCGGAGTTCTCGGCGATCACGCCGTACCTGTACTCGACGCCCGGCGTCGAGGACGAGGCGCTGCCCACCGACCGGAAGAAGGTGATGATCCTCGGCTCGGGCCCGAACCGGATCGGTCAGGGGATCGAGTTCGACTACTGCTGCGTTCATGCCACCTTCGCGCTGCGGCGGGCCGGTTTCGAGACGATCATGGTGAACTGCAACCCGGAGACTGTCTCGACGGACTACGACACGTCGGACCGGCTGTACTTCGAACCGCTGACGCTGGAGCACGTGATGGCGATCTATCGCCGCGAGCGGCCGCTCGGCGTGATCGTTCAGCTTGGGGGCCAGACCCCGCTCAAGCTCGCGCACAGCCTGGAGGCAGCCGGCGTGAACATCCTGGGCACGTCGCCGGAGGCGATCGACCTCGCCGAGGATCGCCGGCGCTTCGGCGATCTGCTCGCGGAGGAGGACATCCTGTTGCCCGCGAACGGCTCCGCCGTGTCGCTCGACGAGGCGTGCCGGGTGGCGGACGAGATCGGCTATCCGGTCGTCGTGCGCCCGAGCTACGTGCTCGGCGGCCGGGCGATGTCCATCTGCTACGACCAGCCGACGCTGATCAACTACATGCGCCGCGCCGCGGACGTCTCGCCCGGGCGGCCGGTGCTGCTCGACCGCTTCCTCGAGGACGCGTTCGAGGTCGACGTCGACCTGGTTTCGGACGGCAGCCGCGCGGTGGTCTGCGGCATCATGCAGCACATCGAGGAGGCGGGCATCCACTCGGGCGACTCGGCCGCGGTGCTGCCGCCGTACCGGGTGAGCGACACGGATCTCGATCGGATGCGGGACATCGCGGTCCGGCTCGCGCTGCGGCTCGGCGTGGTCGGCCTGATGAACGTCCAGTTCGCGATCTACGGCGGCGAGGTCTACGTGCTCGAGGTGAATCCCCGGGCCTCGCGGACGGTGCCCTTCATCGCCAAGGCGGTCGGTCTGCCCCTGGTGCAGATCGCGACCCGGGTCATGGTCGGCGAGACCCTCGATGAGATCGGTCTGGTGTCCGAACCGCCCGTCGACCGCTTCTTCGTCAAGGCGCCGGTCTTCCCCTTCGACCGCTTCCACGGCGTCGACCCCGTACTCGGGCCGGAAATGAAGTCGACCGGCGAGGTGATGGGCGTCGGACGTTCGTTCGGCAGCGCCTTCGCGAAGGCCTGGCTGGGCGCCGGCCATGCGCTGCCGGACAGTGGAGCGGCGTTTCTTTCGGTCAACGACCGGGACAAGAGGGCGCTGCTCAGGGTGGCGGAGCGGCTGCGGGATCTCGGCTTCGAACTGCTGTGCACCGCCGGCACGGCCGCCTACCTGAGCAACCGGGGCATCGAGACGCGGCGGGTGAACAAGGTGGCCGAGGGCCGGCCGCACGTGGTCGACTACCTGATCAACGGCGATGTCGGCCTGATCGTGAACACGCCCCTGGGCGGCGAGTCGTACCAGGACGACATGGAGATCCGCACCACGGCGCTCAAGTTCGACATCCCCTGCGTGACCACGATCTCGGGCGCGATGGCGGCCGTCGACGCGATCGAGGCGCTGCGCGGCAGCCGCCTGTTCGTGACCAGCCTGCAGGAACTGGAAACGCCGACCCTGCCCGGCTAGCGTGAGTCAGTCGCCGCGGCGGATGCGTTCGATCTTCGACTCCAGACGGTCCGAGAGCCGGCGCTTCTCGGCGCGGTAGTTCTCTTCTTCCTGCTGCCGTTTGGCGGGATCGGCGGACAGGTTCTTGCGGTGGAGGATCTCGAGCTCGGCGAGCTTCGCCTGGTTGCGGCTCCGTTCGTCCTCGATGCGCCGGCGCTGGTCTTCGTCCAGCGCATCCCGCTGGGGCGCGGCGATGCCGCTGCTCTCCAGCTTCTCGAGGGCCCTCTCGTAGGCTGACTTCACGGCTGATCCCTCGCGTGGCGGGTCACTGCTCGTACTCTCCCCAGACCGCCCTCAGCCGGTCGGATATCTCGCCCAGGGTGGCTCGCTGCCGCACGCATTCGAGGATCCGGGGCACGAGATTCCGCTCTCCGTTCGCCTCCTGCTGCAGGCGGTCCAGAGCCGCGGTGGCGGCGGTGGTGTCCCGCCCTTCGCGTAGCCGGCGTACGCGTTCGACCTGCCGCGCCTCGGCGGCGGGATCGACGGCGAGGAACTGCGCATCCCCGGACTCTTCCTGGGTGTAGGCGTTCACGCCGACGATCACCGAGCCCTTCGATTCGACCGCCAGTTGATGGCGGTAGGCGGCGCTCGCGATCTCGTTCTGCTGGTAGCCCTCGCCAATGGCCTGGGCAGCGCCGCCGAGTTCCTCGATCTGCTCGATCATCCCTCGTGCCTGCTCGGCGAGCCTGGCGGTCAGCGCTTCGACGGCCCAGGAACCGCCGAGGGGATCGGCGACGTCCGCCACACCCGTCTCGTGGGCGACGATCTGCTGGCTGCGCAGCGCGACCCGCGCCGAGGTTTCGGTGGGCAGGCCGAGGGCTTCGTCGGCGCCGTTCGTGTGCAGTGACTGGGTGCCTCCGCAGACCGCTGCCAGCGCCTGGATGGCGACGCGGGCAACGTTGTTCTCCGGCTGCTGGGCGGTGAGCGTCGAGCCGCCGGTCTGCGCGTGGAAGCGGAGCCAGCAGGAGCGCTCGTTCCGCGGCTCATAGCGCTCGCGGACCAGTTCGGCCCAGAGCCTGCGTGCGGCCCGGAACTTCGCGACTTCCTCGAGGAAGTTGTTGTGGGCGTTGAAGAAGAAGGACAGTCGAGGTGCGAAGCTGTCGATGTCGAGGCCGCGGGCGAGGACGAGATCGACGTAGCAGAGCGCGTTGGCGAGGGTGAAGGCGATTTCCTGCGCCGCGGTCGAACCGGCTTCCCGGATGTGGTAGCCGGAGATCGAGATCGGATTCCACCGCGGCACCTGTTCGGAGCAGAAAGCGATCAGGTCGGTGACCAGGCGCAGCGAGTGGGACGGCGGGTAGATGTGGGTTCCCCGGGCGATGTACTCCTTGAGGATGTCGTTCTGGACCGTGCCGCCGATCTCCGACCACGCTACGCCCTGCTCTTCCGCGACGGCCAGGTACATCGAGAGCAGGATCGCCGCCGTCGAGTTGATCGTCATCGAGGTCGTCACCTGGCCGAGCGGGATGCCGTCGAAGAGCGTCCTCATGTCCTCGATGCTGTCGATCGCGACGCCGACGCGACCGACCTCTCCGCGGGCGGCCGCGGCGTCCGAGTCGTAACCGATCTGGGTGGGCAGGTCGAAGGCGACGGAGAGGCCGGTCGTGCCCTGCTCCAGGAGATAGCGGTAGCGCCGGTTCGACTCCGTGGCGCTCGCGTAGCCGGCGTACTGGCGCATGGTCCACAGCCGCTTGCGGTACATGTCCTCGTAGAGGCCGCGGGTGAACGGGAACGAGCCTGGCGGCGCCGTGCCGCCGCCGTTCCGGACGTCCTCCGGTGCGAAGAAGGACGGTAGTTCGATGTCCGAACTCGTCGTGCGGGTGCTCACGGGAAGTGAGCTTATCGCTGCGCCGAATCCGCAGGATCTGCGGCTTCTTTCCGAACGTACTCCGCATTCATCGCTGTACTGCTATACGACGATGAAAGTCCATATCTAGTGGTTTGGTCGGATGATCGTGGCTACATAGTGTGGTTTCGGGCGGCGATTCGGGTTGCGTCGCGGGACGCTTCTGGGCTACAGTTGCTCATTCACGACAAATGCCGCCTTGAGTGAGGTCGGCGGGGGAGGAGCAGATGGCGTTCAACGGTGCAGGCGCTCGGCAGGGCGGTAACGGCAGCGCAAGGGGAGCGGCTTCAGCCGGCGGTCGGCAGGTGATTGCCGCGCCCGCTGCGGGCGGCGCCGCGCGGTCGGCGCCAGCCAGCGACGCACCGGCGAAGGCGTCGAGCCCTGCCGGGCTGACCGTCGAGCGCCGCTACACCCAGCCCGGCGTCCACCCCTTCGACTGCGTCGAGTGGGACGTCCGCGACGCGGTGATCGCCAACGAGAAGGGCGAGTCCGTGTTCGAGCAGCACGGCGTCGAGGTGCCGAAGGCCTGGTCGCAGACCGCGACGAACGTGGTCGTCTCGAAGTACTTCCGCGGCCAGTTGGGCACGTCCGAGCGCGAGTCGAGCGTTCGCCAGTTGATCTCCCGGGTCGCGGACAGGATCGCGGCATGGGGGCGCGACGGAGGCTACTTCTCGTCCGAGGCGGACGCCGAGTCCTTCCACGCGGAACTGACCCACATCCTGCTCAACCAGTACGCCTGCTTCAACTCGCCGGTGTGGTTCAACGTGGGGATCGAGGAGCGCCCGCAGTGTTCGGCGTGCTTCATCAACTCCGTCGAGGACACGATGCAGTCGATCCTCGGGCTGGCCAAGACCGAGGGGATGCTGTTCAAGTTCGGTTCGGGAACCGGCAGCAACCTGTCGGCGCTTCGTTCCTCCGCCGAGACCCTGGCCGGCGGCGGGACGGCTTCCGGGCCGGTGTCGTTCATGCGCGGCTTCGACGCCTTCGCCGGCGTGATCAAGAGCGGCGGCAAGACCCGGCGCGCCGCGAAGATGGTCATCCTGGACGCCGGCCACCCCGACATCGTGGAGTTCATCCGCTGCAAGGAGGTCGAGGAGCGCAAGGCCTGGGCCCTGATCGAGGCCGGCTACGACGCGGGCTTCAACGTCCCCGGCGGCGCCTACGACTCGATCTTCTACCAGAACGCGAACCACTCGGTGCGCGCCACGGACGAGTTCATGCAGGCGGTGGTGGACGACGCGGAGTGGACGACGACCGCGGTGACCGACGGCCGGCCCATGGACAGGCACCGGGCGGCGGAGCTGCTGAACATGATCGCCGAATCGACCTGGGTCTGCGGCGATCCGGGGATGCAATTCGACTCGACGATCAACCACTGGCACACCTGCCCGAACACGGACCGGATCAACGCCAGCAACCCGTGCAGCGAGTACATGTTCCTGGACGACACGGCCTGCAACCTGGCGTCGCTGAACCTGATGCGCTTCTACGACCCGGGCTCCGGTTTCGACACGGCTTCGTTCCGGCACGTCTGCGAGATCGTGATCACGGCCCAGGAGATCATCGTCGACAACGCGAGCTACCCGACGCCGAAGATCGGGGAGAACTCCCACGCGTACCGTCCGCTCGGCATCGGCTACGCGAACCTGGGCGCGTTGCTGATGGCCCGCGGCCTCCCCTACGACTCGGCCGCCGGCCGCGACTACGCCGGCGCCATCACGGCGCTGATGTCGGGATCGTCCTATCTGCAGTCGACCCGCATCGCGGCGGTCAAGGGGCCGTTCGACGGCTACGAGGCGAACCGGGAGCCGATGCTGGAAGTGATGGGCAACCACCGCGCCGCGCTGCGGGAGGTCGACCCGGCCCACGTGCCGCTCGAACTGTTGAACGCGGCGAAGAAGTCGTGGGACGGCGTGGTTGAACAGGGAGAGAAGCACGGAATCCGCAACAGCCAGATCTCCGTACTGGCGCCGACCGGCACGATCGCCTTCATGATGGACTGCGACACGACCGGGGTCGAGCCCGACATCGCGCTGGTCAAGTACAAGAAGCTGGTCGGCGGCGGCATGATCAAGATCGTCAACCGGACCGTGCCCCTGGCGCTGGAGCGGCTGGGCTACGAAAAGGCGGAGGTCCAGCAGATCGTCGAGTACATCGACGACCACGACACGATCGAGGGCGCGCCCCATCTCGCCGATGAGCACCTGTCGGTGTTCGACTGCGCGTTCAAGCCGGCCAATGGCTCCCGGTCCATTCATCATCTCGGACACCTCCGGATGCTCGCGGCGGCGCAGCCGTTCATCTCCGGAGCGATCAGCAAGACGATCAACATGCCGGAGGAGTCGACGGTCGAAGAGATCCAGGATGCCTATGTCGAGGGCTGGAAGCTGGGTCTCAAGGCCGTGGCGATCTACCGGGACGGTTGCAAGCGCTCGCAGCCTCTCTCCACGTCAAGCGACGCGGCGGCCGAGGGCGACGATCTGCAGGCGGCCGCCCTTGCCCGCATCGCGGCCGGAATCTCCCGCCGGCGCCTGCCCGACGAGCGGCGCGCGCTGACCCACAAGTTCTCGATCAACGGCCACGAGGGCTTCGTCACCGTCGGCCTCTACGAGGACGGCCAGCCGGGCGAGATCTTCCTGCTCATGGCGAAGGAAGGATCGACGATCTCCGGCCTGATGGACTCGTTCGCCCAGGCGGTGTCGGTGGCCCTCCAGTACGGCGTCCCGCTCCAGATCCTGGTGGACAAGTTCACCCACAGCCGCTTCGAGCCCTCGGGGTTCACCAAGAACCCCGAGATCCCGATGGCGAAGTCGGTCATGGACTACATCTTCAGGTGGCTGGCCTCGAAGTTCCTGTCGCCGGAGGCGCAGGAGGTCGCGGGAGTGATCCATCGCGCCGAGGTGCGAGCGGAGACGAAGCAGGCCGAGGAGGCGCCCGGCACGGCCGGGGAAGACGGCGCTGCGGGCGACGACGCCGGCCAACTCGCTCCGGTCACGTTCCTGCTGCAGCAGGACGCGCCGTCCTGCCATGACTGCGGATCGATCATGGTGCGCAACGGCAGTTGCTACAAGTGCATGAATTGCGGCTCCACCAGCGGCTGCAGTTGAGGTTCGCCGGCTGCTAGGCTGCCCCGGTGACAAGGGGGCTCGCAATCGGGCTGCTGTTGGCCTTGGGGTTGGCGGCGGCATTGTTCGTGGTGCTCTTCGGCGTCGCCGTGGCGCCGCCGGACGTGTCGGAGCTCGATCCGATCCTGACCAGTTTTCAGCTCGACACCCTGGACGGATCGCGCCTGGGTCCACCGGACCTGCGAGGAGACGTCGTGGTGGTCGACATCTGGGCCAGTTGGTGCAAGCCATGCGATGTCCAGGCGCAGATCCTGGATGGACTGCACGAGGAGTACGCCGATCAGGGGGTGTCGTTCCTGGCCCTGAACACGGGCGAGGATCTGGAAACGGTCCTGAAGCACGTCGAGGAGAAGCCGTTCGCCTACCCGGTGCTGCTCGACCCCGAGGAAGAGGTCATGCGCGGCGCGGAGCTCGCGGCTCTGCCCACGCTCCTCGTGCTCAACCCGCTCGGCGAGGTGTCCTACATCTCGGTCGGTCTGACCGGGGCGAGCGTGGTGAAGGGCGCGATCGAGAAAGCGCGCGCGGCCTCCCAGGGTTGAGGCCGGAGCCCCGGCAGTTCCGTTCCCGCGTTCCGGCAGCAGGAGGTCCACCGCGCCGTGATCAACATCCGCAATCTCTCGATCAAGTGCGGCCACTGCGACACGTACCAGACGCTGTGCGCGTATCGCCGGCGCGAGGACTGGAACGTGTACGTCTACGAGTGCGAGAACGACGTGTGCGACCCGGAGTTGAGCCGCACGCTGGTCGAGGTGCCGGGCGAACTGGACGAGTTCGCGCTTCGCGATCCGAGCTGGGCGCACGGCCGGCGCCATACCGGCGGCGCCCCCGACTGACGCGTAGATCGAGCCTCTGAGATCGCGGACACTGGCTGTGCCGGCCCCACGGAGACAGCCCCTTTCGGCTGAACGCCTGGAGACCCTCGCCGCTCTGGCGGGGATCAGCCGCCTCGAACTGACGATCGAGAAGGTCGTCCTGGGCGGCGACGGCCTGGCGCGCTGGCGCGATCTGCCGATCTTCGTGCCTCGGACGGCGCCGGGCGATGTGGTGGAGGCGCGGATCACCGAACGCCGGCCGAGCTACGGCCGTGCCGAGGTCGAACGGGTGATCTCGGCCGGTCCGTTGCGCCGGGAGGCTCCCTGTCCCTTCTACGTCCGCTGCGGCGGCTGCCAGCTCCAGCACATCGAGGACGAAGCACAGCTCGGACTCAAGGTGGCCGCCGCCCTGGAGACCCTGCGCCGGCTCGGCGGCATCGATCCGGCTCAACTCGCGCGTTGCGAGGTCCGCGAACCCGTCTCGGAGCGGCAGTGGGGCTATCGCCTTCGGGCTCAGGTCCACGTCGAAGAGGACGAGGATGGAGCGATCGGCGTCGGCTTCCGCCGTCGCCGCAGCCACGACCTGGTCCGCGTCGACCGCTGCCCGGTGCTGGCGCCCGCGCTCGAGGCGCGGCTGCCCGATCTGCCGCGATTGCTGGACACGGCGGCGAAGGCCGGGAAGGCCGCGCCGGGCCGCCTCAGCCTGGCCACCGAGGGCCTCGGCGAAGACAGCCCCGTGGTCGCGGCCCCACCTCTGGGAGAGCTGCCGGGCGGCGCGCTCACGATCGAACTGCTGGGACGCCGGCTCACCTTCGACGCGCGTTGCTTCATCCAGGCCCACGGGGGACTGCTGGAGACGCTGGCGCGGTCGGCGGTTGGCTCCTTCGAAGGCGAGACGGCGGTCGACCTCTACGCGGGGGTCGGCTTCTTCACGCTCGGTCTCGCCGGCCGCTACGGGTCGGTTACCGCGGTCGAAGGCGAATCCGTGGCAGCGCGCTACGCACGAAACAACCTGCGCCTCAACGGCCTGAGCCACTGCGAGGTCGAACGGGCGGCGGTCGAGAGCTGGGTCGACGGCAGGACTGGCGGGGACGGCCTGCAGCCCGGGCTAGACCGGGTCCTCGTCGACCCGCCCCGCGTCGGCCTGTCGTGGAACGTCCGACGGGCGCTGCTACGCGCCGCCCCGGCCCGCCTGACCTACGTGTCCTGCGATCCGGCGACGCTGGCGCGCGACCTCGGCGAACTGACCCGCGACTTCGACCTGGAGTCGATCACCTTCTTCGACATCTTCCCGCAGACCGCCCACCTCGAAACCGTGGCCCAGTTGCGGCTACGGCGGCGGTAGTCGAGAGCCGACTATCCGGTCACCCACGGCGCACCGTTGAGGTGCACCTGGTAGTGGTTCGCGAGGCCGGCCTTCCTGTGGCGGGACGCCGCCTGGAACTCGGAGTTCATCGTCATCTCGATGAAGGCCCGGCGGGTTGGAAAGACCATGACGGCGGCGACATGCCACCGGGGGTCGGAGGCCCCGATCATCACCTGATCGACCATCGTGGTGAACGCTACGTGGCCTCCCAGGTCGGCAAGAACCTGGCCCGCGGCGGCTACGTAACGCTGGAAGGCCTCCTGGCCGGAGACTTCGGCCGCCTCGGTGCCGTACTCCTCGTCACCGGGTGCGTACCGAGCGCGGTCGTTGAACTGGAAGAGGTTGAGCGCTGCAACGGGGGCCTCGGGATCGAGTCCGCGGAGGGTCGTTACCTGGCTGTCGTCGGGATCGAACTGCGTCTTCAAAGCGATGCTCCTACAGGTTGCGCCGGTAGCTGGCGCTTTGGCCGCGGGTTTCAGCCACGGTGACCTCGAGTGTTTCCACGCGGTCGCGAAGAGAGCCCCATCGGTCCGCCAGACGCTGCCAGAGCAGCCGGGCCAGCGCCTCGACGGTCACGTTCGCGACCGGCAGCAGGACGACCTCCGATGAGGGGAACTCGTAGCGCCGGTCTCCCAGGACCGCCGTCACCGTCCCGCCGTGTTCGGTGACTTCGACGTGCGGACATTCGGCAGGTAGCAGGACCTTCTCATCCAGGGCGGCGCATTCGGCGCGGATGTCCCGTTTCGCGGCAGCCGCGGGGACCAGAAAATCCAGGTCGTCGAGTCCGGAGCCGCTCAACTCGACGGTCACCCGGTAGTTGTGGCCGTGGAGCGACTCCGCCTCGCCGTCGCCGAAGACGGTGAAGTGGGCGGCGGAGAACTTGAAGTCCTCCTTGCCGAAGCGCAGTGAGAACGTGCCGGACACGGGCCGATCGTAGCCGCCGCGATCGGGGGCCGCGGTGCTACCGCCAGGGGCGGCGGGAGGGGTCCCGGATGCGGCGGATCATCCGGCGGCGGCGGTTGGCCGGGTCGCTCGGGTCGTTGGAGAACAGCCGCATCACATCGCCGTCGCGGGCGAAACGGTATCGGCGGGCCGGCTTCTTGCCATTCAGTCCCTTCGCCGTGCCCTTCGCGTACGTCCACAGTTCGATGTCCGGATCATCGATGTTGCGGTGCTCCTCCCACTCCGTCTTCTCCGGGTCGCCGAACAGGACGTAGACCATGCCACGGTCCGTTCGCCGGCCGAGCAGTCCCGATTCCGAGTAGCGCTTGTCGGCCTCGGCAGCCCGCAGTTCGAACTGCCGCTTCAGCGCGCGGTCCTTTCGGCTCCAGAACTCCTCGACGAAGGCCGCCGCCTCCTCGTTCGACTCGAGCAGCAGGAAGAGCGTCCGCTCGTCCTCGTCGGCGAGCTGGCCGACCGGCCCCACCATCCAGCGCGTATAGGCGGGCCCCAGGAAGGGATTGATCAGGTCGTCCGGATGAAGCCGCTCGAGGCTGTCGGCAGCCATCGCCGCCGAGGCCGCTCCCAGAACGAGGACCAGGACCGCCGGGAACCGCACGGTCAACGACCTCTCAGGAGATCCAGGAACTCCTCCCGGATCGGGCGCTCGTGGAAGATGCCCCGAAGCGCGGACGTCACCGTCCTGGCGCCCGACTTCTTCACCCCTCGCATCTCCACGCAGAGATGCCGCGCCTCGATGACGACCATCGCGCCGCGCGGTCGGAGTTCCTCTACCAGAAAGCTCACGACCTGCTCCGTGAGCCGCTCCTGGAGTTGCGGCCGCTTGGCGTAGAACTCCAGGATGCGCGCGAACTTGGACAGGCCCAGGATCTTGTCGCCGGGGACGTAGGCGATGTGCGCGTGACCGTAGAACGGCACCAGGTGGTGCGAACACATGGAGTAGAACGGGATGTCCTTCTCCATCACCATCGCCCGGTAGTTCTCGTCGTTGGGGAACGTCGTGACCTTCGGCTTGGTCCCCTGATCCAGTCCCCGGAACATCTCCAGGTACATCTTGGCGACCCGCTCGTGGGTGGTGTCGAGATTCGGGTCGTTCAGGTCGAGGCCAAGCTCGACGAGCATCCGACGCACCAGCTCCGCGACGCGAGCCACACGCTCCCCGTCCCCAACCGCCGGCCGACCATCTTCGTAGGTCGAAACTGGCTCGACCGGTTCCAGAACGCGCATCGGCGCATGCTACCGTAGTCGCCGTCAGTCAGAGGCCACCAACCAGGACGGAATCCGATGAGCCGAGTGACGATCGAATACTGCGTGATGTGAAACTACCGCCCCCGAGCCGCCGGTCTGGCGGCTCAGTTGAAGGAGCGGTTCAACCTCGAGTCCGAGCTGGTCGACGGCAGCGGCGGCGTCTTCGAAGTCGCCCTCGACGGCCGCTCCGTCTTCTCCAAGAAAGAGCTCGGCCGCTTCCCCGACAACGGCGAGGTCGAGACCGCGGTCGCGGACCTCCTGTAGCAGTTTCCAGGCTCCTTAGCCCGGCACGTCATCGGTTCCTTCTTTGAGCCTCCGAGGTTCGGGAGAGATCACGACTCGGTACGGTTCACCATAGGGCTGACTCCGCGTCCTTTTGTGCCGGGAATCGCCCGACGCCGTCCAGCCCGCCCAGGGGCTCCGGAGGGAGGGGTCCCAGGTGGCTCGGAGCGAGCGACGGTCGACGACATCAGGGCAAACGACGTCTGACCGAAGCGAGCGGAGTGCAGCGAGCGCACCCCCTCCCACTCTTCCGACCAAGCGCGAGCGGCACCTGGGACCCCTCCCTCCGGAGCCCCGCAGAGCGGGCGGGTGCCGCCGACGCGCCATCGCGAGCGCAGCGCCAGCGCCAGCGCGATCGCCAGCCCGCTACGCCGGTTCGCCGATCGCGTCGAAGTCGAGCCGCCCCGCGGGGTCGGCGTCGGCCGGGAAGAGGAAGTCCTTCATGTGGCGGGAGAGGGTCGCCTGGGCTTCGGGTTCCATGAAGTTCAGGCGGAGTTCGTTGATCACCTTGATTTCCATCGCCATCCACTCGTCCCAGCAGCCGGCGCAGACGCGGGTGGCGATCTCTTCGCCAAGGGCACCGGGGAACGGGGGATCGCCCAGGGCTTCCCGTTGCTCGTCGCATCGTGCGCAGACGATCATCGGCCCTCCCCGGACGGGCCCGATCCGGCGTCCGGGACCGCGTTCTGCGCGTCCTTGTACCGTTTCTTGATGCCGGCCTTCTGGCGGTTGCGGATCAGCCAGCGGAGCAGCCGCGATTCGTTGATTCCGACCACGAGATCGTCGAGCGCCTCGTAGATCGCGGGGTCGTTGATCAGCCTGGCCGCGGTCCCGTCGCCCTCGGAGACCCGCTCCAGCGTGGAGTTCAGGCTCTGCAGGAGTTCCTCCACCTCGGTCGTCAGCGATTCACTCAGCTCCTCGTCGGTCAGCAGCCGCGGGAGCAGCCCGTCGGCGTCCCGGAGATCCGCGGCGATGGCGCGCAGGTCGGCGGCGGCGACCTCCGTATCGGCCATCGTCGATTCGAAGCGGGTCTTCAGTTCGGCGTCGTGCAGCAGGGCCGGCGCCAGACCGTCCCCTTCCCGCAGCAGGGTCAGGGTCTCGTCGATCGTGTCGAGGGACGAAGCGAGCTGGTCGCCCAACTCCTCGTCCGTCAGCAGGCGGCCAAGCACGCCCTTGCCCGCCTCCACCTGGCTGGTCAGGCGATCGATCGACTCCAGCGTGTGGATCACGGTGTCGGTGATCCTCTGGTCCTCGCGCCCGGCGACCAGCTCGCCGAGCAGTCCTTCGCCGCGCTCCATGCGACCGAGGATCGTCGACAGCGAGTGGGCGGTCAGGACGATGTGATCGACGACGTCGGCGCCGCTGGCGATCAGGTCGTCGACATCGGTGGGGAGAGCGGCGGGGATCTCCTCGCCCGGGTTCAGGAGCACCGCACCGGGGGATCCCGACGTGATCTCGACGTACTTGTCGCCGAGCAGTCCCAGGGTCTTGATCCTGGCCAGGGAGTCGCGGCGAAGCCGGTTCGCGTAGCGGCGTTCGACGCTGATCCGTACTTCCAGCATCTCGCTTTCCGGCCGCTCGCTCAGGAGGATGCGGTCCACCTTGCCGACCGTGACGCCGTTCAACTGGACCGGGTTGTCCTCGGCCAGGCCGGCGGCGTTGGGGAACATGATGCGGTAGGAGTTGCTGGCCCGGAACAGGAAGCTCTGATCGCCGATGGCGAAGATGAACCCGGCCAGGACGACGACTGCGCCCAGCACGGTCAGCCCCACCTTCGTCGTGTTCGAATCACGCTGCATCGATGTCCTCCTCTGTGGACGGCTGCCGACCTTCCAGGAACGCCCTGAGCGCCTCGTCCGTGCTTCGTTCGGCTTGCGCCCAGGTACCGATGAAGCGAAACCGGCCCCCGTCGAGGAGAGCCACGCGGTCGCCTACCTCGCGGGCGAGCCGAAGATCATGGGTGACGACGACGGATGTCGTGCCGAACTCTCGCTGGGTACTCCGGATGAGACTCGAGATCGTCGCCGAGGTGACGGGATCGAGGCCCGCCGTCGGCTCGTCGTAGAGCACGACCTCGGGGTTCAGAACCAGGGAGCGGGCGAGCGCGACGCGCTTCTTCATGCCTCCGGACAGAGCCGCGGGCATGCGGTCCTCCATCCCGGACAGGCCCACCCACGCCAGCGATCCGGCGACCCGCTCGCGGATCTCCTCCTCGCTCAAGCGGTCGTGCTCACGGAGCGGGAAGGCGACGTTCTCGAGCACGTCGATCGAGTCGAAGAGGGCGGCGGACTGGAACAGCATCGCGATCCGCCTCCGCACCGGGTACAACTGGCGCTCGGTCAACTGGACGAGATCCGTTCCCTCGAACAGCACGGCGCCGCCCTCGGCCTCGTCGAGTCCGTTGAGTTGCCGCAGGGTGAGGCTCTTGCCGGAACCGGAACGGCCGAGGACCACCAGGCACTCGCCGCGCATGACGTCGAAACTCAGGTTGTCGAGGACCGCGCGGTCGCCGAATCGGCGGCATAGCCCGCGAACCACGTAGAGCGCTTCGTCGGGGTTCGGCTGAGGCTGCCTGTCAGGCGAGGACATGGAAGAGCTTCGTCAGAAAGAAGTCAGATACGAGGACCATGATCGATGCCCAAACGACGGTCCTCGTCGTGGCGCGCCCCACACCCTCGGCGCCGCCGGTCGCGGTCAGGCCGCTGTAGCAGCCGATGATGGCGATGAAAGCGGCGAAGAAGACCGACTTGCCCAGACCGTTCAGCACGTCGCCCAGGGTCAGGGCCTGGAGGACGTCGTTCACATACAGGCCGTACGACACGTTCAACTGGTTCGTGGCGATGAACAGGCCGCCGAGGATGCCCAGGAAGTCACCCAGGATGGTGAGCACGGGCAGCATGATCAGACTGGCGGCAAGTTTCGGTACGACCAGCTTCTTCACCGGATCGGCCGCCATGGAGCGCATCGCGTCGACCTGCTCGGTGACCTTCATCGTGCCCAGTTCCGCGGTCATGCCGGAACCGATCCGGCCGCCGACGATCAGCGCGACGAGTACCGGTCCGAGTTCCCTGGTCAGGGACTTGGACACCACGCTTCCGATGTAGTACTTGACCCCCAGTTCCGGCAGGCTGTAGGCGGTCTGCAGGGCGAGTACCATGCCGGTGAACAGGGTCGTGACCGCGGCGACGCCGAGTGAACTCACGCCGAGATGTTCCATCTGATGAAGCCATGACCGGAACTCGTAGGGCGGTCTGACCAGGGCCGTCACACTGCGCCCGGCCAGGACAGACAGGGCGCCGAGATGGCGCAACGGGGCCATGAAATCGAACAGAATCTTGGGTGCAACCTGTTGCATCAGCCGGCGGGGCAACCTTCTTCGCGCGTGTCGTGCTCGCGGCGCGTGCTTGGTGCTAGCTTCCCCTCCTGGCAGCGTTGAGCAAGACCTTGTCTAACCGGAATCCTACCGTCGCAGGCTCGGAACATGGTCCGGGCGCAAACCTGGGCGAGGTGTCTCGCCCAGTGGAGGAGAAGGCCCGTGGCGGGTCGTCGCCGCGGCCGCCGGGCTGGGCGGTGGCGATCGCGACGGTCACGGGCAATCTGTACCTGGCTTTCGGCAGCGCCCTGATGGGGGTTGCCGCGGCGATCGCTTCGTGGCTGCCCGGCCGCGACTGGGCGGGCGTCGTGGCTCGGCTGTGGGCCCGGTGGCTGCTCGTAACGAGCGGCGTCCGCCTGCGCCTGGACTACGCGGGCGGCGACCACGCGACCTGGCGCGCCGCGACGGACGGTCGTCCACTCGTCTACATGGCGAACCACAGGAGCCTCTACGACGTGGCGGCCCTGCTCGCGATTCTGGACTCTCCGGTGCGCTTCCTGACCAAGCGCTCCCTGTTCCGGCTGCCGGGTTTCGGCTGGGGGCTCAAGGCGGCCGGTTTCGTGCCGGTTGACCGCGAGGATCGCAGCCGCGCCGCGGAGACGTTCGCCGTCGCCGGCAAGCTGCTGGCCTCGGGCGTCTCCCTGGTCGTGTTCCCCGAGGAGACGCGGAGTTCCGGGCCCCGGATGAGGCCGTTTCGGCGCGGCGGCTTCCTGCTGGCTCTCAAGGGGCGGGCGCCGGTCGCCCCGATCGGCATCCGCGGCACGGGGCGTATCCGGAGCAAGGGGGCGCTGGCGGTGCGGCCGGCTACCGTCGAGGTGTTCTTCGGCGAGGTGATGGACCCGGCCGGCCTGGGAGTGCGGGGGCGCCGGACCTTCATGCGGGACGTCGAGCGGCGCGTTGGTCAGTTGGCGGATCTCGAGACAGCGGGAGAAGACGATGGCTGAAGCGATCGAGAACAGGGTTCGCGAGTGCCTCCGGACGATCACGTTCCCGGGCATGAAACGGGACATCGTCTCGTTCGGTTTCGTACAGCGGGTGGGCGTGAGCGGAGGCGAGGTCGTGGTCGATCTGCGCGTGCCGACCCGCGACCCGGAAGCAGCCAGGGAGATCCGGCGCCGCATCGCGGATGCCGTCGGCTCGCTCGACGGGGTTTCGAACGTGCAGATCTCGCTGGAGGTGGCGACGGCTCCCGCGCCGGCAACCGCACGGGACCCCTCCCTGCTGCCCGGGGTCTCCCACGTCGTGGCGGTGGCGAGCGGCAAGGGCGGCGTCGGCAAGTCCACCGTGGCGACCAACCTGAGCGCCGCGATGGCGGCCGCCGGACTGCGGGTCGGACTGCTCGACGCGGACATCTACGGACCTTCCATTCCGTTGATGTTCGGTATCGACCGCCGGCCCGAGATCGTGGACGGCAAGATCCAGCCCTTCGAGCGCCACGGCGTGCGGGTCATGTCGCTCGGCTTCCTCCTCGATCCGGACACGCCGGTGATCTGGCGGGGGCCGATGGTCATGAAGGCGCTCGGCCAGCTCCTCGGCGACGTGGACTGGGGCGAGCTCGACTACCTGCTGCTCGACCTGCCGCCGGGCACCGGCGATGCGGCGCTCACCCTGTCCCAGAAGCTGCCCCTTTCCGGGGCCGTGATCGTCTCGACACCCCAGGACGTGGCCCTGATCGACGCGCGGAAGGGTCTCGCCATGTTCCGCAAGGTCGAGGTTCCCGTGCTGGGCATGGTCGAGAACATGTCCACCTTCGTCTGCCCCCATTGCGGCGAAACGACGGACATCTTCAAGCGGGGAGGCGTCGAGCGCACCGCGGAGCTGCTGGACTGCGAGGTCCTGGGGGCGATTCCGCTCGACGGAGCGCTGGTGCGCGGCAGCGACGCCGGCGTCCCGATCGTCGTCTCGGCGCCCGACGGAGCGCACGCCGGCATCTTCCAGGACATTGTCGCGGCGGTTGAGCGCCGGCTCGTCGAGCTGGCGTCCGCTCGACCGACGTTGACGATCGTCTAGAGCGAGCCGGTCGTCGAATGCCCGTCGTTGTCGTCGCCGATGCGCACCTGGGCGGTCCCGGGGGCAGCGGCGAGGAACTCGCCGATCAGCTCCGGGCGCTCACGCCCGCACGCTGCGCGCGGGTGCTGTTTCTCGGCGACCTGTTCCACCTCTGGATCGGTTCACGCCGTTTCGAGACTCCGGAAGTACGGCTCCTCGCGCCCGTGATCCGGGACCTGAGGCGGCGTGGAATCCGGGTTTCCTACGTGGAGGGGAACCGGGACTTCTTCCTCGCGGGTGGCGCGTACGACGACCTCTTCGACGACTGCGGCCACGAGATCCGCTTCGAGGCCGGCGGCGCGAAGTACCTCGCCGTGCATGGAGACGGGTTGAACCGCCGAGACTGGCGCTACCGATGCTGGCGCAGGTTGTCGAAGAACCCGGTCAGCCGGTGGCTGGCGTTCCGGCTGCCGCCGGCGCTTGGCCGCCGGCTCGTGACCTCGACCGAGCGCGGGCTCTCGGGAACCAACCTGGAGCACAAGCACCGGATCCCGGAGGGGGCGATCCGCCGCTACGCCGCCCGGCGTCTCGCGGAGGGTCACGACGTGCTCCTGCTCGGGCACTTCCACGCCGCGCGCAACTGGCTCGAGAGAGGCGGCGAGGTACGGATCGCGAACGCCTGGTTCAACGACAGGGAGTTGCTGTGGCTGGGATGAACGATCCCCTGCCGGACCCCTATCCCGTTCGGCGGGCCGGGAGCGTGGGGGGAGTCGTGGAGCCTCCGGGTTCGAAGAGCATTTCGCACCGGGCGCTCAACCTGGCCCTGATCGGGCAGCGGCCGGCGACGATCGGGAATCTGCTCGAAGCGGAGGACATCGCCGCCTTCAGGGAAGTACTGAGGCGCATGGGCTGGCGTGTGGAGCGCGTGTCCGGCGCCGGCGTGCGGGTCGAACCGCCGCCGGGCGGCCCGCCCGATTCGCCGGTGCGGCTGGACTGCCGGAGCGCGGGGACGCTGCTCCGGTTGCTCGTCGCGAGTTGCGCGGTGACGCCGGGCGAGTGGATCCTCGACGGGTCGCCCCGGCTGCGTGAGCGACCGATCGGACCGCTGCTCGCCACTCTGCGGCAACTCGGCGCGCGCATCGACGAACTTGGCCGGCCCGGCTGCGCGCCGATCCGCATCCGTGGCGGCGCCCTGGCCGGCGGGAAGGTGGAGATCGACGCGCGCGAGTCGAGCCAGTACGTCTCCGCGCTGCTCATGGCGGGACTGCGGGCGGAGGCGCCGATCCAACTTCTCGCGCCGTTTCTCGTCTCTAGTCCATATGTGGACACAACTCTTCAGGTCATGGCGGATTTCGGTTCTTCCGTAGGGACCGGGCGCAGCGGAGAGGCGCGCGAGTTCCGGATCGAGCCCCACCGGCCGGAGGCGCCGGGCGGTCGCTACCGCGTCGCCGGCGACGACTCCGCGGCCGCCTACCCGGCCGCGGCGGCGGCGATCTGCGGCGGCCGGGTGCTGTTGCGGGGTCTGGCTTCCAGGTCGACGCAGGGCGACCGCGCGTTCCTCCGCCTGCTCGAACGGATGGGAGCCGCCGTACGGACGGCGCCGGGCGAAATCGAGGTGGAGGGCGACGGCCGGCTTCAGGCGCTCGACTGCGACCTCTCCGGGATGCCCGACCAGGTCCCCACGCTTGCCGCGGTGGCCGCGTTCGCCCGTGGCGTGACGACGATTCGCAACGTGGCGCACCTGCGGATCAAGGAGAGCGACCGCCTGGCGGCGATCGGAACCGGGCTCCGGCGGTCCGGTGTGCCGGTGGAAGAACTGAAGGACGGTCTGCGCATTGAGGGAAACCCCGCGCTGACCGCGGCGCCGGGATCGCCGCGCGTCGCGATCGACACCTACGACGACCACCGCATCGCGATGAGCATGGCTCTCGTCGGCCTACGGCGAGGAGGGCTGTCGATTCGCCGGCCGGCGGTGGTTGCCAAGTCCTACCCCGGCTTCTGGGCCGATCTGGAGGGGATTGCACCTTGACTACCGCTGTCTCTCGTCTACGTCATCAATCGCTCGAGCCCGTTGCGAAAGACGCGGCCGCGGCCCGTCTCGCCGGGATCGACCTGGACGATCGGAAAAGGGCCGCCCTGCTGCTTCAGGGCGCGGCGTTGCTCGCCCATCTGCGCACCGCCGGCTGGCGGCTGCGGTCCTGGGATGGACTGCTCGTCGATGGGCGGGGCGTACTCCGGATCGGGCCGGACATGGTGGCGGCGGGACGCAGTGAACGGTGGACGCAGCTCGACCTGAGGCGCCTGGTTTCGTTGTTGTTCGGGAGTGCGGAGTTGGCTGGTCGAAGCGCCGTGCGAGCGGAGCTTCGGCCAGTGGTCGGAGGTTGGCGCGACCTGCTTCTGCCTCTGCCGGCCGATCGCCTCGTCGCGGACATCCTGGATCATGCCCCCTTCCTGTGGGAAGGCAGGTACCGAGAGGCGAGGCGGTCCCTGCTTGCGGTGCACGAACACGAGGAAGGCGAAGAAGTGGTCATTGTTGGTCATCCTCGGTGGCGTCGCTCCTTGCTGCGGGCGGGCGGTCGCGACCGGGAACGGCTGTCCAGTCTGGTGAGCAGCGACGAGGCTCGGGACCACTGGCTCGGCGACAACGCTCCGGGCGGACCGATCGACTGGATTACCCGAGGCGACTGGCGCCGCGCGCTGCAGGAATCCCTGCGAAAACCACCCGCCGACCCGGGTGAGCGGAGTGCGGTCGCGCGGGCATTCGTCGGCATTGGCCGCTTCGAGGCCGCCTTGGCCCTGGTCGAGCGTTCCCGCCGAACGGAGGACATTCTGATCCGGCTCAAGGGTCTGGTGAGGATGGGTCGGATGGCGGCTGCACGCCGCGCGCTGACCGCACTCGAGGGTCGCCGCCTCACCGGTGCGGCGAGGCTGGAAGAGTGCGAGGAGGCGATCAGGATCCATGCGGCCGCGGGCCGCGCGGCCCAGCTCAGGGCCTGGGCGAAGCAGGCCCTCGAGGCTGCAGTCGGTCCTCATGCCGCTCGGGGGCGGGCTCTCGCCTTTCTGGCGATGCGGGAGGTCGATGGGACCGTCGAGGCGGCCTCTCTGGCTGAGCCGGAAGGGGAACCGGCAGACTGGACATCATGCCTGGCCCTGGCCCGCTTCGCGATGGACGGCGGCCGCTTCCAGGTTGCCGATGAAGCGCTGGGGACGGCGCTGAGGCGGTTTCGGAGAGACTTGCCGGTCTACGATCGTGCCAGCCTCTGGAACGAGTTGGCGACGCATCGACTCTCGGTGGACGATTGGGCTGGTGCCGAGCGGGCGGCACGCGTCTCCGTCAAGCTCTTCCGGTGTTGTGATGGGCCGGCCGGGAGGGCCGGGGCGCATGGCAATCTCGCGGAAGCCCGGATTCGCACCGGCCACCTGTCCGGCGTCCGCGAGACGATCGACAGCCTCCGTCGGGTGAATCTGATGGCCGGGAGCGCTGCCGGCATCGTCGATGTGCGACAACTCGAAGCGCGCCTCGACCTGGCGGAGGGCCGGTGGAGTGCGGCCCTGGAGTCCTGCGGGTCCGCTCTGGAGGAGTTGCGGAAGCGGCAACTTGGAGGGGGCCGGGAGCGGGCGCTGCGCGTACTCTCGGGCCGCGCCCTGGTTCATCTTGGTCGCAGGCAGGAAGCACGAAAGGAACTCCAGGCGGCGGTTCGTCTGCCGGTCGCAGATCGCTCCGCGGGCGTGCGAGGCGGGTGCGACACGCTGGCCGCCACCCTGCTTCTTGTCGGGCTTCGGGAGGAGGCGCGGGCCATGGCGGCGGGCTCCGCCTGTGGGGGACCGTGGGCGGCGGTCAGTGAGGACCGGGCCCCGGACAGTGCCGATTGGCAGCGGCTGGAAGAGCAGGGGACCTACCACCGCGCGCTGACGATCCACGATCTCGTCTGCCTGGGAGTCGAGAACACACCGGCGAGGTTGCTCGAGTCGGCGGTGGACACCCTGGCCGAGGCGGGTGCCGAGACGCTCGCGCAGCGGGTGGACGCCGCCCGGCGGGGCCCGTGGAGAGCTCTTCGGGCCTTTCTTGACGCGGAAGAGTTCACCTCTGAAGCGTTCCATACGTTGCTCGCGTCCGCCGGCCACCCCGAGGCACGCATCGCGGTCCACGAATCCCGCGACGCGGGAGGCCGGGAGGAGTCCACGGAGGTCCTTCTGGAGGGACCGGGCGGCTCGGAACAGTTCTCGGTCGGCGTACCGGCCGGCAGGCTGGTACTGAGTGCGGACGGCATCGAGGAGCCGACGCGGGCTCTACTCACCGTGGTCGCGGGCCGAACGCCAGCGGCGTTCGGTCGGCGCCGGGAGGTCCTGGAGGTGGCGGAGGTGAGAGGGTCGGCTGCGCCTCGACTGATCGGCCGGAGCGAGCTGCTGCTGACGGCTCGGGCGCGGATCGCGAAGCTGGCACTGCACGACCTGCCAGTGCTGATTCTGGGAGAGTCGGGCACGGGCAAGGAACTGTTCGCGCGGTGGCTTCACGATTCGAGCGCAAGGGCCTCGGGTCCCTGGCAGGCCGTGAACTGCGCTGCTCTTCCCGAGGGTCTCGTCATGTCCGATCTGTTCGGTCATCGCCGGGGCTCGTTCACTGGCGCCGACCGCGACCGGATCGGCGTGTTCGAGAGCGGCGAAGGCGGCACCGTGTTTCTCGACGAGATTGCGGAGCTGCCATTGGCAGCGCAGGCGATGCTCTTGCGCGCCCTGCAGGAAGGCGAGATAAGACGGGTCGGCGAGAGCCGGCCGCGTCACGTGGACTTCCGGCTGGTCTCAGCTACCCACCGGGATCTCTCGGCCATGGTCGAGGCCGGCGAGTTCAGGGAGGATCTGTACTACCGGCTTGGAGTGGCGACCGTGGAAGCACCGGCGCTGCGAGACCGTGACGGCGACATCATGCTGCTGGCGCACCACTTTCTTGGATTGTTCACCGGCGACGATGAAACGCAGCGGTTCAGCGAGAACGCCCGCAGGCGGCTTCTCGAGTATCCATGGCCCGGGAATGTAAGAGAACTTCGAAACGTGATCGAGAGCGCCGCGGCGCTTGCTGAGGGCTCGGAAATCACGGTCGGGATGCTGGGACTTCCGAAGGTTCCGCGGCGCCCAGCGCAGGTGGAGGGCGCCAGCTATCACTGGAAGCTCGAGCAGTACCGGCGGAGTCTGATCCGTAAGGCGCTTGAGGATGCCGGTGGCAATCAGGCGCGTGCAGCGCGCGCTCTCGGAATGAGTCGGCAGGCGCTGTCGTACCTGGTGAGAAAGCAGAATTACGCTCTCTGAGGAACGTGCGCGCGATCCGGTCCTGCGTAGATTCTGCTATGGTCGGTGGAACCTCTCCGTAAGGGGATAGGGACACTAAATCAGTTCGACGAGGGGAGTACCGCGGTGAGTGCAGCGGCTGCTGGAAGAAAGAAGATGTTGACATTGAGTGAGGTTGCTCGCCGGGCGAGCGTCTCGATGGCCACGGCGCAGCGTTACAAGAAGCTGCACCAGGATCGAATACCGTCGGAGGGCGAGGGCCGCAGGCAGCGTTACCCGGTCGCCGCCGTCAAGATGTTCAAGGACTTGAAGAAGGAAGGCGTCTCGAAGCGTGGAGCCGCCGGCCGCAAGGGGAGCCCCGCGAAGCCGGCCAAGGCTGCCGCCGCCGGCCCGGCGCTTCTGACGCTTTCGAGCATCAGCGGGCAGACGGGCATTTCCTATCCGACCCTGCAGCGATACGTGAAGCTGTTTGGCGATCGGATCCCGCACGAGGGCGAGGGCCGCAAGCGGCGCTACCATCCGGACTCCGTTGCCGTGTTCCGCCAGCTACGGGCGGAGAGCAAGCCGGGGCGGAAACCCAAGGCAAAGCCAGCCACGGCGCCCAAGGCCCCGGCAAGGAAGAGGAGGGCGCGGGCCAAGGCCGCGCCCGCAAGCGCCCCGGCGCAGAAACTCCTGACGCTCACTGCAATTGGCAAGGAGACGGGAATCTCCGGTCCGACGCTGCAGCGTTACATCAAGTTGCACCTGGACCGCATTCCGCACGAGGGCGAGGGCCGGAAGCGTCGCTACCGGCCGGAAGCGGTGGCGGTCTTCCGTGAGATCCGGTCGCAGAGCAAGAGGGGCCGGAAACCGAAGGCGAAGGCCGCGGCACCCAGGAAGGCCGCTGCTCCGGCAAGGAAGCGGGCGGTGCGAAGGAAGGCCGCTCCTGCGGCCCAGGCGAGCCTCGAGGCTCGGCTGGCTGCGCTCGAAGCCCAGGTGAGTCAGGTGCTGAAAAAGCTGGAGCGACCGATCACGATCACGCTCCGGGCGGATCGCTAGCGATCAGGTCAGGTGATCCCAGCCCTCCGGGGCCACAGGTTCGAGGGCTCCGCCTCCTCGCTGCAGGCTCATGCCGGCCGTGCTGGTCACGCGGCCGATGGGCCGGCAGCCGGGATGCCTGAACTTCGCATCGGGGGGCAGCGTGAACAGGAGGACGTAGTCCTCGCCGCCCCCAAGCACCAGGTCGACCGGATCGAGCTCCAGGTGGCGGGCCAGACGGCGGGCGTCAGGGCGGAGTGAGAGCTTCTGCCGGTGCAGGACGCAACCCGTGCCGCTGGAGCGGCAGAGGCGCCCGGCGTCGACCGCCAGACCGTCCGAGATGTCGATTGCCGACACCCTGGGACGGCGCTTTGCGAGGACCAGTCCGAGTTCGAGTTGAGGTCGGGGCTCGAGATGCCGGCGCACGACCCGGCTCGCCGCGCGGCCGAACTCGGGCGGCAGGTCTTGCGGCAGCCGGGTTTCGCGCCCCACGATCCGGGCGCCCCGCCGGACGAGTTCGAGTCCGAGCGCGGACTCACCGACCGGGCCGCCGAGCCAGAGGTCGTCACCGGGACGGGCGGCGCCGCGGGTGAGGGGTGAGCAGTCCGCCGGCACCTCCCCGATCACGGTCAGGCTGGCGTCGAGGTGGCCGGGCGCCCCGGGGCGGGCGGTATCGCCGCCGATCAGTTCGATTTCGTACCGCCGGCTGCGACGAACCAGGGCGGCGAGGAACCGTCGCGCCCTCGTGTCGTCGTCGATGCCGAGCGCGAGGAGTGCCCAGCGCGGTTCGGCGCCCGTGGCGGCGAGGTCGGAGAGGCTGACGGCGAGAAGCCGGCGCGCGGCCGCGGCGGGATCGAGATCTATCGGAATGTGGACATTCGCGCGCTGCGTATCGACGGTGAGGGCGAACTTCCGGCCGTCGATCTCGACCAGGGCCGCGTCGTCGCCGATCTGGTTGCCGGAACCCGCGAGGTTCGCGAGCCAGGCGGTCAGCCCGTCTTCGCCGCCGGCCATGACTGCGGTTCCTCCGAGTCGAGCAGCGCGGCCTCGAGAACCTGATCGAAGTGGTCGACGAAGAGAAGTTCGAGGCCACGCGTCACGGCGGCCGGGATCTCAGGCAAATCCCGACGGTTGCGTTCCGGTAGAACGACTTTGCGAATGCCCGCCCCGCGCGCTGCCAGCAGCTTCTCCTTCAGACCGCCAACCGGGAGCACCTCGCCTCTCAGGGTGATTTCTCCAGTCATCGCGATCGTGTGATCGATGGGACGCCCGCTCTGGACGGAGACGATCGCGGCGGCAATCGTGATTCCGGCCGATGGACCGTCCTTCGGTACCGACCCGGCGGGGACGTGAATGTGGAGGTCGTGGCGACGCAGGTAGTCGGGATCCGCACCGGTCCGGCCATCGGGCGTCGCGGATCGTGCGCAACTCAGCGCGGCCTGCGCCGATTCCTTCATCACTTCCCCCAGTTGACCGGTCAGGACCAGCCTGCCCTTGCCCCGCGACGCCGCTACTTCGATCAGAAGGAGATCGCCTCCAGCCGCTGTCCAGGCAAGTCCGGTCGCGACACCGACCCGGTCGCGGTCGAGCAGTTCCTCGCTGAAGTGTCGCGGCTGACCCAGCAGACCCTTCAACCTGGCCGGTGCGATTCGCAGTTTGCGGTCGTCTCCGCGCGCCACGCGCACGGCGGCCTTGCGGCAGAGGTTTGCGATCTCCCTCTCGAGACTGCGCACGCCCGCTTCCTTCGTGTAGCCGCGGATCACGCCGCGCAGCGCGGCGGAAGTGATTTCGAGAGCTTCGTCCGGCAAGCCGTTTTCCGTGATTGCTTTCGGAATCAGGTGGCGGCGGGCGATGAGCACCTTTTCATCCTCCGTGTAGCCGGAGAGACGAAGCACCTCGAGCCGATCGAGAAAGGCCGGTGGAATGGGGTCGAGCAGGTTCGCGGTGGCAATGAAGAGCACTCGTGACAGGTCGTACTCGACCCCGAGATAGTGGTCCCTGAACGTGGAGTTCTGCTCGGGATCCAGCACTTCGAGCAGGGCCGCCGCGGGATCGCCCCGGTAGTCGGCGCCCAGCTTGTCGATCTCGTCCAGCATGAAGACGGGGTTGCTGGTCCCGGCCTGGTTCAGTCCCTGAATGATGCGCCCCGGAAGGGAGCCGACGTAGGTCCGCCGGTGGCCCCGGATCTCTCCCTCGTCGCGGACGCCGCCCAGGGAGATTCGAACGAACTTGCGGTCGATCGCGCGCGCGATGGAACGACCGAGCGACGTCTTGCCGACCCCCGGGGGACCGACCAGGCAGAGGATCGGCCCCTTGGCGTCGGGTTTCAGGCGCCTCACGGCCAGGTACTCGAGCACCCGCTCCTTGATGCGGTCGAGGTCGTAGTGGTCTTCGTCGAGCACGGTACGGGCGTGGTCCAGGTCGATCCGGTCCTCGCTCAGGTTCGACCAGGGCAGTCCGGTCAACCAGTCCAGGTGGCCCCGGATCGTCGCGTTCTCGGCGCTGTCGGGAGAGCTCCGCTCGAGCCGTCGGACCTGGCGCTCCACTTCCGTGGCCGCTTCTTCGGTCAGGCCGCGTTCCTCGATCGCCCGCAGGTAGCGGTCGATGTCCCCGTGGAGGTCGTCGCCCTCTCCGAGTTCGTCCAGGATCGCCTTGAGCTGCTGGCGCAGGAAGTACTCGCGCTGGCTCCGGTCCATCTCGCTCCTGGCCTGCGCCGAGATGCGCTGCTGCATGCCGAGCAGTTCGATCTCGCGCGTCAGCAGATCCCCGACCCGTCGTAGCCGCTGGATCGGCTGGATCGTCGCCAGCACGGTCTGGGCCTCCGCGGGCTTGAGGCCCAGGTTGCTCGCGGCGAGGTCCGCGAGCCTGCCGGGCCGATCCAGGTTCGCGGCGATCACCATGACCTCGGACGAGATGTCCTTGCCGAGGTTGACCGCGGTCTCCAGACCCTCCTTGACGCTTCGGACGAGAGCCTCGGCCTCGAGCTGGTCCTGGGCCTCCTGGTCCTCGTCGACTTCGACGACGCGGGCGCGCAGGAAGGGTTCGGTCTGGCTCAGATGCCTCAGTCGTGCCCTCGCCAGGCCCTGGATCAGGATCCGGACCCGGCCGTCCGGCAACTTCAGCATTCGCATGATCGATGCGGCGGTGCCGATCTCGTGGAGATCGTCCTGTCCGGGTTCTTCGACCGAACTGTCGCGTTGGGGCGCCAGCAGGATGATGCGGTCGCCGTTCAGCGCGTCCTCGACCGCGAGCATGCTGGGGTCCCGGCTGATCGAAAGCGGCAGGATGATGTAGGGGAAGATGACCGAGTCCTTGAGCGGCAAAACCGGCAGGACGTCGGGAAGGGCGATGACGTCCGACTGCTCGTTGTGAAGCGGCTCGGCCATGCCGCCACGCTAGCAGCCTGCGCGTCCGGGCGGCGACAGTCGGGACCCGGAGATCAGTCCTTGCGTGACGCCTCGAGAAGCGAGCGGAGTTCGTCCATGAAGGCGTCCACGTCCTCGAACTGCCGGTAGACCGAGGCGAAGCGAACGTAGGCCACCTGGTCGAGGGTTCTCAGGCGGTCGATCACGAAGTTGCCCAGTTCGGTCGTCGCGATCTCGCGGTCTTCCTTCCGGTGGAGCAGGGCCTCGGCCTGATCCACGATCTCCTCGAGTGCGGGCAGGGCCACCGGCCGCTTCTCGCAGGCCTTCAGGAGTCCGCCCAGGAGCTTCTGCCGGTCGAAGTCCTGCCGCCGTCCGTCCGACTTGATGACCCGGTAGGCGATGTTCTCGATCTGCTCGTAGGACGTGAACCTGCGGTTGCAGTTCAGGCACTCCCGGCGGCGCCTGACCGTCTCGCCGCCGCGGACGTCTCGCGAATCGACCACGCGGTCATGGTTGGCGGCGCAGAAAGGACATCTCATGGCCGGGTGCCGGCTGACAGCCCTTGAACGCTACCACCCGGCGTCCCGGCGGGCGCTGCGTCCGGCGGTCGCGGTCGTCCGGAATCCGCCGCCGGGCGAGGCGCCGCGGGCGTCGCGCCGTTGTAACATGCGGCTCCCATGAGCCGTTCCTGCGACCACCTCAGCGAGCGCGACCGCGAGATCCTGCGCGAAGTGATCGCGACCTACCTTTCGTCGGGCGAGCCGGTGTCTTCGCGGCGCGTCGCGAAGGACCGGCAGATTCAGCTTTCCGCGGCCACGATCCGCAACGTGATGGCCGATCTGGAGGACATGGGGTATCTCCGCCAGCCGCACGTTTCGGCGGGGCGGCTCCCGACCGAGGCCGGCTTCCACCTCTTCATCGACGATCTGATGCCGGCCGAGAAGGTGAGCGACGACGATCGCCGGTTGATCGACGATCGGCTGCAGACGGCCGGCGGCACCGGCCAGGAACTCACGGAGGAGACCTCCAAACTGCTCTCCGAGCTGTCCCACCACGTCGGCGTCGTCCTCACCCCGGCTCTGGGTTCCGCGGTGTTGCGGGCGATCGAGTTCGTGCCGCTCAGCGGACGCAAGGTGCTCTGCGTGGTCGTCGCGGAGAGCGGCTTCGTGGAGAACAAGCTGGTGGTCACGGACGAGCTGATTCCGCGCGAAGACCTGGTGCGCATCTCGAACTACCTGACGGAGAACTACGCCGGGCGGACCCTGTTCGAGATCCGGGAAGAGCTTCTCCGCATGATGAGCGACGAGCGGGCGCGCCTCGACGAGTTGCTGCACCGTGCGATCGAACTGGCCAGGGACGGCATGAACATGGGGCACGCGCCCTCGCTTGTCGCCTCCGGGACGCACAGCCTGTTCGAGGCGTCGCCGAACATCTCGCGCATCGAGGGCATGTTCCAGATGTTCGCGGAGCGCGCCCGTCTGGCGGGCCTGCTGAACCGTTGTCTCGACGCGGATGGCGTCCGGGTCGTGCTCGGTCAGGACTCTCGGCTGACGGAGGAACTCGGTTTCGGGCTCGTCGTGCGGGGCTACCGGGCCGGGAACGGCGTGAGCGGATCGGTCGCCGTGGTCGGGCCCGCACGGATGGAGTATCCGCGCATGGTGCCCCTGGTGAACTACCTGGGTGAGCGTCTGTCCGAGGCCCTGACCGGCGGTGTCTAGCAGCTAGCAGCTAACCGGAGCGAGAGGCATGACAGTTGAGCCGAAGGAGGGACCTGGAGATCAGGTCGCCGGACAGGACAGCAGCGGCGCGGAAGTCCGTGCGGCCGCCGACGACGATGTCCGTGAGGCGGCCGCGGATGAGGGCAGAGCAACGCCCGCCGTCGAGGAGCAGCTCCGGGAAGAGCTCTCGGCGACCCGGGATCGGCTGTTGCGGGCTCTGGCCGATCTCGACAACCAGCGCAAGCGGATGGACCGGGAGCGGCGACAGTTGCGGACGAGCTACGTCTCGGCGCCTCTGCGGGAGTTCCTGGGCGTCGTGGACAATCTGGACCGCGCGCTCCAGGCCGAAGCGTCGGAAGACGACTTCCGTGCCGGCGTGGAGATGATCCAGCGCCAGATGACGGATCTCCTGCGGCGCTTCGACGTGGAGCCGGTGGAGAGCCTGAGCGCCGCCTTCGACCCCAACCTCCATGAAGCGGTGGCCCGGGAGGAGAGCGCGGACGTCGACCAGCCCACGGTCGTCCAGGAACTGCTGAAGGGCTACACGATGGGGTCGACGCTGCTGCGCGCTGCGATGGTCCGGGTCGCCATGCCCGCGCCGGCTGTGCCGGAGGACGCCCCGCCGGATGGAATCGAGACGCCGGATGGCGGCGGGGCCGAATCGGACGCCGCCGCGGGCGGCGGCTAGATACGCCATGCCGCGCGACTACTACGAGGTGCTGGGCCTCGAACGATCCGCCACCCTGCAGCAGGTCAAGTCGGCCTATCGGAAGCTGGCGGTCAAGCACCACCCGGACCGGAATCCCGGCGACGGCGCCGCGGAGGAGAAGTTCAAGGAGGCGGCCGAGGCCTACGCCGTGCTCTCCGATCCCGAGAAGCGGCGCCGGTACGACCGGTTCGGTCACCAGGCGGCGCCGTCGGGCGGCGGGTTCGACCCGACGATCTTCGCCGACTTCTCGGACATTCTCGGCGATGTCTTCGGCTTCGGCGACGTGTTCGGAAACCGGGCCGGCGGCAGGCGCCGGCGAGGCGGTGCGGACCTTCGGTACGACCTCCGCCTCTCCTTCGAGGAGGCGGCCTTCGGCGCGGACCCGAAGCTGCGCATTCCGCGACTGGAGCACTGCGGCACGTGTGGCGGCAACGGCGCGGCGCCGGGGTCCGGCCCGACCGCCTGCCGCGTATGCCGCGGCCGCGGTCAGGTCCAGTACAGCCAGGGCTTCTTCTCGGTCGCTCGCACGTGCCCCGACTGCCGGGGCGCGGGAACGGTGATCCGGGATCCCTGTGTCGATTGCGGAGGCCGCGGGTTGACGGAGCAGCAGCGCTCGATTCAGGTCCGTGTGCCGGCCGGGGTGGATACCGGCTCCCGCCTCCGCCTTCCGGGCGAGGGGGAGCACGGCCGGAACGGCGGCCCGCCGGGAGACCTGTACGTGGTGATTGAGGTCGAACCCCACGAGCGGTTCGTGCGCCGCGGCGCCGATGTGCTCAGTTCGGTCGCCGTCGGCTACCCGCAGGCCGTGCTCGGTTGCACGATGGAGGTCGAGACGCTCCATGGACCGTCCAGCCTGAGGGTGCCGCCGGCCACGGAGCACGGCTCCACGTTCGTTCTGAGGTCCCAGGGCATCCCCCGCATCGACGGCCGCGGCCGCGGCAACCACATCGTCGAAGTGCGGCTCGAGGTGCCGGCGCCCAGGGATCTCTCTGAGCGGGAACTCGAACACGTGCGCGCGCTAGCCGAGTTGAACGAGGAGCGCGGCGGAACGGCGGGCGCCACGATCCAGGAGGCGCGGAGCGTGTTGGACCGGGTCACGGGCTTCTTTTCGGGATCCGGCCAGAAGACCAGGCCCGCGGCGGACGAGGACAAGAGGGCGTCCGAGGCCTGAGCAGGGCGGCCGGTGATCCACCTGCTGGTCGATGGCGACGACCTCGACCGCGACACGGTCGAGATCGAGGGCGCCGACTACCGGCACCTGTTCCGCGCCCGTCGCCTCAAGGTCGGCGACCGGGTGCGCCTCGTCGACGGCCGGGGCGGGGCGCGTTGGTCGCGCGTCGGCGGCGTCACGACGGAACGGGCGCGACTCGACGTCGAGGGGCCGGCGCCGACCTTCGAACCCGTCCGTCGGTTGGCGCTGTTCGTCTCCGTGGTGCGTCCCGAGCGGGCGGTCTGGCTCGTGGAGAAGGCGACCGAACTCGGCGTGAGAGAGCTGCGGTGGTTCGTTTCGGAGCGCACGAGCCGTTCGTTCACGGAGCGCGCGCTGGCCCGCCAGGCGCGGGTCGCAAAGTCCGCGCTCGAGCAGAGCGGCGGCGCCTGGTTGCCGAGAATCGCCGCGCCGGCAGCCGTGGAGGAAGCCCGGGCCCTTGCCGGAGCAGTCGTGTTGCATCCGGGCGCCGGCACCTCCCTGTCGGCGGTCCGCCGCGTGGACACCCTGGTCGTCGGTCCCGAGGGAGGGTTCAGTGAGCGGGAGATCGCCTGGTTCCTCGACCGGGGGGCCACGCTCGCGGACCTCGGCCCGCGCGTTCTGCGCACGGAGACGGCGGCGGTCGCGGCGCTCGCCGTGGTCCTGGCAGGACGGTGACGGCGGTAGTCTCCGAACCGCCGGAGGACGAGGTGCGGAAGTCGAAATCGAAGCGCGAGCGGAACCCGAAGTCGGCCTACGACCGGGCCTTGGACCTGCTCGCGCGGCGCATGCACTTCGCGGCCGAACTGCGGACGAAGCTCGTCCGCCGCGACTATCCGGAGGCGGAGGTCGACGGTGCGCTCGAGCGCCTGGCCGCGGACGGCTTCCTGAATGAACAGGACGCCGCGCGGATGCTGGTGCGCTCGCTCAAGCGCCGCGGCTACGGCCGGCGGCGGCTCGAGCACGACCTGCGGCGGCGCGGGGCCGACGAAACGGCAGCGGCTGCCGCCCTCGAGGACGTGGGTGACGAGGACGAACTGGAGCGTGCAGGATCGGTGGCCGCGCGCTGGCGCGGGACGCACCCGGCGCGGGACGTCTCTGCCCTGGCCCGGCACCTCGAGCGCCGCGGCTTCACTCCCCGTACTATTGGCGCCGTGCTGTTCGACTCGCCCGCTGAGGCGGCCGGGGACGAAGCGGAGACGGGGGATCACAGCTCATGTTGAGTCGGGATATCAGGCGGAGTTTCATCGACTTCTACGCGGACCGCGGACACGCGGAAGTGGCGAGTTCGCCCCTCGTGCCGCGGGACGATCCGACCCTGCTGTTCGTCAACGCCGGCATGGTCCAGTTCAAGAACTACTTCCTCGGCGTGGAGAAGCCGGACTCGCCGCGCGCGGTGACCTCGCAGAAGTGCCTCCGGGTGTCGGGCAAGCACAACGACCTGGAGAACGTCGGGCCAAGTCCCCGGCACCACACGTTCTTCGAGATGCTGGGGAACTTCTCTTTCGGCGACTACTTCAAGGAAGAGGCGATCGCTTCGGCCTGGGAGCTGGTGACCGGGCCCTGGGGTCTTCGACCGGAGCACCTGTTCGCCACCGTGTTCGAGCAGGACGACGAAGCCGAGGACCTGTGGCTGCGGATCTCCGGCCTGCCGCCTGAGCGGGTCCTGCGCTGCGGCGAGAAGGACAACTTCTGGGCCATGGGCGACACCGGGCCCTGCGGCCCGTGCAGCGAGATCTTCGTCGACACCGCGCCGGACCTGCCCGAAGTCACCTGGGAGGAGGGCGAGGAATCGGGGCGCTATCTGGAGATCTGGAACCTGGTCTTCATGCAGTTCGAACGCCACGAGGACGGCCGCAGCGAGCCGCTACCGAACCCGTCGATCGACACTGGCGCGGGACTGGAGAGGGTGGCCGCGGTGCTTCAGGGCGTCGACTCGAACTACGACACGGACCTGTTCGGCCCGATTCTGACCGCGGTGGCGGGCGCGGCGGGAAGCGACTACGGCCGTGATCCGGACGCGGACGTGTCCATGCGCGTCGTCGCCGACCACCTCCGCGCGGTCGGCTTCCTGCTCGCCGACGGCGTGCTGCCGAGCAACGAGGGCCGCGGCTACGTGCTGCGCCGGCTCCTTCGCCGCGCCTCGCGTCACGGCATGAAGCTGGGACTCGAGGAGCCGTTCATGGCTGCCCTGCTGCCCTCGCTGGAGGAGGCGTTCGCCGGCCACTACCCGGAACTCGAGGCGGCGCGCGAGCCGTCGTCGGCGACGGTGACTGCCGAGGAGACCCGGTTCCTGGAGACGGTCGCGATTGGCGCCGGCAAGGTCCAGCAGGCGATCGAGGAGGCCCGGGCCGGAGGAGGGTCGGTGCTCGGCGGCGAGGCGGCGTTCCGCCTCTACGACACGTTCGGCCTGCCGATCGAGACGGTGCGGGAGATCGCGGAGGAGGAGCAGTTCACGATCGACGAGGAGGGCTTCGAGGCCGCGCTCGCGGAGCAGCGGGAACGATCGCGGGCTGTGAAGACGGGCTCGGCCCGGATCTCGGCGACACTCGGTCTTGCTGCGCGCGGAGATGAAGTCCGAAGCACGGACTTCGTGGGCTACGGCGCTCTGGAAGCGGAAGCGCGAGCGGTTGCGATCGCGTCTGGCGATGGGGAACCGGCTCGGGAGTTGACGGACGAGGGTCTCGTCGTCTTCGACCGCACTCCCTTCTACGCCGAAGCCGGAGGACAGGTCGGCGACGTGGGTCTCGTTCAGTGGGACGGGGGCGAGGCGCGGGTCCTGGACACGGTCCGCGACGGCGATCGCATCGTGCACCGTGTCGACATCGCCAGCGGTGCGCTCGAGCAGGACGCGCCAGTCGAACTCCAGGTGGATCGGGAGCGCCGCGAATCCGCCCAGCGCCACCACACGGCCACCCACCTTCTCCACGCCGCTCTCCGCCAGCACCTCGGCCCGGGCGTGCGCCAGGCGGGTTCCCTGGTCCACCCCGATCGGCTCAGGTTCGATTTCACCCACGGCGCTCCCGTGACCGAGGCCCAGCAGGAGGCGATCGAGGACACGGTGAACGAGTGGGTGCGGCGCGCCGTGGCGGTCGAGATCACGGAGCGCTCCTACGACGAAGCCGTGGAGGCCGGCGCGATGGCCCTCTTCGGCGAGAAGTACGGCGACCGCGTGCGCACGGTCGAGGTGCCCGGGTTCAGTCTCGAGCTCTGCGGCGGCTGTCACGTTCGGAACACGGGCGAGATCGGCCCCGTGACCCTGGCCGGCGAGCGCGGCGTGGCCGCGGGCGTGCGGCGCATCGAGGCGCTAGCCGGCGACCGCGCGGAGCGCCTGCACCGGGACCGGGCCCGTCTGCTGTCGACGCTCGAGTCGGAGATCGGCGCCTCGGGCGAGCAGGCCGCGGTCGAGGTCCGGGCTCTCAAGGAGCGGCTGCGCGAGGTCGAACGCGAACTGTCGAAGCTCCGGCTCGGTCTGCTGGCCGGTGACGGGAAGGCGGCGCGTGGTCCGTCGGCGGACGGCGACACCCGCAAGGTAGGCGGCGTCGACGTCGTCCTGCGCGAGGTGCCGGCATCGAACGTCGGCGAGCTGCGGAACCTGGCGGACGTCTTGCGAAGTCGACTCGGCTCGGGAGTGGTCGTGCTTGGCGCGCTGGACGGGGGCAAGGCGAAGCTTGTTGCCTCGGTGACCGGGGACCTCCAGGACCGGGTCGACGCGTCGGCGGTGGCCCGCGCGATGGGCTCGGCGATTTCCGGCAGCGGCGGCGGTCGCAGGGACTTCGCCCAGGCCGGGGGCCGGGCCGAGAATCTGCTGCCGGCCTTCGCCGCTGCCGAGCGGTACATCGAAGACAGCCTGAGTTAGCAGCGTGCGGGCCAGGAAGATCGACATCGCCATGTCCTGCGGCGCACGCTCCTTGGGGAGCGATGGTGGTTGAGCGGGACAGCGACCGGCCGGCTCCTGCGCCGTCCCTTCGGGCCGGCCTGAATCTGCCGAACGCGCTGACGCTCAGCCGGATCCTGATCGTGCCCGTGCTCGTCGTCGTCCTGCTCACCAAGACGAGCGGCTGGCAGTTCATCGGCCTCGGTCTGTTCCTGGTGGCGTCCCTGACCGACTTCCTGGACGGCTTCCTGGCCAGACGCCGCAAGGAGGTGACCGCGCTCGGCAAGCTGCTCGACCCGGCCGCGGACAAGATCCTCACCTCGGCCGCGTTCATTTCCCTGGTCGGTCTTGGATTGGCCCCGGCCTGGATGGTCGTCGTCGTCATCGCGCGGGAGTTCGCGGTCTCATCGCTGCGCTCGCTCGCGGCTGCGCAGGACGTCGTGCTTGCCGCGAGCTTTGCCGGCAAGGTCAAGACGACGACCCAGATCGTCGCGATCTCGCTCCTGATCATCTCGGACCAGTTGGGCGCGTTCGACGTGCTGGCGCCGGTTTCGCTGTGGGTGGCCCTGGCCGCGACGCTCTACTCGGGCATCGAGTACTTCGTGCGCAACGGCCGCACCGTGCTGACGGCGTTCGGATCGTGATCGAGCGCGTCCTGGCCTGGACGGCGTCCTTCGCCCGGCGCCGATACCGCGCCGTGTTCGTGGTCGCGGCCGTGCTGGTGGTGCTCTGCGTGTCGTCGGCGATGACGCTCCGCTTCGACACCGAGATCCTGAACCTGCTGCCGGACGACGATCCGGTGGTCACGACGTTCCGGTCGACGATCGAGGACTTCGGCAGTCTGGACTACCTGCTCGTGCTGGTGCGCCTGCCGGAGGGCCAGCCGCTCGACCCGTACCTCTCCTTCGTGGACGAGCTTGGCTCGTCGATGGAAGCGCTCGAGGAGATCGACTACGTCGAGTACGACGTCGGCGAGCTGCTGGAGATGGCCGAGCTGTTCGCCGCCCACATGTTCGTCTACCTCGACGAGCAGGGCCGGGAGGAAGTGGCGAGCCGGTTGACCGAGGACGGCCTGAAGCTCCAGGTCGCCGAGCTGCGCCGGGGCCTGAGTTCCCCTCAGGCGCTGGCTTTGCGCGACCTGACGCTCCTGGATCCGCTGGACCTCCACGAGGTCCTGCTGGAGCGGATCGCGCTGGATCGCGGCGGCCTGGACGTCGACTGGACCTCGGGGTATTTCCTTTCCGGCGACCGCTCGCGGGCGCTGTTGATCGCACGCCCGGCCGAGCCGGCCCAGGAAGTCGAGTTCGGACGCCGGTTGCTGGCGGCGCTCGACGAGCTGACGGCGGATCTGCTGGCCCGCTGGCCGGAGATGGCCGGCGAGGATGGCGGCGGCGAGCCGCTGCCGCCGCCCGAAGTGGCGCTCGGCGGCACGTACGTGACGGCGGTTTCGGATGCCGGCACGATCGTCACTGGACTCGTCTCCAACATGGCGACCTCCCTGATCGGCGTCCTGCTGCTGTTCGCCCTGGCCTTCCGCCGAGTCGGCCTGATCCTCTATGCCTTCGTGCCGCTGGCCTTCGGCCTCGTGCTGGCTTTCGGGTTCGCCGGCACGGTGCTCGGCGAGCTGAACGCGCTGACCAGCGGTTTCGCGGCCCTGCTGGTGGGGCTGGGGATCGACTTCGTGATCGTCTCCTACGGTCGCTACGTCGAGGAACGGCGCCGTGGGGCCGGTCTCTCGGCAGCACTGGTGGCGATGAGCGGTTCCTCGGGCCGCGCCGTCTGGACCGGCGCGATCACCACCGCGGCCACGTTCTACGCGTTCATGGTGACCGACTTCGTGGGGCTCCGGCAGATGGGGCTCCTGACAGGCACCGGCATTCTCTTCTGCATGGTCTCGGTGCTCGTGTTGCTGCCGGCCATGCTGGCATGGCGCGAGGATCGGCGCCGGACGGGCGGACGGATGCCGAGACTCGTTCTGCACGGTCTAGGCGCCCGCCGGCTGGTGCGCTGGAGCTTCAAGCGGCCGGTGGTCGTGATCTGCGCCTGCGCCGCGGTTACCGCGGCCACGGGCGCTCTCGCCCCTCGCCTTCACTTCGAGGACGCGATCCGGGAGTTGCGCCCGCAGGGGAATCCGGGCATTCAGGTCGAGGAGGAGGTGGCTGCCCACTTCGGGTCGGGCCTGCGCTACACGATGATCGTGCTCTCAGGGGAAACGGAGGAGGAGGCCCTGGAACTCTCCATTCGGGCCGAGGAGGGCGCCCAGGAGCTGGTGGCCAGCGGGGTCCTCACGGGGATTCGCGGGATCGGCAGCCTGGTTCCCGCGCCGGCCAGTCAGGCCGAGGCACACGACTGGCTCGATCGTCACCGGGAGTTGCTGGACGGGGAACGCCTGCGCGAGCTGTTTTCGCGCCATGCGACGGAGGAGGGTCTGCGGGCGGAGCCCTTCCTCCGCGGCATCGATCTGCTGGCCGACGCGGGGGCCAGCCGCGAGCCGGTGACCGTGGCGACGCTGCGCGACTCGCCCCAGATCGAACGGATGCTGGAGCGCTACATGGGCCGGAACGAAGGCGAGACGAAGCTGGTCGTCTACCTGTACCCGCCGCCGGGCATGTGGCGCCGGAGCGCGCCGCCGGGAGCGCTCGAGCTCGCGGAGCGGCTGGGCCCGCAGGCCGAGGTCACCGGCGTGAGCGTGGTCGGCGAACGGCTGCGGAACGGCATTCGCGTGGATGCCGTGACGGCTTCGATCATCGGCTTCGTTCTCGTTGCCCTGCTCCTGTACCTGGACTACCGCTGGGTGGTCAGCACTCTCCTTTCCCTGCTGCCCCTGTGCATCGGCGTGGTCTGGATGCTCGGGATCATGGTGCTGATCGGTCTCGACATGAACTTCTTCAACGTGTTCGTCGTCACGATGATCATCGGCATCGGCGTCGACTACGGGGTCCACATGGTCCATCGCTGGCGCGAGGTCGGCTTCGGTCCCGAGGCGCTCCAGGGCGATCGTCTGGTCTCGGCCCTCGGCGAGACCGGGAAGGCGATCGTGCTTGCCGCCGTCTCGACCAGCGTCGGTTTCGGATCGCTCGCCCTGTCGCACTATCCGGGCCTGCGCTCGATGGGCATCGTCGCCATTCTCGGCGCCGCGGCCACGGCCCTGGTGTCGATCACCCTGCTTCCGGCCCTGGTCGCGCTTGGCCGCCGGCGCGCGGCGAAGGTCGCCTGATGTTCCAGGGTCTTCAGGACAAGCTCCAGGGGGTCTTTCGCTCCCTGCGCTCGGAGGGACGCATTTCGCAGGACGACGTCCGGCGGGCGGTGCGGCAGATTCGCCTTGCGCTGCTCGAGGCGGACGTGCACGTCCGGGTCGTGCGTTCCTTCGTCGGGCGGGTGCAGGAACAGGCGCTGGGCGAACAGGTTCTAAGCAGTCTCACCCCCGATCAGCACATGGTGCGCATCGTCCGCGACGAACTGATCACGGTGCTCGGCGAGCCGGGATCCGAACTCGAACTGGAGGGCCGTCCGGCGGTCGTCGTGCTCTGCGGCCTGCAGGGCTCGGGCAAGACGACGACCGCGGGCAAGCTGGCGCAGCGGCTTCGCGGCCAGGGCCGGAACCCGGTTCTGGCGGCCGGGGATCTCCGGCGGGCGGCGGCGGTCGAGCAGCTCAGGCAGGTCGGCGCCGCGGCGGACACGGCGGTGCTGGAGCCGCGGGAAGGCGAGAAGCTGGAGGCGTTCGCCGATCGCGCGGTTGGCGCGGCCCGCGATGGAGGGTTCGACACGCTGATCTTCGACACCGCGGGCAGGCTGCACGTCGACGCGGAGTCGATGGCGGAGCTGAAGGCCGTGGTCGACCGGACAGGTCCCTGCGAGACCCTGTTCGTCTGTGACGCGATGACCGGCCAGGACGCGGTTCGGAGCGCCTCCGCCTTTGCCGAGGGCGCGCCGCTCACCGGCGCGGTGATGACCAAGCTCGACGGCGATGCCCGCGGCGGCGCCGCGCTGTCGCTCAGGGGCGTCACCGAGGTCCCGCTTCGCTACGTCGGCGTGGGCGAGAAGCTGGAAGACCTCGAGCCCTTCGCGCCCGACCGGATCGCCTCCCGCATTCTGGGCATGGGCGATGCGCTGGCTCTGATCGAGAAGGCCGAGCGCGTCATCGACCGCCAGGAGACGGAGCGCCTCGCCGAGCGCATCGCCCGCCAGGAGTTCACGCTCGAGGACCTGCGGGACCAGTTGCGCCAGCTACGCCGGATGGGACCTCTGACTCAACTCCTCGAGTTGCTGCCGGGGCAGTTCCGCGGCGCGAACATGGCCGACTCCGTCGATGAGAGCCGGCTGGTCGGGGTCACCGCCCTGATCGACTCGATGACCCCGCGCGAACGCCGGAACCCGGCGATCCTGAACGCCAGCCGCCGCCGCCGGATCGCCCGCGGCTCGGGCCGCACGGTCCAGGAACTGAACCAGTTGATCAAGCAGTACCGCCAGATGCGGAAGCTGATGAAGCGCACGAAGGGCAAGTGGATGAAGGGCATCCGGGGGGTGTAGGTGGGCCGAACGCTCCGCGTCGGCGGAGGGTTCATGGCTGCCGTTCTTCACGCGGACTGCTACACTGCGCTGCTGCTTCGACTGCGCCCCGGGCGGCTGAGGCCCGGGTGAACCGGTCGACGAACAACACTGGAAAACCGAAACATGGTGAAGATAAGACTCCGGCGCATGGGTTCGCGCCACAGGCCCTTCTACCGCGTCGTCGCGTCGGACAGCCGCAAGGTGCCTTCGTCGCGGGTGATCGAGGAACTCGGACACTACGACCCGCGGGCGAATCCGGTGGTCATCCGGCTCAAGACGGACCGCATCGATCATTGGGTTGCGCAGGGCGCCCAGCTCACGGACACCGTTCGGGGTCTGGTGCGGCGGGCGTCCGCGGCAGCGGACGCCTAGGGGACTCCGGGATGTCGGAGGTCGCCGATCAACTCGCCGGCGTCGTTCGGTCGATCGTCGATCGGCCCGAGGCGGTTCGGGTCGAGGAGATCGAGGAAGAGGACGCGATCGTGCTGCAGGTCGAAGTCGCTCCGGAGGAACTCGGACGGGTGATCGGCCGCCAGGGACGGAGCGTCAGGTCGCTGCGCGCGCTGCTCGAGGTGCGCGGGGCCGAGACCGGCGAGTACTACGAAGTCGAGATCGTCGAACCGGCCTGACGTCAGTGGAGCCGGCGCCGATCCGGGCGTAAGGGTCGGGAGGTGAGAATGGGACAGTCGCCGCGATCGACTCGTAGCGGCCACTCGGAGATGATCGCCGTCGGCTCGGTCCTGCGGGCCCACGGGCTGCGCGGCGAAGTGTTGGTCCTACCGGACAGCGAGAACCCGGCCCGCTTTGCGCGTGGTTCGGAGCTCTTCGTGCGGGACGGGGCTCAGCCGCGACGGCTCGAGGTCGCGTCGAGCCGGTCGCATCGGGGCCGGAAACTGGTTCAGTTCGTGGACGTGGCGGACCGGGACGCCGCGGAGGCGCTCAGAGGCGCGCTGCTCGAGGCTCCGGTGGAGAGTGTGCCGGCGGCGGAAGAGGGCACGTTCTACTACTTCCAGCTTGTCGGTTGCCGGGTCGTGGACCGGGGTCTGGGCGATCTGGGCGAGGTCGTCGAGATCGTCGAGGACGGCGGTGGCGTGCTGCTTTCCGTGGCGCGGCCGGCCGGTGGCGATGGCCTCCGCTCGGTGCTGATTCCGTTCGCGAACCAGTTGCTGCCGGAGATCAACGTCGAGGAGCGTCTGATCCGGAGCGACCTCCCCGAGGGCCTGCTCGAGACATGCGGATCGACGTCGTAACCATCCTGCCGGGGGTCTTCCGCGAGTTCCTGGAGGCGAGCCTGATCGGACGGGCGAGGGCGGCCGGCCTGCTCGACGTGCGGGTCCACGACCTGCGCGACTACACGGACGATCCCCACCGCAGCGTCGACGACGAGCCGTACGGCGGCGGCGGCGGCATGGTGATGACCGCGCCGCCGTGGCTCAAGGCGGTGCGGGCGATTGCCGGCCGCGACTCCGGCGCCCACCGCATCCTGCTCTCGCCGCAGGGAGAGTGCCTGGATGATGCGAGAGTCCAGAGCCTGGCTCGGGAGTCGCGGCTCGTGCTCCTCTGCGGCCGCTACGAGGCCGTCGACGAGCGAGTGCGGGAGTTGGTCGTCGACTCCGAGTTGTCGATCGGCGACTATGTGCTTTCGGGCGGGGAGGTGCCGGCGATGGTCGTCATCGAGGCGATCTCGCGCCAGGTCCCCGGCGTCGTGGGGCGGCGATCCTCGGTCGAGAACGAGAGCTTCCGCTCCGGCCTGCTCGATCACCCGCACTACACCCGTCCTCCGGTCGTCGAGGGCATCGACGTGCCCGAAGTGCTGCGGTCGGGAGACCATGCCCGCATCGACGCATGGCGCCGGGAGCAGGCGCTCGAAGCGACTCGGCGCAAGCGGCCGGACCTGCTGGCCAGGGAAGCCTCCGCGCCGGAGGTTGCGCGGGGGGCGCCGAACAGGCGATAATCCGCACCCTGACCGCTTCGCGGTGTGCGGGCCTGGAGGCAAGAGCCGTCCGGTTCGCAGGAGGGACGCGAAGCCGCTACCGCTGATAAACGAAGCCGCGGGGTCAGAACCAGCGGCTCAGGGCACAGGTGACACGCAATGCACGATCTACAGCAAGTCGAGCAGGAGTACGTGCAGCAGGGCCTGCCCGAGTTCCGGGCCGGTGACACGGTCAAGGTTCACGTTCGGGTCAGAGAAGGCGCCAAGGAACGGATCCAGATCTTCCAGGGTGTGGTGATCGCCCGTCGCGGCAGCGGCACCCGGGAGACCTTCACCGTGCGCAAGGTCTCGGGCGGCATCGGTGTCGAGCGGATCTTTCCGCTTCATTCGCCGGTGATCGGTCAGATCGAGGTCGTGCGCAGGGGCAGGGTGCGCCGCGCCAAGCTCTACTACCTCCGCAAGCGGCGCGGCCGCGCGGCCCGGATCGAGGAGCTCCGCAAGCGCTGACGACTGCCGCGGGCATGGCCGGCCTGATCGCCGAGGCGTACCGCCTGCGCCTGATGCGCGGGCTCGAGCAACAGTTCGCGACGGCCGGCTACGGACTCGTCGCGGGCGTCGACGAAGCGGGTCGGGGCTGTCTGGCCGGTCCGGTGGTTGCGGCGGCGGTGGTCGTTTCACCGGACTGCCTGATTCCCGGCGTCGACGACAGCAAACGGCTGTCCGCGCGGCAGCGCGAACGGCTGGCGGAGACGATCAAGCAGCAGGCGGCCGCGTGGTCGGTCGCGAGGGGCGACGCCGCGTTGATCGACCGCATCAACGTGTTGGAAGCTACCCGGTGGGCGATGCGGAGCGCGCTGGGGTCCCTGCCGGTGCGGCCGGCCGTCGCCCTCGTCGACGCGGTGCGCCTCGATGCGGTGGACGTGTGCGGCGGCGAGGTGCCCTCGGTGCCCCTGGTGCGGGCCGACTCGCTCAGTTTCGCCGTTGCCTGCGCGTCGATCATCGCCAAGACGGACCGCGACCGCCTGATGGCGGCGTACGACCGGAAGTACCCGGGTTTCGGGTTTGCCAGCCACAAGGGCTACGCGTCCGAGGATCATCGTGCCGCGCTCAGGGAACTGGGGCCGACACCGCTTCACCGGCTCACCTTCCGCTCCGTCCTGCCCAGGTAGGACGGCATAGGATTCCTCGCGTGCGCCGGAATCTCCTCCTGCTCGGCATCGTGGCGGGCATCGTCGCCGTAGCGGCGGTGGTGCTGTGGTTTGCGCCGAAGGCGCAGGAGGCGAGGACGCCGAAGCTGGTCCGGGCGTGGGTCGGGGTCGAGGTCGGGGACGAGGGTGTCGCCAGGACGGGCACGGTCGAACTCGGCGCCGGCGAGAGCTTCCGGTTGCATGCGGTGGTCGAGGCGCACCGCGGTGGAGACGGTGAGGCCGTGTACTACAGCGCCACCCCCCGGGTGGTGCTCGACGGCCAGGAGGTCGACGCTCTTCCCGTGGAGGAGCTGAGCGTGCTCGGCAGGGTGAGATTGCTCTGGTTCAGCGTCGAGAACGGCCTTCCCTTTCGAGAAATGGAGAACGGTTCGGACCTCGAGAGCTTTGGCTACGAGCAGTTCTTTCGTCCCGAGTGGGGCAGCACGTGGTCGATCGACGGCACGCTCGAGGCCTACTTCGACAGTTGGGTGGAGGACGACGGCCCCGCTATCGAGCGGGACTTCGGCACCCTCCGCTACCAGGTCTGGGTCGAGAGCTCGCTGGAGGAGGACGCCCTGGTTCCGGATCAGCGGGTGAAGTCGCCGGCCCTTCCGGAGGCGACCCGGGTCGAGGCGCGTCTGCCGGAGGCGCTGGGTGTTCCGTCGGCGGTCTTTGGGCTGCCCGGCATCGTGCGCGGCGACGGGGAGTGGGATGCGGCGGCCCTGGCGCGCCTTCAGAGGCTTCACGCCGACCGGCTGGCCTTCAGCCGGGTGACCGTGCTGCACGAGCTTCTGGGCGCCGCCGGCGTGGATTGGGATGACCTGAACTGGCAGCTCGCGCCGCTCGACGGCAGCGTGCCGTGGCAGGCTCCGAACGCGGGCTCGCCGGCGCCGGGCGATCTGGTCCGGGTCGGAGACCGGTGGGTGGCACTGCTTGGCGACGAGACCGGGGCCGGCGAAGCGGGGATGCTGGACGGCGCGGATCTCTGTCTGGACTTCGACGCGGGCGCCGCCGTGCGCCGGCTGGACCAGATCTTCCTGCTCGGAAGCGAGGACCTTGGGGACGTGCAGGTGGCGGCGCCGAGGCCGCCGGCCTGATCGGCGTCCCTAGCGGGCCGCGACCGGGTCGCCGGCCGAACTGCGGATCGCCTCTTCCAGTCTGCCGCTGCGCAACAGTTCGCTGAAGACGTACGGCTCCTGGTTCGGCCGGTAGAGCGCGTAGAACGGAATGCCGTAGCGGCCGAAGCTGGCCAGATAGCGGGCGATCGCGTCGTCCCGGTTGGTCCAGTCGGCCTTCATCGCCACCACGTCGTAGCGGTCGAAAAGGGCGGCTGTCGCCTCTGTCTCCAGGACGAGCCGCTCGTTCACCTTGCAGGTCGCGCACCAGTCCGCGGTGACGTCGACGAAGACCAGTCGCCCCTCCTGCGCGAGGGTTTCCGCCTGGACCGGGTCGAAGGGAACCCAGTTCAGGACGCGCACCATGCCCGGTCCTCCTCCTCCGCCGGAGTACGCCGATGCGCCACCGGCGAGGACCAGGACGAGAACCGACGCCGCCACCGCCCCGAGGCGGCCGAGGATGCGAGGCGCCCGGCCCCGGGTGCGTCCCTGCAGCCAGACGAACAGGGCGACAAGAAGGAGCCCGACCTCGAGAAAGGCAAGCCTGGCGCTGTCCATCTGGGCGGCGAGGACGTAGAGCAGCCAGACCGTCGTGCCCGCGATCAGGAAGCCCATGATGCCGCGCAGCGTCGCCATCCACTCGCCGGGCCTGGGCAGCAGCCGGGTTGCGTTGGGGATCGCCGCGAGCAGCAGGTAGGGGGCCGCGAGGCCGATGCCGACCGCGGTGAAGACGGCCACGATCGTGGTTGCCGGCTGGCTCAGCGCGAAGCCGACCGCGGTGCCGAGGAAGGGCGCCGAGCAGGGGGTCGCCATGAGGGTCGCGAACACGCCCGAGAAGAAGTGGCCGGAGTAGCCCTCGCTCTGGCCGCCGCCCAGCCGGTTGCCGATCGCGTGCGGCAGGTGGATCTCGAACACGCCCCACACGTTCAGGCTGAAGAGGGTGAGCACGAGCGCCAGGAAGGTCACGAACAGGGGGTTCTGGAACTGGATCCCCCAGCCGATCGCCTGGCCGGCCGAGCGGGCAAGGAGCGTTGCCCCCGCGAGCACCCAGAACGAGACGAGGATGCCCAGCGTCGTCATCAGTGCGCCTGCCGTGATCTCGCTGCGTGGCCGGCCGGAAGCCTGGGCCAGACCGAAGAGCTTGAGCGAGACGATCGGCAGCACGCACGGCATTCCGTTCAGGATGAGTCCGCCGAGCAGCGCCGGAATCAGCGCTGCGAACAGCCCCACGGCGCCGGCGGACGTACCGGCCGACCCTGCGGGAGGGGCGTCGAACGCTGGATGTCCCGTTGGCTCTCCGGCGACGCCGATCTCGAGTTGAACCGTTGCCCTGGTGGTGACCGGCGGCAGGCACTGGATGTCGTCACAGGCCTGGTAGGTCAGTTCGGCCGACACGTCGACGGCGCCGGCTGCCGCGTCCGCCGGCAGGTCGAGGTCCGCGTGGATCACCGCCTCGTGCTCGTAGACCGCCAGCAGCTCCTCCGAGAACCCGAACTCCCACATGACGTGGTCGGGGTAGCGGACGTCGGGCTGGGGCAAGCCGGCGGGCAGCTCGAAGGCGATTTCGGTGGGGATCAGGTAGTCGAAACTCGGCGTGTGACTCTGGATGTGCCAGCCGTCTTCGATCGTGATCACGGCGGCGATGCGCACCGCCTCGCCGGGAGCGTAGGACGTGCGGTCCGCGAACGCCTCGAGCGAAGCCATCTGAGGCGTTCTGAGCTGGCCGCCCGCGACCGCTGCGAGGCACAGAACCGCGGCCACGGACGCCGCCGCTCCTGCCGCCAACCTGCTGGTACGATCCTGGTTCATGCCTTCCGGTGAGCGCGAGTCGGCGACGATGGCTGTCTCCCGGCGGGTGGCCGAGCTACGCCGCGAGGGGGTCGAGGTATTCGACCTGGGCGCCGGAGAGCCCGACTTCCCCTCGCCGGAGACCGCCGTAACGGCTGCGAAGCGAGCCCTCGACGAGGGCCGGACGAAGTATACGGTGCTCGAAGGCACGCCGGAGTTGAGGGCGGGGCTGGCGGCCCGCTACAGCGGTCAGGGAGCGCCCTGGAGTGCGGCCAACGCGCTGGTCACGGTGGGCGCCAAGGCGGCCCTGTCCGAGCTGGCGCAGGCGTTCCTTTCCCCTGGTGACGAGGTCGTCGTGCCGACACCGGCGTGGGTCAGCATTCCGGCCCAGGTGCGGCTTGCCGGCGCTACCGCGGTCACGGTACCGATGGCGGCCGGCGATGGTTTCGCGATCCGGGCGCAGCCGCTGCTCGAGGCGATGTCGAAGCGGACGCGGGCGGTGATCGTCAACTCGCCGTGCAATCCGACCGGCGCGGTGGCCGGAATCCTCGACCTGGAGCGGATCGCGGAGGCCTGCGCCGAGCGGGGCGCTCTGCTGATCTCCGACGAGACCTACGAGCGGTTCGTCTACGACGGCAAGAGGCACGCCAGCGTCGCGTCGCTGGCGGCGAGGTATCCGGAGACGGTCGTCCTCGTGGGTTCCTTCTCGAAGAGCTACGCGATGACCGGCTGGCGGCTCGGCTACCTGCTCGGCGCTCCCTCGGTGGTCGCCGCGGCGGCCGCGGTGCAGAGCCACGCGACCTCGAACGCGACCTCCTTCGCGATGGCCGGCGCGGAGGCGGTGCTCCGGCGTGAGCCGCCCGAGGCAGCGGCGCTGGTCGCGGCGTGCGCGCGGCGTCGCCGGCTCCTGCTGGCGGAGCTGGACAGGATTCCGGGCCTCGTCTGCCCGGCGCCGGCCGGTGCCTTCTATGCGTTCCCGGACGTGAGCGCCTGGTTCGACGAGCGCTGTCCCGACTCCGCGGCCTTCTCCCGCCGCCTGCTCGAGGAGGCCGGTGTGGCCACGACGCCGGGTTCGGCTTTCGGATGCGAGGGCCACATCCGCCTGTCGTATGCGTGCAGCGACGTGATGCTGGCCTCGGGACTCGAGCGAATCGCCCGGCTTCTGCGCGGCGCCGGCAGGAGGCGAGCGGGATGAGACCGTTGATCGGCAGCCTCGCCTTCCCCATGTTCACCGTGTTCGGCATCCGCGTACGGGTGCACTTCACGTTCATCCTGCTCCTGGTCTGGATGGCGGTGCTGGCGCCGAACATGGAGAGCAGCGTCGGGCTGCTCGGCCTGGTCGTCGCAGGGCTGCTGGCGAGCGTCATCGTGCACGAGTTGGGCCACGCGCTGACTGCTCGCCGCTACGGGATCGAGACCCGCGAGATCGTGCTGACGCCGATCGGGGGCGTGGCGCGCCTGGACGGCTACCCGCAGGGCTCGGCCGAGTTGGCGATCGCGGCCGCCGGTCCGTTGCTCAACCTGGGCCTGGCGACAGTGATCTTCTTTGGCCTGCTGCTGGCCGGATTGCCACCCTGGGGCGCCGGTCCCGTCGTCGATCTGCCTTCGGCGCTGCAGTGGCTGCTGTTCGGCAACGTATGCCTGTTCGCGCTCAATCTCCTGCCCGCGTTCCCCCTCGACGGCGGCCGCATCCTCCGCTCGGGGCTGTCTTTCTTCCTGGGGCAGGAGCGGGCGACCAGGATCGCGACGCGGCTGGGGATGGTGCTGGCCGCGCTGCTCGGGGTCGCGGCGCTCGTGCCATGGACCCTCGGCGTGCCGTTCAACATCCTTCTGCTTCTGACCGCCTTCTTCGTGTTTGTGGGTGCGAGCCGGGAGTCCGCCCTGGTGAGGACGTTGCAGGTCCTGCAGGGCCGCCGCGCCGGGGACGCGATGATGACGCGCTGCGAACGACTGGCGCCGCAGGACACGATCGAGTGGGCGGTGCGCCTCCTGCTCTCCACCACCCAGCGGCAGTTCCCGGTCGTGGACGGCTGGGGACGGGTCGCGGGCGAGGTGGACCGCGAACGCCTGCTCGAACTCGTCGCCCGTTGCCCTGGCGACACGCCGTTGCTCGAATTGATGAACCGCGAGCCGCTGACCGTGAACGAGGACTGCGACCTGTTGGAGGTGTTGAGGCAGTTGCAGAGTTCGGCGCGTGCGCTCTGGGTGGTCCGGGATCACGAGCTGCGCGGAATGCTCACCGCGGACGGCCTGTCGCAGTTCGTCGAGGTGTGCAATCGGTTGCGGCATCGGGACTCGGGCGCGGTTCGGCCCTAGAACCACGGGCCGCTGCGGGCTGCTAGAGTGGACGGCTCTCAGTAGAAGGAGAGACGCGTGAGCGACGACGCAAAGGGATCTGGACTCTCACGGCGGTCGTTTCTGCGCGGCGGCGCCGCGGGGGCCCTCTCGGGTGGTCTGGCCGCGAGCCTGCTGCCGGAAGACGCGGCTGCCGCCGCGGCGAAGGACGTTGAAGGGGCCCCCACCGTCGGACCGGGCCCGGTCGAAGTGGAGCTCGAAGTGAACGGCGCGGTTCGCAGCCTGGAAGTGGAACCGCGGGTCACGCTGCTCGACGGGTTGCGTGACGTTCTCGACGTAACAGGTCCCAAGAGGGTCTGCGATCGAGCCACCTGCGGCGCCTGCACCGTGCTCGAGGACGGCCATCCGATCTACGCGTGCAGCCGCCTGTTGATCGAATCCGCCGGGCGCAGCATCACGACGGTCGAGGGATTGGGCTCGCCGGACGCGATGCACGAGGTGCAGCGAGCCTTCGTGGAGAACGATGCGCAGCAGTGCGGCTACTGCACGCCGGGCTTCGTCGTCGCCACGGCGGCGCTGCTGGCCCGCGACCCCAGGCCGGGGGAGCAGGAGATCGAAGCCGGGCTGGGCGGCAACTTCTGCCGCTGCGGCACCTACATGGGCATTCGCTCCGTGGTCGGCGGTCCGGGCTCTTCCGGAGGACACAGCGGAGGGAACGTCGGTGGCTGACTACTCCTGGCCCGCGGCGGACCGTAGAGGGCAGATTGGTCGCCGTCCGGTCCGCCTGGACGGTCCGGTCAAGTCGACCGGGTTCGCCAGGTACCCGTCGGACCAGAATCCGCCGGGCCTTCTGGCCGCGAAGATCCTGACCTGTCCCCACGCTCATGCCCGCATCGTGGCGATCGACACCTCGGCGGCGGAAGCGATGGCTGGCGTGCGCGTCGTCCACGTGATCCAGGGCGAGGGTTCCGAGATCCAGTGGGCGGGCGACGAGGTGGCCGCGGTCGCCGCGGAAACCGAGGACATCGCGCGCGACGCGCTCCGCGCGATTCAGGTCGAGTACGAGGTGTTGCCCCACTTCGTCACGGAGAAGCACCGGGACCGCGCGCCGGCGGCCCAGCCGGGTGCGGAGCGAACCGACGGCGACCCCGACGCGGCCTTCGCCTCCGCCCATCGCACGGTGGAGCGGACGCTCGGGATGCCCCAGATGGCCCACATGTGTCTCGAACCCCACGGTCAGGTGGCAGCCTGGGACGGCGACGAACTCGAGGTCCATGCATCGACGCAGGCGGTTTCCACTCTGGCTGGGCAGTTCGCCTCGGAACTGGGCATACCGGCGACCCAGGTGCGTATCCGGACCGAGTTCATGGGAGGCGGCTTCGGCTCCAAGTTCTCACCGGACCGCTGGGGGATCGTCGGTGCGGAGCTCGCGCGCGAAGCCGGCGCGCCGGTGAAGCTGTTCCTGGACCGGGATCAGGAAGTGTCGGTCGCGGGGAGCCGGCCGTCCGCGTTCGCCCGCGTCCGGGTGGCGGCCGACGAGCAGGGCAAGCTGGTGGCCTGGGACTCGGACTCCTGGGGCTCGGGCGGCCTGCCGGGTACCGGTCAGACGCCGCTGCCGTACGTGTTCAGCAGGTTGCCGAACCGGCGACTCCGCCACACGTCCGTGCCGACCAACCTGGCCGGATCGCGGGCCTGGCGGGCGCCCAATCATCCCCAGGCGTGCTTTCTGACCATGGCCAGCCTGGACGACCTGGCCAATGAGCTGGACCTCGACCCGATCGAGTTCCTGGACCGGAACCTCGAGTTCACCGGCCGCGCCGACGTGTACCGGGAAGAACTCGGCATCGCCGCCGAGATGGCCGGGTGGAAGGAACGCTGGCAGCCGCGCAAGAGGTCCCGGGAGAGCGCCCTTCAGCGCGGCCTGGGCGTTTCGATACACACGTGGGGCGGACGCGGCCACTCGAGCAACTGCGACGTGACCGTCCATCCGGACGGTGCGGTGGAAGCCCGGATCGGTTCCCAGGACATCGGCACCGGGACGCGAACCATCGTTGCCCAGGTGCTGGCCGAGACATTCGGCCTCGAGTTGGGCCAGGTGCGCGTGTCCCTGGGCGACAACCGGTTCCCGCAGTCGGGTCCGTCTGGCGGCAGCTCGACGGTCGGCGGGGTCAGCGCATCGACCCGGCGCGCCGCGCAGGATGCCCTGGGCGAAGTCCTGGCAGCGGTAGCCCCCGAGCTCGAGGCGGACCCGGAACGGTTGGCGGCGGCCGGTGGCCGGGTGTTCGTGGAAGACGAGCCGTCGCGGGGGATGTCCTGGACCGAAGCAGCATCGCGTATCGGCGGGACGCCGGTCAGCGCGCAAGGACGCAATCCGGGCCCCGGGCGACTCATCTCGAGCGGTGTCGGCGGCGTGCAGATCGCGGAGGTCGAGGTGGACATGGAGACGGGCGTGGTCCACGTCGAGCGGATGATCGCGGTCCAGGACTGCGGCCTGATCATCAACCGGCGGCTCGCGGAGAGTCAGGTCTACGGCGGTCTGATCATGGGTGTCGGCTATGCGCTGTTCGAAGAGTGGATTCCAGATCCGGCCACGGGCCGGTTGCTGAACGCGGACATGGAGTTCTACAAGCTGGCGGGCCTCCTGGATGTCGGATCGCTGGAAGTTCACATGATGACGGGCACCGGATACGACGAGCGGGGCGTGATCGGTCTGGGTGAACCGCCCGTGATCTCGCCCGGCGCCGCGATCAGCAACGCGGTGGCGAACGCGATCGGTGTTCGCGTGCCCTACCTGCCGCTGACGCCGGACCGCGTCCTGGACGCGCTGGCGGGCCGTGGAGGGATTGCCTGATGCGACCCTTCAGCTACGCGGCGCCGACGACCGTCGAGCAGGCGATCGAGCTGCTGGGAGCCGAGGGCAGCGAGGTTCTCGCCGGCGGAACGGACCTGCTGAGCCTGCTCAAGGACGATGTCGAGCAGGTCGAGCGGCTTGTCGCGCTGCGTGGCATCGATGAGCTGTCCGGCATCGAAGTTGCCGGTGGCCGGCTCCGGATCGGCTCGATGACGACGTTGCAGGAGCTGCGCGACCACGCCGGAGCGATGGCCGCCGTACCCGCGCTCGGAACCGCGATCGACGGCGTGGCCAGCGCGCAACTGCGCGCCATGGGCACCGTCGGCGGCGATCTGCTTCAGCGGCCGCGCTGCTGGTACTACCGCCGCGGCTTCGGTCTGCTCGCATTGGACGCGGATGGCCGGTCGATGGTCGAAGGCGGAGACAACCGCTACCACGCGATCTTCCCGGAAGGCGATGCGCGCTTCGTCAGTCCCTCGAGTCTGGCGCCGCTGCTGGTCGCGCTTCGAGCGGAGGCGACGGTGCGGGGGCCCGACGGTGAGCGACGGGTGCCGGTCGAGGCGCTGTACCGGGCGCCGCAGGCCCCAGGAGAGCGTGAGAACACGTTGGGCCCCGGTGAGCTGCTGGTCGAGGTGACGGCGGCTGTCGGCGCCGCCCGCTCGGCGGTCTACGAGGTCCGGCAGCGCCGGTCCCTGGACTGGCCGCTGCTGGCCGCCGCGGTCTCCCTCTACGGGGAACTGCCGAGGGTGGACCGGGCGCGGATCGTGCTGGGCCACGCGGCTCCCACTCCTCGGCTCGCCGCCGCGGCCGGTGACCTGCTGGCTGGTGGCGAGCTGACGCCGGAGAGTTCCCTTGAGGCCGCCGAGGCCGCGGTGGAGGGCGCCCGGCCGATGAGCGGCAATCACTACAAGGTGCAACTTGCCAGGGTTGCCGTCAGGCGCGCCCTGCACCGGGCCGCCGGGATGGAGGCTTGACGTCATGGCGGACCGACTGGTTGGGACTGCTGAGACCCCGCGATTGTGCCGAAGGCTGCGCTGGAAGACGATGTTCATGGCCCTTGCTCCGCCCGATCCGGACGCGGACGTCGACCCGCAGCACGAGATCGACGACGGTTTCGTCTGGTGCACCCACAGCATGAACTGTCTTGGACCCGACGGCGCGGTAGCGTCCAGGGAAACCTGCCGCGAGGGCCGCGGTTGCTTCGAGCGCTTCGGCCACAACCATGGAGACTCGCCGACATGAAACCTGCCGAGATGCAACGTCCTCGCCTGAGAGCGTCCCTGCTCGTCTCACTTGGTCTGCTTCTGCCCGCCGTGGTGCTGGGCGCCGGAGCAGGAATCTCGGGAACGTACGTCGAAGCGCGCACCGCCGACGTCTACACGGGACCGTGCTTCGCCAACTCGGAGGTCGGGCTGGTCGGCAACGAGGCGATCATGGCCTGGCGGGTCGACGACGGCGGCTGGGACGGCGTGGATCTTTCCGGGCTCTCGGTGCTCGCCGTAGTGCGCTCCGAAGCGACGCTCGGCGATCCGTATGCCGAGTCCGATGCGGCGGAGTCGATCCTCATCGTCGACGCGAATGCGGACCCGTCGCAGAGGCGGGCGCTCGAAGGGTTCGCCCGCGGCATGGGCGGCGAGTTGCTTGCGGATGTCGCCCAGGTCCAGACGGCCGAGGTCGATTTCGACGTTCTGGCCAACGGGGCTGCGTCGGTGAGGGCCGGCGGCCTGGCGGCGCTCCGGACGCGGCCGCTCGATCACCGGGATCACCTGTGCGGAAACGAAACGGTCTTCTATCCGCCCCTGGCTCCGACGGACGGCGCGGCGCCGGGAGTCGCTCTCGAGCACACCTGGCGGGGAGAAGGTCTGGGAGCCACCTGGAAGAGCCCGGGCAAGCGCAGTACCTTCGTGGGTCGATTCAGTCGCTAGCGCCAGACCCGATGATCATCAACAAGCGACAGATCGGCGATTCCAGCCTTCTGGCGGTGGAAGGAGTGATCAAGCTCGGAGAGAGCGCGCGTTTCCTGGCCGACGCGTTGAAACGGAGTCTGTCCGAAGGCGCCGGCCACGTGCTGCTCGACCTCTCCGAGGTGAACTACATGGACTCGACCGGCATCGGGGAACTCGTCGGTTACCTGGTGCGGTTGCGCGCCGAGGAACGGAAGCTGATCCTGATCCGACCCTCGGAGCGCATCGTGCAGTTGCTGACCGTTGCCGGCGTCGCGCCTCTCTTCCCGACGTACGACACCGTTGCCGAGGCCCTGTCCGCCGAGGCCACGGACACCTGAAGAGTCTCCAGGGCACCCGGGCCGGTGCCCATCGCGGCCTGACCGCAGTCTGAGGCGAGCGGCCCCAGGCGTTTGGATCGGGACGGTAGCCGTGTCCTCAGGGCAGGGATCGGGGCTCGCGAACCTCCAGCTCGAACCGTTCGGGCAACAGATCCTGGAGCGTGAAGCGCCTCCAGTTCGCGACCTCCTCCTTTCCGGCGGTGACCGAGACGACGGGCAGGTCGCACGTGAACTCGGCGAGGGCATCGCGGCACTGCCCGCAGGGCGCGCATGGCGGCATGGAACCGGCGACGATGGCCAGTGCCTGGAACGAAGTCCGCCCGTCCGCGACCGCGGCGGACAGCGCTCCGCGTTCGGCGCAGAGAGTCAGGCCGAGCACCCGGTTCTCGACGTTGCAGCCACCGTAGATGCGGCCGTCCTCGGCCATCAGGGCGGCGCCCACGCGGAAGCCGCTGTACGGGGCGTAGGCTCGCTCGCGGCTGCGGACCGCGACGTCGACCAGCGCCTCCCAGTCGATGCTTTCCCAGGTGGCCGTGTGCTCTGGGACCGGCGGGTGGAAGAGGGGTTGCCCGCTCATCGACCGGACCCTAGCAGTCCGGGCTCTGTGATACCCTGCGCGGCGCTTTGGCTCTCAGATTCCGTGTCGTGCCTACGCACTTGACCCATACCGATCGCGGTCCGTCATCCCCCTGATGCCGGTTCGCAAGTCCGAGAGGTGGTCGCCTTGAGCGAACCCCCAGTCGCGCCGCCGGCCGGCGGTCAGGAAGTCGGCTGGCGGAACGGCGTTCTGGTCGTTCCGGAGCGCCCGATCGTCCCCTTCATCGAGGGAGACGGCATAGGCCCCGACATCTGGCGCGCCGCCCAGGCGGTGATCGACGCCGCGGTGGAGAAGGCGTACTCGGGCGCCCGTTCCATTGCCTGGCTTGAGATCCTGGCCGGCGAGAAGGCCCTGGATCAGACGGGGGAATGGCTGCCGTCCGCGACCGTCGATGCGATCCGTTACTACCGGGTGGCGATCAAGGGCCCGCTGACGACGCCGGTCGGCGGCGGCATCCGCAGTCTGAACGTGGCGCTCCGGCAGCTCCTCGACCTGTACGCCTGCGTGCGCCCGGTGCGCTACTTCGACGGCGTTCCGTCGCCGATACGCGAGCCGGAGAAGGTCGACATGGTTCTCTTCCGCGAGAACACGGAAGACGTCTACGCGGGCCACGAGTGGCAGGAGGGAACGGCGGAAACGGCGGCCCTGATCGACTTCGTCCGGAGCCGGCTGGGCCGGGAGATCCGCGCCGACTCCGGCATCGGCATCAAGCCGATCTCGGTGACCGGAAGCAAGCGGCTGGTCAGGAAGGCGATCGAGTACGCCCGCGCACAGGGACGCGAAAGCGTGACCCTGGTGCACAAGGGCAACATCATGAAGTTCACCGAGGGCGCCTTCAAGGAATGGGGTTATGAGCTCGCTGCCGAGGAGTTCGCGGACTGCACGATCAGCGAGGACGACCTCTGGTCGAAGCACGACGGCCGGTTGCCGAACGGGCGGATTCTGGTCAAGGACCGCATCTCGGACGCGATGTTCCAGCAGGTGCTCCTGCGCGCGGACGAGTACGACGTGATCGCGACGACGAACCTGAACGGCGACTACCTGTCGGATGCGCTGGCGGCCCAGGTCGGGGGCCTGGGGATGGCGCCGGGCGCCAACGAGGGCGACGGCGTCGCCCTGTTCGAGGCCACGCACGGTACGGCGCCGAAGTACGCCGGCCAGGACAAGGTGAACCCCTGCTCGGTCATCCTCTCGGGCGTGATGATGCTGAACTGGTTGGGCTGGCAGGAGGCCGGCAGGTCGATCGAGAACGCGATCAGCCGCGCGATCCGCCAGAAGCGCGTGACGTACGACCTGGAGCGTCAGATGGAAGGGGCGACCCTGCTGAAGACCTCCGAGTTCGGTCAGGCGATCGTCGAGAACCTCGACTGAGGCGCCGGCAACCGTGAAGATCCACGAGTTCCAGGCCAAGGAACTCCTGCGCCGGTTCGGTGCGACCGTGCCCCAGGGCAAGGTCGTCGACGATCCCGGTCAGGCGAAACAGATCTGCGAGGACTTCGGTGGCCGCTGCGTTGTCAAGGCGCAGATCCACGCCGGCGGGCGCGGCAAGGGCGGCGGCGTCAAGGTGGCGTCGAACCCTGGCGAGGCGGAGCGGTTGGCCGACGAGATTCTGGGTATGCAACTGGTGACTCACCAGACCGGCCCCGAAGGTCAGCAGGTGCGCCAGGTGCTGATCGAGGAAGCGCTCGAGATCGACCAGGAGCTCTACCTGGGCGTGACCCTCGACCGCGCCGCCGAACGTCCGCTTCTGATGGCGTCGCGCGCGGGCGGCATGGACATCGAGGAAGTGGCCCAGTCGGATCCGGACGCGATCCTGCGGGAGCTGATCGATCCGCTGCTCGGCGTGCTGCCGTTCCAGTGCCGGCGGATCGCGTCGGGGCTCGGATTCGAGGGCGGCACGGCGCGCCAGATTCAGTCGATCGTTTCCAGCGTGGTCGCGGCATACCTGAAGACGGACGCTTCCCTGGTCGAGATCAACCCGCTGATGGTCGATTCGAAGGGCAACGTGTACGCCCTGGACGCGAAGATGAACTTCGACGACAACGCGATGTTCCGGCAGCGGGACATCGCTGGGTTGCGGGACGTCCACGAGGAGAATCCGCTGGAGGTCGAGGCCTCGGAGCACGGCATCAGCTACATCAAGCTGGACGGCAGCATCGGCTGCATGGTCAACGGCGCCGGACTGGCGATGGCGACGATGGACATCATCAAGCTCTACGGCGCGGAGCCGGCCAATTTCCTTGATGTCGGCGGCTCGGCCTCCCAGGAGGCGGTGGCGAGCGCCTTCCGGATCATCCTCTCCGATCCGGCGGTCAAGGCGGTGCTGATCAACATCTTCGGCGGCATCGCCCGAACCGACCGCATCGCGCGCGGCGTGGTCGCGGCGATCGACGAACTGGCCGCCGAGGGCACGCCGGTGGAGGTGCCGGTGGTGGTCCGGCTCGAGGGCACGAACGTCGAGGAGGGCCGGGAAGTGCTCGAGCGGGCGGACTTCGACTTCCTGGTCGCGGACGGCATGGCGAGCGCCGCCGAGCGCGCGGTCGAGGCCCTGGAGGGCTGAGCCGATGTCGATTCTGGTTGACGAGAGCACGCGCCTGATCGTCCAGGGCATCACCGGCAGGGAAGGCCTGTTCCACGCGATGGGCTGCCGGGACTACGGCACCGACGTCGTCGGCGGCGTGACGCCCGGCAAGGGCGGCTCGACCGTCGAGGGCTTTCCGGTCTGGGACTCGGTCGAGCGCGCTCGGCGGGAGTCCGGCTGCAATGCGACGCTGATCTTCGTGCCGCCGCCGTTTGCCGCCGACGCGATCATGGAGGCGGCCGACGCCGGCGTCGAACTGATCGTCTGCATCACCGAGGGCATCCCGGTCCAGGACATGGTCCGGGTCAAGGCCTTTCTCCGGGGCCGGGACAGCCGTCTGCTGGGGCCGAACTGCCCGGGTCTGATCAGCCCGGGTCAGGCGAAGGTCGGCATCATGCCCGGCCACATCCACGCGCCGGGCAACGTCGGCGTGATCAGCCGTAGCGGTACCCTGACCTACGAGGCGGTGTGGCAGCTCACGAACGAAGGGCTGGGGCAGACCACCTGCGTCGGCATCGGCGGCGATCCGGTGAACGGCACGAGCTTCATCGACGTGCTGGAGCTGTTCGCCAAGGATGAGGCGACGGAGGCCGTGGTCCTGATCGGCGAGATCGGCGGGACCGCGGAAGAGGAGGCGGCGGCCTGGATCGGCGAGCACCTGGACATTCCGGTCGTCGGCTTCATCGCCGGCGCGACCGCACCGCCCGGGCGGCGTATGGGCCACGCCGGCGCGATCGTGGCGGGCGGCAAGGGCACGGCCGCCGAGAAGAAGGCGGCGCTGAGCGCTGCCGGGGTCCTGGTCGTGGATTCGCCTGCCGAGATGGGCGCGCGCCTTGCCGCCGCGCTCAGGTCTTGACCGCGGCCGCGACACTGGGGAGATTGACGGGATGGAAGAGACGCTGACGATCATCAAGCCGGACGCGGTCCGGGCGGGCAACACGGGGAGCATCATCGCCCACCTGGAGGACGCCGGCTTCGGGATCCAGGCCGTGCGCCGCATGCGCCTTTCGCAGGCGCAGGCGGAGGCCTTCTACGCCGTGCATCGCGAGCGGCCGTTCTACGCCGACCTGGTCGCCTTCATGACCAGCGGTCCGGTCGTGGCGATCGCGCTGGCTCGCGACAACGCCGTTTCCCACCTCCGCGACACGATGGGCGCGACGGACTCGACCCAGGCCGCCGAGGGGACGATCCGAAACCTCTACGGCACGAACATCCAGAACAACGCGATCCACGGCAGCGATTCGCAGGAGAACGCACGGGTAGAACGCGCGTTCTTCTTCGCCGCCTGCGACCTCGTTGCGTAGGAGCCGTGGCAGCCCACTGGGTGCGCCGGCGTCCCCGCCGGCTGCCGCCGAAGGCGGCCAGGCAACGCGCCGCGAAGCGGCGACCGATTCGCTCTACGGGCCGACCCCGCGCGGCCGCAGCCACTTGCCGAGCGCGCCGAGCACGGCGTCGGCGGCCAGCGCCAGCAGCGCTGCCGGGATCGCCCCCGAGAGGATCTGCTGAATGTTCACGAGCTGAACGCCGGCGATGATCGGCTGGCCGAGTCCGCCGGCGCCGATGAAGGCGGCGATCGTCGCGGTGCCGACGGTGATCACGCCGGCTGTGCGAACGCCGGCCATGATCGTGGGCACGGCGAGCGGCAGGCGTACCCGTCTCAGGACCTGGCCCTCGGTCATGCCGAGCGCGGTGGCCGCCGAGGCGGCGTCCGGATCGGCCTCCCGGAGTCCGGTGCAACTGCTCCGCAGGATGGGGAAGATCGAGTAGATCCAGAGCGCCACGACGCTGGGCACGACGCCGACGCCGAGGACGGGAATCAGGAAGCCGAACAGCGCCAGGGAGGGCAGGGTCTGGGACATGCCGATGATCCGGATCATCGCTTCGCTCGTCCCGGTCCGGAGGCGGTCGAGCAGGAGCGCCAGCGGCACCGCGAACAGGATGCCGAGCGCGAGCGACACGGCCGAGAGCCCTACGTGCTCGGCGGTGTAACGCGCGAGCTCCCGGCGCCGTGACCACATGTAGGCGGTAAGGCCGGTGTCCTTCGGCGGTCGGCCGGGGGCGACCGTCTGGACGTCTCCCGGCAGGAGCTCCAGTTCCCGCAGGAGGTCGTGGGCGACGACTTCGATCGGCTCGTGTTCTTCCTGGAGCCGCAGGTTGAGCGCGCGCATCCGGTCCTCGTCGATCGCCTGTCCGAGCAGTCCGAGCACGGCGCCGACCTCCGGATGGCGTTCCAGCGTGTCGCCGCGGACCAGCGGCGCCGCTTCGTAGGGCGGGAAGAAGCCGAGGTCGTCCCGGATCGCGAGTTCGTACGAGTTCTCGAAGCCGATCGGCGCCAGCCAGTGGAGATCGAAACGCCTGAGGAACTCGGCCCGGACGGTTGCCAGCGCCTCGAACTTGGAGGCGGTCGGTTCCTCGCCGAGCAGGGTGACGAGACCGGTGCCGGTGTACTCGGGGTAGAGGTCGATGCTGCCGGTGCGCAGCGCCTCGAAGCAGAACTCCGTGCCGGCGAGGCCGAGGCGCCTGTCGACCTCGAGTTCGGTATGGGCCTCGATCAACTGGGCGAAGACCTCGCCGAGCAGGCGGTTCTCGGCGAAGTTCTTCGATCCGACGACGATCCTCCCGCCAGGGGCCGGGGCGTCCGGCTCGCCTTCCTGCGCCAGGGCGGGTAGATGAGCCGTCAGGGCCATGACCGCGAGCAGCATGACCGGCCTCGTCATTTCAGTTGCCCGCACGATCCAGAAGTTCGCTGACGTACGGGTCGGCGGGGCGATCGATCAGTTCCCGGGGCGGCGCGGTCTGGAGCAGCCTGCCGCGGCGCATGACCGCGATCCGGTCCGCCAGCAGAAAGGCCTCGTCGAGATCGTGGGTGACGATCACGGCCGTTTGCTCCCGCGATGCCCGCAGCCGCATGAAGGTCTGCTGCACATCGGCGCGGGTGATCGCGTCGAGCGCGCCGAAGGGCTCGTCCAGCAGAACAAGCGGCGGATCGGCGGCGAGGGCGCGGGCGACGGCGACCCGCTGCCGTTCGCCGCCGGAGAGTTCGCGCGGGTAGCGGGCACCGTAGGTCGCGGGCCGGAGACCGACGAGGCGCAGGAGTTCCTCGGTTCGCTGCTGCCGCCGCTCCTTCGGCCAGCCCAGGAGTTCGGGTACCAGGCAGACGTTGCGCTGGACCGTCCAGTGCGGCAGCAGGCCGCCGGTCTGCTGGACGTAGCCGATGCGGCGTCTCAGGGCGGTGGGTTCGAACGTCGAAAGTTCCGCGTCCCCGAAGTACAGGTCGCCTCCGGTCGGCTCCTCCATCCGGTTGAGCAGCCGCAACAGGCTGGACTTGCCGCAGCCGCTCTCTCCGACCAGCGCGAGGGTTTCACCTTCCAGGATCTCCAGGTCGGCGCCGTCCACCGCGGTCACTTCGTCGGCGCTTCCGGCGGCCGGGTAGACCTTGGACACTCCCCGCAGCCGCATGACAGCCGGCGCGGAACTGGGATCGGAAGACGGCACGACGGAGAGCCGCTGGATCGTAGCGCAGGGCTGGCACGGGGACTGCCGGTCGGACCCCGCTGATAGGGTCCCGGATCGGCACGATGGGACCAGCGCGGGACAGGGCTTGACCACAGCGACCCAACTGTTCTCGAGTCGCTGGGGACTGATGCTCGCCATGCTCGGCATGGCCGTCGGCACGGGCAACATCTGGCGCTTCCCCCGGATCGCGGCGTCGAACGGCGGCGGTTCCTTCCTCGTCGCCTGGGTCGTCTTCCTGATGCTCTGGTCGGTGCCGCTGATCCTGGCCGAGTTCGCGCTCGGCAAGAAGGTGCGCAATGGCACTGTGGGCACCTTCGCCGCGATGATGGGTGATCGGTTCGCCTGGATGGGCGCCTGGATCGCCTGGGTGGCCGCGGCGATCGGCTTCTACTACGCGGTCGTCATGGGCTGGACGCTGCGGTACTTCCTCGCGGCCATCACGCTGCAGCTTCAGGGCGAGCGGTCGGTCCAGCTCTGGGAGGAGTTCTCCTACACGCCGCTGGTGCTCGTCTTCCACGCAGTGGCGCTCGCGATGGGCGTGATCGTCGTGCTCAAGGGGATCCGGGGCATCGAGGCGGTCGTGCGGATCCTGATGCCGGCGCTGCTGGTGCTGGTCGTCGTACTCGCCATCCGGGCGGTGACGCTACCGGGTGCGGTGAACGGTCTCGAGTTCCTGTTCAGGCCCAACTGGAGCGACCTGCTGGACTCGAACATCTGGCTGCAGGCGCTGACCCAGAACGCCTGGGACACCGGCGCCGGCTGGGGCCTGGTGCTCACATACGCCGTGTTCTCACGCCGCCGGGAGGACACGAACCTGAACTCCTTCCTGCTCGCGTTCGGCAACAACAGCGTTTCGCTGCTTGCGGGCGTCATGGTGCTGTGCACCGTGTTCTCGCTGATGCCCGCGGCTGCCGACCAGATCGTCGGCGCCGGCAACGAGGGCCTGACCTTCATCTGGATACCCCAGCTCTTCAACGCGATGCCGGGCGGTTCCTTCTTCATGGTGCTGTTCTTCATGGCGCTCGTGTTCGCCGCCTGGACGTCGCTCGTGGCGATGTTCCAGTTGGTCGGCCTGGCCCTCGAGGAGGCCGGGCTCGAGCGGCGCAAGGCGATCATCTCTCTCGCCGTCGCGGCGTTCGTTCTCGGCATACCTTCGGCGCTCTGGCAGCCGTTCTTCCTGAACCAGGACAACGTCTGGAGCGTCGCACTGATGTCGTGCGGCCTGTTCTTCGCGTTGATCGTGATGCGCTACGGCGTGAAGCGATTCCGCACCGAGATGATCAACACCGGCGACCAGGACATGCAGGTGGGCGCCTGGTGGGACTGGGCGATCCGGCTGGTCGTGATCCAGGCGCTGGCGCTCGTGGCCTGGATGATCTGGAGCGCCCGCAGCGAGCCGCTCTGGGGCCCGCTGGGTGTCGGCAACATGTTCGCGCAGTGGATCGTCGTCGCCGCGGTGCTGATCGCGCTGAACGGCGTCTTCCTGCGGGGCCTGAAGAAGCGCGCGTCGGCTAGCGCCGACTCAGCTTAGTCGGCGGTGCAGCCAGGCGCGGACGCGCTGGATGCGCTGCCAGGCGTTGGGCCAGCGGCGCATGACAAAGGCGCGCAGGCGGCGGTTCAGCCGGTCGCTGGCCAGGGACAACAGGGCCACGCCCAGGGGCACCAGCACGACCGCCGGGATCAGGGGCAGGGGTCCGAAGACAAGACCGAACAGGACGAGAAAAGCACCCAGGGCAAACAGCAGGATGCGTACGCCCATTCGCAGGGGCGGCAGATCGGGCTCGCTCTCCGTGTGATGCTGCGGCTGCAGGTCGGGGTGGCGTTCAGTCTGCGGCACGATCAACCGGGCCTGACGTTCAGGAAGCGGCGCTTTCCGACCTTGAGCAGCAAGGCATCGGAGGCGGAAGGAAGCGGGAAGAAGGGGTCGAGGACCTTCTCGCCGTCGATGCGGACGGCGCCCTGCTGGATCAGGCGACGCGCTTCGGCTTTGCTTCCGGCAAGACCGGTGTCGGCGACCACGGCGAAGAGCGCCTGACCGGCTGGGACGGCTCGTGTTTCGATCTCGTCCGGCACGCCGCCGCGGCGGAACATGCGGTCGAACTCGGCGCGAGCCTCGCCGGCGGCTTCGGGACCATGGAAGTGCTTCACGAGGTCGTGGGCGAGGTCGGCCTTGAGGTCGCGCGGGCTTGCCTGCCCACTCGCCGCTTCCTCCTTCTGGCGGTCGATCTCGTCCGGGTCCATGTCGGTAAGCAGCAGCCGCCAGTCCCACATCAGCGAATCGGGAATCGACATCGTGCGGCCGAACATCTCGCGGGGAGAGTCTTCGAACGCGATCGAGTTGCCGAGGCTCTTCGACATCTTCTGCACGCCGTCGGTGCCGACCAGGAGCGGGACGGTGAGGGCGATCTGGGGCTCCAGGCCGCGTGCGCGCATCAGGTCGCGGCCGACGAGGAGGTTGAGCAACTGGTCGTGTCCGCCGAGCTCGACGTCGGCCTCGAGTTCCACCGAGTCGTAGCCCTGGGTCAGCGGGTAGAGGAGCTCGTGAATCGAGATCGGTTCGTGGTTCTCGAACCGGGCGCGGAAGTCCTCGCGCTCCATCATCCGGGCCAGGGTGTAGGAGCCGGCCAGCCGGATGAGCCCTTCGGCGCCAAGCTCGGAGAGCCACTCGCTGTTGTGGAGGATCTCCGTCTGGTCGCGGTCGAGCACCTTCCAGGCCTGTTCCTGGTAGGTCGCCGCGTTGGCGAGGACCCGCTCGCGCGAGAGTTGCGGCCGGGTGGCCTTCTTGCCGGTGGGATCGCCGATCATCGCGGTGAAGTCGCCGACCAGGAACAGGACCCGGTGTCCGAGCTGCTGGAAGTGCGCCATCTTGCGCAGGAGGACCGCGTGCCCCAGGTGCAGATCGGGCGCGGTCGGATCGAAGCCGGTCTTGATCAGCAGCGGGCGGTTCTCGTTGCGGGATTGCTCCAGCCGGCGCCGCAGCGCGTCCTCTTCAACTACGTCGACCGCCCCGCGCAGCAGCAGTTCCATCTGCTCGGAAACCGGCGGGAAGCTGCTCATGGAGCGGAGGGTAGCAGCGTCGCCTGGTCGCGAATGTGCCCGGCGGCGACGATCCGGGCGTCGCCGGACAGCCGCCAGCGCGCTGTGCCGTCGGGCGCCGGCGCCGCTGTCTCCAGATGCAGTTCGCAGCCGCTCCGCGTGGCGGCGATCAGGGGCAGGCCAAGCCGGCCCTCGGCAAGGGCGCAGGCGGCCGCGGCCACGACGCCGGTGCCGCAGGCGAGGGTCTCCGCTTCGACGCCGCGCTCGAACGAGCGGATGCGGAAGCCCGCCGGAGGGTCGAGATCGACGAAGTGGACGTTTGCGCCTTCCCTGCCGAGGTCCGGGTGGGCGCGGAGGATCGGCCCGAGCGAGGCGACGGGCGCGTCGTCGAGGTCCGGTTGCCACCATAGAACGAAGTGGGGCACGCCGACGCAGGTCTGGCGGCCGGGGAAGGTCCGGCCGTTCGCCTGCAGGGTCATCGGACGTCCCGGACCGGGCGCCGGCACGAGGACAGCGGTGCGGGTTTCATCGACCGGCTCGGCTGTCAGGGCGCCAGCCGCGGTTTCGATCTCGACGCTGCAAGCGAACGGCTCCTGGTCGAAGGCGAGCCGGGCGGCGCAGCGGGCGGCGTTCAGGCACAGGTCGGCCCGGGCTCCGTCCGCGTTGGCGTAGTCGAGGACGTACCGTCCCTCGGTCGCGCGCCGGAGGCTGAACAGGCCGTCGGCGCCGATCGATACGCCGCGCCGGCACCAGGCCCTCACCGTCTCGGCGGACGGAACGGGACGGTCCTGGAGGGCGATGAAGTCGTTGCCGGCCCCTGAGACGAGTGAGAACGGCGTGCCCTTCGAGGTGGTCACGGCGGGGTGGCTTCGTCGTCCTCGCCGTCCGGTTCCTCCTCGGCCTGTTCGTCGCCGTCCGCGCCGGCTTCTTCCTCCTCAGGCTCCGCGGCCTCGTCTTCGGCGGGTGCGGCTTCGCCGGGCGCCGTTTCAGCGACCGGGTCCGGCTCGCGAAGGGGTGGCAATGGATCGCCCTTTCGGCCGCAGCCGGTGGCCGCCAGCGGGGCGAGCAGGACGGTGGCGATCACCGCCAGGCCGATCGGGCTCCGGTAGCGGGACCTACAGGACATAGCGGCTGAGATCCCGGTCTTCCACCACGTCGGCGAGGGCCCGGGTCACGTAGTCGGCGTCGACTTCCAGGGCGACGCCCTCCATGTCGGGGGCCTCGAACGAGACCTCTTCGAGCAGGCGCTCCATCAGCGTCGCGAGACGCCGGGCGCCGATGTTCTCGGTCTGGGAGTTCACCTGCACGGCGAGACGGGCTACCTCCTTCACCGCGTCGTCTCGGAAGGAGAGGTCCAGCCCCTCGGCGCCGAGAAGGGCGCGGTACTGCGTGGTCAGGGCGCTGTCCGGTTCGGTGAGGATGCGGACGAACTCCGCCTCGCCGAGAGGGCTGAGTTCGACCCGGATCGGGAAGCGTCCCTGGAGTTCGGGGATCATGTCGGACGGCTTCGCGACGTGAAAGGCGCCGGCGCCGATGAACAGCACGTGGTCCGTCTTGACCGGCCCGTACTTCGTCGTCACGGTGGTTCCCTCGACGATCGGCAGCAGGTCCCGCTGCACGCCCTCCCTCGACACGTCGGGGCCGTGACCGCCATTGCGCCCGGCGACCTTGTCGATCTCGTCGAGGAAGACGATGCCGGCCTGCTCCACGCGCAGTCTCGCTTCCTCCGCGACATCCTGGCGATCGATCAGAGCCTCCGCTTCCTGCCGGCGCAGGATCTCCCGTGCTTCGGAGACTTCGACCATCTGGCGCTTGCGCTTGCCGAACAGGCCCGGGAGCATCTCCTTCAGGTTGATTCCGACCGCCTCGACGCCCTGGGGGGTGACCATCTCGAACTGCTGGGGAGACGCGTCGTCCACTTCGATCTCGACCATCCGGTGGTCCAGGCGCCCCTCCTCGAGCCATTCGCGGAAGCGCTCACGGGTCTCGGTCGGAGCGCTGTAGGCGGCCGGCTCGTCCGAGTCGGCGGCCGGCTGGGGCGCCTGGGGAACGAGGAGTTGAAGCAGCCGCTCGTCGGCCCTCGAGGCCGCCTCCGCCTCCACGGCGGCCCGCTTCTCCTCCCCGACCATCGCCACGGCGAGCTCCATCAGGTCGCGGACGATCGACTCGACGTCGCGGCCGACGTATCCGACCTCGGTGAACTTGCTGGCCTCGATCTTGAGGAAGGGGGCCCGCGCGAGTCGGGCCAGCCGGCGCGCGATCTCCGTCTTGCCGACGCCGGTCGGGCCCATCATCAGGATGTTCTTCGGCGCGATGTCCTCGGCGGTTTCCGGATCGAGCTGCTGCCGTCGCCAGCGGTTCCGCATGGCGATCGCCACGGCGCGCTTCGCGTCCTTCTGGCCGACGACGTGCCGGTCGAGGGCCGCGACGATCTCGCGCGGCGTCAGGTTCTCGACGAACTGGGCGCTCTGCGGCGGCTGGACCGTCATGCGGCCGCTCCGTCCGCTTCGAGGCGCTCCACGGTGACTTCGTGGTTCGTGTAGATGCAGAGGTCGGCGGTGATCCGCATCGCTTCGCGAGCGACCTGTTCCGCGTCGAGGTCGGTGTGCGTGAGCAGTGCCTGGGCGGCGGCGAGCGCGTAGTTTCCGCCCGAACCGATCGCCAGCGGCATGCCCGTATCCGGTTCGAGGAGGTCGCCGTTGCCCATGGCCAGGAAACTCTTGCGAGCGTCGGCGACGATCATCTGGGCCTCGAGCCGGCGGAGCGCGCGATCGGTTCGCCAGTCCATCGCCAGTTCGACCACCGCGCGCTCGAAGTTGCTCTGATACTCCTCGATCTTGGCCTCGAAGCGCGAGAACAGGGCCAGGGCGTCGGCGCCGCCGCCGGCGAAGCCGACCAGAATCCGACCGTGGTCCGCGCGCTGGACCTTGCGGGCGCGCGCCTTGACCACCGTGTTCGCGGCGCCGTTCGTCACCTGGCCGTCGCTGGCCATGCACGTCACGTCGCCGCGGCGTACGAGCAGGATGGTGGTCATGTGTTCGAGCGCTCTCCCCCAGGTTCGTGGGCGGCCGGATCTACGGGCATTCGGCGTCGCACCCTCGTTTCACGGATTCTCACGCAGAATGTCGCGCAGCGAGACCTCCGGTTGGGTCCAGCCAGGGCCGCCGATGTAGCGGCCGATCTCCTTGCCGTCGCGATAGACGATCGCGGTAGGCAGTTCGCTCACTCCCAGACGGTCGACTTCGGCGTCTCCCCACGGGTTGTCGTCGCCCAGGCCGTAGTAGGTGAACCGGACCTGCGATTCCTGGAGCTGTTCGTGGACCTTGAGGCCCCGCGGCATGAAGCGTTCGCAGACGTGACACCAGGATCCGAAGACGGTCCGGACCTCGACGCCGGCGCCGAGTTCGGCTACCTCGGCCATGACTGCCGGGTCGAGCTCGTACGCGTTGGCCGAGCGGCGATATGCGGGATCGTGGTCGTACAGGGCCTCGAGTGTCGCTTCGCCCGCCAGCGAGGGTCGTTGCCGGAGCTGGGCGCGCACGCCGTCGACCTGGAACTCGAGCCCCTTTGGGATCTGACGGAAGGGCATGGGGGAGCCGAACAGGGCCCCCGGCAGCAGGTCCACCGTGTCTTCGCCCGCCGGGGAGATCTTCAGCAACTGAACCTTGTACGAGGCCTGGTTGCGGGCGCTGAGCATGACCGGCGAGGGCAGATCGTCGGCGATCACCAGGAATGCTCCGGCGGAGCGGGAGAGGTAGAGCTGGGCTCCGGCGGCTTCCTGCCCCTGCAGGAAGAGCTGATAGTCGCCGACGAGCTGGAAGCCGCGAAGGTCGTCCTGAGCTCCTGCTGTCCCCAGAGCGGCCAGGAAGACGGTGGTGGCCGATGCGAGCACGAGTCGTGGGGTCGTGCGGGCGATGGGAAGTCTCATGCGGTTCCTTTCTGAGGGAATGGCTGCCGAGGGCTGGTTGTGTCTTCGAACGGGACGGCCGGGGATCTACCGGTCCTGGCCGCCCTTCGCTCGGGGGTGGGTTTCCCGGTAGACCTGAAGCAGGCGCCCGGTGTCCACGTGCATGTAGCGCTGGGTGGTCGCGAGGGAGGCGTGGCCGAGCAGTTCCTGGATCGAGCGCAGGTCGGCCCCGGACTCGAGCAGATGGGTGGCGAAACTGTGTCGCAGGGCGTGCGGATGGGCGCCCGCCGCCTGTGCCGTTTCCGCTACGTAGCGATCGATGACGCGGCGGACGGAGCGTGCGCTCAGGCGGCTTCCCTTCTGGTTCAGGAACACCGGTTCGCCCTGGTTGGCGTCGTCGCGCTGGCTCCGGAAGACCTCCTCCCAGGCGTCGAGCCACTGCCGGAGTGCCTTCTCTGCCGGCTCTCCGAAGGGCGTCATCCGCTCGCGATCGCCCTTGCCCACGACCCGGAGCACCCTGGCGCCGAGATCGATGTCCCGCCAGTTCAGGGCGACGAGTTCGCCGACCCGCAATCCGGAGGCGTAGAGCAGTTCCAGGAGCGCACGGTCCCTGAGGCCGAGCGGTCCGGCACGGCCTGCGGGAGCCCTGAGGAGAGCGTCGATCTCGCCGGGTCGCAGATGGCGGGGCAGCGTCTTCTCGACCCTCGGCGTCGGCACCGAGTCGGCTGGATTCGACTGCATCCGACCGGTCAGGCAGGCATAGCGGAACAGGCCGCGCAGCGCGGACAGATGCCGACCCTGGGTTCGACGGGACAGCCGCCGCTTGTTCAGGGAGGCAACGAAGGACCGGACCAGGAGCGAGTCGATGTCCTCGGTGTCGAAATCGCTGCCGCCGCCCGCGGCGCGGAAGTCCGCGAAGGCGGACAGATCGCGACCGTAGGCGCGGACGGTGTGTTCCGAGCAGTTGCGCTCCAACTCCAGGTACTCCAGGAAGTCCGCTATCAGTTCGGGGAGCGCACCGCGGCGTTCGGCTTCTCGCGTCCCGGTGTGCTGAACGGTGGTTCCCATGAGTTTGTTCCGCCGATGCGCATGCTATCGGCCCAGGTCTCAAGAGCCTCTTGTGCACGGGCTACATAGGCGGCGCGTCGCTCTCGCCGGGGCACCCGTCCGGCAAGCGGTTCGAGCAGGCCGTAGTTGATGTTCGTCGGTTGGTAGCGCTTGGGGTTCGATTCCGTGAGGTGGCGGGCCAGGGCTCCCAGCGCCGTCGTGTCGGGGAGGGGGAGGGGTTGGCGATTCTCGTCCTCGAGCACCAGGTAGAGCGCCGCGGCCAGCCCGGTGGCCGCCGACTCGAGGTAGCCCTCGACGCCGGTCAACTGGCCGACCAGCCTCAGGTGCGGCCGCGCGGCGATGCGGTAGCGGCGGTCCAGGTGAAGCGGCGCGTTGATGAAGGTGTTGCGATGGACCTGGCCGTGGCGGACGAAACGGGCGGACTCGAGACCCGGAAGGGTGCGCAGGACACGGCGCTGCTCGGGCCAGGTCATCCGCGACTGGAAGCCGACCAGGTTGTACTGGCTGCGGGCGAGGTCCTCCTGCCGGAGCTGGACGACGGCATAGGGGCGTTTCCCCTCCGGGGTCACAAGACCGACCGGCTTCATCGGCCCGAAGCGCAGGGTGTCCTCGCCTCGGCGGGCGAGTTCCTCGATCGGCAGGCAGCCCTCGAAGAACAGCGGCCGCTCGAACTCGCGCAACTCGATCGTGTCCGCTTCGAGCAACCGGCGGTGGAAGCGCCGGTACTCCGCCTCGTCGAGCGGACAGTTCAGGTAGTCGTCGCCTCCCTTGCCATAGCGGGAAGCCCGGAACAGAAGGTCGTTGTTGAGACTGTCACCCGTGACGATCGGGGCGATTGCGTCGTAGAAGTAGAGATGGTCCGTACCAATCAGTTGCTCGAGCTCCCGCGTCAGTGCTTCGGAAGTCAGAGGCCCGGTTGCGATCACGCAGTCGCATTCGTCGGGTGGCGGCAGCGCGGTCAGCTCCTCGCGCCGCAGTTCGATCAGCGGCTGCGCTTCGATCGCCGCCGTGACGGCGGCGGCGAACCCGGCGCGGTCCACGGCCAGTGCGCCGCCGGCGGGGACCGAGTTGCTTCTGGCGGCGGCGATGATCAACGAACCGAAGCGCTCCATCTCCCGCTTGAGCAGTCCCGCGGCATGGTGCGGGTCGTCGCTGCGCAGGGAGTTCGAGCAGACGAGTTCGGCGAGGTCGCTGCCGGCGTGAGCCGGCGTGGAGCACTGCGGCCGCATCTCGTACAGAGTTACGGCGCGGCCCCTGGAGGCGAGCTGGAAAGCGCACTCGCTGCCGGCGAGCCCGCCGCCAACCACTACGACGGGCGCGGTCATCGGTGCATCATGGCAAGGGCCCGCCAGCTTGACAAGGTTCTCCGCTCTACTAGTGTCGCCCGCGCGCATGGCTAACTCTCTCGTCATCGTCGAGTCGCCGGCCAAGGCCCGGACGATCGAGCGCTACCTCGGTCCCGGGTACAAGGTCGAGTCCTCGATCGGTCACATCCGGGACCTGCCGCGGACGGCTGCCGAGGTGCCTCAGAAGTACCGGGGGCGTCCGTGGGCGCGTCTCGGTGTCGATATCGAGGGTGGATTCGATCCCCTGTACGTGATCCCCAGCGAGAAGCGGGGTCAGATCACGAAGCTCCGGAGTGCGCTCCGGGGCGCCGACGAACTGGTGCTCGCAACGGATGAGGATCGCGAAGGCGAGGCGATCGCGTGGCACCTACAGGAAGTGCTGCGGCCCAAGGTGCCGGTGCGGCGGATGGTCTTCCACGAAATCACGAAATCAGCCGTCGAAGCGGCGCTGGGCGACACCCGCGAGATCGACCGCCGGCTGGTCGACGCCCAGGAGGCGCGGCGGGTGCTCGACCGGCTCTATGGCTACGAGGTCTCGCCGGTCTTGTGGAAGAAAGTCCAGCCCCGGCTGTCGGCGGGCCGCGTTCAGTCCGTGGCGACCCGGCTCGTCGTCGAGCGGGAGCGCGAACGGATGGCCTTCGTGGCTGCCGACTACTGGACCGTGGAAGTGGAGCTCGAAACCGGGGACGGCGAGGCGAGGCGCTTCCCGGCGCGCGTATCCGCTCTGGGCGGCAAGGCTCTCGCGCGCGGCCGGGACTTCGACCGCGACACCGGCAAGCTGAAGACTGACGCCCACCTGCTGCTGGAGGCCGAAGCCGGAAGGCTGGGAAACGAGTTGCCCTCTACGCGGCCGGTGGTCAGCCAGGTCAGGGAGCAGCCATTCACCCGCCGGCCGTACGCACCCTTCATCACCTCGACCCTGCAGCAGGAGGCCGCCAGGAAGCTCCGGTTCAGCGCGGGGCGCACGATGAGGGTGGCCCAGGGCCTGTACGAGAACGGCTACATCACCTACATGCGGACGGACTCGACCGTGCTATCGGGTCAGGCCATCGCCGCCGCGCGGCGGCAGATCGTCGAACTCTACGGGTCCGAGTATGCGCCGGAGAAGCCGCGCTTCTACGCCAGGAGGGCCAACGCCCAGGAGGCGCACGAAGCGATCAGGCCCGCCGGCACGAACTTCCGGACGCCGAAGCAGGTGAGCGGAAGCCTGGACCGGGACTCCCTGCGCCTCTACGAGTTGATCTGGAAACGGACGCTGGCGTCCCAGATGAAGGACGCGAAGGGGACGAGCACCCGCGTCCTCCTTTCGACCTCCACGCCGTCGGTGGACTCCGTGGGACTGACCGCCTCCGGCCGCGTGCTTCGGTTTGCCGGGTTCCTGCGCGTGTACGTGGAGAGTCGGGACGATCCGAAGGCGCGCGCGGAAGACGAGGAGCGCTTTCTGCCGTCGCTTCACAAGGGCCAGACGGTCGGCGTGGCAAGCGCCGAGCCGAAGGGACATACGACCCAGCCGCCGGCGCGGTACACCGAGGCCAGCCTGGTGCGGGAAATGGAAGAGCAGGGGATCGGGCGGCCGTCGACCTACGCCGCCATCCTTCAGACCATCGTGGACCGGGGGTACGTCTGGAAGAAGGGCTCGGCTCTGGTGCCGACGTTTCTCGCCTTCGCCGTCACGCGCCTGCTCGAGCAGCACCTGGGCGATCTCGTCGACCTGGATTTCACGGCGCGCATGGAGAGCGACCTGGATGAGATCGCGGGCGGCGCCCTCGAAGCGGAGCCCTGGTTGCGCAGCTTCTACTACGGCCGCAAGAAGGATCGGGCCGGCGATGGACGCCGGGGTCTCCAGTCCATGGTGGGCGAGGGCGTTGACGACATCGACGCAAGGGCGATCTGTTCGCTTCGCCTGGGGAAGGACGAGGAGGGCCGGGCCGTGGTTGTCCGTGTCGGTCGCTATGGCACCTACCTGCAGGCCGGCGACGATGGGCAACGTGTCTCGATCGAGGACGACGTGCCGCCGGATGAGGTCACTCTCGAGCGTGCGCTGGAGTTGCTTCAGGGGGCGGCGGAGCAGAAGGGTCCGCTGGGACATCATCCGGAAACGGGCGAGCCGATCTATGTCAAGACGGGTCGTTACGGCGACTACGTCCAGTTGGGCGATCCGAGCCCGGAGCCGAAGGGCCGCAAGCGGGCCGCCAAGGCGGCGAAGCCCAAGATGGCCAGCCTGTGGCCGTCCATGGATCGCACGAGTCTGACGCTGGACGAGGCCCTCCTGGTGCTTTCGTTTCCGCGTGAACTCGGCGACCACCCGGACACCGGTGAACCGGTCACGGTGCAGGATGGACGCTTCGGTCCCTACGTTCGCAGTGGCAAGGAGAGCCGCAGCCTGGAAGGCCACGAGCAGTTGGCGACCGTGACCCTGGAGCAGGCGCTCGGGCTTCTGCGTCAGCCCAAGCGTCGGCGTGGCGCCTCGACATCGGTTCTCAGCGAACTGGGAGAGCACCCCGAAAACGGCCTCGAACTCTCGGTGAGGAAGGGGCGGTTCGGTCCCTACGTGACGGACGGTCAGGTGAATGCGTCGGTGCCGAAGGGCCGGGACCCCCAGAACGTGAGTCTCGAGGAAGCGGTCGAGTTGCTGGCGGTCCGGGAGGCAAGACTCAAGGCCCAGGGCAAGGACCCGAGAGCGCCGAAGCGGCGGCCGCCGCGAAGGCGCTCCTAGCGGGTCATCAGCGCGTAGTTCGCGCCGTCGTAGCGGCGCACGAGACCGTCGACCTCCAGGCGGGCCAGGGTCGCCAGAACGCCCGGAATCGGAAGGCGCAGCCTGGCTGCCAGTTCTTCGGGGGTCCGGGCGCCGTTCCTGAGCGCTCCGAGCAGCCCGTCGACCTCGGCGTCCCTGTCTGCCTCGGACGGGGTGAGGCTGGGGTCGTCGCTGGCGTCCTGGGTTGATCGCTCCGGCGTCGTGCGTTCGAGTGCCTCCAGGACGGCTGTGGGCAGGGTCTCGAGCAGTGCATCCGGATCGAGCGCGGGGATGGCGCCGTCGCGGAGCAGCAGGTGGGCTCCGGCCGATTCCCGGGAGAGCACCGACCCTGGGACAGCGTAGACCTCGCGCCCGAGGTCGAGGGCAAGGCGGGCTGTGATCAGGGAGCCCGATCGGCTGGCGGCGCGGACCACGATCGATGCGAAGCCGAGCGCGGCGATGATCCGATTGCGGATCGGGAAGTGCCAGGGCCGAGGTTGCCAACCGAGTGGAAACTCGGTGATGAGGGAGCCTCGCCGGGCGATCTCGGCGGCGGTTCGCCTGCTGTTGCGGGGGTAGTCGACATCCAGACCGCAGCCGAGCACGGCCACGGTGCGGCCGGTTTCGGCTCTCGCGGAGAGAGCGGCGCGGTGGGCGGCCTGGTCGATGCCGCGCGCGAACCCGGAGATGATCGTCAGGCCGGCCGCGGCGAGTCTTCTCGCGAACCAGCTGGCGACTTCGAGGCCATATGCGTCCGCCTTGCGTGAACCCACGATCGCAAGACCGGGGCTGTCTCCGAGCTTGCCTCGGACGTAGAGGACGGGCGGCGCGTGCAGGCCCAGGTCCACCAGGGCGCGCGGGTACTCGGGATCGACGAGAGTGACGATCGTGGCTCCGACCTCCCGCGCTCTCGCGTTCTCGTCGCCTACGCCTTCGAGGCAGCAGCGGGCCGCGCGCAGCGTCTCCCGCACCTTGTCGACCGGCGCCTCCAGGCTTCCGGCTGCCCGACTGGCGAAGCGGTCACAGGCGAGATCCCGCACCGACCGCAGCCGTTGGGCCACGGCGCAGACCAGCCCCCGGTCCTCGTGCACCATGTTCAGGGCGATGAGGGCTCGACGGACCTCCTCGTGGTTCGTCTCGTGAGCGCCGCTGCGGCGGTCCGGTTCGTCTGCCATGACTGCCTCCCTCGCTGGATCGGGACGTGTCGTGTCGGCTGAGAATCAGCTTTCAGAGACAGAGACGGATTCCGGGCCCGTGATCTATACTCGATCGGTGACGCGCCCTGCTCAACGTCTGCCGCGCGTTCTGCCGTTGATCGTCGGCGTCTTCCTCCTGGTGACGGCGTCTGGCGTGGCCGATGCGCAGAAGCGCAAGGTGACCCCCGAGGCGCGTCAGCAGTGGCAATTCGGCGTCGATATGGCCAATCGCGGTCTCTGGAGCGAGGCGCTGTTCCGGTTCGAACAGGCCCGCAGGATCGAACCTGAACACCCGAAGCTCCTGAGCAACATCGCGGTGGCTCACGAGGCGTTGGGCTTGTTCGAGGAAGCCCTGAACTACTACCAGCAGGCCTTGAGGCTGGATCCCCGCGAACGTGACGTGCGGAGGAATTACTCGCGCTTCGTCGAGTACTACCAGAACTTCAAGGGGGATACGGCCGAAGAGGCACCCGAGTCCGACGGTCCGGCGACCACGCCGCCCCGTTTGCCTGGACGCAGCACGGGTGCGCCTCCGGCCGGCGGTCGGTGACCGGCTGCGGGGCATGCGTTGGTCTTGCGGGGACTATGGAACGGTTCTTGCACCCTGGGGGTTCGATGGCTGGAGGTGTGACGGTGACGAAACGTGGCGACAGACTCTCAGCGGTCGTTGCCCTGGCTGGTCTGCTCGCGGGATTCCTGGGCCTGGTCGCGGTTGCTCCGGCGACCGCCGACGGCACGATGGAAGTGCGGCTCAAGCTGCCGATGCGCGCGCGGATCGACCTCGCCGGCCGCAGTACCCTGCTGCCGGCGCCCTTCCTGGTCGTAAGCCAGGAGGGCGAGGGCCGGATCGAAGGTACGGACATCGACGTGCAGGGAGAGTTCGAGCGCTACCTGAACAAGGTCCTTCGGCGGGAGACGGACCTGCGGATCGTCGAGGCCGGCCGCATCGACTATCCGACCTACGACCTGGAAATGCTGGCGCGTGATGAGGACTTCTGGCGCAGTCTGGGGGAACGGACCCAGTCGGACCTCATCCTTGCCGGAACCCTGGACTTCGACATTCAGGACCGTTCGGGGTATCGGACGGAGGAATACACGTCGCCCTTCGACGGCCGCACGATGTACCGGCAGGTGCTCGTCGAACAGACCGGATTCGAGTACGACATCGTCGTGATGGTCTTCGACGGCAAGACCGGGGAACTGATCTACAACGACAACTTCAAGGACTTCAAGAGCTTCGAAGGCGAGCAGGCGGATCCGCTGCAGGGCATGTTCGAGAACCTGTATGCGCTGGAGGACCGCATTCTCGGCGTCTTCACGCAGAAGGACATCGAAGTGGCGCGCGTGATCTTCACGCCCTGAGCCTCGGGGGAGGAGCCAGTGAACTCAGAAGTACATCGGCCTGCGCGACAGTGGGCCATCCGCGTAACCGCGCTCGCCTGCGCGCTCCTGGTCGGTGCGGGCGCCGGTTTGCAGGCTCAGGGCTTCGGCAAGAACAAGATCCGCTACGAGGACTTCGACTGGCGCATCTACCACTCGACCCACTTCGACATCTACTACTACTCGGAGAGCGAGAGCCAGCTCCAGAAGGTCGCGTCAATGGCCGAGAGCGCCTACGACCAACTGTCGCTCGACCTGGACTACCAGATCCAGGAGCCGACGCCCCTGATCATCTACAACACGCACTCGGACTTCCTCCAGAACAACGTGATGATCAACTTCATCCCGGAGGGAGTCGCCGCCTTCGCCACCTCGGCCAGGTTCCGGATGGTCATGCCGATCGACCTGCCGGACATCGAACTCTACGAGCTGCTGCTCCACGAACTGACTCACATCTTCCAGTACCACATCCTCTTCGGGGGCAGCCTGGGTCGTGCCCTGACCAGCAGTCCGCCGCAGTGGTTGATGGAGGGGATGGCGAGTTACTTCGCCAAGGATGAGAGCGCCTCGGACCGCATGTACCTGCGGGACGCGGTAGTCAACGACCGTCTGCCGCCCATCACGTCGGGTCAGGCCAGCGGCTTCTTCGCCTACCGGTACGGACACGCGGCGTTCGACTTCATGGAGGAGCGGTGGGGCGCCGACGGCGTGATCGACTTCCTGTTCGAGTTCCGGAACACGATCGGTTCACGGGTCGGCCGTGCCGTGGAGCGTGCGTTCCGGATCGATCCGGAGGACTTCGACCTGGAGTTCCGTCGCTGGCTCCGCAACAGGTACCTGCCGGAGCTGGTGGCGACCGGCGAACCGAGCGATTTCGGCCGACCGTTCCGGACCCGTCCCCAGGGCAGCCAGGAAACCTCGCCCGTGGCCTCGCCCTCAGGGGACCTGGTAGCCGCCTTCTCGACCTTCCAGGGCGATATCGACATCGTGCTCTTCGACACGCAGGAGCGCGAGCCGGTCAAGAACCTGACCAAGGGCTACACCGCGGAGTTTCGTCACTACGTCGCGCAGATGCTGAGTCTGGGCCGGAAACACGGGAGCGATCTGGCCTTCTCGCCGGATGGCAACTCGCTGGCCGCCTTCGTGCGCAAGGAGGCGGGCTACTCGCTGGCCATCGTGAATGTCCTGGGGGGTGGCGTCCGCCGGGTGATCGACATGGAGATCGAACAGCAGACCGCCCCCAGTTGGAGTCCGGACGGCCGGCGCGTCGCCTTCGGCGGCAACCAGAACGGCCAGTACGACGTCTTCGAGCTCGACCTGGAGACGCTCGAGATCCGCAACCTGACCAACGACGAGGTCTTCGACGGCGCGCCGTCGTACTCCCACGACGGCAGGTGGCTGGTGTTCTCTTCGGTCCCGGGCGAGACGGGCCAGCTCTTCCGCCTGGACCTCGAGACCCTGGAGCGTACGCGCATCTCCAGCGACGACCACCACAACACGGACCCGGTGTTTTCGGGGGACGATGGCACGGTGTACTTCACGTCGGACCGGAGCGGGGCCGAGAACATCTTCGGCCTCGAGCTGGCTACAGGCGAACTCAGGCAGTACACGAACGCGATCACCGGCTGCTTTCAGCCCACCGTCCTGACCCAGGCCGGCCAGGATGATCGACTCGTCTACACGGGCTTCTGGAAGGGCCGCTTCGACCTGTACGAGAGGGACATCGAGGAACCGATCGGCGACGTGCAGATCGTCGACGTGGGAATCGGCGGTGATCCGATTCCAGCCATCGACCTCTTCGAACCCGACATTCAGGTCTCGATCGACGAGTCGAACAAGGAGGACAAGCGCGGGTGGAGGTTGTTCCTGGAGGACGCCCAGACCGCGATCGGGGTGGACGACAACCAGACCTTCCTGGGCCAGGTCTACCTCCAGTTCTCGGACTTCCTAGGCGACCGCCGGCTGTTCACGACCTTCGCTTCGATCGAGAGCTTCTCGCAGTTCAACGTGACCTACCTGAATCTCTCGAACAGGCTGCAGTGGCAGGTCTCGCTGTTCGATGACCGCGCCTTCTATATCGGATACGACTACAACTACGGGTATTACGAGCGCGGCAGGTCGTTCTTCCAGCAGACCGGCGCCATCTTCTCGATCTCCTACCCGATGAGCTTCTACCGGCGTTTCGAGCTGGGCGCCGGGTACATCCGGCGCAAGCTCGACTACCAGGCCTATGCGTACGACAGCGACTTCAACCTGATCTTCGACGATTTCGGCCGGCCGATCCCCATCGTCGAGCCGCGCGAGGACGACTACCCGGTGATCCAGACGGCCCTCGTCGGGGACACGACGGTGTTCGGACCCGCCGGGCCGTCGAGCGGCCACCGCTACCGGCTGTCGGCCGAGTACGCCCCGGACCTCGAGACCTCGGGCGCTCTGACCCAGACGATCCAGCTCGACGCCCGAAAGTACTTCCCCCTCACGCGGCGCAGCGTCTTTGCGACCCGCCTCTTCGGCAGCGTGAGAGAAGGGAACTTCCCCAATCCGGTGTACTTCGGTGGCCTGGACACGGTGCGGGGAGTCGACTTCCGCGACATGGTCGGCGACCACGGTTTCTTCACCAATCTGGAGCTGCGTTTTCCGCTGATCGACTTCTTCGTGACGCCGATCTGGACCTTCCAGGGGATCCAGGGACGCTTCTTCATCGACGTCGCCGGCGCGTACTTCGACGGGATCCAGGATTTCGACGTCTGGGACTCCGAGAACAGCCGGCTGGACGACGCGATCGCCGCCTACGGTTTCGGTATCACGGTGAGAATGCTCGGCGTGGATCTGCACTGGGACTTCGCGACCCAGTGGGACCTCAAGGAGTCGGGCGACAGCCGCACCACGTTCTGGATCGGGCAGCGGTTCTAGAGACCGTAGCGGCGCCGGGCATCGACAGTTCCGATGCCTGGAGGCCAACTCGCGCTCTTCGGTGACGGTGCCCTCGCGGCCGCCGCGCGTGAGTCCAAACTCCGCTCGCGGCGTCTCGGTGGCAGCGGCGCCGGGCTAAGGGTAGCCGTGCTCGGATCGGGGAGCGGAGGGAACAGCACGATCGTGGAGAGCATCGATGGCTGCCTGCTGCTGGATGCCGGGTTTTCGTGCCGGGAGCTGGAGCGGCGACTCGACATGGTAGGACGTTCGGCGGCCGACGTGGACGCTGTGCTGCTGACCCACGAACACGACGACCACAGTCGCGGCGCCTGCCGTTTTGCGCGCCGCCACCAGGTTCCGGTCTACGTGACTCGCGGTACCTATCGCGGTCCCCAGTTGGGTGGTCTGGGCGCGTTCGCACGGCCGATGGGCCCCGGCGTTCCGCTCACCGCGGCGGGTTTCCGGATCGAAGTGTTCCCGGTGCCGCACGATGCGCGCGAACCGGTGGGCATTGTCGTTGAGAGCAGCGGTGGGTTTCGCCTCGGGCTGGCGACCGATCTGGGTCGCCGGACCGCGGAGGCGTGGCGCAGTCTCCGGAATCTCGACGTTCTGCTGCTCGAGTCGAATCACGATCTCGACATGCTGCGCACGGGACCATACCCTTGGCGCCTGAAGGAGCGAGTGGCGTCGGCGCGTGGGCACCTCAGCAACGAGGAAGCCGCCTCGGGCCTCGACGAGCTCCTGTCCGATCGCTTGTCCTGGGTCGTCCTGTGTCACCTCTCCGAAACGAACAACTCGCCCGCGATGGCGGCCGCATCCGTGCAGCCGGTTCTCGACCGCCGGGGTTCCGGTGCGAAGCTCGTGGTGGCCGAGCAACGTCGCCCGGGGCCGTGGTTGGAGGTCGGCGCCGGATGGCACGGGGGAGGTTGAGTTGACGCGGAACGGAAACGGCTACGTGGTGCGGGTGCTGGTCTATCCGCGGGCCGAGGTTCTCGACCCGCAGGGACGAGCCATCGAGGACGCGCTGGGACGGATCGGTTTCGACGGTGTCGAGCGCATCCGGGCAGGCAAGAGCTTTGAGGTCTCGCTGAATGCGGCGAGCAGGGCCGAGGCGTCGGAGGCGATCGACCGCATGTGCCGGCAGTTGCTGGCGAACCCGATCGTCGAGGATTACAGCGTGGAGTGGCTCTCGGAATGAAGTGCGGGATTGTGGTCTTCCCGGGCAGCAACTGCGACCATGACGTGTACTACGTCCTCAAGCGTGTGCTGGAGCAGGAAGCGGTGTTCCTCTGGCACCAGGAGACCTCGCTGAGAGAGTGTGATCTTGTCGTCCTGCCGGGCGGTTTCTCCTACGGGGACTACCTTCGTGCCGGCTCGATGGCGGCGCATTCGCCGATCATGGCGGCGGTGCGGCGCCACGCTGAGGCGGGAGGACGGGTGCTTGGCATCTGCAATGGCTTCCAGATGCTCCTGGAGGCGGGCCTGCTACCCGGGGCGATGCGGAGGAACCGCAACCTCCGGTTCCTCAGCGTCGACGTCTATCTGAGAGTCGAGCGGAACGATCTGGTCTACAGCTCGGGCTACCGTCGGGGCGAGGTACTGCGTATGCCCATTGCGCATGCCGAGGGCAACTACGTCGACACCGACGAGGCCCTGGACCAGCTCGAGCGAGCGGGCCAGGTGGTCTTCAGGTACGTGGATGCCGATGGCCGCGTGGCTCCCGCCGCCAACCTGAACGGATCGAAGAGATCGATCGCCGGCGTGTGCAACGCGGAAGGCAATGTGCTCGGCTTGATGCCTCATCCGGAACGCTGCGCCGAGGACCTGCTGGGCAACGGCGAGGGCCTCGCCCTGCTTGCCGGAGCCGTTCGGGCCGGCGGCGGCCGCGTCGACCAGTTGACGGCCGCGGTCGCCGGATAGAAGTAGTGACGGCGCCCAGTCCCCTTGCCGGCGAGCCGCTGGTTGATGCCGGGCTCGCGGCCGAGCACGGCTTGACGGCGGACGAGTACGGCGGTCTGTGCGATCTTCTCGGTCGCGTCCCGACCTATACCGAACTCGGCATCGCATCGGCCCTCTACTCCGAGCACTGTTCGTACAAGTCGTCGAAGATCCATCTCCGCCGGTTTCCGACCCGGAGTCGTCGAGTCGTCCATGGCCCCGGAGAGAACGCGGGGGTCGTGGACATAGGCCACGGCTGGGTCGCGGCTTTCAAGATGGAGAGCCACAACCACCCGAGCTTTATCGAGCCATACCAGGGCGCCGCGACAGGTGTGGGCGGAATCCTGCGCGATGTCTTCACGATGGGCGCGCGCCCGATCGCCTGCCTCGATTCGTTGCGTTTCGGCGACATCGACGGCGAGCGCGGCGCGCGGATGCGCCACCTCGTCGACGGCGTTGTGCGCGGTATCGGGGACTACGGAAACTGCGTCGGCATCCCGACGGTCGGCGGCGAGACCGGCTTCCACAGTTCGTACAACGGCAACATCCTGGTCAACGCCTTCGCGCTCGGGGTCTGTCGTCGGGAGCGGATCTTCACCGCGGTCGCTTCCGGGGCTGGGAACCCGATTCTCTACGCCGGCAGCCGAACCGGTCGCGACGGTATCCATGGCGCGACGATGGCCTCGGAGGCCTTCGACAGCGAGAGCGAGGCGAAGCGGCCCACGGTGCAGGTGGGCGACCCGTTCACCGAGAAGGTGCTTCTCGAAGCGAGTCTCGAGGCGATGCGGAGCGGGGTCGTGCTCGGTGTGCAGGACATGGGCGCCGCCGGATTGACCAGTTCGTGCTTCGAGATGGCTGCCCGCGGTGGCGCCGGCGTGGAGATCGACCTCGACGTCGTGCCGCTGCGTGAGGCTTCCCTGACGCCCTACGAGATCATGCTCTCGGAGTCTCAGGAACGGATGGTCTTCGTCACTCAGAGAGGACAGGAGCAGGCCGTCGCCTCGATCCTCTCCCGTTGGGGCCTTGAAGCGTCGACGATCGGCCGGGTGACGGACGATGGGCGCGCCCGTCTGACGTTCCGAGGTCAGACGGTTGCGGATATGCCGGTGGAGCCGCTGGTGGACGGGGCGCCCGTCTACGACAGGCCTGCGGCGCCCCCAGAGGACCTCGCCCGCCGTCAGGAGGACGTGGAACCCGAGGCGCCCGACGATCCGCTCGGCGCGCTCAAGCGCCTGCTGGGCACGCCCGAACTGGGAGACAAGACCTGGATCTACCGGCAGTACGACTCGACCGTACGCTCGAACACGATCGTCGGTCCGGGGGCCGACGCCGCGGTCCTTCGACTGAAGGGCACGCCGTCGGGGCTCGCGCTGACCTCGGATACGAATCCTTCGTACTGCTGGCTCGATCCGCGGATGGGTGGCCGGCAGGCTGTGGCGGAGGCGGTACGGAACCTCGCCACGGCTGGCGCCGAGCCGGTGGGGATGACGAACTGTCTGAACTTCGGCTCGCCCGAGAACCCGGAGATCGCGTGGCAGCTTCAGGAGTGCATCGCCGGGATGGCCGATGCGTGCCGGGCGTTCGACGTGCCGGTGATCTCCGGCAACGTGTCCCTCTACAACGAGACCGAGGGCGAGGCGGTGCGACCAACGCCGACGGTGGCGATGGTAGGCGTGATCGACGGGCTGATGGACCTGGGCAGGGAGGGGGAGATCCACCGCCTGCTCGGCTGTGGTTTCTGGCGACCGGGCGATCGAGTGCTGCTGCTCGGCGCCGGGGGAGACGAGTTCGGGGGCTCGGCATACCAGCGGCTGCTCTACGGAGTCGAGGCGGGACGTCCACCCGCCGTCGATCTTGAGGCGGAAGCTGCCCTCTGCGCCATGCTGCGCCGGGCACGCCAGGCGACCTGGTTGAGCGGCTGCCACGATCTCGCGGAAGGTGGGCTGCTCGTGGCTCTGGCTGAGTGCGCCCTGGTCTGGGGTCTGGGAGTGCGCGGGCACACGGCTGGCGACCCATTGAGTCTCTTCTCGGAGGCGCAGGGGAGGGCGCTCGTCACTGCCGCGCCGGGCCGGGTCGACGACGTACTCGGGTGCGCGGAGGAGTTCGGGGTACCCGCCACGGACATCGGCGAAGTCGGCGGTGACCGCGTCGTGGTCGGTTTCGACGGCGGCGTCGTGGATGGCGCGGTCGACGATCTGCGAGCTGTCTGGGCCGAAGCCCTCCCCAGGGCCGTGGGCTAACCTACAGCCAAATGTGCGGGATCTTCGGTATCGAGGGGGCGCCGGACGCGGCGAACCTCACCTACCTTGGTCTCTACGCCGAGCAGCACCGCGGCCAGGAAAGCGCCGGGATCGTGTCGTGGGATGGGGAGCAGCTTCATGCCGAGCGCGGGATGGGCAAGGTGGCCGAGATCTTCGATGCCGACAAGCTGGCAGGACTACCGGGTAAGCGAGCGATAGGCCATACGCGCTATTCGACAGCCGGTTCCAGTGTCATCGTGAATGCTCAGCCCATCGTGGTCATGACCTCGATGGGGCCGCTCGGCATCGTTCACAACGGCAACCTGGTCAGTGCGATGGCCACCCGCCACGAACTGGAGGCAGCGGGGTCGATCTTCCAGACCACCAGTGACTCCGAGGTCTTCCTGCACCTGATGGCCACGCGTCCTCACGAGGAGATCGTGGAGTCGCTGCTGCGGGTGCTGGGAGATGTAAGGGGCGCCTACTCCCTGCTCCTCATCAGCCGGCAGGGCCTGATCGCCGCACGGGACCCCTATGGCTTCAGGCCGCTGATTCTGGGGGATTTGGACGGCCAGCCCTGTTTCTCGTCCGAGAGCTGTGCCTTCGACCTGCTGGAGGCCCGGCCGCTGCGCGAGCTTGACCGCGGCGAGGTGGTGCTGGCTCGAGGCGACAGCATCGAGAGTTACCGCTTGCCGCCGGTATCGAGGGCCGCTCGTTGCGTTTTCGAGCATGTTTACTTCGCGCGCCCGGACAGTGAGGTCTTTTCCGACTCCGTGGCCCAGGCGCGTCTGGAAATGGGTGCCCGTCTGGCACAGGAGGCGCCGGTCGAGGCGGACCTTGTGGTGCCGGTTCCGGACAGCGGGCTCTACGGTGCGCTCGGTTACAGCCGCGCCTCCGGGACGCCGCTCGAGTTGGGCCTGATCCGGAACCACTACATCGGCCGGACCTTCATCGAACCGCAGCAGTCGATCCGGCACTTCGGCGTCAAGGTCAAGTTGAACCCGGTTCGGGAGTTGATTGCCGGAAGGCGGATCGTGCTGGTGGACGACTCGATCGTACGGGGCACGACATCACGGAAGATCGTCAACATGGTCCGTGAAGCGGGTGCATCGGAGGTTCACATCCGGATCACGTCGCCGCCTACGGCGTTCTCCTGCATCTACGGCATCGACACGCCGACGCGCAGCGAGTTGATTGCGTCGGATCACTCGCTGGAGGAGATCAGGCGCTTCATCCGGGCGGACAGCCTCGCCTATCTCTCGCTCGAAGGACTTCTCGGCTGCGTTTCCGGTCCTCCGGATACGTACTGCACCGCGTGCTGGACGGGCGAGTATCCGGTACCGGGCGAAGGTCACGGCGAGACGCAGGCGGAGCTCTTTCCACTGCGCCTGGAAGCAGGCTAGAGCCGGTGAACGACGCGGAAGCCTACCGGGCCGCGGGAGTGGATCTGGCGGCTCAGGACCGGGCCCTGGCCGGCATCGGAACCTTGGTGAAGTCGACATTCACTGAAGGCGTGTTGAGCGGTCTCGGATCTTTCGGGGGCCTCTTCGCCCTTCCCGCCTCAATGCGCGAGCCGGTTCTTGTCGCTTCGGCTGACGGCGTCGGCACGAAGCTGGCTGTAGCCCGCATGGCGGGCGATTTCAGCACCGTCGGCGGCGATCTCGTGAACCACTGCGTGAATGACATTCTGGTGCAGGGCGCCGTGCCTCTGTTCTTTCTCGACTACGTCGGCGCGGGTGAGCTGAATGCCGAGCCGATGACATCGCTGCTCCGGGGCGTGGCAGGCGCCTGTGTCGACAACGGCTGCGCTCTCCTCGGAGGCGAGACGGCGGAGATGCCCGGTTTCTACCAGCCGGGCGACTACGAGTTGGTGGGCTTCATCGTCGGCGCCGTGGAGCGGAATGCGATTCTCGACGGCTCCGCGGTGCGCGCCGGCGATCTGCTGATCGGTTTGGCGTCGGCCGGTCTCCACACCAACGGCTTCTCCCTGGCGCGACGGGCTTTCTTCGACCTCGCCGGCCTCGACCTGGCGTCGCGGCTGCCGGAGTCCGAGCGTACGGTGCGGGACATCCTGCTGGCGCGCCACCTTTCCTATCTGGGCCTGCTCAAGCCGTTGCTGGGCGACCCGCGTCTGCGGGCATTGGCGCATATCACGGGCGGCGGGTTGACCGACAACCTGCCTCGTGTCCTTCCCGCCGGATTGGGGGCGGTAGTCGAGCTTGGCAACTGGCGCGTGCCGGAGGAGTTTGCGGCGATCCAGCGGCTGGCGGAAGT